>CAZICD010000212.1:0-2587 GCA_964537725.1 uncultured Spirochaetaceae bacterium | reverse complement strand
GCGTACAGGATCCGGGGCATCGCGTCGCCGTGCATCGCGCGCTCGGTGGCGCGGCGGCCCTGCTCGAAGTCGCCGTAGTCATTCGGCGACGGCACCCACGCGTCCGGGCGCTCGCGGGTGAGCTCGAGATCGATACCCGACGCGCGGTGCCGCAATGACGCGCTCGCTTCGTCTGCCTCCCACGCGGGCGCCTCGAGCACGTGATCCGGGTCGAGCGCGATCTCCAGACAGATCGGGACCGACGTCGTCGCGCGCGCGTCGAAGCGCGCCTCCACCCGGTCGCCCGTCATCCGCACCGAGACGTCCACCTCCACGCTCTGCACGTTGCTGAGCTCGCGCTCGTCGAGGGCGATCGCGCTCCAGAACCGGCCGTCGGCGGTGGAGAGCTCGTAGACGCCGTCGGCGCGGCGCCGATCGGGCGGGAGCGGTTGGACGTACCCCACCCGGGCCGACGCGCCGAGCGTACATCGGCCCTCCTCGCACGAGCCCAGCTCCGGTCGCAGGTAGCCCACGCGGAAAAACCGGGGCAGCAGCCGGACCCATCGGACCGAAGACGAGCCGGCGGCGAAGGTGAGGAACGTCGGGTTACCCGATCGGCCCGAGACCTCGGGGACGACGCGCCCGTCCGGCCAGCGGTCGTGGCCGCCGAACACCGAGAGCGCGAGGTCGCCGTGGCGCTCTCGGTAGAGCCCGGCGTCGCGGAGGTGCACCGAGAAATCGGCGGGCAGCGCTCCCGCCCGGACGTCGGGCAGCGGCGCGCTCGCCTCGGGGAAGGCGAAGAGCGCGATCGCGTACCTCGCGAGCGGTGACTCGGGGCCGTGATGGCCCGCGCCCCGCTCGATCGCCCGCGCGGCGGCGGCGAAGCGCTCGTTCCGGTCGATCGCCGCGAGCACGCGCAGCGGCAGGTAGTACCGGCCCCAGGTGAGGCTCGTCGTGTACTGGTCCTGTCGCCTCGACGCGGTCGTCTCGAGGCGGCCGTCGGGCTGCGTGAGCAGGAGCGTGGTCTCGAGGTTGCGCCGGACGGGCTCGAGGATCTCGTCGCGGCCGAGGAGCAGCGCGACGTTCAGGAGCGCGCCGGAGGAGACCGCCGAGTAGATGCCCGCGCTGCGCTCGCAGTACTGACCGTCTGCGTCGATGTCGATGCCCTCGGCGAGCCACTCGTCGATGCGGCGGACGTACGACTCCTCGCCGTAGAGCCGCCAGGCCATCGCGAGCGCCGAGCAGACGACCCACCGATGGTTGGGGGTGTGGACGCCGCCGGTGACGAGCGCCGCCGCGCCGCGCTTCATGAACCGGTCGGCGGCGTCGACGGCGGCCGCGAGGTCGCCCGTCGGGACGCCGGACGGGTGGGCGGCGCGAAGCGCGATCAGCGCGGTCCCGAGCGTCTCCATGACGAATCCGGTGTCCGGTGGTGTCGCGATGTTGCCGGCGTCGATCGTCCCGTCGCCGTTCTGGAGCGCGAGCAGCGCTTCGGCGTCGCGGCGGAGCTCGCCCGCGAGCGAGACGCCATCGCGCCCGTCAGAGGCCGGGTTCAGCAGGCAGGCGACGCCGGTAGCGAACCCGGCGGCGACGGCCCGCGGGTGGCCCGACTCGCGGGCGGCCGGAGAGTAGACCACGCCGTCGATCGCCGCCCGCGCCTCGGGCGACAGCGAACCGAGCTCTACCCGGTGCTCGCTCATGCCTGCTCCTCCCCGGTTTCGGCCTCTGCCTCGAGCTCCTGCTCGCGCTCGGCCTCGAGCCGTTCGACTATCTCGATGAGCTCCATCGGCTTCCCGATCGTGTAGTCCGGGACCTCGCTCTCGTCCGCGGGCGTCTTGGATCGGCGAGGCGCCCAGTCGAGCCAGACGGTCGTCAGGCCCAGGTCGTTCGCCCCCTTGATGTCGCGGAAGAGGTTGTTGCCCACCATGACGACGTCGCGGTACTCCGCCTCTGGGATCTCGAGCTCGTCGAGCGCCGTGCGGAACATGCGCGGATCCGGCTTGCCGACACCCACGTCGCCGGAGATCGCGTACGCGTCGAAGAGTTGCCAGAGTCGCGGCGGCTTCAGCGTGTTCTCGAAGGTCCCGCGAGGCCCGTCGGCGACGAGCGCGATCGTATACCCCGTCTGCTTCAGCCGCCGAACCATTCGTGCGGCGCCGGGGATGAGCCTCGCGCGCTGCGTGACCTTGTTCTCGTCCTTGATCTCGGTCCCCTCGTCGACGAGCGTGTCGCCGCTGTCGAGGAAGACGACCGTACGCCGAAGCCGCGGGTCGGGTCCGATCAGGTCGTCGAGCGGCTCGCGTTCCAGGCGGTCGCGCGTCGACTCGAGCGCGCCCATGAGCTCGGCGCGGGACTCTTCGTCGGCGAAGGCGCCCGACTTGGTGAAGTGCTTGATCAGCTTGTCGATCTCCCACTGCGCGTCGTCGCGAGCGTGCTGCTCGGCCTTCGGTCCGCCGCGCGCGAGCTCATCGGAGACCCACGAGCGGGGGATGCGGCCGGTGGAGTAGATCATCTCCGCCACCCGGTGCAGCCGGAGGGTGCTGCGGCCCACGGCGCGGCCGGCGAACCGGGACGCCTGACGCACGCCGAAGGTCATCAGGACGACGAT
>CAZICD010000211.1:0-2593 GCA_964537725.1 uncultured Spirochaetaceae bacterium | reverse complement strand
GTGACGTGGGGCCGGTGCGTGTCGGTACCGGATACCGTGATACATCGCCGGTCCTCCGTTGCCCGGCTGCCGGAACCGGCCTATACTTGTACTGATGAACAGCTACACCGCGGTTGTGAAGCAGGAACGAGGTTGGTGGTACGGCTGGATCGAGGAGGTCCCGGGGGTGAACGCCCAGGAGCCCTCTCGAGACGAGTTGATGGTCGCCCTCAAGGAGTGCCTTTCCGAGGCCCTTGAGATGAATCGCCGCGAGGCCCGCGAAGCTGCAGAGTCGGACTACAGCGAGGAAACCATCGCGCTGTGAAGCGGTCGGCGTGCCGTCGCCGCCCGGCCCGGAGACTACCCCCCCCACCTACCGCTCCCGCAGCAGCTCGAGCAGCTTCGCGTCCAGCGCGTGGCCGTGCCAGTCGGCGTAGTCCACGTCGTCGCGTCCCGAGTCCAGGATGCCGAAGCTGCCGCGGAAGTTCCACAGCGCGAAGCCGATGTCGCGCTCGGCGAGCACGTCCAGCAGGTCTGCGAACCACGCGAGGAAGACGTCGTGGGGCGTGCGGTTGAACGCGCCGCATTCGCCGCAGTGTACGCCCACCCCCTGATCCATCAGCGCCGCCCAGCGGTCGTAGTGCGCCTCCAGGTGCGAGCGGTTCAAGTGCTCGCCGTCGTGCCAGCCGCCCGGCCAGCGCGGGGCGGGGAAGCGCTCGCCGCCCACCCAGGGAGCCTGGTAGTGGCTCACGCCCATGGGGAGGTAGCCGCGGCAGCTCTGGGCGATGCCCAGATCGGCGAGCTCCGGGATCGGTTCGTTCCCGACGTTCAGTCCGTCGGCGACGATCGCGCGGTCGGGGTCCTCTTCGCCGATCGCGGCGACGAGCGAGCGGATAACGCGCTCGTGATCCGCTCGCGACATCGACCCGGACGGACGGGGCGGCGTCCTTCCAGAGATTCCACGGCTCGGCCGGCGGGTTGATGCAGTAGCCCGGCGCGCGATGGAAGTTGAGGCTCACGTGCAGGCCGTATCGCTCGCCGTAGCGAACCGCTTCATCGATGTGCTCGAGCACGCGCTCGTCCATCGTGTACGGATCCTGCGGTGAGGACCAGCAGTGGTACGAGGTGGGCAGTCGGGTCGATGTTATCACGACGTGTGAGAACCCGCTTGCCATATCAATTGTATGGTATTGACGCCATACGAATGATATGGCATAATGGTAAGGTAGTCGGGTTCAGAAAGGGATGCAGCGGTGGCGGAATCGCAGAAGGTTACGTATCAGATATCGAGCAGCGTTGTGGACGAGGTGCGCGAAGCAGTAGAGCACGGATACGCATCGTCCATGAGCCGGTTCGTGGAGGATGCGCTGCGCCGGCGGCTCCGGGATCTGCAGACCGAGCGCGTTCGCGAGTCGTGCACGCGCGCGGCGCAGGATACGCGCCTGGCAACGGAGATCGAGCAGGTGGAGGCGGCGTTCGAGTGTGTCGACTCCCGGCAGATTTCGGATGGGTGAGGGACAGCGATGCGGTGGTGCGTCTTCGGGCTCGGAACACAGCGGCGGGTGATGGTCCTCGTGATCAGCGACTCCGTCATCAATCAGACGCTCGAGCACGTGACCGTGCTCCCCGTCGTTGAGTACGGCGACGCGCGCGAGGTCTACCCGAACGAAGCCGTGTGCGTCGTGCAGCCCGAGAACGGTGGTTCACTGGACGTCACGGTTCTGGCTCACCAGGTGCGTACGCTCAGGAAGAGCGATCTGGGGCCTCGAATCGGTACGGTGATCGCGCCATCTGACAGACGAGGAGTCCTGGATGCACTCGAAGTGCAGCTGGGAGTGTCGATTACCGGCGATGATCAGCAGGAGGAGGACGATGGCTGAGAAGAACGTTCTGTTCGTCTACGAGGCGCTCGAGTTGCGCTCCGAGTACGACGGTAGATTGGCGACGATACGCTCATGTCTGCCCGAGTCTCGGGCGACCGGCAGGACATGGCCGCTTTCTCGCGTGGATGCGGATGCATCACGGCCGGCAGAGGGCGTTGACCTCAATGCGCTGCGGACCGAGCTTCGTACGCTCGAGTACAAGCGGCACAAGCTCAACACCGCGATTCAGCGCGCGAACTTCGCGAGTTCCGTGCGCATCGGAGACGAAGAGGTCTCACTGAGCGAGGCGCTCGAGCTGCGCAAGGCGGCAAAGGAGCGCGTGAGCGAGTTGAGCACGCAACTCGCCGCCAGTTCGGCGGCGAGGGTGATTCACAAGGAGGATCGGGACATCGTTGAGGAACCCGAGACTCCGTTCCTGGCGGTCCGGGATGAGCTCGAGAAGGCGCGCCTTGAGTTTCGCCGACTCAACCGCGCGCTGCGGAAGGCGAGCTTCGAGGTGTCCGTGGAGTTCGCGGACGAATCAACAACGTAATCTATGGGAGACAGGGGGGCACGCGCGAACGCTCCGGCGACGGAGCGTAGCCCGGTTTCCGGAACCGCAAAACCGGACCACTCATCGGGATCAGAACCCCTGCAATGGTGCCGGAGCACCAGAGCCGCACAGCCCCGCACGGTTGAGCAGGCAGAGCGATGTACACAAGAGCCCCATGGCCCCGCGTCTCCCCCTTTTT
>CAZICD010000210.1:0-2788 GCA_964537725.1 uncultured Spirochaetaceae bacterium | reverse complement strand
GAAGCGGTCCCGAGACGCGTCGGCTCAACGTCTGCGATGGAACGGTGTGATGTTGCCGCTCAGCGGCGGATCTGGTCGAGGATCGCGAGACTGACGTCCAGGTTCCGCTTCGCGAGCGGAAACGTCATCATCGGCTCCGCGTCTCCCTCGATGCACTCGACGAAGTGCTCGAGCAGATACGTGTTCTCGTGCCACGCGCGGTCGTAGTGGCAGTGGAGCGTCTCATGACTCAGGCCCCCGTCCGCCCCGCGGCTGTAGAGCTGGATCTCCTGCGGCTCCCACGGCTGGTACCCGAAGGCGAGCGTGCCTTCGGTGCCGTGGATTCGGGTCGTGCTCTGCTCCTGGTAGGGCATCCCGCCGATCCGCTCGAGATGGTAGGTGACGCCACCGTCGAACTCGACGATAGCGACCGCGTGCCGCTCGATTCCGCCCTCCATGCGCGCGACGGCGCTCACCCGGCTCGCCGGCGTCGGGTCGCCCACGAGCCCGAAGTGGAACGAGAAGTCGTAGGGGCCCCAGTCGATGACGGGGCCGCCACCGGCTCGGTCGGGGTCGGTCGCCCAGTCGGTCGCGCGCGGGTTGTGGTCCAAGAAGGTGCCGGGCTTCATCTCGTGGTGATGAACCAGGTAGACCCTCCCGAGCCGGCCCGAGTCGATGACCTCTTTCACGAAGTCGTACTTGGGATTCAGCCTGGAGAATCGGCAGGAAGCCTCCAGGCTCACGAGCTCCGGGTGCGACGCGGCGGCCTCGACGAGATGCGCGGCATCCTCGTCCGAAGTCGCCATCGGCTTTTCGAGCAGGAGATGCTTGCCCGCCTCCAGAACCGCGATGCCCTGTGCGGCGTGGAGGAACGGCGGCGTTGAGACGATCACCGCGTCGAGGTCGGGGTCGGCGAGCATCTCCCGGCAGTCGGTCGTGCCGCGCTCGACCCCGTATTCCTTCTGCAGTTGCTCGAGGTTCACGGGCGTCCTCGTGCAGATCCACCGCGTTTCGGCCCGCTTCCCACCCAGCTCCTTCACGCTGTCCAGGTGGACGCGACCCCACATGCCGCCGCCGATGAGGCCGATCTGAAGAGGCTTGCTCATACCTTCAGTCTACCTCAATCGGGGTTCGGGAGCATCACGTCGCGGATCGTCGCGAGAAGATCGCTGTACCCGGCGATGAACGACCGGAGCGTCCGGACGGCCGCGCCGTACGTGTCGAACTCTGCCGGCGTCATGCCGTTCGGCTCGTACGCCTTCACGAAGTCGGGAAAGTGCGCCCTCAGGGTCTCGACGATCTTCGGGTCGACCGGGTCGTCCATGTAGTCCCTGATCGGCACGTCCGAGCCGTTGAACCGGACCTGCCACTTGTACGGGATCGTCATGGATACCTCTCCGCCGATGAACTGCGACCAGTGGTAGTGGTTGCGGTACGCCGCCGCGAGCAGTCTCGTTCGATAGCCGCGCTCCCGGTAGATCTCGTAGGCGCGCTTCATCACCGCGACGCCGGCCCATTCGAGCGCCTCGGGATCGACGATGATGTTCTCCTTGTTCGCGACGACCTTCAACCAGTCGTCCACGCGTCCGACCATGATCGTACACACCGGAGCCATGCTCGACGTGTCCTCGCCGGCCGCCTCGCGCTTCTCGAGTCCTCGCTTCACCGCCTCGGCGACGGCGAGCGACTGGGGAACCGTGAAGCTCACCGTCGCGTTAATACTCATGCCGCGCGCGGTGACCTCCTCGATCGCCGCGATGCCGGCTTCGGTCGCCGGGATCTTCACCTGGATGTTCGGTGCGAGCGTCGCGAAGTGCAGCGCCTGCTCTACCATCGCGTCCTTGTTCCGGTAGAACTTCGGGTTCGTCTGGATGGAGAGCCGCCCCTTGAGCCCCTTCGCCTCGTTGAAGACGGGCTCGAGGAGCTTCGCACCACGCACGCCCATCTCCTCGATGAGCTTCCAGGTGATGTCCTCCTCGGTGCCGTCCGCGAACTCGGCGTTCAGCTCCGCGAGCCGCTCCTCCCAGAGGTGGCGTTCCTTCTCGAGGACCTGACCCACGATGACCGGGTTCGTCGTCGCGCCGACGGCGCCGTGGCCGATCGCGTACTCCAACTCGGAGATCGCGCACGAGTCGTTCCAGACGTGCGTCACGCCGTTCGCTACCGTCTGCCCGATCGGGCTCGTTCTGTCACTCATATGCACTCCTATACTCGAAGTCCACCGGCTACGTCGAGCTCGGTGTCCGTGATCTGGTTCGCGTCGTCCGACAGCAGGAAGGCAACAGCCGCCCCGATCTCTTCGGGTGTCTGCAGCCGTCCCAGCGGTACGACCTCCTTTCCCTTCTCCTCGATCCACGCCTCGTCCCTGCCGTTGCGCCTCCATACCTCGACCTCGCCCGGCGTAATGACCCACCCGACGGTTACCCAGTTGCTGCGGATGCCGTGGGAGGCGTAGTTGCGCGCGATGTGGTGGCTGAGCGTCAGGAGCCCGCCCTTCGCGATCGAGTACGGGAAGAGGTCGGCCAGGCCCGACCAGGCGTGGGTAGAGCCGATGTGTACGATCGATCCACCGCCGTGCTCGATCATGTGTTCCATCACCCGCTTCGTGTACTCGATCGCGCCCATGAGGTTCACCTCGAGCACGTGGCGCAGGAAGTCGAATTCCGTCGTGAGGATCGTTTCGCGCCGCAGCGTCGCCGCGTTGTTCACGAGGCCGTCGATGCGGCCGTAGCGCTCGACGGTCCTCGAGACGACACGCCCGATATCGGCGGGGTTGGCGTTGTCGGCGCGCAGGAACACGGCACCGGGG
>CAZICD010000209.1:0-2789 GCA_964537725.1 uncultured Spirochaetaceae bacterium | reverse complement strand
GACGATCTGTTCCTGGTTGACGACGAGACCGACAGCGACTCGGAGGACAAGCACCTTCTGTTCCGCCTCGGAGACGAGGAGTACGGTGTCCCGATCGATCGGGTGCAGTCGATCGAAGAGCTGCAGAAGATCGTGGCCGTCCCCGACATGCCGCACTACGTGCGCGGGGTGATCAATCTGCGGGGCACGGTCATTCCGGTGGTCGATCTGCGACTGCGGTTCGGAATGCCGTTCCGCGACTACGACGACCGCACCTGCATCATCATCATCGAGGCGCAGTCGCGTGTGGTCGGCTTCATCGTCGATACCGTGAGCGAGGTGCACCAGATCCCCGCCAAGAACATCCAGCCCGCGCCGGAGTTCAAGAGCGGGACAGGACACGAACAGTTCGTCACGGGGCTCGGTACGGTAGAGGGAGAGGTCAAGATTCTCCTCGAGATCGATCGGCTGATGCGCCCCGAAGAGGTGCCCGAGCAAGCGCTCGCGCTCGGAAAGGCTCAGATGCAGGAGACGGCGGGTCAGGCGCAGCAGTAGGCTGCCCGACCTGCCACGGAGGCGGACGCTTCACCAATGAAAAAACGAACGACCATAGCGTACAGCTTTTCGATGCTCCTGGCCGTCGCGACGGCGGCGCTCGCGTTCGGCGCGGCGCCGCTCGTGTTCGCCTCGTCGACGCTCGGGCTCGTCTCGCTCGCTACCGCAGGGCTCCTCGCGTGGGGCGACGCACGGGCGGCGCGACAACGCTGCGACGAGCGGCTGAGCGAGGTGGAGCGAGGCGCCGCAGAGCGTGAGGCGGAGTTGGGGGCGACCGTAACCCGCCTTGAAGAGGAAGCCGTCTCGCTGCGCGCGGAATCAGAATCGGTCCAGCAGGCGAAGTGGAAGCTCGTCGAGGCGGTCGCGCTCGTCCGCGAGACCTCTCCCATCATCGAAGGACTCGCGCGCAAGGCCATCGAGAAGAGCGAGCGGGGATCGACCTCGCTCACCGAGGACATCTACGAGCTCGGACGCCAGAGCACCTCGCTCAGCGAGACCATCTCGGGCTTTCTGACCGAGATGTCGGTAGGCGACCAGTCGCTCGAGCACAGCGTCGGTGAGCTCACCGGTGACGCGCAGCGCCTGGGCGAAATCGCACGGAACAACGACGAGGCGAACGCTTCGCTCGATCGATCGTTGACCAGCATCTCGCAGTCGGTGTCCGAGACATCCGAGCTGCTGACGCAGGTGTCGGACATCGCGGAGCAGACGAGCATCCTTGCGATCAACGCGGCGATCTACGCGGCGAAGGCCGGAGAGTTCGGCCAGGGATTCAGCGTCATCGCGACCGAGATCCAGAAGCTCGCCGTGACCGCAAAAGAGGTCGCCGAGATGATCGGGTCCAACACGGTGCAGATCGAGGCGCGGGTCGGAGAGTTCGCCGAGACCCATCGCGGTCTGATGGCGCGTTCCCAGGAGAACCTCAATCAGACGATCGAATCGATTCAGCGCACCGTCTCCGAGCTCGAACCGAAGGTCGAGCACATCAGCTCCTCCGTCCAGACCGCCGCCGGGGTGAGCGAAGCGGTCACGAATCGGCTCAACGAGATCAACATGGCGATGCAGGAACAGGACGCGATCCAGCAGATCGTCTCTCACATCGCCGAGATTCTGCAGGAAGCGCTGGACCGGGCCCCTGCCGACGACGAGGATCGACCGGGGCCGAACACCGAGCAGTTGCGCGATCTCGCCCGCTCGATCGCGGCGAGTCACTTCACGATGCAGGACGAGTACGTCGCCGTTGGCCACGACGGCTACGACGCCGGCGAGCGGCGCGCGGCGCAGCTCGCCGACGGAACAGAGCTCGCCGGAGACGTGACGCTGTTCTGAGCAGCCGGCACGAAGGAGATGGTATGGGAAAGAAGATTCTGTGCGTAGACGATTCATCGACGATCCGTAAGCTCGTGCACAAGGCGCTGGATCCGCTCGGGTACGAGGTGTCCGAGGCGGAGAACGGGCGCCAGGCGCTGGATATGGCGGGCCCTGATTTCGACCTGTTCATCGTGGACGTGCATATGCCCGAGATGGACGGATTCGAGTTCGTCGAGGGACTCAAGCAGGCCGGCGACCTCGCCGGAAAGCCGGTCGTCTTCCTCACGACCGAGAGCAGCGAGGAGAAGAAGGCGCGCGGCAAGGAGCTCGGCGTGAACGGCTGGATCGTGAAACCCTTCGAGCCGGAGGCTCTCACGAAGGTCGTCGGGATGCTGACGGGTTAACCATGAACGAAAAACTGATCGAGCTGCTGCAGAACTACCAGGAAGGCGATCTCGTCGGAGCGGCCGACATCATCGACGCCGCCGGTGCGCTCGCCGGAGACGAGGCGGCCGTCGCTCACCGGCCGGTGTACGAGCAGATCGTCGACGCGTTCCGCGCATCGGTACAGAGCGGCGACGCGTCTGAGGTCGAGGCGCGGCGAGATCAGTGGCTCGCTACCCTCCAGTCGGCCGGGCCCGCCGAACCCGCCGAGCGGTCGCCGATCGACGGGCTGGATGCCCACGCGCTGACGTTCCTCGAGAACGCCACCGGCCGCCTCGCCGCGTTTGCGGACCGAGTCCGGCGATACGATCCGGGCGACCTGAACGTCGCGACGGAGCTCCTCACCGAGGCGCAGGAGATCACGAAAGACCCGTCGACTCCGGAAGACGCGCTGCCTACGATCCGGACGATCCGGGACGCGTTCTTCGAGCACGTGCGGGAGAACACCCTCGCCGAAGTGGTGCGCGAGCAGACCGGCGAGCCCGCGGCCCCGGAGGACG
>CAZICD010000208.1:0-2874 GCA_964537725.1 uncultured Spirochaetaceae bacterium | reverse complement strand
GGCCCGTAGGGCATTTCGATGTCGTGTTCCTGGTAGCGGTCGAGGCGGGGCCACGCGTCGGTGGGGATGAGCTCGCCGTCCACGCGCAGGTGATCGACCCCGCGGCGGTTCGCCCACGTCGCGAGGTCGGTGTAGTAGCCCTTGCGCGCGATCACGAGCGGCGCGAGGAGGTAGACCGATCGGCCCGCGAACTCCCGGCGGATCGCCTGTTCGATCGACCCCTGCGACTGCGACTGGATGGGGACGTCGCACTCGGGGCAGTACTGCGTGCCGAGCTTCGCGTAGAGCAGGCGCAGGAACTGATAGATCTCGGTGGTCGTGGCGACGGTACTCTTCTGGCCGCCGCGGCTCGTGCGCTGCTCGATCGCGACGGTGGGCGGGATGCCGACCGCCCCGTCCATGTCCGCGCGGGAGGCGGGCTGGACGAACTGGCGCGCGTACGCGTTGAGCGACTCGAGGTAGCGGCGCTGGCCTTCGGCGAAGACGATGTCGAAGGCGACGGTGCTCTTGCCGCTGCCGCTCACGCCGGTGAGTACGGTGAACGCGTCGTGCGGGATCGCGAGGTCGACGTCGCGCAGGTTGTGCTCGCGCGCGCCGTTGATGCGGATCTCGCGGACCCGCTGGACGGGAGCCGGCGCGGCGGTTCCGGAGCTGCCGCCGGCGAGCGGCGGGGCCGTCTCGGCGACCGCCGCCCCGGCGGTGGCGTCACCAGCCGGCCGCCACGCGACATCGGCCTTGCGGAAGGCGCGGAGCTCGCTGCCGGTGTGCGTAGCGCTTTCCGCAAGCTCCCCCGGCGAACCGGCGAAGACGAGCCGCCCGCCGGCCGCGCCCCCCTCCGGCCCCAGGTCGATGACGTGATCCGCGGCGGCGACGACGTCCAGGTTGTGCTCGATCACGAGGAGCGAGTGTCCGGCCGCCTGCAGCTTGCGGAAGGCCACGAGCAGCGTGGAGATGTCGGCGAAGTGGAGGCCGGTCGTCGGCTCGTCGAAGAGGAAGAGGACGTGGCGCGCGTTCGACGCGCCCGGGGCGAGGTGCTTGGCGAGCTTGAGCCGCTGCGCCTCGCCGCCGGAGAGCGTGGGCACCGGCTGCCCGAGCGCGACGTAGCCGAGCCCCACGTCGAGCAGCGGCCGGAGCGCGCGCATGACCTTCCGGTCGTCGGCGAAGAGCTCCGCCGCCTCGTCCACCGTGAGGTCGAGCACGTCGGCGATGGAGAGGCTCCGACCGTCGGCGACCGCCATCTCCACCTCGAGCACCTCGTCCTTGAAGCGGCGGCCGTTGCAGTCGGGGCAGCGCAGGTAGACGTCGCTCAGGAACTGCATCTCAATATGCTCGAATCCGCTGCCCTTGCACGTGGGGCACTGGCCCTTCGCCGAGTTGAAGCTGAAGGTGCCGGCGGTGAAGCCGCGTTCGCGCGCGACCTCGAGCGAGGCAAAGGTCGATCTGATCGCGTCGAAGGCGCCCACGTAGCTCGCCGGGTTGCTGCGCGCGCTCTTGCCGATCGCCGACTGGTCGACGAGCACGACGTCGCCGATAGATTCGAGCCCTTCCATCGCGTCGTGCTCGCCCGGCTCCTCGGTCGGCTGGCCCAGGTGGCGGCGGACGCCGCGGTATATCACCTCGTCCATGAGCGTGCTCTTGCCGCTGCCGCTCACGCCGGTGAGCACCACGAGGCGGTGGAGCGGCAACTCCACATCGATGGACGCGAGGTTGTGCGCGCGCGCGCCGCGGACGACGAGCGGCGGGGCGTCGTCCGCGGCGTCGCGGTTTGGGTGCCCGCCCGGCGCCGTCGCCGCGTGCTCCCGCGCCGCGGCGGCCGCCTCCGCGCCGGTCGACCGGCGACCGCTGAGGTAGTCGGCGGTGAGCGAGGTGCGGTCGCGGACGAGCTCCGCCGGAGGCCCGGCGAAGACGACCTCGCCGCCGCCGCTGCCGGCCGCCGGCCCCATGTCTATGACGTGGTCGGCGGCGGCGATGACCGCCGGGTCGTGCTCGACGACGACGATGGTGTTGCCCGAGTCGCGCAATCGGTGGAGCACGCCGACGAGCCGGCCGACGTCGCGCGGGTGCAGCCCGATGCTCGGCTCGTCGAGCACGAAGAGCGCGTTCACGAGCGAGGTGCCGAGCGCGGTGGTCAGGTTCACGCGCTGGACCTCGCCGCCTGAGAGCGTGCGCGACTGGCGGTCGAGGTCGAGGTAGCCGAGGCCGACCTCGGTGAGGTAGCCGAGCCTGCGGCGGATCTCCTCCATCACCGTCTCCGCCGCCTCGTCCAGGCTGCCGGGGAGCTCGAGCCCTGCGAAGAAGCGGTCGAGCTCGTCGATGGGCTTCTTCATCATCTCGTGGACGTTGAGCCCGCCTTCGGGCCCGATGCGCCACAGCAGCGCCTCCGGCTTCAGGCGCGCGCCGCCGCAGTCGGGACACTCCCGGTAGGCGCGGTAGCGCGAGAGCAGCACGCGGACGTGCATCTTGTAGCTGCGGCTCTCCAGCCAGTCGAAGAAGCGCTTCGCCCCGTACCACTCGCCGTCGTCCCAGTCCCCTTCGCCCTCGATGACCCAGGTGCGTTCTTCCTCGGTGAGCTCGTCCCACGGTACGTCGACGCGGACGCCGCGCCGGCGCGCGTATCGCAGGAGGTCGCGCTGCACCTCGCGGTAGCTCTTGCTCTGCCACGGGCGGATCGCGCCGCCCTTGAGCGAGAGCGAGCCGTCGGGGACGACGAGCCCGTAGTCGATGCCCATCACGCGGCCGAAGCCGCGGCACGTGTCGCACGCGCCGAGCGGCGAGTTGAACGAGAAGAGGTTGGGCACCGGTTCGCGGTAGTGGATGTCGCACTCGGCGCAGTGGAGATCGGCCGAGTAGCGGTGCTCGACCCAGGCGGCGCCG
>CAZICD010000207.1:0-2878 GCA_964537725.1 uncultured Spirochaetaceae bacterium | reverse complement strand
TCTTGAAGGAATCGCGCTGGGCGCGATTCTTCAGTATACGTCGGTCGCGGGGCCGGGACAGCCGGGCGACGCCGATTTGACCGCGGTGAGGCGTGGCGCTACGCTCGTAGTATGGATCGGATTACGCTCAGGGATGGCAACGAAGTGCCCCGGATCGGGCTCGGGACGTGGCAGCTGACCGGCGCGAGGTGCACCGAAAGCGTCACGGAAGCGATCGGTATGGGGTATCGCCACATCGACACGGCGTTCGCCTACGGCAACCACGCGGAGGTCGCCGCCGGGATCGAACAGTCGGGCGTTCGCCGCGACGAGCTGTTCGTGACGACGAAGATTCCCCTGGGCAAGCAGTCGCGGTCGCAGGTGATCCAGCAGGGCGACAAGCTCACCGAACAGTTGCGCACCGACTACGTCGACCTGCTCCTCATCCACTGGCCCGACCGCGACGTTCCCTTCGAGGAGACCCTCGGCGCGATGAAGGAGCTGGTCGACCGGGGCACGGTGCGAAGCGTAGGCATCAGCAACTTCAACCCCGATCTCGTCCAGCAGGCCGATTCGGTGAGCCCAGTGCCGATCGTCACGAACCAGGTCGAGTTTCATCCGCTGCTCTACCAGAAGAAGCTGCTCGATACGTGTCGATCGCTCGGCGTGACGGTGACGGCCTACAGCCCGCTCGCGCGCGGCGAGGTCGCGGCCGACGATCGGCTCGCGGAGATCGGGCGAGCGCACGACGCCTCGGCAGCGCAGGTCGCGATCGCGTGGCTGCTCGCGCACGGCATCATCGCCATACCGAAGGCCTCGAGCGCCGAGCATCTGCGGAGCAATCTCGAAGCGACGGGCATGGAGCTGTCTGACGACGAGGTGGCGAGGATCGACGGTTTCGGCGATCACCGGCGGCTCCTCGACGGGCCGTGGAAGCACTTCCCGCTGGAGTAGGCCGGATGCTCAATCCCGCCTGGGCGCGCCGGCACCGGCGGCGATGAGCAACTCGATGACCTGCCGGTTCCGCGAGCCGGTACCGTAGCGCAGCGAGCGTTCGAGCGGCGTATTGCCCAGAAAGTCGCGGGCGGTGATGTCTGCGCCGGCTTCGAGGAGCAGCACGACGCTCTCCGGGTACGGCAGCGCTTCGTGCAGCGGAGTACGCCCGAAGACGTCGGCGGTGTTCACGTTCGCGCCGGCCCGGATGAGAAAGGCGACCATGGAGGGCGAGGCCACCGCGCGGTGAAGCGGCGTACGCCCGAACTGGTCCGGAGCCGAGACGAGCGCGCCGTTCTCCACGAGGCCCTGCGCGATGTCGAGCAGGGCGTTGCGCGCCGCCCAGTGCAGCGGCGTCTCCTCCGCGTCGATGTCCGGGATGGTCTGGGCCGATGCGTACGTCCCGGCGACGAGGAGAGCGAGCGCGGCGAAGAGGTAGAGGATCGGTCGGGCCCGCACCGGGCCGGTGTGCGGCGTCACAGCTACAGTATCGGCGCGGGGGGCGGTCACGGTAAGCGTGGCTTGTCGCCGCGCGCGGGAACGCCCGGGCGGCCGAGGGAATTGCAGGCTGCGCCGCGGACGTTCATACTGGTGCGGTGGACGCCCAACAGACAGCGATCGAGGAAGTTCTCGCCTACATCCGCGGCGCGTGGGAGTCGACCGTGCGCCGCGTCGGGCACGACGCCCACCCGAGGCTCTACCTCCCGCACGAGTTCACGGCTCCGTGCGCGTCGGACCGATTCCAGGAGCTCTACTACTGGGACACCTACTTCGCGCACCTGGGGCTCCTGCGCCACGACCGCATCGACCTCGCGCAGGCGAACGTCGCGAACATGTTCTACATGATCGAGAAGTTCGGATTCGTGCTGAACAGCAACGCGGTCTACCACCTCAACCGCTCGCAACCGCCCTACCTCTCCATGATGGTCCGTGACATCTGGGAACGCACGCAGGATCGCGGCTGGCTGGCGGCCGCGTGGGAGCCGTTGCGCGCCGAGTACGACTTCTGGATGACGAGGCGGGCTACGGAGATCGGGCTGAACCGCTACCTCCACGAGGCGACCACGCACGACCTGGTCGAGTTCTACGAGGGCACGCTCGTGAAGCGGCTGGATATGCCGAAAACCGACGAGCCGACGATGCGACAGGTCGCCTACCACTACGTGGCCGAAGCCGAGAGCGGCCACGACTTCACCCCCCGGTTCCGCCGGCGGTGCGCGGATCACGCGCCCATCGACCTCAACAGCAATCTCTACGAGTACGAGCGGAACTTCGCGCGGTTCGCGAAGGCACTGGGCCGAAGCGACGCGGACCGCTGGCTCGAGCGCGCCGCGGACCGACTCGCGAGGCTGCGCCGCTACTGCTGGGACCCGGCGCTCGGCTGCTTCAACGACTACGACATCGCCGCCGACGAGACGACCGGCGTCGTGAACGCGGCCTCGTTCTGGCCGCTCGCCTACGGCATCGCCACCGACTCCGAAGCGTCGGCGACGATGCGGCTGCTGCGCCGTCTGGAGCTGCCGCACGGCGTGAGTACCTGCGCGGACTCGCCGAACGCCCGGACCTACCAGTGGGGCTACCCCAACGCGTGGCCGCCCGTCCAGCTGATGGTCTGCCGCGGCCTCAAACGCTACGGCCGTACCGATGACGCGATGCGCGTCGCGCGCGCCTTCCTCGACACGGCAACCGCGCAGTACGAGGAGACGGGCGCGCTCTGGGAGAAGTACGACGCGCTCACCGGCTCGCCGGGCGCCGCAGAGTACGAGCCGGCGAGGATGCTCGGCTGGACCGCCGGCGTGTTCGTCGCCATGGCCGCCTTCGTCCGTCCCGATCTCCGCTGATCGGCACGGTTTGTGAACTGTCACGAACCTTGATGCCTGAACTCACGCAAGTGCATACCTGGGAA
>CAZICD010000206.1:0-2902 GCA_964537725.1 uncultured Spirochaetaceae bacterium | reverse complement strand
CGACGAGTTCCTCCCTGCGAGGAAGCGCGACGTCGGGGGTTCCCTCGCTGAAACCCACCGGTCGGTATACCTCCCATGCCTCACTCGTGATGAAGAGCTCCGCCTCGTCGTCCGCGCCGCGCTCCCGCCAGGTTCTCGCGCCATCGGTCCAGGCCTGATCGAAGTCGGACTGAACCATGGTTGTCTCTATGGGCACCCATGCACGCCCGTGGGCGTAGATCAGGTCATCGGGGTTCACGAACTCTCTCCGCGCCTCGTCGGGCGAGGTCTCAACTGCGAACGCGGCGTAGATGTGGCCAGGCACCGTGATGAACCCGGTGTCCACGCCGACGGACTCGAGGAGGGCGATGTAGAGCGCGGTCAGGTCATCGCAGTCCCCGCTCGAGTACGTGAGCGTCTGCCGGGGGAATTGAAGGAAGTCGACGGCGCCTCCGTCTTCTGAGGCAGTCGCATGCGGCGTGGTCGGATCGGCCTGGTACCGAATTCCGAACGCTCTGAGCGCCGCGAAAAGGGCCATCGCTTCCTGAAGCTTCGCGTCCAGAGCAGGATTCTTCAGCGGTTGCATCCAGGTGACGACGTTTCTCGCAAAACTCAGAACCGCCGGGTCCTTGGCCGTGACGAAGGAGGCGAGTTTCCTGTCGTCGTCCCAGGTCATCGCGTTCCGATTGTGCACCTCGAGGACCGCGGCGAGCTCACTCGTGCGGGCTCCGCCTCCCATCGTGTAGGACGCGGTCAGGGTCGCGCTGACCTTCGTCCCTTCGGTGACGCTCATGAGCTCTTCGGTGAAGAGTCCGTACAGATCGACCTGTCTCTCCTCACCGGGGCGAATCCGCACCGGATCGGTCGCTGCGCCCCCGTCGTCCATGTAGCGGCGCACAAGGAGAGAGAGAGTCAGATCGTGAATATCGGAGTCGCCGGTGTTCGTTACCGTCACCATGCCGACCGGGTGAGTATCGTAGTAGTGATAGAGGACCGGGAAGAGCGGCACGAGCTCGACGTCCCGGATTTCCAGCCCGGTCCGACCGTTCGGCGTGGTCGGGATATCCATCTCGACGGCAAGACCCAGTCGCAGCCCGTTGTAGAGCTCGAGGTAGTGGTCGTACGCGCCGCCGACTGCCACGGAAAAGCGACCGGGCAGGCGCAGACGAACTCCGGCGCCGCCTCCGAGCGCAAAGCCGCCCCCGTTGCTACCGGCGGCGTCCCACCCGACGGGCTGCCAGTAGTAGTATCCTCCGGTCGCGCAGGCGTGGAACGACAGATGACTGGTAACGGGTAAACGATACGCCGGACCCACGAACGGCGAGACGATCCGGACGGAATCCTGCGTGCGAATGGGGAGCACCGTGAGCTCACCGCCCGCCTCGAGGCCGAACCCACGGAACCCTGCAGGAGAGAAGCCAACCGAAACCTCGCCACCGAACCCGGGCGCAAATGAATCCGCGCTCGAGCCCAGCGGCACCGTTCCGAACGGGGATGCACGCAGCGTCAGCGTGGATCCTGCCTGGGCGAGCAGCGCCGGTGAGACGAGGATAGCCAGTACGCAGGCGGCGAAGAGGCGTTTCACCGCGCGCCCCGCTCGAGTCGAGCGTGCGACGAGTCTCCCGGCAGCGGGTGCGCTCATAAGGGTCAAAACCTTCTCACCGCGCGGATCCGCGGACTCGTAGAAGTCTTGAATTGGCCCCAGTTGGTGCCGTCTGTGAAGTCCACGACATACACGTAGTTGTTGTCCTTCTCCGACGAGCTCCAGTAGCCGTGCGGATCGTTCAGAAAACCACCAACACCGTTCTGGTGCAGCACGGAGTACACGAGCAGCAACTCATCGCGCGAAGGGATGAACCAATCGGTGTAACCGGCGGTGTCCATCTCATTGTGGCACACCTGGACGACGGTGCCCGACTCGCCGTGCATCTCGAGCGCGAGATTGAGGGCCGATGTGTTGTCGAGTCCGGTCCCCACCGCGGTCGCTCTGACGTTCAGATTGTCGCCCCAGCCGCCAAACTCGCGACCGGTCGCGTCGGTTGCCGCCGGAGCCGCCTCGAGAAACCGCCATCCCACGTAATCGTCATCGCCGTCGTCAGCGTCGTCGAAGAAGATGAGCCCGCCGGCCGGCCCGCGATCGCGCAGGTCGTACTCGCGCCACTGAGCGTGCAGCGTGACGTCGTGCGCCGGCATGCTGAAGGTGTCGTCGCTCTCGAAGGCGGCCTCCTCGCCGCCACTGGAGGTATTCCAGTCGACGAAGAGATGGTAGCCCCTGGTCAGACCGCCGGTGTTGCCCTGGACCGTGACCATCGCACCGTACTCGAAGACCCCGCCCGACGGCACATCGCCCCCTTCGGCGCCGTTCCCGCTGTAGCTCAGCGCATACGAGTCCAGTCCCCACTGCGCGTAGAGCGTGATATCTTCTGCATCAACCGTCAGCGGGTCGTCCGCTGCATAGGACGTGCCCGATCCGTCTGCGATGGTGTTCCAGCTGAGGTATGAGTAGCCGGTGCACGTCATCGTACCCGCTCCGAGCACGATCGCGGTTGCACCAGACTCGTACTCGGCAGCATCGTCAGGAACCGATCCGCCGTCGGAACCGTTGCCGTCGTAGAGAACGCGGTACGTCGGCGTCGATACACCAGCATCGGCGTCCTTCTCCATCTTGCTTCTGATCGTATCCATGTAGCCCGAATCGATAGTGCACGCGGTAAAGGCCGTCACGACGACTGCCATAGCGACGATGTGTGATACTCGCGTGCGACAACCGTTCACGATAGCGGCTCCTTCTGGACTCCCTGTCAGGTTAGTTGTCGCCGTCGCACCGCACAAGGCGCGAACCGTGAGTTCGAACGGGTTTTGAGCGGTCAGGAGGGGTTATCGGCGTGGTTAGGCCGTCTTGTGCCGGCAAACGCACGGGCGC
>CAZICD010000205.1:0-2906 GCA_964537725.1 uncultured Spirochaetaceae bacterium | reverse complement strand
ACGAGACGAGCGTCCCGTAGACCAGTCCCGCCACCGTGGAAAGGGTCACGACGAGCACGACGTAGACGATCGTCTTCTTCACGCCGAGCTCGCCGCCGATGACGAGCAGCGACGGCAACGAGAGCGACGGGCCGGCGAGCAGGAGCGCGAGCGCGGGGCCCTGGCTCATGCCCGCGCCGAGGAGACCCTGCATGATGGGGACTTCGGTGAGCGTGGCGAAGTACATGAGCGCGCCGGCCACCGACGCCATGAGGTTGCTGCCGACCGAATTGGTTCCCACGAGACCGGCTATCCAGCTCTCCGGGATGAGCGCCATGTGCCCGGGCCGCCCGAGGAGAAACCCGGCGACGAGCACGCCGGCGAAGAGCAGCGGCAGGATCTGTGCGGCGAAGTCGCGCGTCGCCGTGACCCAGTCGCGGAGCTCGCTCTTCGTGAACCAGCGCACGAGCGCGTAGACGAGGACGACGGCAAACACGCCTGCGATCGCCCACCTCCAGCCGTAGAGGAAGTCCCACCAGCCGACCGATCCGCCGGACGGCGCCCAGTTCAGGAAGACCAGGATGCCGATCATTGCGGCCATGGAGATCACCGTCCTGCCGAGTCCGCGCGTGTCCTCCTCGTCGTCGCGCTCGAACATCGCGGCGTTCGTCGTGCGCTCGGTGTCTTCTCTGAGGAAGAAGAGCTGCATGAGAATGCCGATCACGAAGGCGAAGACGAGCGCCCCAACCGCCCGGGCGACGCCGAGCTCTACGCCGAGCACCTTCGCCGTGAGGATGATCGCGAGCACGTTGATCGCCGGCCCCGAGTAGAGGAAGCTCACCGCCGGCCCCAGCCCGGCGCCCTTGCGGTAGATCCCCTTGAAGAGCGGGAGTACCGTGCACGAGCATACCGCGAGGATCGTCCCGGATACCGAGGCCACGCTGTAGGCGACGAGCTTCGGCGCGGTGGGCCCGAGGTACGCGATCACCGCCTGCTGGTTGAGAAAGACGGTGATCGCCCCGGCGATGAAGAAGGCGGGCACGAGGCAGAGCAGGACGTGCTCGCGCGCGTACTCGCCGAGCATGAGGAACGCCTCGTTGACCGCCGAGGAGACACGAGGTGCCGACCAGGGCACGAGAAACGCCGCGAGGAAGACGAGAGCCATGAGCGTGAGCAGGCGGTTCGTTCGCTCGTCCCAGAAGCGTTCGAGCAGCCCGGGGCGTGCGGTCTCGGGCTGCTGCTGAGTCCCGCTCGAGGTCACGCGGTGTACGCCCTGATCGTCCGGGCTATCTCATCCGCGCTCAGCACTTTGCCCGACCTCTGCACTTCCCCGTCGATCGCGAGGCCGGGGGTCCTCATAACGCCCATCTCCACGATCCGGTCGGTGTCGGTGATCTTCTCGAAGTCCGCTTCGATTCCGAGCGTCGCCACCGCCTCACGCGCGTTCTGCTCGAGCTTGCGGCAGTTGGGACACCCCGATCCGAGTATCTGAATGGTCATAGTCTGCTCCTTGAATGCGTATTTGGTCATATGTACAATTACGCACCATCGGTGTCAACCCGCGATCGGGCGGGCGACGCTCAGGGGCGTCCGGTTGACCTTGGGTCGATTTATTGGCTATATAGACAAATAGTAATGAATGAACACGAACAGGCGCGGGCGAGCGAACGCGCGGAGATCCTGAAGGCGCTCGCGCATCCGACGCGGGTCTACATCGTCGATCTCATCGCGCGCGAGGGGTCGCGCTGCGTATGCGAGCTGACCGAACGCATCGGCGCGGATACCTCCACGGTCTCGCGACATCTCTCGCAGCTGAAGAGCGCCGGTATTCTCTCCTCCCGAAAGGAAGGAACCACCGTCTACTACGACCTCACCTGCGACTGCATCGGGACCTTCATGCACGGACTGGACAACGTCCTGCGCGCCCGGCACCAGCGACGACAGGCCGCGTTCAGCGCCGCGGTGGGCGAGGAGTAGCGGCTGCCGCTCTGCCGCACGACGCGGGGCGGGGCCCGATGGGCGACGCGCGGAGCTCGTCCACGGGGACATCTGCCGGGTCGATCTCGCGCGGCGCTTCGATCTCATCGTCGCGCCGTACCGCGTCTTCCAGAACCTGGAGACCGACGAGCAGGTCGATGCGCTCTTCGCGGTGATCCGCCGGCACCTCGCAGACGACGGCACCTGCATCCTCAACGCGTTCAACCCGAACACCAGCCGTGAAGAGCTCGTCTCCATCTGGCGCCGCGCCGACCCGGATCAGGAGCACGGCGCCTCCGAGCACGCGTACCGGAACGGGGTGCTTCGCCACTCGTTCCGCCAGCTGCGGCTGAGCGAGGACCCGCTCGTGATCTACGCGGAGCTCATCTTCCGCTCCTTCGAGAACGGAGCGCTCGTTGACGAGGCGAGATTCGTCCCTCCCATGCGCGTCTGGTACCCGGAGGAGCTCGCCGGCGTCGTCGAGGACCACGGCTTCGAGATCACCGACCGGTGGGGCGGCTACGCGGGCGAGGAGTACGGGCGGGGCCCGGAGCTGGTGGTTCGGTTCCGGACGTGAGCACACGCCGGGCCGGCGGCCGTCACGCGCGCCGGTTCGGTGCGATCAGGCCCGACCGGCCGGCGTAGTGAATTCAAACCCGCGTTTCGGGTGTATACTGGGAGTGTCATGCCTACGCGCGTCTCGCTCTCGGCGCACACCGATCGCGACCTGCTCACCGCGGCGGACTTCCTCGACTGGCTCGAGCCGGGCCGCCACGCCGACCTCGTCGACGGGGAAGTCGTGATGCACTCCCCCGTCTCGACGCGTCACGCCGACCTGCTGAACTTCCTCGACCGCCTGCTGGGTGCCTACATAGACGACCACGACCTCGGAACGCTCTACCGCGAGGTCGTCGCGGTGAAGCTCAGCGGGCGCGACGTCTTCCTGCCCG
>CAZICD010000204.1:0-2914 GCA_964537725.1 uncultured Spirochaetaceae bacterium | reverse complement strand
GCCGCAAACGTAACGTCGCGGGTCGCCGAGCAGTTGACAGCGCGCGGGAAACCGACCATACACCGTGTATGGACGGTGATCTCGAGAAGCGACGGTACGGGCTTACGGAACGGAGAAAGGAAGTCTGCGACCTGCTCGCCCGGGCGTTCGCAGCTGACCGTATCGAGCTCGAGGACTACGAGCGTCGCCTGGACCTGGCCAACAGCGCCGATTGCATAGAGGATCTGGAGCGGGTCATCCACGACTTTCCCGCGGACGTCCGGGGCTCCGACCGGCCCGAAGCCGACACGAAGCCCGCCATCGTCGGAGACCAGCACGTTGACCACCACAGCTACGAGCCCGGTGCCATCAGGAGTATCGCTCTCGTCGGCGACGTGACGGTCTACCTGGAGCCGCCCCCACCGGGAAGCGACCCGGTCGTTCTCACGGTGTTCAGCCTGATCGGCGACACGACCGTCATCGTCCCGCGGGGGATGAGCGTCCGGAACAAGGTCGTGAGCCTTCTCGGCGATACCGAGTACCGCAAAAGCGAGGAGCCCGAGGTCGCCGAAACGCCCGGCTCGCAAGGCACGTGCATCCTGAGAGGCTTTTCGCTCCTCGGCGATATCGTTATCCAGGACGAGGGCTACGAGAAGCGCGGATTCTTCCGTTCGCTCCTGAAGAGATGAGCGAGAGCCGCGGTGGATCGCCGACCTACTCCACCCCGAACAGGTGCACCGTGCGGTGCTGCCAGACCTCGCCCGGCTGCAGGATGATGGACGGGAAGCTCTCCTGGTTGACCGCGTCCGGATGGTACTGCGTTTCGAGGCAGAGCGCGTCGTGGAGGTGGAACTTCTCGCCGTACTGGTCGGTCGACTGCGGGAGCATATTGCCGCTGTAGAACTGCAGCGCCGGCGAGGTCGTGCGGACCTCCATGGTTCGGCCGCTCGACGGGTCGCGGAGCATCGCGGCGCGCTCGAGCGAGCCGTCTTCGAGAGTTTCGCCGGACGCCTCGCGCTCCGGGCCGGCCTTCAGGACGTAGCACAGGTCGTAGCCGCCTGCCGCCTCCATGTCCCGGCCGATCGGCTTGGGTCCGGTGAAGTCGAACGGCGTCCCGGCGACCGGAAGGATGCGGCCGGTGGGGATCGCCTCGTCGTCGAGCTCGAGGTAGCGGTCGCCGTAGATCGTGATCTCGTGCTCGCCGATCGCCCCGCCTCGCGGCCGCGGCGCGGGAACGGCCTCCCCGCGGTGCCGCCGCCGATCGGGGGCACCGGCGAGGTTCCAGTACGTGTGGTTGGTGAGGTTGAGCGGCGTGGCGCGATCGGCCTCCGCGTGGTACTCGATGTGCAGCTCGTCGTCGTTGGTGAGCGAGAGCGAGACGGTCACCGCGACCTCGCCCGGGAAACCCTGATCGCCGTCGGGACTGACGAGGTGGAAGAGCACGCCCGCGTGGCCGGCGCGCTCGAAGGGCTCGGAGCGGAAGAGCTGCGCGTGGAACCCGTGCGAACCGCTGTGGAGGGTGTTGCGGCCCTCGTTCGCTTCGAGCCGGTAGGTGTGCCCGTCGAGCTCGAAGGCGGCGCCGCCAATGCGGTTCGCGACGCGACCCACCGTGGAGCCGAAGAAGGGATGTCCGGCCGCGTAGCGTTCGAACTCGTCGTAGCGCAGCGTGATCTCATCGGCCCGGCCCTCACGATCGGGAGCGCGAAAGCCGACGATCGTCGCGCCGAAGTCCATGCACCGCAGCGCGTAGCCGTGATCGTTCGCGATCGTGTACACCCTGACGTCCTCGCCGCCGGGCAACGTCCCGAATACCGCCGTGTCGATGTTCATGCTGCGCGAGCCTACAGAGCGCTCGAGCGCTTGATGTACTCTTCGCTGTTGAGCAGGTGCCGGACGTACTGCGCGCGCTTGAAGGTCCACTTGTCCTTCGCGTTGTTGTAGTTGAGCTTCGCGCGGAAGTCGGCGAGCGACCCGTAGCCCTTGCGGTCCATCCAGGTCTCGATCTCCTTGAGCATGGTGCCGGCGGTCTTGACGCCGTTCTTGTAGAAGGTGCTCACCGCCTGGAAGACATCGGCCCCCGCGAGGATCGCCTGCACCGCGTCGGTCCCGCTGTGGACGCCATTGGACGCGCAGAGCGAACCCTTGACGTTCTCGCTGAGCAGGCCCACGTAACGGATGGGAAGCCCGAGGTCGGCAGGGCTGGAGAGGTGGAACGGGAAGTGCATCTTCTCTCGGTCCACGTCGATCTCCGGGTGCCAGAGGCGGTTGAAGATGACGAAGGCGGCTGCGCCGGCGTCGTCGAGTCGCTTCACCACGTTGAGCGGGCTCGTGTAGAAGGGGCTGAGCTTCACGCTGACGGGGATCTTCACCTTCGACGTGATCGCCTTCACTGTGTCGACCTGGTACTTCTCGTTGCCCTCTGCGGTTTCCTTCGAATCGATGGGGATCGCGAAGAAGTTGAGCTCGAGCCCCTGGACACCGGTATCCTCGAGCTTCTGCGCCCACTCGACCCACGTCTCCGGATCGACGCAGTTGAGGCTCGCGATGACCGGGATGTCCACCGCTTCGACGGCCCTGCGCACCCACATGAGGTGCTCCTCGGGACCCGCGTGCTCGATGTCCGGAAAGATGTTGCCTATCTCGGCGTCCAGGTCGTCGAAGTACGACATGTCCTGCTCCATCTTGTAACTCTGGAGCTGGATCGTCTCTTCGAAGAGCGACGAGATCACGAGCGCCGAAACGCCCTCGTCTTCGAGCTTCTTGATGCTGCCCATGTTGCTCGTGAGGCTCGAAGCCCCCGCGATCAGGGGGTTCTTGAGGTCTATGCCCATGTAGGTGGCTCGCAGGTCTGCCATTGATTGCTCCTTCGCAAACGACCGCGCGGACGCGTCGCTTCGTTCTCTCTGTAGTGTGTACTCGATCTTACGGACCCGCG
>CAZICD010000203.1:0-2914 GCA_964537725.1 uncultured Spirochaetaceae bacterium | reverse complement strand
CCTGGACGGGAAGCGCGGCGATTTCACCCACGCGGTTGGCGAGCTCGCGGAGTACGGTGCGATCGTTCGACGTCATGGCCTCAGTATAGGGGAGGCCGGCCATTCCGACACGTCCCTGTCGCTGCCGTGTCACCGCGGCTGTGTCGGCGGTCGCAGCACCCTCAGTGTACGTGCAGGTCACCCCTCCGCCGGCTGCGGCGCTCGACGGCGCGGAAGATCAGCACGCCCGCCACCGGGAAGAGCACGGCCGAAGCGAGGAAGTAGCCCAGCGACACGGCAGGGTTCGCGAGCGGTTCGATCGCGAGCGTCTCCACGCGCAGCAGGTCGATGAAGTGGGTGACCGGGATCGCGAGCGCGATCGTGACGAGGAAGCGCGGGAAGGCCTGCGGAGGGTTCTGGCTGCCGGTGATCCCGCTGATGAGGAAGCTCGACGTGTCGACGAGCGTGTTCGCGTCTTTGACCAGGAGCACGAGCGAGGCGAAGCCGATCCCGAACCCGAACATGAGCGCCATGAAGGCCGGAAGGTAGCGCAGCGTCGCTACGATCGACGCCGGCAGCGCGAACCCGTAGAGGTATCGGTAGACGACGATCACGATCGCGACCTCGAGCACCAGACGCGCGAGCGAGAAGAGCGACTCGCCTACGACGTAGACGACGCGCGAGACCGGGCAGGACCAGATTGTCTCGAGCATGCCGATGTCCATCAGCCGCTTGAGCGCGAAGCCCATGTTCCAGAAGATCGAGGTGAGCACGTAGCTCACCACCAGGCCAATGGGCAGGTAGGCGAAGAAGTCGCTCGTCCCCACCCAGGCGGCGAGGCCCGCGGACTCGCCGTCGGGCGCGAAGCTCACGATAAGGAAATACATGGGCAGGAACCAGATGACCGGCATGACGAGCCCGAAGAAGACGTTCATGGGATAGCGGATGTACTCGAGCGCGTTCTTGCGGAAGACCGCTCCCAGCGCCGAGAAAACCCGTCCGACCGGGCCCGCGTATCGTGTCGTATGCATGCTAGTACCCCGTTACCAGTCCGCTTCGGCGGACGCTGATCCGGACGAGCTCGAAGGCGAGCGCGCCGACGGCGAGCATCACGAAGCCGCTTCCCACGAGGTAGGCGACCGACGCCGCGTGGTCGCCGATCCGGTCGCCGGAGATCACCACGGCCCGGACGAGATCGATGAAGTGGGTGAGCGGCACCGCGCGCCCCACAGCCTCGAGTCGGTCCGGGAGCACCGCCAGAGGAAACTGCAGACCGCAGAGGATGGAGAAGAGCGTGCGCATGACCTGGACGAGCATCCCCGCCTGTCGGTAGCGGACCGTGACCGCCGCGAAGCAGAGCAGGAAGCCGAGCAGGAAGGGCAGCACGGCGAGGATGGAGAGGAGGATCTGTACCGGCGATCCGCTCACCTGGAGGTAGCCGACCGCCGCGTAGAACCCGATCGACACGATCATGGGCACGAAGTTCAGGACGAGCGAGGCGACGGTCGCGCCCACGACGAGCGCGAGCTTGCTCGCGGGCATGGTCCAGTGCGTGTCGAAGGTGCCGCGGTTGCGGTCGGTGAGCAGCGACAGCCCTCCCATCCAGAGGTTGATGTTCACGAACATCCAGACGAGGCTGCCGATGATGATGAAGCTCGCGTAGTCGCTCGTCGCGGCGAGCGTCGCGAAGTGGTCGACGCCTTCACCCTCCGGTCCGGCGAGGCCGCGGCCCAGGAAGACGAGCGAGAAGGGAAAGATGATCGGCCAGACGATGCTCGCGACGAACCAGCTCTTGTACCGGGTCATGATGCGGACGTCGCGCCAGGCGACCGCGGTGACCGTTCTGAGGGCTGCGACCGCCGGGGCGATCGCGCCGGGTGCGCGCGCGTCCTCGCTACGCGATCGCGGCGCCATACGGCTCCTCCGTGCGGGCGCGGTCGCCGGTCAGCGCGACGAAGACGTCCTCGAGCGACGGCTCCTCCACGCGGACGGTCCGGATCGTACCGCCGCACCCGTTGATGATCTGCGCGAGCTCGCCGACGGCGATCGGACCCCGCCGTACGAAGATGGTCAGGACGACGTTGTCCGCCCGGCGGTCGAGCTCGACCTCGTTGCCGGGGAAGGCCGCCTCGAAGGCTTCCTCGCAGGCCGGTGTCCACACATCGGTCTGGACCCGGATGATCTGCCGCGCGTCGAGCGATGCCTTGAGCGCGGCGGGCGTGTCCATCGCGACGATTCGGCCCGTGTTGATGATCGCAATCCGGTCGGAGAGCTCGTCGGCCTCGTACATGTAGTGCGTCGTGAGGAGGACGGTCTTGCCCTCGTCGCGTATTCCGCGGATGAGCGCCCGGAGCTGCCGGGCGGCGTTCGGGTCGAGCCCGAGGGTCGGCTCGTCGAGGAGGATCAGCGATGGGTCGGGAAGAAGCGCCCGGCACAGGACCACCTTCTGGCGCTGGCCGGTCGACAGCTTCTCGACGAGCGTGGAGAGCTTGTCCTCGACGCCGAAGTAGGCGGTGAGCTCGGCGATGCGCGCATCGGCATACGAACGCGACAGTCCGTAGAGCGAGCCGAAGTAGCGCAGGTTCTCGCGGACGGTGAGCTTCCAGAAGAGCGTGCGCTCGCCCGGCAGGACGGCCGTCATCAGCCGCCGCACCTGCGCCTCCTCGCGCACCACGTCGTGCCCGAAGACCCGCGCCACCCCGGAGGTGGGGATGAGCAGCGTCGCGAGCATCTTGATGCACGTCGTCTTGCCCGCGCCGTTCGGGCCGAGGAGGCTGAAGATCTCCCCGGGCTCGATCGAGAAGTCGACGCCGTCGACGGCGCTCACCGCCTCACGCTTCCGGCGGAAGAGCGGGCCGGTCTTCGCGATGAACTCCTTCCTGAGGTCCGAGACTTCGAGTGCGTACATACTCCCTCCGTCGGGAGCAATGTAGCT
>CAZICD010000202.1:0-2915 GCA_964537725.1 uncultured Spirochaetaceae bacterium | reverse complement strand
CGGTCGCGCGCCGGACGTGCCCACGGCCCGGCGCCTGCGGTCCGACGTCCCGCGCGGATCCGCGCCTCTGCCTTGCCACGCCCCCCGCCCGGGGCTACGATGAACTGCCATGGCGAGACCAGCCGCCCTCCACGCCACGCGCACGCTCCTCTCGCTCGCCGCGATCGTGGTCTTCGCCGGCTGCGTCACCGAATCGGACTCCACCGCCGACGATGAGGCGGCTTCCGCGCGCGACGAGACGCACCCTGCGGTCGTCGCGCCGCTGCCGCGGCTCGACGAGGACCCGGAACGAAGTCCCCGCTATCCCCGTCTGCTCGACGATCCGAAGTACGCCGGGCGCATCGGCGCGATCCCCGCGTTCACACCCCCGCGGCCCGCGACCGACCCGGAGATCGAGGCGGTGCTCGACTCGCTGACGCTGCGCCAGCGGATCGGACAGCGGTTCATCGCGCGCGTGCAGGGCGACCGCGTCACCTACGGTACCGGGCGCACGATCGTCGACGTCTCACCGGCGGGCTTCATCGTCTACCCGTGGAACTTCCGCACCGCCGACGACGTCAGGCGGCTCACCGATTCGCTCCAGTTCGTCGCCTCGCAGGTCACTCCGGGGATCTCGCTCCTGCTCGCGGCCGACCAGGAGGGCGGACGGGTGGCGACCTTCCGCTTTCCCGAGTTCGTCAGGATGCCGTCCGCCGCGGCGCTGGGACGGTTCGGCGATTCGTCGCTCGTGCGCTCGGCGGCGTACGTCACCGCGCGTCAGCTCGCCGACCTGGGTATCAACATGAACTTCGCGCCGGTGCTCGACGTCTACGGCGTGGCGAACGACTCGATCATCGGCGATCGCAGCTTCGGACCCGACCCGCGCACGGTCGCCGGTTTCGTGCGCCCCTACCTGGAGGCGAGCCGGGCGGCCGGCGTGATCGCCACGGCGAAGCACTTCCCGGGCCACGGGCTGACGACCATCGACACGCACCACGATCTGCCGGTCGTGGGCACGACGAAGGACGAGCTCTTCGCCGCCGATCTGTTGCCCTTTCGCGAGGCGATCAACGCGGAGGTCCCGGCGATCATGACCGGGCACCTGCTCTTCGACCGGATCGATCCGTTCTACCCGGTCACGCTCTCGCGCGTCTTCCTGCACGAGGTGCTGCGCCGGGAGCTCGGGTTCGAGGGCGTTGTGGTGAGCGACGGGTTGGAGATGGGCGCGATCGCGAATCACTACTCGCTCCCGGACACGCTGGTGCGGCTGTTCAAGTTCGACGTCGACCTGATCCTGCTCTACCGCGACTACGATGTCGTGGAGATCGTGCAGATGGTCGAGGAGCTCATCGACGCCGGCGAGCTCACCGAAGACGACGTGAACCGGGGCGCGCGACGGGTGCTCGCGCTCAAGCGCCGCTACGGCCTCGTCGACGCGGAGGCGCTGTGACCTCCGCATACCTGGGCATGCTCTTCGGATTCATCAATACATCGACCCTGCATCTTTCGAAGGGCATGCAGCGGCAGGGGATCGAGACGCTCCGCTGGTGGAAGCTCCCACGATCCGAGCGCTCCGGCGGCAAGGCGTTCATCTATATCGCAGGGGTGATTCTGAACAACATGACACCGGTCTGGCTGATCCTCGCCAACCGTTTCGCCGCGCCGGCGTACGCGACCGGCATGTTCGGACTGGGACTGGTGGTGCTGCTGCTCTACTCGCACTTCGTCCTCGGCGAGCCGGTGGACCCGGTGAACTACGCCGGTGCCGGGCTCATCGTGGCCGGGACCGTGCTCTTCGCGCTGCACGCCATCTCGCACGGTCAGGTCCCGGTCTCCCGGTTCGATCCCGTCCTCGTGGGGTGGATCGCCGGCGGCTACCTCGTCGGAGCCGGACTCTTCGCGCTCTTCGTAGTACGTACCGGCAGGCGCTTCCTGTTCGCCGCGGCGTTCGGCCTGCTCTCCGGCGGCATGGCGAGTCTGGACCCGGTTATGAAGGCGCTCGGCCAGTGGGCCGGCGGCGCCCCCGCCTTCCTGCCGGTCGTGGCGTGGGGGTGGCTTCCGTTTCTCGCGAGCTTCGTCCTCGGCACCGCGGCTTTTCTCGCGAGCCAGTTCGCCTTTCTCAGAGGGGCCGATGCGAGCACGATGGTGCCGGTGCAGACGTCGGTCTACGTGCTTCTGCCCGTCGTCGTCCAGCTCGCCGCGCTTCCGAACTACGATCTGACGCCCAAGCTCGCGCTGGGCATGCTCGTGATCTTTGGCGGGATCGTCATGACCCAGATGGGCAGGCGTACCGAACAGACCGCGCCCGGCGCCGACGGCCGGGCGGTCGCGAACGCCATTGAGCGAGCGGTCTCGCGCGCACGGGAACAGCGCCACTCGGCTCACACGCACACCCCGGAGGACTCATGACCATCACCAGCGCCGCGATCACGCTCTTCCTCGTTATGGACCCGCTGGGCAACATCCCCATCTTCCTCTCGCTGCTCGAGGAGATCGAGCCACGTCGCCGCCTGCGCATCATCATCCGCGAGATGCTCATGGCGCTCGCGATCCTGCTCGTCTTCCTCTTCTTCGGGAAGTACATCCTCACGGGTCTTCACATCAGCGAACCGGCGCTCAGCATAGGCGGCGGCGTCGTGCTCTTCCTCATCGCGCTGCGGATGATCTTCCCCCGGCCCGAGTCGAGCACCGAGAGCGGTGCCCGCGCCGACGCGCTCCCCGGGCAGGAGCCGCTGCTCGTGCCGCTCGCGGTCCCGCTCGTCGCCGGCCCGTCGGCGATGGCGATGGTGATCCTCTTCGCGACGCAGTATCCGACGCGGCTGGTGAGCTGGCTCGTCGCGCTGCTCATCGCCTGGTTCGCGAGCGCGATCATCCTGCTTTCGGCGGAGGTGCTGCGCAAGTACCTGGGCCGACGCGTGATCAAGGCGCTCGAGCGC
>CAZICD010000201.1:0-2942 GCA_964537725.1 uncultured Spirochaetaceae bacterium | reverse complement strand
AGCCACAGCAGCACGAGCAGGATCGGGACCATCGCGTAGTTCGCGACGCCGCCCGGCGCGGTGCCCGCGAGCTCGATCGGCTTCACGAATCCCAGGACGAGCCGCACTGCGTACTCCACCGCCGCGAGCGCGTAGAGAAACGGGACGAGCGACCGGTAGCGCAGGAGCGCGACGATGTAGACGAGCGCGAGCAGGAGTTGCGAGAGGCCCCACAGCGCGAAGAGGTGGACGACGGTGGCGGTGCCGTTCTCCGTGAACCGGTCGAGCGGGATCGTCGCGATACTCGCAGCGCCGCCGTCGGGCGCGAGGATGTGGACGAGGCTTCTCGCGACGGTCACGACGGTGAGCACGGCGAACGCGTAGAGCGCGACGCGGCTCCCGCGGTACTCGTTCGTGATCGCGGCCGGGAGCAACGTCTTCGTTGGACGCATGGGGGCGGCACCTCCGCGCGAGAGTATATGTCTTGACACTTTGAGTGTCAATTTATACCCTCCGGCAATGCCCGCATCACCCGCCGCCGACGGTCGGCGCACGAGACAGCTCGAGAACAAGGCGAAGGTCATCCGCGCGATGCTCGACCTCGTGCGCGAGACAGGCGAGGTCCCGTCGGTGGAGGAGGTGGCCGACCGGGCTCACGTCTCGCGCCGGTCGGTCTTCCGCTTCTTCGCAAACCGCGAGCTCCTGCTGCGCGCGACGATCGACCTCATGAGCGCGGAGGTGCGCGAGCGGTTTCCCATGCCCGAGCCTTCTCACGGGCCGATCGCGGAGCGGATCGAGCGCTTCGTCGAGCACCGCGCCGACTACTACGAGTTCATCGCGCCGGTCCGCCGGATCGCCGAGCGGAAGAAGGACGTCGCCGCCCCAATCCGCGAGGCGCAGGCGCGCGCGAGGGAACGCGAACGCGAGCACATCGCCGCCTACTTCGCCGACCTCGGTCCGCGCGCCGCCGAGGACCGCGAGCGGTGGATCGACGCGATCTGGCTCGTCGCCTCGTGGAACGCGTGGGCGGCGCTCCGGCTCGACAGCGGCAGATCGGTGGACGAAGCACGCGCGGTGGTCGAGCGGTCGCTTCGCGCGATCGTGGGCAGCGACGCGGGAGGCGAGCAATCATGAATCGGAATACCAGGCGCATCACGATGCTCGCCGAAGGCCGGGTTGGCCCCACGCTCTTCAAGCTCTCCGCGCCCGCGATCGCGGGGATGGTCGTCATGGCCGTCTACAACGTTGTGGATACGATCTTCGTCAGCCTGCTCCGCGACACGACCGCGATCGCGGCGACCGGAATCGTCTTTCCGCTCTTTCAGCTCATCGGCGCGGTTGGGCTGACCTTCGGGATGGGCGCGGCGAGCGTGATCAGCCGGAAGCTCGGCGCGAACGACTACGACGCCGCCAACGAGGCCGGAGCGACCGCGTTCTACTCGTCGGTGGGGGTGGGGCTCGCGCTCTCGATCGCAGGCGCGATCTTCATCACGCCCATCCTGACGCTCTTCGGCGCTACCGAGACGATCCTCGCAGAGGCGACGCTCTACGGCCGCGTGATCCTGGGCGGGTCGGTCTTCCAGGTCGTCAACATGACGACCAACAACCTCCTCCGCGCGGAGGGGGCCTCGGGGCACAGCAGCGTGGGGCAGATCCTGGGCGCGGTGCTCAACATCGCGCTCGACCCCATCTTCATCTTCGTACTCGACATGGGCGTCACCGGGGCGGCGGTGGCGACCGTCATCGCGCAGGCCGGCTCCACGCTCTTCCTCCTCACGTACTACGCGCTTCGCAAGGGGGTGCTCGCCCCCACCGATCCGCGCAACGTTCGCCTCCGCCTCGCGACCTACCGCGCGATCATGGCGCTCGGGTTTCCCACCTTCGTCCGCCAGATCCTGGGAAGCCTCTCCTTCGGCGTGCTCAACAACGCGGCCGGCGCGTACGGAGAGTCGGCGATCGCGGCGATCAGTGTCACGCTTCGCATCTTCATGCTCATGTTCATGTCGCTCATCGGCCTCGCGCAGGGGCTCCAGCCGCTGGTGGGCTACAACTACGGGGCGAAGGCGTTCGACCGCGTTCGGGCGGCGATCCGGATCGTTTTTGCGACGACGTTGACGATCGGCCTCGTCGCCGGTTCGGCCGGCTTCGTGCTCGCCCCCGGCATCATCCGCTTTTTCGCGCCGCAGGACCCGGCCGTCGTGGAGATGGGCTCCTTCGCCATGCGCGCGATGAGCGTCGCGCTCATCCCGGTCGGCCTCGTCGTGATGTTCGGCGGGATTTTCCAGGCGCTCGGCGACGGACGCTCGGCGCTCGTGCTCGCCGCCGGCCAGCAGGGCGCCTTCCTCATCCCGCTCGTGCTCGTGCTGCCGCTGTGGCTCGGCATAGACGGCGTGTTCCTCGCGCAGCCTGCCGGCTTCCTGCTCGCGTTCACGCTGGGGCTCGTGCTGATGATCCGGACGTACGGGAAGCTGCGGGAGGAGGAGCGAGTCGAACAAGGGGCCGCACTCGCGGACGGTGAGGGAGGGTAGCCGGGCGCCGTTGACGCACCCAGCCCTCAGGGCAGCTTCGCGAGCACCGCGTCCTTGGAGTCCGCTGTGACCACCTCGTCCAGCGCGGCGTCGAGCGCGGCCGGGTCGTCGCAGGACTCGATGCGCCGGCGTTCGGCGTCGCCGAGGGAGAACCGCCGTGAAACGAGGCGAATCAGAACGGCCCGCTTGTCGGCGAGCGCACCCTTCTCAAGTCCCTTCTCCAGCCCCTCCTGAAGCAGCTCCTCGGCGTAGGTCATCTCGTCCTCCTGAACACTATGATAGCGCCGTTCGCGTGCGAGCGTCTGCAGATACTCCATCTCCTCGCGCTCCTTCACCGCCGTGAGCGTGCGAAGCCCGAAGTCATAGACCTCCCGTGAGTCCGGATCGTCGCGGGCCCTTCGAAGCAGATCGAGCATCTGCGCGCCGACCTCGTGG
>CAZICD010000200.1:0-2950 GCA_964537725.1 uncultured Spirochaetaceae bacterium | reverse complement strand
CGCACCGCTCTGGAACCGATTCGAAGACCTCCGCGACCACCTCGCGAACCAGTACCGCTCGCCCGGCTGGGACGAGTCGACCGGACTCGCCGGCGACGAGCTCGAGCGTGCGGTCGCCGACACGCTGCGCGCGCACGCACACCGCTCGCGCGTCGTTCAGAAGGCGCAGGCGACCGCGGTGGTGCTGCGGCGCGGGCGCATCGCGATCGACCCGGAGGACTGGTTCGTCGACAAGGTCGACCACGGATCCGACCGCGCCCGCGACACCGACAACTGCGGCGGACTCGTCGCCGGTATCTCGCGCCGCTGGCTCGACGAGGCGACTCACGGCGTGATCGCGGAGACGAGCGCGTGGCTCGACGCGGCGCGCGAGACCGGCTACGCGTCGGTGCCGAAGGGCGGACTCGACCGCGGACACGTCTCGCTCGGCTGGGACGTGATGCTCGCCGAAGGCCTCGCCGGGCTCCTGCGACGCGTGCGTGAGGCCCGTAAGACGCTCGGCGACCTTGCGGAACAGGCGCAGCTCGACTTCTACGAGTCGGTGGAGATCGTCTACGGCGCTGCGATCGACCTCGCCGGCCGATTCGCCGCGCTCGCCCGCAGCATGGCCGACCGGATGCCCGCCTGTCGCGAGCGCCTGCTCATCGTCGCCGACGCGATGGACGTCGTGCCGGCGCACAGGCCCCGGACCTTCCACCAGGCCCTCCAGTTCCTCTGGCTCATGCACGAGCTCGTCGAGATGGAGGGCGAGCGGGTGAGGTCCATGGGACAGTTCGACCGCACGCTCTACCCGTTCTACCGCGCGGATATCGACGGCGGCCGCCTCACGCAGGATCAGGCGAAGGAGCTCATCCTCTTCTTCTGGTACAAGTGGTACGCGAGAACCGGCGGCCGGCACAACGGCAAGAACTTCTGCTTCGGAGGTCAGCACGCCGACGGGTCGGCCATCGTCAACGAGCTCACGTACCTGGCGATGGACGCGGCCGAAGAGCTCGCTACCCCCGACCCCAAGTTCTCGGCGCGGCTCTCGCCGGATACGCCGGATGACTTCTATCGGCGTGTAGCCGGGCTCATCCGCAGCGGCGAACACTCGTTCGTGCTGCTGAACGATCCGGTCGCCGTGGGCGCGCTCGTCGCGAAGGGCATCCCGGTCGAGGACGCGCGGACCTACCTGCCCATCGGCTGCTACGAGCCGGCGGTGGAGGGCAAGGAGATCGGGTGCACGATGAACATCACGGTCAACCTCGCGAAGAGCGTCGAGCTCGCGCTCAACGACGGGGTTGACCCGCTGAGCGGCAGGCGGCTCGGGCCCGCCACCGGAGACCCGCGCGCCTTCGCCGACTACGGGCAGCTGCGCGAGGCGACGATCGCCCAGCTCGACGCCTTTCTCGCGCGGGCGCGCGAGTGCATCGGTGCGGCGGAGCGGAGCTGGCCTGCGATCAACCCGTCGCCCCTGCTCGCGGGTACCTTTCCCTCCTGCATCGAGCGCGGCAGGGACGTGGGCGAGGGCGGGCCGATCTACAACGGCGTCGGCTTCGTGGGCGCGGCGCTCGCGAACGCTGCCGACTCGCTCGTCGCCGTGAAGCGAGCGGTCTACGACGAGCGCCGCTTCACGATGGGCGAGCTCCTCGACGCGCTCGCCGTCGACTTCGACGGCCACGAGTCCATGCGACAGTACCTGCTCAACAGGGTTCCCAAGTGGGGCAACGCAGAGGACGAGGTGGACGAGCTCGCCGTCGCGCTCGCCGAGCACTTCTGCACGAGCGTCTCCGCGATGCGCAACGAGCGCGGCGGGACGTGTGCTCCGGCGCTCTTCAGCCTCGACTTCGCGCTGCGCGGCGGGCGGAGGACCAGCGCGTTGCCGGACGGCCGCAGGGCCGGCGAGTCGCTCGCACCCGGGCAGGGAGCCTCCTACGGCCGCGACGCGAACGGCGTCACCTCGCTCATGAACTCGGTCTCGAAGCTCGACGGTCTCGCCACGCCGAACGGAGCCGTGCTCGACGTAACGCTCCACCCCTCGGCGGTCGCCGGCGAAGAGGGTCTCGACAAGATGGTCGCGATGATCAGGAGTTACTTCGCCTCCGGCGGCTACGCGCTGCAGTTCAACGTGCTCGACCCGCAGACGCTACGGCACGCGCAGGAGCACCCGGAGCGCTACGCGTCGCTGCAGGTCCGGGTAACCGGATGGAGCGTCTACTTCACCACCATGAGCACCGACGAGCAGAACCAGTACATCAGGCGCATCGCCCACGCCTGCTGAGAGCGCCGGCGCCGTTCGTCGCCTAGAATCGCCCGCCCAGCAGGCGGCGCAGGAGCCTGCGGACCATCCGGCCCGCGCCGTAGGACACTTCGCGTCCGGCCTGTCGGCGGACCTGGCCGAGAATCTCGTCCTTGAGCGAAGCCCCGGTCGCAGCGTCCGCCGCCGGCCCGCCCGCTCCCGCCGTTCCGGCCGAAACCGGGCCGCGTGAGGTCTGTGCCGACGGACCGCCGGCACCACCTGTCGGCGCGAAGCCCAACTCGGCCTTCCACGCGTCGGTCCCGGCTATCGCTTCGGAGAAGACGCGCGCCACTGTGGCGACGTCCAGGTCGGTCCTCGCGCTCTCCTCCAACGTTCCGCCTGACCCGTACTGCACGAACAGCCGTCCCTGCCCACCGTATACCTGTACGAACTCGTCGCCGTCGAGCTCCAGGATGCAGTGGTCGAGCGTCGTGCCGATCTGTTCCAGCGTCCCGGTGATCACCGCCGGGCTCGGGTTCTCGTGCCTTGTGCCGTTCGAGTCTTCAAGGTACATGTCGTGCTCCTCTCTGCAGGACTGATGTGGTCCGGCACCACTCTACCGCGGATTCGCCGCTCGCGCGCTCCCTCGCGGGCGGGTTCGCCGCAGTTTTCCGGCGCGTGACGCCGCACGCCCGGTCAGCGAGCCGCGGCGTTCAGGATCGCGATCCCGGC
>CAZICD010000199.1:0-2970 GCA_964537725.1 uncultured Spirochaetaceae bacterium | reverse complement strand
CACTAGCAGACCCGGACGATAGTCTTCATCCCCTGATGAAGTCTGTAGGCTCCGGTCGCACCCAGAAGCCCCAAATCGCAGCCGTCCTGCGGGAGGTCATTCCGGACGAAGACGCCGAGGTTTGCGGGGGGGACCAAACCGGGCCAGTCGTGAGAGGATTAATGCCCGGAGCTCCCTATTACCAATAAGCCACAAGCTCCAGAACATAGCAAGCGCGTCGAGGAGACGCCTGACGCCAATGTCTCAACCCAATAGAACCCGGTATTCTGTGTCTACGTCTGGCCCTTGCGATCACGACGCTCGCTGGGCACGGAGCAGCTCATGGCCTACGTTATGCTAAATCAAGTGACAGTCGTCGTGTGCACGCCATGCACACGACAGGCTTCTGATGTGCATGAAACGTGCTGTGGTGAACATGATGGAGCCAGACGTACCCGCGAACGACCTTCCGCACTTGACTCCGGACGCCGACATGGAAGCCAAATCTGTGTTGCGGCATGCCATCTCTGCCAACCGCGAGATCGTCGGGCTCAAAGGATACTGCTCGCTGCTTCCAAACGAGACGATGCTCCTGAACACGATCGTTCTCAAGGAAGCGGGGGCCACTTTCGAGATCGAGAACATTATCAGCACGCAGGATGAAATCTACCGTGCCCTCGCTACCTGTTTGCCGCCAGCGAGACTTTCCCTCCAGGAAGGTTCCCCAGGTCGAGATCGCTGCGGTGCGATGGCAGTACGTGTCGCGATTGGTCGCTGATGATGCAGAATGCCTCGAGCCGCCACACCTAAACCTTCGTTGGATGAAGCTGTCGTACGCCACTATGCTACAAGCATGAAGGATCTAATGGATCACGTTACGATCGATCCGGGGGTTCGTTCCGGCAAGCCATGCATCCGCGGCACGCGCATCACCGTCTACGACGTGCTCGAGTACCTTGCCGGGGGATGAGAGGTGAGGAGATGCTCCAGGAGTTTCCCGAACTGACATCTGACGACATCCAAGCCGTACTTCAGTTCGCTGCGGCGCGTGAGCGACGCCTCGCTACCGGTCACTGATGAAGCTACTGCTCGACCAGAACCTTCCCCCGAGCCTGTTGCGCGGTCTGAGCGATTCGTTTCCGCGGTCTGGCCACGTTCGAAACCTCGGTCTCGATTCCGGCACAAGCGACGGAGAGCTTTTCTAGTACGCGCGTGAACACGGGTTCACGATCCTTGCCAGGGACGCCGATTTCCGTCAACTGAGCTTCGTCGGTGATGCTCCCCCGAAGGTGGTCTTTGGCGCCGCCTACCGGCCTGGTGCCTCCGGCGCGTAAGCCGGACAGCGGCCGTTGGCCTGGTGACAAAACCGGGCTTCTCTGCGACGGTGGACTATGGACCCGATGACCACGGCAGACGCTCTGGCAGACCGCCTCGCGGAGGGGCCGCCGGTCCTCATCGACGGAGGGACGGGCACGGAGCTCGAACGCATGGGCGCGACCCTGCACGAGGAGGTCTGGAGCGCGCGGGCGGCGCTCACCGACGCCGACATCGTTCGCGCTGTGCACGACGCGTACCTTGAGGCCGGTGCCGAGATCATCATCGCGAACACGTACTCCTGCAACTACCACATGATGAGGAGCGCCGGACTCGATGACGAGTTCGATCCGGCGAACCGTGAGGCCCTGAGATTGGCGCGAGAGGCCGCCGCGGCTCGGCCCGTGGGATCCGGGAGGCGCGCATGGGTCGCCGGCTCTATGTCCACCACGACGTTCTCGACGAGCCTGAATCGATCCGTGATCGAGGGGGCCGGCGCCCCGGGCGATGGCTACCGGGCCCAAGCCGCAATCATTGCCGAGGTAGGCGTGGATCTCATCATGCTCGAGATGATGCGCGACGTGACGCAGACGCGGTTGTGTCTGGACGCTGCGCTGGAGGCGGGATTGCCGGTCTGGCTGGGGTTCAGCGTAGAGCGCGGCCCGCAGGGCGACCTCCGGCTCCTCGGTTCTCAGGCCTCCTTCGTCGAAGGGCTCGCGCGCGTTCTCGGCGGCGGCGACGCACCCGCCGCGGTCGGTGTGATGCACAGCGAGCTCGAGCTCGTTCCGGATGCGCTGCAGGCGGTGCGGGAAATCTGGAGCGGGCCGATCTATGCGTACCCCCACCACGGCGTCTTCGAGCTACCGAACTGGCGATTCGACAACACCCTCTTGTCCGGCGAGTTCGCGGCGGCGGCGCTCGAATGGGTCAGGGGTGGCGCGCGCGCGGTGGGCGGGTGCTGCGGAATTCGCCCCACGCATATCGCCGAGCTCAGGGGCGTGCTCGACCAGGCGTACCGGTAGGCAATCTTCCGACCGCGCCCGGGCGACCCGTTGGCACGGATGACCCGGCTTGCCAGCCGGCGTAGCAGGTGGCATCGTGCCGCATGAGACGACGGCTCGTGGTGATCGGGCTCATCCTGTCGGCGTTCACCGCGTTCGCCGATGACGCGGTCTCTCCGAACGAGATCCGGATCAACATGCTCCTGACCGACGGCCTCCTTCATAACCGCGACGCGATCGGGACCGGACTCGACGCCGCGGGGGTGAGTACCATGGTCGTCGGGCTCGCCATCGATCCGGACGCTGAACAGATGCCTACCGACGGCCTTGACCCCGAGCCGCCCGGCCGCGCTCCTCGGGCGCGGCGGAAGCTCGCCGCCCGTCCGCGCCGTCTGGACCCTCCGAGCTCGATGCGCATACACTCTCGTTATGGCGAACCATAACACTCAGGAAGGAGGGCTCGTCGGTCCCGCGTTACTTTCTGTCGTGCTCGCTGCCGTGCTCGCGACGGCGTGTGTGGACGATGCGGTGCTCGGGCCGGTCGATCGGCAGGTCGATGTCGCGGCGACGCCGCTGCCCCTGTCGGGCAGCGGTATCGGCGCGTCGGACGAGGTGAGCGCGGTCCTCGACCCGCAGGGGAGCCTGATCGTCGCGCACGTCGCGACGGCCGACGGGC
>CAZICD010000198.1:0-3015 GCA_964537725.1 uncultured Spirochaetaceae bacterium | reverse complement strand
CGCTCACGCGGACCGCCTGTACGCTCCCGGCGTCGTCCCCGCGAGCTTGCGAAAGAATCGGTTGAAATAGACGACGTCGTCAAACCCCATCCGCTCGGCGACGGCGGCGACGGGGTCGCTCGTGTCGCGCAGGAGGTTCTTCGCGCGTTCGATCCGCTTGGAGGCGACGTACTGCAGCGGCGTGATCCCGTAGGCGCCGCGGAAGAGGCGCGCCTGGTGGTCGTAGCTCATGCCGAGCCGCGCGAGCGTCGCGCGGACCGAGTCGGCGCGCGAGAAGGGCGACTGCGAGAGCTCGTCGAGCGCGCGCCGGATCGCGAGCAGGCGCGCGGTACCGCCCGTGGCGGGGGCAGCGGCGGTCGGTTCGTCGGAGAGCAGGTGGAGCAGGAGCTCGAGCAGGAGCGCCCTCGAGGTCGCGCGCATGCGCGGCGTGCCGTGGTTGAAGCGCTCGGCGGCGCGCGCGTGGATCTCGAAGGCGAAGGTCTCGTTCGGGATCGCTCCGGTGAGAATACCGGGAGGGACGAAGCCGGGCGCGTGACGAAAGCGCCCGGCCTCCGGCTCTGCGGGCCAGTAGGTCAGAACTGGGGTCCCGGCGACCCACGGTGTCGCGACCCAGTCGAAGTGGAGCCACACGCGTCGCACGCCGCCGGAGACGACGCCACGGCACGTGTGCCAGACGCCGGGCGGAATTACGATGAACGACGGTCCGGTGCACTCGTAGACAGCGATCTGCCCGTCGGACCGCAACAGCTCGTAGACGAAGCGTCCGCCGGCGGCCATCATGAGAAGCTCGTGGTCGTAGATCACGCGCCTGGGGTCGAGCCAGTCGGGCCGCCCCGAATCGGCGCCGGCGATCGAGAGGACGGGCGAGATGAGGTCGAGCCAGTGTGTAGAAGCATCGTTTCTATCCCATTCGTCTCGCATATGTCCTCTATACGTCGGTCGAGGCGCCGTCTAGAATCGACTCTACCAGATAGCGCATCGTTTTTGGAATAGATCGCAAGGAGAGACCATGGCGAAGGAAACGTACCTCTGCAAACTCCACCCCGACTTTCACATGCCGGCGGACGTGGACGTGGGCGTCGGATTCGACGCGGACGCGTACACGAAGCGGCTCTCCACGATGGGCGTGGACGCGCTCGCCTTCTTCGCGAAGTGCCACTACGGCCACGCCTACTACGACACGAAGGTGGGCACGAAGCACCCGCGCCTCGACTACGACATGCTCGACGCCGTCGTGAGCGGCTGCCGGAAGCACGGCATGGGGATCGTCGTCTACTTCTCGGTGTTCCTCGACACGGCGGCGATCGATCGGCATCCAGACTGGGAGCTCAAGGCGACCGACAACAAGGTCGACGCCGGCTTCGACAGCGGCAACTACCGGCCGGTGTGCGTGAACAGCCCCTACCTGGAGGAGCTTTTCATCCCGCAGGCAATCGAGGTCGTGGAGAACTACGACATCGACGAAGTGCTCCTCGACACGATGACCGGCTTCAAGCCGTGCTACTGCGACACGTGCAAGGCGAAGTTCGGCAGGCCGATTCCGCACTCGGAGGAGGAGCCGCACTGGCTCGAGTACGTCGCGTGGTACCGGCAGAGCTACGACGACTTCTTTGCACGAACCGCTGAGGCGATCGCGACCGCCGCGCCGCACGTGGCGATCGCATTCAACTGGGAATGGGGCGTCCGACGCCCGACCGACCCGCCCGAGCACATTGGCCGGATCACCGCCGACCTCATCCCGACGGGCCTGGTGGCGAGCGAGGTCACGCACTACTCGGCGGGCACCGGCTACCCGCACGACTACATGTGCGGCCGCTTCCTCGACGGCCTCGGCGACTGGAACAACAACACGCGCGAGTCGATCCTCTACACCGCCTCCTCCACGGTCGCGAACGGGGCGAGCTTCTACATCATCGACCGACAGCTCCCCGACGGCTCGCTCGAGGAGCGCGCCTACGACATGATGGGCGACGTCTTCGGCTTCGTGCAGGCGCGCCGCGACGTCCTCGCCGGCGCCGGGCACGTGCCGGAGACGGCGGTCCTGCACTCGTACGACCACCAGATGGGCGACCGCCTGCAGTTCTTCCCCTACCCGAAGCTCCGCCAGGAGCGCATGGCCCCCTTCGAGGGCGCCTCGCGGATGTTCATGCACCACGCCCGCCACTACACCGCACTCAGCACGCAGACGCTCTCGCGGCGGGCGGAGGAGTACCAGCTCGTCGTCGTCCCGGAGACCGAGTTCCTCGACGACGCGACGGTCGAACGGCTCGAGCGCTTCGTCGAGGCGGGCGGCAGGCTCCTCGTCACGCAGTCGCCGGACGAGGAGAACGGGGTGAACCCGCGTCTCCTCGAGCTCGCGGGGGTCGACCTGAAGGGATTCTCCGCGCTCGACTACTGCTACTTCGGCGAGCTGCCGGAACCGAACGCGGCGAGCGGCCGGAGCGCGCTCGTGAAGCCGAAAGGCGGCGCGAGGGAGATCGTGAAGCGCATCGAGCCGCTACACGCCGGCAAGGGCGGCGCGAAGTTCGGCCACGGCCGCGCTCCGGCGAACGCGTACGAGGGCTACGCGGCGGCGACCGAGCGCACCGTGGGGGACGGCACCGTGATCTACTGCGCGATCCCCGTCTTCGGCGAGTACTGGCGGCGGCCGAACCCGTACCTGCGGGAGCTGCTCTTCGACCTGCAGGACCGGCTCCTCCCGCGCCCGATCGTGCGCGTCGACACGCGCGCGCAGGTCGAGATGACGACGATGCGCAAGGCCGACGACCTCATCGTCCACCTCGTCAACCACAGCGGGCGCGAAGTCCTGCTGGGCAACTGGTACCCCATGACCGAGCACGTGCCGGTCCTCCGCGACATACCGCTGCGGGTTCGAGTGGACGACGGGCCCGCGGAGCTGCACCTTGAACCAGCGGGTACGAAGCTGAGCTCGGTGCCGGAGGACGGCTACGCGCGCGTCACGGTGAGCGAGCTCGAGTTCCTGCAGACCATTCGCGTCCCCGGGTACTTCGCCGG
>CAZICD010000197.1:0-3100 GCA_964537725.1 uncultured Spirochaetaceae bacterium | reverse complement strand
CGGGGTGAGCGCCTGCAACCGCGATTTTGATAGGAGGACGTTGGAATGACGATCAACTACGACGGGCGCGTCTTCCGGGGGGCGACGAACAGCGAGAACGGTGAAGTGGGAGGCGAGACGGTCTTCTTCTATCGCCAGCAGGGCCAACGTCTCGAGGCCACCTACCGTGGCGGGGCGGTGGTCCACGGTCATCTGCTCGGGTGGGTCAACGACGACGACACGCTCGACTTCGTCTACCATCACATCAACGATCGAGACGAGACCATGGCCGGTTGGTGTCATTCGGTCCCCGAGCGTGCAGCCGACGGGCGACTCATCCTCCACGAGTCGTGGCAATGGCTGACCGGTGATCGGTCATCGGGGGAGTCCATCGTGGGCGAGATCGATCCGGACGAGGTCGCGCTGCACGATGATCGCGCGGGTCCCCTCGCGCATGCGCTGCTCACGCAGTACTCGGCCGCGCTTGCGACGCTCGAAGAGGCGATCGAGCGCTTCCCCGAGCCGTCGTGGCGGCAGGGCCATCCCGACGATTCGGCTGATCGCGTCGTCTTCCACACGCTCTTCTTCACCGACTACTACCTCGGTTCGGAACCCGCGGCGTTCCGGAAGCAGCCTTATCACGCGGAGAACCCAGCCCTCTTTCAGGACTACGAGGAACTCGAGGACCGACAACCACAGAACCACTACGACCGTGAGGCGTGCCGCCGGTACCTGGAGTTCTGTCGACGAAAAGCCCATCGGGTGCTCGCCGGTGCGAGCTCCGACATGCTCAGCCGTGACAGCGGCTTCCCCGGCCGCGATCCTTCGCGACTGGGCCTTCACGTCTACACGATTCGCCACATTCAGCACCACGCCGCCCAGCTCGGCTTGAGGCTCCAGCTCGCCGGGGGTGAGCCGCTGAGGTGGCAATCGAGGTAACGGTATTGGGAACAGACCCACGGCGGTACGCCATCCGCACGGATGCGAAGCCTGAATCCGTGGAACAGGCTGGTGCGTCGGGTGCGTCTTTGCCTCGTTCTTGCCGAGAAGAAGAGCCTCTAGTAGTCCCAGTCGGGGTAGGGCGATGGAAGGGTCACCGCCGCGTCCAGCGCCTCTATCAGTTCTGCAGGTCCCCTGAACGAGTGTAGGCCCGCGAGTACCGCCGCGGACGCGCTTCCCATCCAGAATCGAGTGAAGTCGTTTACCGTAGTTTCCAGAGTTGGAAGCGCTTTGTCCTCTCCTGGCTCGGCTTCCGATTCCTCTCCCAGACGCACCACGTAGCTGCCGCCGCATCCGTGCCACGGGCCGTCGGCCGGGAGCAGCTCGCTCAAGGGGTCGGTCAGTTTCAGCGTGAACGCGACGCTCTCGTGCGCCTTGACGGACGCCACGCATTGCCGGACGTCCAGAATGCGCAACTGCCAGAACGCCTCTCCAAAGAGGTGACTCTCGAACGGGCCCTTCCTGGTGATGGTCTGCAGCTGAAACGGTCGCTCGAGCAAAGCCTGGATCTGCACGTGTGGGATTTCCTTCATGCGGACGCTTCTGACCTGGTCACCGAGTCCGCGGATGAGCGCGAGCAGCTCTTTCAGTTGAGAGAGATCCTGATAGACGAGCCAGTCTATCGTGTAGGGACCGTTCTCGCCGGTGGCCCGGCCGACGAAGAAGTGAGTGAGCTTGCCCTTGCTCTTGTAGCCCAGGCCAAAGACGCCCTTGGACCACTCCATCTCGCACCGCGAGACTTCATCAGGCAGGAGATCCACCGCTCCGTGCTGCTTATGCCGGGCAAGCCGCCCGGCGTGAATCGCCTTCCAGTCCCTGGGGCCGAGGCGCACCGGCGGGGCGGGCTTTTCAAACGGTTTGAGCCAGGCCGGGTCGAAGCGGTAGAAGAGCTCGTACGGACCGTTGCCGAATCCGAAGCGGTCGTAGAACCCCTGTTCGAACATGCCGAGCCCGGCAACTGCGATCCCGGCTGCTCCACTCTCGGCGATGCTGCGGGCGACGGTACCGGTCGCCGCACCGCGGCCACGCGCTACTCGGCTGGTCGTTACCGCCGTGATCGCGGCGAGCGACAAGGCGGTTCCGGTGTGATGGAACTTCGCAGGGGTGCTCACCGTCATGGCCTCCGCGGTCCCGTCCACGGTATAGACCCACGCGGACGAGGAGGCGACAAATCGGTCAAGCGCCTCTTTGTGCTTCTTCTCGTCTTCTATCCAGCCGCACTCCTGCCAGATAGTATGCGTTGCCTTCTTGTCCTGGTCCGGGTTGTACTTCCGAAACTTCGTGGCCATCCCGACATCATACGGAGGTGGATCGGCAGGGTCCACCGTCATTTCGTGGGGTGGCGCCGAGGTCATGCCGGGGTTGCCGGCTGGAAGCCCGTCGGACTCAGCCCCGACTACCCGCGTTCCATGCTAAGATATCGGCATGCGCGGATCGGCACACTACTATCTCGACCTCTCGGCGATAACGCTCGGTGAGCTCTACGCGACCTTCTTTGATGGGAACATTGCTCCGGGCCGAAAGATCCTTTTCGAACGGAAGGATGAACACCGGAGGGCATTGGAGTCGCATGGTATAGAGACCGTCGCGACGTTGATCGAAGCAGTGAAGACGCCAGCTCGTATCGCGACGCTGGCAAAGCAGTGCGAGATAGACCAGGAGTACTTGACGATACTCGCCCGACAGGCCCGTTCCTACCGACCGTCACCCGTTGCGCTGGCCCGCTTCGCAGACGGAGACGACCCAACACCCGGGGAACTCGCGGCCAATGGCATCAAGAACAGCAGGCACCTCTATGATGCCGTTGCGAGAATGGGATCGGTTGACGGCCTATCGAAGACGACCGGAGTCAACCGTCGACTACTCGACGAGTACGTGGCGTTGGCGGATCTCGTACGCGTTCCGGGTATCGGTCCCGTCTTCGCCCGGCTCTTCATTGGGATCGGCGTCCGGTCCGTCGCAGACCTCGCGGACAGTGATCCGTCGGATCTCGCGTTGCGCCTCCGTACTCACGTCGAAGAGGTAGGCTACGCCGGACCTCAGGCGACGGAGTGGGACATCGCGTTTTGCGTCGATTTCGGGCGGAAGCTTTGCGGCGGCGAAACCCCTCAGGCCTGAGGCC
>CAZICD010000196.1:0-3150 GCA_964537725.1 uncultured Spirochaetaceae bacterium | reverse complement strand
TACACGCGATGCGCGAGCGCCGCTCTCGCGCTATGCGCTACACGCGATGCGCGAGAGCGCGGTTCTTCTCGTAGGCCATGAGCTCGTCGCGGGTGAGTTTGCCGGGCTCGAGCTCGATGCCGAAGCGGGCCGACAGGTGCTCGGACAGCACGTCGCGGAAGCGCTCGAGCGATGGAGCCGAACCCGACTCCTGTTCGACGCTCGCGAGCGGCTCGAGCGCCTTGTCCTTTATCTCCGGTGGAACGTAGAGCACCTTGAACAACGGATCGGTGTCCATCTCCCGGAGGAACGCGACGATATTCGACACGTAGAGGTTCTCGATCTCGCTCAGCAGGATCGTGGCGAGCTTCTTCCCGTGCGCCCGCACGGCGCCCTGGTGCTTGTACCACGCGTCCTCGACGCCGAGCGCCTTGAACGTGTCGACGAGCGCGCCACCGATCTGGTGAAACGCTTCGTCGGCGTCGGCGAACTTCGTCCGCTCGAAGACCAGCTGGACGTTGACCGTCGCGTCAGGGTCCACGAAGACGAGCGTTCGCTGCCCGGTCACGATCACATGCTCGAGCGACGGGCACTCCTCGCGGATCTCGTTGATGAGGTTCGCGAAGTTGGTCAGGCAGATGATCGCGCGCGCGTCGGAATCCTTGAGGATGAAGCTGATCTCGCGCCCCTTGTACATCGTGTTGAAGGGAACCGCGACCGCGCCGAGCTTCTGGATCCCGAAGAACGCGTAGGCGAACTCGGGGATGTTCGGCAGCATCATCGCCACACGGTCGCCCTTACCGATGCCCAGCGCCGCCAGGCCGCTCGCGACCCGGTTCGCCTGCTCCTCGAGCTCCTGATAGGTGGTCACCTTCCCCTCGAAGCGGATCGCCTCGCGCCGCTTGTACCGCCGCGTGATCTCCTCGAGCGTGTGCGCGAGGCCCATGGGCGGGGGGCCGTCATTCTTCATGCGTCCGAACATCACTGCACCTCCCGTTCGACCAGCCGCCGGTCGGTCGCCTCGCCGCGCAGCTCCGTCCGCAAGACCTTGCCGGTCGCGCTCTTGGGCAGGCTCTCCACGAACTCGACGATCTTGGGCCGCTTGTACGGCGCCATGTTCGACGAGCAGTGGTCCACGACGTCGCGCTCGGTGAGCTCCACGCCGTCGCGGACGACCACGAAGGCCTTGACGGTCTCCTCGCCCCGCTTGTCGGTGGCGGCGACGACCGCCGCGTCGTCGATGTCCGGATGCAGCATGATCACCTCCTCCACCTCGCGCGGAGAGATGTTGAAGCCGCCGCGGATGATGAGGTCCTTCTTGCGGTCGGTGATGAAGAAGACCCCGTCCTCGTCCATGTAGCCCAGGTCGCCGGTGTGAAACCACCCCTCGGCGTTGATCTGCTCGGCGGTCGCCTCGTCGTTGTTCCAGTAGCCGGGCGTTACCGTGTCGCTCCGGATGACGATCTCGCCCACCTCACCGTCCGGCAGCTCCTGGTCGTTCTCGTCGAACACGCGCATCTGTACGCCGTCGGCGGCGCGGCCGATGCTTCCCTCCTTGTACCCCTCGCCGTCGACGTTACAGCAGACGCTCGAGGTGGTCTCGGTGAGGCCGTATCCTTCGGAGATGCGGGTATCGAACACCTCGCCGAACTCCTTCAGGACCGACCGCGACAGCGGCGCGCCACCGGAGACGCAGTAGCGCAGGCTGCGCGGGATGCTCGCCTTGCGTGACCGGGCGATCGTGAGCAGGTGCTGGTACATGCTCGGGATCGCGGGCATGATCGTCGCCTTGTTCTCCGCGATCGCATCGAGGAGGTTCTGCGGGCTGTACTGCGCGACCATGATGAAGCACGCACCCGAATTGACCGACGCGATCATCGCGTTCGCGAGGCCGTAGACGTGGTAGAGCGGCAGCACACCCACCGCTCGGTCCTCGTGGGTGAACGGGACCATGGACGGCACGACGGTGTTGCACTGGAAGTGGAAGTTCCGGTGGGTGAGCGTCACGCCCTTCGGGTTTCCCGTGGTGCCCGACGTGTAGAGGATGACCGCCGGGTCGTCGGGCTCGACCGGTACGGCGTCGAACTTGCGTGAACCCTTCGCCATGATCTCGCTCAACGGCGTCGTACCCACGGCGCGCGCGCTGTTGCGCCCCTGCCGCGGCGCCTGCGCCACCTCGATGCCCGCATCGCGGGCGGCGTCGCGGTCGACGCGGACATCGGCCCCGCTGATGATCCCTCGGTTCGCACTCCGCTGCACGATCACCGTGTCGGGCACGGTAATCGTCGAGAGCTGGTACTTGCCGGCGATGCGGCCCTCGGCGACCGCCGCGCCGTAGGCCACGACGTCCGCCGTGTCGCCTTTCGGATTGTAAATGAGTCGCCACGCCGCCATGCTACCGCGCCTCCGCCTTCAGGTACTCGTCGACCTCGTCGAAGAACTGCGTCTCGATCTGCTCGCTCGGACGAGGCGTCGCCCAGCTCACCACGAGGAAGACGATGGTGTTGACGAGCAGGCTCGGGATGACCGGGTGGCCGATCACCAGCGGCCGCTCGCCGTTCACGACGATCACGAGCGACGCCACGAGGTAGATCACCCCGGCGAGCGTACCGGCGATCGCCCCCTGTTTCGTCGCGCGTTTCCACAAGAGCCCGCCCACGAGCGCGGGTGCCCACTGCGCGAAGCCGGGAACGCTCACGTCGGTGAGGTAGAGCGCCATGGCGCCCTGGTTGAGGAAGCTTATGCCAAGGCTCAGGAGCACGATCACCACCACCGACCAGCGCGCCCACCGCGTGATCTGCTGGTCGCTCGCGTTCTCGCGGAACAACCCCTGGATCACGTCACGGCTGACGATGACGCTACTCGTCATCAGCTGGACCGCAGCCGTACTCACGGCCGCGGCGATCACCCCCAGCAGGACGTAGACGCCGAACCACTGCGGCAGGCTCCGGGTGATGATCGTCTGCACGACCCGGTCCGCCTCCTCCTGGAGCGGGACACCGTTTTCGGCGGCGAGTGCCTCGAGCTCGGCGACCGGCACCGCGGCCGGCGCGACGATCGAACCCCAGATGAACGGGATGATATAGAAGAAGAGCCCGCCGAAGACGAAGATCAGGAGCGGGAACCACTTGAACAGCGACTTGTCGCGTGCGGTCATGCAGCCGATCGCGA
>CAZICD010000195.1:0-3180 GCA_964537725.1 uncultured Spirochaetaceae bacterium | reverse complement strand
TGAACCCCAACATCTGCTTCGGAAAGCCTTGCATCCGCGGTCACCGAATCTGGGTCTCGCTCATCCTGGACATGGTCGCCGGAGGGATCTCTTTCGCCGAGATCATGGATAACTACCCCGGCATCACCGAGGAGGACATCCGGGCCTGCGTCGCGTACGGCGCCGAGATGACGAGAGAGCGGTTCGTCGAAGTTCGACCCGGGGCCTGAGTGCGGATGCGAGTCACGTTGGACGAGAATCTTGGCACTCGAGGCGTCCAGATCTTCCAGAAGCACGGGCATGACGTGGCCTCGGTCGTGGATCAAGAGCTTCAGTCCTCGAGCGACCGCGATCTGATCGGCGTTTGTGCCCACGAGGATCGATGTCTTGTCACGCTCGATCTCGATTTCTCGCAGCCTCTACAGTTTCCTCCGCACGAATACGCCGGGATTGCCGTACTCAGGCTGCCGCACCAGTCGAACCCCGCTGATCTCTTCGCGTTGATGGAACTGCTTGCGGAGACGATGAATGATGATCCAATCGGCGGCAGGCTGTGGATCGTCCAGAAAACCGGCGTCCGCGAGTATGATCCGGACAGGTAGCCCACAACACTGACTATCCGCAACCGTACCGCGTGAGGGATCGTAGGGGCGCCGCGGCGCGAGCGGTCCGGCGCAACGCGCCGGACGGAACCCCCGCAGAGCCCGACCCTGACCGCCTCTGGCGGGCAGGGGCACGCCCGGACCAATCCTGTCACCCGAACCATTTCGCGGACCTGCAGGACCCGGGGAGAAAGGCGTATCTCAAGGAAGGCGGGTACGAGGTGAAGCGGTATCATGAGTGAGGTGGTCCGGGAACGCAATCATGGAAACTGTTCTGAGATTCGGCCGATGAAGTGAAGCACCGTGGCGATTGCGGGCGTATGAAGGGTATAGATAGAGTTCTTGCGGAGGTTCGCTATGGCACTCGACATTCTGGACCGCGAGATTCGACAAGCAGCGGAGAAGTATCTTGCGCAACTCGAGGCCAGACTCCAGTCAGATGTGATCTTCTTCTACGGCGAGATATTTCCCGGAATCGAACGAATCCTTCGAGATCTTATCGAAGCATTGGTAGATGACCAGACGGAGAAGAGAAGCAACTCTCTCTCGATAATCCTGAACACTCCGGGAGGAAGCGCGGAAACCACCGAGAAGCTCGTGCGAATAACGCGACATCACTACGAAAAGGTGTACTTCATCGTACCCGATAGTGCTATGTCTGCCGGGACGATCTGGTGTATGTCTGGCGACAAGATCTACATGGACTACTCCTCAGCGTTGGGCCCGATCGATCCTCAGGTGCATAACGGAACGACCTTCGTTCCGGCTCTGAACTATCTGGACAAGGTTGACGAGTTGATCAAAAAGAGCGCGGAGAACACCCTCACACAGGCCGAGTTCATAATGCTTCGCGAGCTGGATCTTGCAGAGCTGAGAACCTATGAACAAGCACGAGACCTGACCATAACGCTTCTTGAACAGTGGCTTGTTAAGTACAAATTTCGTGCCTGGACTCACCACAGAACCAATCAAGAGAAGAAGGGGCAACTCGTCACCGAGGAAGAGAAGCGAGAGCGAGCTCGAGAAATAGCTCAGAAACTCAATGACACGAGTTTGTGGCATTCTCACGGCCGATCAATTGGTGTCGAGTCACTGAAGCAGATTCTCCGGCTTGAAGTAGACGACTATACCGATGATATTGAACTCAGCAGGCAGATCCGACAGTATAGTGATATGCTAACGGGGTATATTTCCCGAATGGGATTCAAGGTGTTCATGCAATCCCGTAACTTTTTCTAGAGGGCAATTATGAGTATCTCTGACGAATTTCGGAAGACGATTGATCGGGAATACAACAAGCAACTGCGAGACACACAATTTGCTCGTGCGCTGTCTACCATTGACTTCCTCAAGCGACAAGGCATACTCGGTCCCACCAAGTACACGCTGCCTTTGACCGATACTATCGGACGCAACATAAGCCAGAACAGCGAGTCCCGCGCTGAGCGCGAGCCGTCGATGTAGGTGCTCCACCTATTGTCTTCACGGGCTACGTGGCCAGCCGACCAGGCGTACTGGTGAGCGTGCCCAGTGCGACGGTCCCTACTCGACGGGTTTTACTATGAACACCGCAGCCCCCATCTACATCGCCGGACATCGCGGCCTCGTCGGATCCGCGCTCGCGCGCGCACTCACCGCCCGGGGCCACGCAAACCTCATCACCCGCACCCGGGGCGAGCTCGATCTACCGGGAGCGAAGCTGCCCGGCTCTGTTGAACGGCTCGGTTTCTTTCGATGACAGTTCTCCGTGTCGTGCTGTTCGGTTCAACCCTGCCGGGACGGAAGTACCGAGCCGGTTCCGACATCGATCTCGCCGTGGAAGGCGGAAACCGCGCACGGCTGGAGCGGATCGCCGCGACCGTGCCGCAGTCGGTCGACGTCGTCCTGATGGACCTCAGCGAGATCTATCCACGTTTTCCCCCGAGCGATGAGTCAGCTTCCCGCAACCGTCCCTCACCAACCAGACGAGATCTACAACCCGGCGCTATGATGTAGATCTTCATCGTCGGCTATCGTATAGTGAAGCACGAGAGCGAAAACCAGCGTTACTTCGGTAGGGAGTGACGTATGAGTGAAGCTATGGAGCTGAGTGAACGACAGTTCGACCAGATAGGATCTTATGTTCGCGAGCACCTGGGTTCCTGGATCCGGGAGGTCGCCCCACCTGCAACCGCCGTGCAGCTCGATCCCATCTACCTGGAGCGAATCGTGCGCCTTGAGGAAGAGCTCAAGTCGCAGCGCGAGCTCATGAAGCAGGGCTTCGAGCAGGTGGACAAGCGGTTCGAAGAAATGCGGGCGGACATGAACTCCCGCTTCGGGGCGATAGACAAGCGGTTCGAAGAAATGCGGGTGGACACGAACTCCCGTTTCGCGGCGATGGACAAGCGCTTCGAGGAGACGCGCGCCGATATGAAGGCGGGGTTCGAGGTCGCCCGCAGCCACACGAACCACTGGATGACCTTCCTGACCATCGTGCTCCTCGTCCTGGGGTCGGCCATGACTCTCGCGACGGTCCTTTTGGGCTGAAGCGGCGGGGCGCTGACTACACCCCTGCACAGACTCCCGTGGCTCACCTGCTTCCCCGGTGGGGACAGGTATG
>CAZICD010000194.1:0-3254 GCA_964537725.1 uncultured Spirochaetaceae bacterium | reverse complement strand
ACAATCCAGTGCGGCGTAAAGAGCTGCGTCGCCGCCGGGATATCCTCCTTGTTGATCTTCTCACCCTTTGGACGACCAAACACCTCGTCCTTTTTCTCCGAGATGTAGAACTGGTAGAGCCAGCCGATCACCTCCACGTCCGCCACGTCCGCGTCGCCGATCGCGCCCTGCACCGCAGAGATGATCGAGCTCTCGCTCAAGAGGTCCGTTGGCAGGAGCACCGCCATGTACTCGTCCACCGCGCGGAAGAGGAACGGAAGCGTCCTGCTGTAGTCGTTGCAGATACCCAGAAGCGCCGCCGTGTAGATCTCCCGATCCGGTTGAGAAGAAGCGATCGTCCCGTTCAGGATCCCATCGAACACCCCCTGCAACGACCGGATCTCAGGAGGCGTGCGCCCCTGCTTGATCTGGTAGAGCAACTCCGGCTGCACCTGACCCGCCTGAGGGCTTACGACCCGCACCTTGTGGTAGCCCCGGAGGTCCATGTAGCGGAACGCCACGATCCGGTTGAACCACGTGTACGCCACCTCCTCGATCAGCTGCACCCGGCTCTTCTTCTCGAGCTGCCGCCGGATCTCGGAGATCTCCGCGAGATGCGCGCGCACGTACTCGTCGTCGTGACCGAGCAGATAGTCCAGGCGGGAGGCCACCTCCGCCATCAGCTTGCGCCGCGCGCCCTGCGCGAACCTCTTCAGATCGTTGAGCTTCACAGACCAATCCTCTTGCCCGAGTTCACGAGCGCCGCGTAGTGCGCGCGAAGCGCCTCCACGTACGCGTCCACGTCCTCCGTCGTCACCAGTTCAGACTCCCGGTAGCGTAGCCGCTTCTCCGCCGGTGTCGCATAGACGATCTTCTTCTCCGGGTGGGCAAGACGGTGGATCTCCTGCCGGCACGCCTCCATCGCCTCGGGCACGCCGATCGCGATCGCGCTCTCGAGCGCCGCGACCGACGACGTGCTCTTCACCCGTGAAAGAAGACTCGCCGCGAGCGGGGCCAGCGCCTCTTCCTGCTGATCCGGGTCGAGCTCGCCGAACGAATCGGAACCCTTGAGAGACTCCACCGCTTCCGCGATCCGCTCCTGGGCCTTCGCCCGCTTCTGCTCGACACTCTCTTTAATACGCTCCGACGCAGACGTGTACGTCTCGAGCGCGTTCTTCGTCGCGTTCGACGCCCAGGGGCGGTCCGAGTCGAGGTACGCTTCGAGCTCGGCCAGCTCGTCGGCGAGCCCGAGCGCCTCGAAGTTGTCGCGCGCACCCCGCAGATAGTCGCGAATCGTGTCGTACGTCGTCCGGCCTGAGCCCTCCATGAACTTCATCGCCGGATCGACCGTCTCAAGCTTCTCCATGAGAAGCGCCTCGCCATCCTCCATGATCGCGTCGGCGAGCGCGCGGTACTCCTTGCCCGCGAGCGTCGCGTACTTCTCCGCGAGCGGCTCGAGTTGCTTGAGAAATCCGTACGATCCGGCGCGACCGAGGATCGCCTGAATCGCATCCCGCAGCGAAAGGAGCTCCTTCTTGATTGCGATCACGAGCTCCTTGCCTCCGGCGGCCGTCGACGGCTGGTGGAAGAAATCCTGGTAGAACGAGGCAAGCTCGGTCACCACGCTCGTGTCTATGGGCTCGGCGAGGCGGACGGTGACCTGCTCGTGGCCGTGCGCCTTGATCAGCCTATTGTGAACGTCGCGGGGCGAGAGGATATCGGTGCCCTCGACCAGCTCCACCGCTTCTCGCGCGACCAGCTTCGCCACGACCCCAAGGATCGCCCACTCGTACCAGCCGTACTGCCCGCCGGAGAACTGGTCCTTGAGCGTTGCGATGCTCGTGTGCTTCCCATCGCGCTGCTGCCGTTGCAGGAACGCCTGCATCTCCGCCTCGTCCTCGCCCAGGCTCACCGCGTCGCCGGAGAAGATCCGCTCACCGTCGGACGGCAGAAGGATCTTCTGAAGCGACGATTCCGAGTACGATCCCGACAGGAGACGGAGGTTTGGGAAGGACGAGGAGATGAGCTCCTGTGCCGCGTCGAGCAACCGCTGGCCCGGATCGCGCGTACCGACCTCGAGATTGCGGTCGGCCACGTACAGCTCAGCCGACTCGACGAGCGCCGGGATCAGATCGTCCCTGAGCCTGCGCTCGCGAAGCTCGTTCTGCGAGCGCTTCTCCGCGACGATCCGCTCGTGCACCGGATCGTCCGAGACGGCCGTGTGTGCGAGGTACGTCTTCGCCTGCTGAAAGAGCCGCAACTCACCGTCGATCCGGCTGTCCGCCGGAAGCACGACGAGCAGCTCCTTCTTGCCCATGCTCTGGTTGAGGATCGTCTGTGTATCCCCCGCGTGGGAGTGCAGGTGCGTGATGATGCGCACCGCGAGCTCGGTGGGGCCCTTGCGGTACTGCTCCTCGTCCACGAAGACTCCGAAGGTGTACGGCTGGTCGTTGGCGTCGTAGGTAACCTTGTTGTTCTTCAGTATTTGGTTGAAGATGACCTCGCCCATGAACCGGCGCAGGTCCGAGTACTCGATCGTGATGTTCTTGATCTCGACCTCAACGTCCTTCTCGCGGTCGGTCAGGTACTCGTACTCGTCCGCGCTGCGCTCCACGTACGTCTGGCGCCACAGCTCGTCGAGCGCCCCCTGCACGTCGCGCTTCAGCGCCGCGCGGTCCTGGTCGGGGGATTCGAGAAGCAACGTCGTGAGATGGTCGCTGTTCGTCACGAAGTCCTTCACGTACTTCAGCATCAACAGCGTTTTGAGCACCCGAATCGCCAGCGGATTGGATAGCTGGTTTTCGGCCAGATTCACCTGCGCGAGCAACCCACCCTGAAGGGTGTTGCGGATGCCGTCGAACGTGCGGTCGAACGTGGCGAACTGGAAGAGCTCGGAGTCGGACATCTGCTTCCCGACGTCCTGGAAGACTTCGAGCATCGAGCGCTCGCCGCGCGAAACGTGTCGCCCGGTGAACGCGTTGTGCGTCGACAGGCCCTTGAGCGCCTCCTGGAGGTAGTAGAACTGGTACGCGAGGAACGGGTACGAGAGCGCGAAGTGACGCTCGTCCTTGAAGTTCACTTCCTTCACGCCCTGGCCAAAGTGGTAGACCGTGCGAATGTGATCCGCCTCCTTCGCGTAGTAATCGGTGAGCATCTTCTCGCCGTCGCTCTTCTTGGCCAGCAGACGCTTCTGAATCACCTCCTCCACGTTCGCCGAGGTCAGCGCGAGGCGGAAGTAGAAGCGCGCCGTGATCCGGGAGAAGTCGTTGCGCTGT
>CAZICD010000193.1:0-3355 GCA_964537725.1 uncultured Spirochaetaceae bacterium | reverse complement strand
TGGATTCTCTTTCCATTTTAATACCCTCTGCTACTTGATAAACGTGCTGAGCCACTCGATCAGATCAGGATTTCCTTCCCAGTGCGGCTCTATCTCAGGACTCACATCAGTATACGCATGCTCGATCGCCTCCCGCTTCTTCCGCGAATCAGTTCTGGCATAGATCTCCGTGGTCTGTACCGACACATGGCCAAGGAGATCTCTGATGTACACGAGGTTCACCCCCGATTGTAGCAGGTGCATCGCCTTGCTGTGGCGTAGACAGTGCGGACTGAACTTGAGTGGAACCATCGATGCATTTTGCGCTCTGGCCATCGTTGCGTATTTCGCCAGGATATAACTGATTCCTGCCCGGGTGAGTTTCTCGCCTCTCCTGCCTGCGAACAGCGGATACTGATTTGCGTTCGGATTGACAAGTCCGTGCTCGCTCATATACTGAAAGAGGATATCGGCCTGCTTTTCCATCAGAGGTACGATCCGAGCTTTCTTTCCTTTTCCCACCAGCTTTATGGTCCTCGGAGCCGAAAGCCGTACCATAGAAGGCGTGAGGTCTGCGATCTCCTGAACGCGTGCCCCCGTGTCGTACATGAGAGACAGAAGCGCTACATCCCGTCGTCCCAATTTCGTACGCCGATCGGGCATCTGCAGCAGAAGCTTGATCCCCTCGAGGCTCATATAGGTAAGGGTGCCCCGCTCGGTTTTCTTCACCGGAATATCGAGTATCTTCTGCCACTCGATAAGGAAATCCGGGCATTCGAATTGCAGGTACCGGAAGAACGAATGGAGTGCGGTGAGCCTGACATTCCGTGTTGCCGCCGAACAGCCCCTTGCGGTTTCAATCCAGTCGAGGAATTCTCTGATGAGATCCTTCTTGAAATCCTTGAGCTCGAGCCGTTCGATTCTCACGCCTTTTTCGTCTCTGAGGTACCTGAACAGAAGCAGAAACGTGTCACGGTAGGAGCTCACGGTGTTGGCGCTCGATCCGCATTCACCAGGCAGGTATTTCGTGAAGAACGCACTCAGGTAGTAGGCGAAGTCCATGGGTTTCATCGCGCGTCACCTCGAGAGACCTGAGGAAAGACAAACGCACAAATCCGGTTCACCTCATCAAGGAGCCTTGGGTACATCTCCGCGGTGAGTCTGACATACGGATCGGTAGCCGAAAGAGATCTGTGACCGAGGTACTTCGACAGTAACGGCAGGCAGTAGTACAGATCCATGTTGTTCTCAGCCATCTGAGCGAGCGAATGGACACTGAAGGAGTGCCTGAAGTCATGGACCCGCGGTCCCTTGCCCTTTCCCCCGTGAGAGATTCCGGCATGAAAAAGGATCGTTCGAAACTTCTTGTAAATCGTATTGCAGGAGCATCTCTCACCGTTTCGCTTTACAAAGAAGTACTCTTCTCCGCGGGCATCCGGTCGGTAGCGCGTAGCATACCGTTCCAGCACGATCTTCAGCGAGTCCGACAGCGGCAACCGGCGCTCTTCGCCGTTTTTCGTCTCATGGATAGTGATGCATCCATCGCCTAAGTCGACGTCTTCGCACTTTAGAGAAAGCGCTTCGCTGATCCGCAGCCCACATCCGTAGAGCAGCCTGAACAAGGGCGAAAGAACGTGATGTAGCGATTGGTAGCTTGCGTGGTATTCAACGCGGTCGCAGGAGGCGAAGAAACGCACAAGTTCCTCACGAGAAAAGATATACGGAGTGAAAGTCGAGGTGTATCGTTTCGGGAGCCGGGGGACGAACGAGGGATAGCCAAGTCGGTTCAAATAGACGGCGAAGTTCTTCACCTCAACGATTCGATTATACCGGGTGCGATCGCTTTCATTGGCACGGCGATCGCACCACCGTGAGAGGATCTCTTCGGTGAGACCGATCGATCCATAGGAGCCCTCACAGAGAAACCTGTCGAGATTCCGAAAGCTGTAGGTGTCCTGTATCTTGTAGCCGAGGCTGCGTTTGAACTCCACGTACGAGGTGAGAAACGGCGCGAGAATGCTTTTGTACTCATTCATGGTTCATCTCCCCCCCTCTCTCAGGTAGTAGCTCTCCCCGACTGGGGGCACTTCGAGGGCACACAGGCGTAGCTGTTCCATATCGATTCGAAGGTAGCTCTTCGTCGTCTCCGTACTGCCGTGTCCCAAGACTTCTGAGATAACCGGAAGCGGGGTCTTTTTCTCGAGAAGGAATCCGGCCAAGCTATGGCGAAGGGCGTGTGGGCCGTGTTTCTTCTTCTCTACGTTCGCTACGCCTGCCCGCCTGAGGTACAAGCACACGATGCTGTGCAGGGTGGGCTCCTGCAGCCTTCGATCCTCATGACCGGCATGCAGAAACACGTACGGTGACTGAGAGACGGGCCGTCCGTATTTGAGATATTCGATGATGGCGTTTCCCACTTCGGCGAGAAGCGGCAGCTCGATGCGTCTCTTCGTCTTCCGCTGCCTGAGAACGATGAGATTCTCTTGCCACAGCAGATGATCAAAGGTGAGTCCACAGATATCCGAAGCGCGAAGACCGAGGCGACAGGCGAGGAGCAGCATCGCGTAATCACGCTTTCCTTTCGGATTTCCCCGATCGACCGCTTTGAGCATCCCTTCGATTTCGTCTTTCGTATACGTGGTGGGAAGCTTTGCCTCTTTTCTATAGCTATCCTTCGGTACCAGGTATGACCAGTCGCCGGCAACGATACCTTCACGCGCCAGGTACCGAAGGAATCCTCGGAGTGAACAGAGCGTGCAGTGAATGGTAGCCTTCGTGGAATAACTGAGGGTTGTGATAAATCCGAGAACATCGGCCTGGGATAGATGGAGAAAATCTGCTCGACCGATCGCATCCAGATATTTCTGAAACCGCCCTAAATAGATTCTGTCGTCACTGATCGTGTCGGGTGAATATCCGAGTGATGTGAGATACGCAAGATATGCCTGAATATCCTCAACGATTTCCCCGTGAAGCAGTTCCCGGGTGCCTGCGGTTCTGTAGGGAATCATTCCTGTTAGGTGGTACTCGATCAATACGTTTGCACATCGGATCGCATCTTTGTGATCGCGAGAAAGGCGTGCGTACTCACCATCTCCGATCGTCTCTCGGATGAAATGCTCACATTCAGTGGCCGAGTACGTCGAGTACCCATTCTCGATCAGAAACTGCCTGATCTCCTCAACATGCCGACGGAATCTCTGGATATGTTGGGGAGAAAAGGCTCTCTTCGTGTAATACGAGATCACCTCCTCAGCCATAGAATCCAGAGATGGTCGCTGGGCTCCGGTCTTCATCATGGTGCTTCCTCCTGGTACTGTGATGGGCGTGATGCCTTCCTTCACTATAGGAGGAATGAAAATGGAAAGAGAATCCG
>CAZICD010000192.1:0-3359 GCA_964537725.1 uncultured Spirochaetaceae bacterium | reverse complement strand
CACCCCCGCGACCGCGCGCTGCGCGGCCGCGAGAGCGACATCGGCCCCTACTGCGACTTCTTCTTGCGGAACGTGTCGAAGTTGATGATGAGGTTGAGCAGAATGCCCACGATCGCGGCGAGACCGAGCCCGCCGAAGGAGAAGTTGCCGATCGAGATCGCCGCGCCCTGCGCGAAGGCCGCGTCGCGCGCGATACCGCCGGCGCCGGGGTCGGTCACGAGCTGGTCGATGACGCCGGTCCCGAGCCCCAGGACGAGCATGGCGGCGACGATGATGAGCGTCTTGGGCTCGCCCATGTCCACGCGCGCGTCGACCATGTTCTTCACGCCGATCGCCGAGATCATGCCGAAGAGCAGAATCGAGATCCCGCCGATGACCGGAGCCGGGATCGTCCCGACGATCGCGGTGAACTTGGGCACGAGTGCGAGGATGATCGCGCTGATCGCGGCGATGCGCATGACCGCAGGGTTCTTCACGCCGGTGAGCGCGACCGCACCGGTGTTCTCGCTGTAGGTCGTGTTCGCGGGTCCACCGATGAGCGCGGACAGGCTCGTCGCGAGTCCGTCTCCGAGCAGCGTGCGCGAGATCTTCGGGTCTTCGAGGTAGTCGTCCTCGGCGACGTTGCCGATCGCGAGGATGTCGCCGAAGTGCTCGACGATGGTCACGACCGCGATGGGCACCGTGAGACTGATCGCGCTCCACGAGAACTTCGGCAACGAGAAGGCGGGCAGCCCTACCCAGCTCGCCTCGCGTACGGCCGAGAAGTCGACGATGCCGATGGCGACCGACAGCACGTAGCCGGTTACCATCGCGATCAGCACGGGCAGCAGCGAGAGGAAGTTCATCCGCCACTTCGGGAACGCGACCTTCACGAGGACGCCTACGATGAAGGTGAAGCCGGCCACGCCCCACGATCCGAGCACGCCTATCTGCGCCTGGACGTTCCCCACGTAGCCGTCGATCGAGTAGAGGATCGCGACCGGTGCGAGGATGACGCCGATGAGGATGATCACCGGGCCGGTCACGTGCGGCGGCAGGATCTTGTGGAGCACGTCGACCGACACGAAGTGGAAGATCACCGCGACGACGACGTAGAGCAGGCCGGCGATGAAGATACCGCCCAGCGCGTAGGGCAGCCCCTGCGACGCGCCGATCGCCGCGAGCGGCGGAATGAAGGCGAACGAGCTTCCCAGGAACACGGGGACCTTGAACTTCGTGAGGGCGTGGAACAGAAGCGTTCCAATGCCCGCGGCGAACAGCGTCACGCCCACGTCCAGCCCGGTCACCAACGGCACGAGTACCGTGGCTCCGAACATCACGAACATGTGCTGAACGCCAAGGACGACCGTCTTGCCGGTCAGGCCCTCCCGACTCACGTCTGACATGATTTCCTCCCTTCTCTGCGTGCGAGCCGCGCTTCCCGGCGGCCCGGAGTTTGGAACAGTGTAGTCGTGGAGCGAGGAATGGCAAGGGCGCGGCGGCCGCGCTACCTCCAGCGCAGGAACGGCACCATGATCTCGGGGTCCCACTCGACCAGGCGCGCGTAGACGTTCTCCATCTCACGGTAGGGGACCGGCTCCTCCATCATGGGCCCCAGGTCGAGCCGACCGGCGGCGACGAAGCGCAGGTACGCCGACGCGTCGTCCTGCCACGTCCAGTAGCCGGCGCGCGACTCGACCTTCGGGACCGACATCACGTGCGCGCCAATCACAGTCAGTGCGGGCCTGTGGATCTCCTGGTACGGGTTGAAGCTCGCCTGCGCGCGCGTGCTTCCCAGCAGCACCACGCGGCCGAACTTCGCGGCGATCGCGAAGGAGAGCGAGACGGGCTCCGGGAAGCCGGTCGACTCGATCACGACCGACGGTCCCTCGCCGCCGGCCGCGGCGGTGAGACGCTCCTGCCACCCTTCCTGCGACGTGTCCGCCACGACGTCTGCGCCCATGCGCTTCGCGATCTCGAGCCGATTGGGCGCGCGGTCGATCCCGATGACCGGGTTCGCTCCCGCGAGCCGCGCGTAGGAGAGCGCGGTCAGGCCGATCGGCCCGAGCCCGAAGACGGCGACCGGCTCGCCCAGCTCGATGCGTGCCTTGCGCACCGCCTGCAGCGCGATCTGCCCGATCGCCGTCAGCGCGGCGTGCCGGTCGTCGACCCCGTCGGGCACGGGAATGGAGAACCCGGCGGCGACGTTGCCCGCCTCGCGGTGCGGCAGCGTGAAGCACGCCACGCGCGTGCCGGGGGCAAACCGCTCGGCGTCGACCTCGTCTCCGGTCGCCTCGACCGTACCTACCGCCGCGTATCCGAGCCCTCCGCTCTGCATGGTACCGGTGTTCTCCAGGCGCAGGAGCACCGCGCGCTCGGTGCCGGGGCTGACCGCGCTCATCGACAGGCGCACGGTGATCTGGCCGGGACCCGGCGCCTCGTTCTCCACCTGCTCGAGCACGACGCGTCCTGGCTCGTGCGTACGAATCGCATCGACTTTCATCTCACGCCTCCGTATCCGCAAGGACCGACCGAAGCCGCGCGACGATGCCGGCGAGCTTCTGCTCGGTGGGTTCCTCGTTCGAGAAGTCCTCGATCGACAGCCAGCCGTCGTAGCCGACCGCGCGCAGCGACGCGACGACGTCGGCGAAGTCGGCCATGCCGTCGGCGAGCGGCGCCCACTCCCAGCGCCACGGATGGCCTTCGGCACGGGGCTCCTTCGTCCAGACGGTGTTCTTCACGTGGACGTAGGCGAGGTAGTCGCCCAGGATCTCGAGCCCCATCCGGTAGTCCTCGTACCCCTCGATGACGAGGTTCCCGGGATCGTAGATCACGCCGACCTGCTCGGTCGGTAGCCGGTCGAGCAGCCGGCGCGCGGCGCTCGCGCTGGGGATGATCGTGTTCATGTGCATCTCGAAGCACAGCCGTACGCCCGCCTCCTTGGCGAACGGAATGGCGTCCTCGATCGCCTCGCGCGTCGCGGCAAAGACCTCGTCGTACGGCCTCGACCGGTCGTAGCCGGGTGCGGGGGTGCGCATGTTCGGGATGCCGGCCTTCTGCGCCGCGGAGAGCGCGCGGCGGACGTCGTCGAGCGGGGCCTGCGACATCCGGAGGTAGGTCGTCGCCGCGGGGACCTCGAGCCCGGCCGCGCGCGCCTTCTGCGCCGCGGCGGGGAGCTCGGTCTCGACATTCGCGATGTCGACGGTGCTCAGGTTGTAGTCCCAGTAGCGCCGCTCGAAGGTGTAACTCTCCGGCTTCTCCGCCGGCGCCGGGCTGCTCACGCGCCACTCGACTCCGTCGAGTCCCAGCTTCTTCGCGAGATCGACCGTCTCGTCGATCCCGTACTCGGGGGTCGATACCGTGAATACTGCGATTTTCAT
>CAZICD010000191.1:0-3521 GCA_964537725.1 uncultured Spirochaetaceae bacterium | reverse complement strand
CGCGCCGGTGACGAGCGCCCTGCGTCCGCTCAGATCGAACATCGACCCCTCCTCACCGCGAGTAGCGCTCCACGCGTACCCGCGCGGTGATCTCGTGCGCGAGCATCCGCTCCACCCGGCACTGCCGCGCGGTCACCTCGCCGATCTCCACGCTCGCCTCAGGGCTCATCTTCTGGTAGGTCACGGTCTTCAGGAACTTCCCCACCCAGAGCCCGCCGGTGTAGCGGGCCGCGCGGCCGGTGGGCAGGATGTGGTTCGTGCCGATCGCCTTGTCGCCGTAGGCGACGGTGGTCTCCTCGCCCACGAAGAGCGACCCGTAGTTGCGCAGCCGCTCGAGGTAGAAGTCGGTGTCGGCGACGTGGATCTCCAGGTGCTCGGGGGCGTACTCGTCGGCGATCGCGACCGCCTCCTCGGGCGAGTCGGCGACCACGACGCGGCCGTTGTCGCGCCACGAGACGCCGGCGACGTCCTTCGTGGGAAGCGTTTCCAGTTGTCGCTCGAGCTCGGCGACCGTCTTCCGCGCGAAGCTCTCGCTGAGACAGACGAGCAGCTGCCCGCTGTTCGGGTCGTGCTCCGCCTGGCCGAGGATGTCGCATGCGACGAGCGCGGGGTCCGCGTCGTCGTCGGCGATCACGGCGATCTCGGTGGGCCCGGCGAGGAGGTCGATCCCGCATCGGCCGAAGAGCTGGCGCTTGGCCTCGGCGACGAACCTGTTGCCCGCGCCGCAGAGGACGTCCGCCGGCGGCACGACGCCCATGCCGAAGGCCATGAGCGCGAACGCCTGCACGCCGCCCACGACGAGAATGCGGTCCGCACCGGCCTTCTTCATCGCGTTGATCGTCGCCGGGTAGGCGCCCTCGCCCTTCACCGGCGGTGTGCACGCGACCACGGTATCCACCCCGGCGACCTTCGCCGGGATGATGCTCATCTGCGCCGAGCCGAACATGGGGTAGCGGCCGCCGGGGATGTAGCTCCCCACGCAGCCGACCGGGATGTGCCTGTGACCCAGGACGATGCCCGGGCGGATCTCCGTCTCCAGCGGCAGCAGCGTCTCGCGCTGCGCCTGCGCGAACGCGCGGACGTTCGCCTGACAGACATCGGTATCCTCGATGAGCTGGCGGTCGCACTTCGCGATCGCCTCGTCGACCTCCGCATCCGAGAGCTCGAAGCTCGCCGGGTCCCAGTCGTCGAACTTCCGGCTGTACTCGCGCACCGCGTCCATCCCGCGCCGCTCGAGGTCCGCGAGCATCGTGCCTATGTAGCCTCGAGTCTCCTCGTCGCGCTCGAAGAGCCGATGCGCGCCGTCCTTGATCGTCTGCATGCTTTCCCCCACGTCCATCGTAGACCGCGGAGGGCAGCTGTCAAGCTCGGGATCGACCGATCGGGCTACTGCGCAACCGGCGACCCCGCGGTACTGTCGAGAGGGGAGGTGAACCATGAGCCGCTTCACATCGACAAGCCTGGGTTGGCTCGCCGTTCTCGCACTCTCGTCCTTCGGTCCCGACGCCCCGGCACAGGGCGTCGATCTTCCCCAGCCGGGGGACGACGGGCCGATGTCGCTCGAGCGGGCGATCGCCGGGCGCCACTCCGTGCGCTCGTACGCCGACCGGGGTCTCGAGCCCGAGCAGATCGGGCAGCTCCTGTGGTCGGCGCTGGGCATCACCGTGGACGGCGTCTCCGGTCCCACCCGCGCGGCACCCTCGGCAGGAGGGCTCTACCCGCTTCGCGCGTACGTGGTCGTGGGGCAGGCGGGCGGCGTCGAGCCCGGCGTCTACCGCTACGACGCGGAGCGGCACCGGCTCGAGCGCCTGAGGGACGCAGACGTGCGCGACGACCTGGCCCGGGCTGCGCTCGGCCAGCGGGCCGTGGGCGAGGCGCCCTGCGTGGTCGTGCTCGGCGCCGATTACAAGGTCACGCGCCGGCGCTACGGCGACCGCGGGGTGGAGCGCTACGTACACATGGACGCCGGTCACGCCGCGCAGAACGTCCTGCTGCAGGCCGTCGCGCTCGGCCTGGGAGCCGCACCGATCGGTGCCTTCGACGACGCCGCGGTGGCGCGCCTGCTGCGCATGGATACCGAGCCGCTCTACCTGATCCCGGTCGGCTACCCGCGCGGGCGATAGCCGCAGCTTGACGTCGGTCGATCATGACCGGATACTGGTCACATGAAGACTACTTCAGTCTCCGAGCTCAAGGCGCACCTCAGCGCCCAGCTGCGCAGGGTCAAAGCCGGCGAGCATCTCGTGGTCCTCGAGCATCGTCGGCCCGTCGCAGTGCTCTCGCCCTACGCTGAGGAACGGCTGCTCGTCCGCGAGCCTGACTCGTCGTACGAGCCTTCCGAGCTCGCACCGCTGACGACGCGCGACCCCGGTCCCGAGCTCGACCGCGACCGAGAGGAGCGATGGTAGCGTACCTCGACACCTCGGTCGTTCTGCAGCACATTCTCCGCGGCGAGACCGCGATCCGTCACGCCTTCGCGATCGGTCGGGTCGTCACCAGCGAGCTTACCCGCATCGAGTCGTCCCGGGTGATCCATCGCTACCGGCTGAACGGCGACCTCGACGACGACGGCTTCGTCGCCGCGACCGACCGGCTCGAGGCGGTCCTCGCGGGCGTCGCCGTCGTGGACCTGTCCCGCGCGGTCAGGACGCGGGCGATGAGCTCGTTTCCGGTCGTCGTGAAGACCCTCGACGCGCTTCACCTCGCCACGGCGCTTCTCTACGCCGAATCGCACCTCGACGCCGCGGCGAACGAGAAGGTGCTTCTCTTCTCGCACGACGTCGCGATGAACCGCTGCGCGGCTGCGCTCGGTTTTCCCGTGCCCCTGCGCGGCGGGTGATGGCCGGGCCGGCGCCGAGCGCCCCCTTGCCGCCGGCCGTCTCGCGTGCGCACCTTCATCGCATGCCCCCGCTGACCGACCTCACGCTGAGGCGGAAGATCACCCTCGACCTAAGCGGCAGACGCTTCGTGCTCGTGAAGAAGCCCGGCGAGAGCATCGAGCACGTCCTGGGCAAGGCGGCCGCCGCGCACCTCTACCGCGACGTGTATCCGGACCTCGCGATCGAGGTCCCGGTGGGCGACACGTACAAGCCGGACGTCGTCGCGCTCGACGGCGACGGGTCGCCCGTCTTCTGGGCGGAGAGCGGCAAGGTCAGCCGGCAGAAGCTCACGAAGCTCTTCCGGCGCTATCCGGCCGCGCACTTCGTCTTCCTCAAGTTCGGTCGTATCCCGGTCGGGTTCCGACGTCTCGTAGAGCGCTGTCTGCCGGAGCGGTTCTCCGGGACGGTGGAGATCCTGGGGCTGCCCGCGGATGTGGCGGATCGACTGCTCGACGGCACGCTTCGCCTTGACGACTGCGAGCGGCAGCGGGTCGCGGCGAACGATCCACCACTCCCTTAAAGCATACGGTTTGAATCAACAATACATTCGCGCTATGATCGGACACGGGGCGTGTATGCGTACGCTGAGATGTCTGTTGTCGATCGGAGTCGTCGCCGCGGCCGTGATAGTCCTCGCCGGAT
>CAZICD010000190.1:0-3525 GCA_964537725.1 uncultured Spirochaetaceae bacterium | reverse complement strand
CATGGAGCTGGAACGTGAGCCGAAGCCGACGTTCAGGATTCGGTTTTCCAGAGAGTAGGTACCCGGTCCCCCACCAGGCACCCACGTTGCAGAACAGGTCGGTCTGAGGTAGGCTACCTGCAATCCGAAAAGCTGACCCCCTCAGTTGAGAGGTCCGTCTGGTGATCGAAGCACGTCCCACGAATATCCTCCTCGTCGAAGACGAGGGGATTCGCATGGCCTCCTCGCAACCGGAGTTCGACCTGATCCTCATGGACATCGACCTGGGACACGGTATGGACGGGACGGATGCGGCACGGGCGATCCTTCAGACCAGGGATGTGCCGATCGTGTTCCTCTCTTCACACACCGAACCCGAGGTGGTCCGGAAGACCGAGACGATCACTTCCTACGGGTACATTCCGAAGAGTGCAGGCGATGCGATTCTGCTGGGATCGGTCAAGATGGCGTTCCGCCTCTTCGAAGCGAACTGTACCATCGCTGAAAGCGAGACTGCCTGCCTGAGTATGTTCGAGGCCAATCCGCATCCGATGTGGGTGTACGATCTGGAAACGCTTCGGTTCCTGGCAGTCAATGATGCCGCCGTGCATCAGTACGGCTACTCTGAGAAGGAGTTCCTCGCAATGTCGATCCGGGACATCCGGCCGGAAGAGGACGTCGAGCCGAAGTGGTACTCGCGCACGATGTCAGCTCCCGCGGCACCCATACGGGTTATTGACCTTATTGGAGATTTATGCGATATTGACCCATCATGAGGGGCTTTCAGCCGCCTCGCCTTTCGGAGTCACAATGTCGCAACCCAGCACAGCTCGCACCGTCCTCCTGGTCGAGGATGAGGCGATCATCGCTCTCGCCGAGGCGGAGACGCTGACGCAAGCCGGATACAGGGTTCTCACCGTCGGCAGCGGGGAGGAAGCGGTGGCCACCACGCTCAGCGAGCCTGAGATCGATCTCGTGCTCATGGACATTGACCTGGGCGACGGGATGGACGGTACGGAAGCGGCCCGTCGGATACTCGCCGGCAGAAGTGTCCCGGTGGTCTTCCTCACGTCGCACACCGAACGGGAGTACGTGGAACGGGCGAAGTCGATAAGCAACTACGGGTACGTGGTGAAGAACACGGGGGAGTTCGTCCTCATCGAGTCAATCGAGATGGCGCTCCGTCTCTTTGAGGCGCAGGCTTCGGTCGAGTCGCGGGAGCGCGCGCTCGAGGAGCGTTTCAAGGAACTAACGTGCCTCTACAACGTGGAGGCGCTCGCCAAGAGGACCGACCTCTCTGTGAATGAGATGCTCGAGAGGACCGGTGCACTGCTTGCCGGGGCAATGCAGTACCCGGAATCCTGCACCGTGAGCATAACTCTCCAGAGTGCCCACTCCGGTTCCACCACCGACGATGAATCGATCCCACGCATTGACGCACCTATCGAAACCGCAGGCACGGAGGTGGGTCGAGTGAGCCTGGTCCGTCAGCGGCAGACCGAACCGGGCGGGGAGGCAAGCTTCCCGTCTGAGGAAGTGGACCTGGTCACCGCGATCGCGAATCGGCTTGGCAGGTGGTTCGAGGATCGGACGAACGCCGAGCGGGTGCGATTCCAGGCGCAGCTCGTGAACGCCGTTCAGGATGCCGTGATGGCAACCGATGCGCAGGGAACGATCATCTATTGGAACGGCGCGGCGGAGGCGCTCTACGGTTGGACGGCTGAGGAGGTGCTCGGACGCAACGTCTCCGAGGTGACGGTACCGGAAACATCTCAGGCGGAAGCCACGTCGATCATGGAGTCGGTTGCCGCGGGGAAGACGTGGACCGGCGAGTTCACGGTGCAGAGAAGAGACGGTTCGCGCATACCGGTCAGGGTGACCGACTCTCCCATCTACGGCCGCCAGGGCGACCTCGTGGGCATCATCGGCGTCTCCTATGACCTCCGCGAGACCAGGCAGCTCTCCGAGCAGATCGCGAGACGGGACCAGCGCTGGAGGGGAGTCTTCGACCAAGCGAACGTCGGGATAATCGTCGCCGACTCCCGTCAGTACCTGGTCGACGCGAATCCAGCCGTGTCGCGGATACTCGGGTACTCCCGTGAGGAGATCGTATCGCTCCACGCAAAGGACCTCATCCACCCCGAGGATCTGAAGACAGTCTCGATAGACGCACAGGCAACCCACGACTTCGCGCGAGGGATGAGCCTCCAGCGAGAGAGGAGGCTTCGGCACAAGGACGGTACCTACAGGACGGTTCTCCGAACGATCCGGCGCATTGACCAGCCGGGTGACCACGCAGAGTACGTCGTGATGTTTGCCGACATCACCGACCGCAAGGAGGCCGAACGCACGCTCCGGGAGAGCGAAGAGAAATACCGGCTTCTGGCCGAGAACTCGGTCGACCTCGTCTACGCCCTTGATGCAGCGCTCCGTCCTACGTACCTCAGCCCATCGATCAACGAGATGGTGGGACACGACGCATCCCGACTCCTGGAGGGTTCGGTCTTCGACCTCGTCCACCCCGATGACGTGCAGCGAGTACGAGCGGAAGTAGCCGAAGCCGTCGACACGGAAACTCAGCAGGGAACAATCGAGTTCCGCATGACGACGTCGGACGGACGGACGATCTGGGTGGAAAACCGAGCCCGATTCAGCTACGACGAGGACGGCAACCTTCTGCGAGTCGTCGGTACCGTTCGGGACATCACCGATCGGGCGGAGGCACGAGCCGCGCTCGACCGAGAGCAGGCACTTCTCTCAGCCGTGTTCGACAGCATCGAGGAAGCCATCGTCATCTGCGATGAGAACGGGACGATCGCGCGCCTCAACGAGTCCGCACGCCGACTTCACGGCCTCCTGGAGGCTCCGGTTCCTTCCGAACAGTGGGCCGACTACTACGATCTCTACCGCGCCGACGGAACGACGCCGCTTCCCACCGCCGAGATTCCCCTCTTCCGGGCGCTGCAAGGGGAACACGTGGTCAATCAGCAGATCGTCGTTCACGCGCCCGACCGCGAGCCCCGCGTGATGGACTGCAGCGGCCGTGCGATCAGCGACCACGCCGGAAGAACGATGGGCACGGTCGTGGCGATGCACGACATCACCGACCTGAAGCGTGTGGAGCGTGAACTTCGTAGACAGTCATCGGCGTTCGACCTGCTCGCACGACACAGCTCGGACGCGATCGTGCAGGTGGATCGCAACCTCCACGCCACCTATGTGAGCCCGTCCGCAGAGCACGTCATCGGCTACACTCAGGAGGACTTCGCGGAACGAAACGTGTTGGAGGTGGTCCACCCGGAGGACCGCCCTCGACTGGAGGCTGAACTGGCCGCGGCGATCGAGGAAGGCTCGCCATCCCTGAGTACCGAGTACCGCCTGCTCTCGAAGTCCGGTGATACCCGATGGGTCGAAACGCGCGCGCGCATCCTCTACGACGAGAACCATCACTTCGACGGTGGCGTCTACAGGCAGACCGACATCACCGACCGCGTGCTCGCTGAGAACGAGATCCGAGAGCTTCTCGATCAGAAGGAGACGATCCTC
>CAZICD010000189.1:0-3603 GCA_964537725.1 uncultured Spirochaetaceae bacterium | reverse complement strand
GGCATCAAGGTTCGTGACAGTTCACTCGGGACGCCGGTCGCAAGAACACCGTCACGGCCGCCGGCGCCCGATCGGACCGCCGGCGACCGCATCACCCGCCGCTCGGCCCAAAGTTGATCGGCTTAAATATCCAAAATATGCGTTGAACAAAATAGCGCTATTGCATCTAAAACATGGGCGTGGTATCCTCGAGGCGATGTATCCACTGCACCGATCCACGAAAGACGGCCTCGCGACCCCCGTTCGCGGGCTCGTCGTCGCGGTGCTCCTGGCGGTGGCATCGCTGCCGGCGACCGCGCAGCCCGCGGATGGCCCGCAGCACGCCCGCGTGCTGATCCTCGACTCGTTTCACGACGAGTACACGTGGACCGAACGGATGACCACCGCCGCGACGTCGGTGCTCGAGTCCAGCGAGCTCTTCCAGGTCGAGGTGATGATCGAGCACCTCGACCTCCGGCGTAACGAGGGGTCGGAGTACCGCAGCCTCCTGCTCGAGCTCCTGCGCGAGAAGTACGCGGGGGACCGCGATTACGACGTCGTGATCGCCTTCGAAACCCCGGCGATGCAGGTGCTCTTCGAGAACCGAGCCGACTGGTTTCCCGCCTCGTCGGCGGTCGTCGCGGGCACCTCGGCGGTGACCGCGGAAGCGCTCGCGCCCCACCGCTCGTGGGCGACCGGGGTGCGCGCGGGGCTCGACTACCGCGGCACCGTGGAGCTCGCGCTCTCGCTGCACCCCGGGACGAGCGCGGTCTACGTACTCGCCGACGACACGCGCAGCGGCCGCGAGGACCGCGAGGCGCTGCAGGCGCTCGAGGACGGGCTGCCTACGGGCGTCGATCTCCACCTGCTCACCGACGTCTCCATCGACGACCTGCCGGTCGTGCTCCGTGGACTGCCCGACGACGCGGTGCTCTTCACCAACGGGTACTCGACTGGCCCCCACGGGAAGACGATCGGCTACGGCGAGGCGTGGGGTCTGATCGCCGAACACGCTCCGGTTCCGGTCTACTCGGTCTACGATCAGAACGTATCCCGATTCGGCGCGACCGGCGGCAGCGTGACCACCGGAACGGTGCAGGGCAGGTACGCGGCGCAGAGGGCGCTGGAGATCCTCGGGGGAGCCGACCCCGCGACGATTCCGATCGAAGAGCAGGCGTTCACCGTCTATCTGGACTACGAGCGGCTTCAGGCCTTCGGGGTCGACGAGGACGATGTCCCCTCCGGCGCGGTCCTCTTCAACGAGCCGGTGCAGAGTCCATCGCTCTACGAGACGCATACCGCCGAGGTCTGGACGACGATCGCGCTCATCGTGACGCTCGCTTCGTTCATCTTCGTCCTGATGCGTCTGTTGCAGCGGCGCGCGACCGCCGAGCGTCGCTTCGCGGCGAGCAGCCGGGCGTTTCATATCCTCAGCGACTGCAATCAGGCGCTCATCCGCGGGACGAGCGAGTCGGAGATAGCCGATCAGATCTGCCGCGTCCTCGCCGACGTGGGCGGGTACCGGGGAGCGTGCGTCGTCTACGGCGACCACGACGAGGCACGGACGCTGCGCCGGATCGCCTCGGCCGGCGACGCCGTCGAGCGCTGCCCGGGCCCGCGACTCTCGTGGCACGACCCGGAGAGCTCCTCCCTCGGGCCGATCGCCGACGCGGTGGCTTCACGGGAGACGATCGTGGTCGCCGACGCCTCGAGCGACGACCGATACCCGGTATGGAGCGAGGCAGCGCTCGCCGCCGGCGTCACCGGCGCCGTCGCCGCACCGCTGGTCTTCGAGAACGAGGTGTCGGGTGCCTTGTGCGTCTGTACCGGGCAGTCCGATCCCTTCGACCGTCAGGAGCGGCGGCTGCTCGCCGAGCTCGCCGACGACCTGAGCTTCGGGGTCAGCGGCCTGCGAGCCGCCGAAGCGCGGAGGACCGCGGAGGCGGTCCTCCGCGAGAACCGCGAGTTCCTCCGCAGCATACTCGAGACCAGCCCCATGGGCATCATGCTCGTCGAGGAGTCGGGCGCGGTTCCGTACGCGAACGCGCGTGCGAGGGAGTTGCTCGGGCCTCTCGTCGACGACATCATCGGCAGCGATCCCGCCTCGTGGTCGCGGGTTACGACCCTGGAGGGTACGCCACTCACCGGAGCCGACACCCCGATCCGGCGCGTCCTCCTCGACGCGGCGACGGTGGATACGTTCCAGCTGCGGGTGCCGCAGGCCGAAGGCGAGCCGTCTGCCTACCTCTCGCTCGACGCAGCCCCGCTCTACCAGGAGAACGGCGAGGTCCGCGGAGCCGTCGTCGTCGTGGAGGACATCCGCGAGCGCATCGAGACCCAGCGAGCGTTGGGCGCGGCGCGGGACGCCGCCGAGGAGAGCAGCCGCGCGAAGAGCAGCTTCATGGCCAATATGAGTCACGAGCTGCGCACGCCGCTGAACGGCATTCTGGGCATGGCGCAGTTGCTGCGCAGCACGACGCTCGACGACACGCAGGGCGACTACCTCGAGATGCTCGAGTACTCAGCGGACATGCTCTTCCGCATGGTCCAGGACGTCCTCGACTTCTCGGAGATCGAGGCGGGGCGCATCGTGCTGAGCGAGGAGGTCTTCGACGTCGAGCACCTCGTCGACACCATCTGCCGTACCGTCCGGGTGCAGGTGGACCAGGACGCGGTCAGCTTCAGGTGGAGCGTCGGCGCCGGGTGCTCCCGCTGCCGCGGCGATCGAGCGCGCGTCGCGCAGGTGGTCTACAATCTTCTCACCAACGCGGTGAAGTACACCGAGCACGGCACGATCACCCTCCGCGTCGAGCGGGCGGAGGCCGTCACGATCGTCGTTGAGGACACCGGGGTCGGTATGGACGAGTCGCAGGTGCCGCGCGCCTTCGACGCGTTCACGCAGCTCGAGGATCCGTACACGAAGGTGCACCGCGGTCTGGGGATGGGGCTGCCGATCGTACGTGGGCTGGTCGAGCGCATGGGCGGTTCCATCCGGATCGAGAGTTCTCCCGGCAACGGGACGACCGCCCGGGTCGCGTTGCCGCTCGCCGTTCCCGACGACGAGGCGGCCGAGCGAGAACCCGTTGACGAGCCGGCGGTGGACTCGCCCGACCTCCCGTCCATCTCGGTCCTGCTCGTCGAGGACGAGGTCATCAATCGGATGTACCTCACCTCTGCGCTCGAGGACCGCGGGTGCGAGGTCGCCTCCGCGGGCAACGGCAAGGACGCGCTGCGTCAGATCTCCGACGACGAGTACGACGTCCTCCTGCTCGACATCGGGCTGCCGGACATGGACGGAGCGGAAGTAGCGCACCGGATTCGTACCGGAGCCGCGGGCGAGCGAGCCGCGCGCACGCCCATCGTAGCGGTCACCGCCTACACCGGACGCGAGGACCTGGAACGCTACGAAGCGGTGGGCATCGACCACGTCATGTCGAAGCCGATCGACCTGGGCAGGCTGAGCGAGCTGCTCGCGCGGCTCGCCCGGCGCGGCGCGGCCCGGCCGGCGTAGGGCCCGATCGACCCGGCCGCCGCAGCGCTCACGCCCGCTTCGCGTACCGCTCCCACCGGCGCTTCCAGTCTCCCAGGTAGTCGACGCGCCAGCGGTTGATCGTCGCCTGGCAC
>CAZICD010000188.1:0-3729 GCA_964537725.1 uncultured Spirochaetaceae bacterium | reverse complement strand
GCCTCCACCGATGCGGCTGTTACCATGAGAAACCTCCGTATACCTGCGATAGTGTAGGGCCGAGTATGCCATACCACGTCGCAGAAGCAAACGAGTCGGTACGCGTGTTCGGGCTGCTTCGCGCGCTCATCCGGGCCGGTGCAGGGGTCGCGCTCGTCGCATTCGTCGTCGGGTGCGCGCTCCTGCCCTCGAGCAGCGCGCCCCTGCGGCCGGCCGACGCTCCTGCCCCGGTCGCCGTCGGCGGGGTCGTCGCGCTCTACGAGAACATCGACCCGTCGTTTTGGCCCGCGACGAGCTCGCGCCGGGGGTACCGGCTCTTCCTGAACGTCTGGGTCGATCTCGAGCTCGAGCCGCGCGCGGAGCGCCTCGTAGAGGAGATCCGGCTGCACGACCCCTTCGGGAGCCACTGGTCAATCCCGTTTGACCGGGGCGGGCTCGCCGACCGGGGAGGCGCCGGCGGGTGGCTCCGGCTGTTCGACACGTACATGTCCGATAACGGCTCCATGCTCCCGCTGCGAGGGATGACGCTTCAGGTGGAGCTCTCCGACGGCACCGTGGCGTCACAACGCGTCGACGTTCCGCCGCCCGCTTCATCGACCCCCGACGAGCGCTTTCTCGTCGCCGAGGAGTACCGCGGCGAGCTCACCGCAGAGCACGCCTTCGCGATCGAACGTGCGTCGATTCGAAGCGCCGCGCTTCGCGGCGGGTCGCTGCGCGTCGTCTTCGGACCGGTCGACCCGCGCGCGACCAACGGTCGGCTCGTTCTGCTCGACGGTGCCCGCGAGCTCGTGGGCGAGAGCCCGACGTTTTCCAACGACATCAGCCGGGAGCCGCGAGCCTTCCTCAACGACGGATCACGCCTGAGATCCGGCGAGGAGAACGTCGTCGAGCTCGGTTTCGAGCGGATGGTCTGGCAGGCAGGGCGATCCGCCGACGAAGCGGCATTCGTTTACGTGCTCCTGCGCGACGGCGGGCAGTTTGCGTTCACCGACCGCAGCGGCGCGTACACGCACGCGTCGCGTTCGGCACCCTTCGAGCTCGACCGCCGTGCTGGTGCCGGCGGGTAGCGTCAGTAGGAGTACTTGCGTCGGATCGAGCGGACGACGTCGATCATCTCCAGGAAGTGGGTGATCAGCGCGGGGTCGAATCGCCCTCCGGCCTCCGATTCGAGGTACGCGATTGCGCGGTCCTCCGGCCAGGCTTCCTTGTACGCGCGCCTGGAGATGAGCGCGTCGAAGACGTCCGCGATCGTGACGATGCGCGCAGTGACCGGGATCTCGGTCCCGCGCTTCGGTCGCCCCACGCGCACCTTTCGGCCGAAGATGCTGTCGACGTGGCCGGGGTACCCGGTCCCGTCCCAGCGTTCGTGGTGATTGAGGGCGACTTCGCGCGCCATCCGGTCCCACGGCGAATCGTCGCGCCGGAAGAGCCGGGCGCCGTAGATCGTGTGGAGCTGCATCCGCCGTCGCTCCGCCTCGGTCAGGTCGTTTCCCTTGCGCAGGATTGCATCGCTGATCGCGACCTTGCCCACGTCGTGCAGCATGGCTGCCGTGCGGATGATCTCGCGGTTCTCGCGGACCTCGCCCTGCGGAACACCCTCCGCGGTTGCCCACTTGTCGTAGAGTTCGACCGAGTAGGCACCCACGCGTTTGGCGTGCTGTCCGGTCTCGAATGGATCGCGCAGCCCGCTGAGCTCGACCATTCGAAGGACCATGTCGCGTGAGAGCCGCGCGCGCTCGATCGCGTCCGCAGCCGCCTGCGCGAACTGGTTCGCGAACATCGTATCCTGGTAGGAGAACGGGACCGTCTCGCCGGTCTCGTCGATCGCGTTGATCAGCTGAAGGACACCGACGAGCGCCTCGTCGCGCGTGATGAGCGGGACGATGAGCATGCTCCTCGTCCGGTAGCTCGATTTCGTGTCGAACTCGGGGTTGAACGCGTAACTAACGTTGCTCTGGATGTCGTAGACGTCGTCGATGACCAGCGGCTCCGCAGTTGCGGCAACGTAGCCGGCGAGCGAGGATCGATCGATTGGCAGGCTGTTCGCCGAGTAGACGTAGCGCGAGTCGGGCGTCCGGCCGGCGAAGAGCGTGTCGTTCTGAACGTAGCTGAAGAAGAGCCGGTTCTTGGCCTTCAGGTATATCGTGCCGGCATCCGCCCGCACGAGCTGGCGCGCCTTGAGCAGCACCTGTTCGAGCAGCGTATCGAGGTCACGGATCCGGTTGAGCGACTGGATCGTCTGGAGGACGCCCTGCGCGTCGCGGGTCGGCGGAGGTGAATCGCCTCCGTTCCATTCGGCGGTGCCGAGCGACTCGACCAGCGGCAGATCGGCATCCTCTACCGGCCCGAGGTCGAAGATGTGAGTAGACTGCGCCACGATCTCTATTGTAGACCGTCGCGATCAGCTCAACCACCGGAAAAAAAGCCGCCCGGTGCCGGCCGTCGTTCGTCGGCTATTCGCGGTACCACTCTCCGCACCATAGACGCCCCGCGGGAACGAGCGCGACGAGCGCGAACACCGCCGCGCCGGCGAAGACCGGGATGAACCCCAGCGCGGCGACGAGCGATCCGGTAGCCAGCGGCATGAGCGCGGTACCCAGGTTTGCGGCGCCGAAGACTCCTGCGTAGAGCGCACGGGAATCGTCCGGCGATATCTGAACGAGCGTCGCCTCCACACCCAGCCGGTGGGCGGAGAGGACCGCTCCGACGATCAGGTAGAGCGCGGCGTACGCCCACAGCGGGGCGACCGCCGAGACGACGAGACTCAGCGGAAGCAGGCCTGCGAGCAGGATCAGCTCGGCGCGAAGGACGAGACGGAACCCACCGCGACGTATCACGCGCGACCAGAGAACGTTCGCGCCGAGCTGTCCGAGTACCTGAATGATGACGAACCATCCGATCGTCGCGGGTTCGACCGGGTAGCTGTGGTGGGCGAGCGCCGTGAGCAGGGGAATCGCCGTGAAGCCGAGCGCCCCCAGATTGACGGCGAGAATGAGCGAGCGCATGTTCGAGTCGCGGGCGAGGATGCGCGGAACCTCTCTGAGCGCGGTCAGCATCCCCGGCTTCCCGTTCGATTCGGAGCCCGAGGGCGGCGGCCCGACCGGCTCTCTGATGATCCAGAAGCCGCCCGATGCGACGAGCAGGAAGCCCGCGGCCATGACGAAGAGCAGCACGTACCCGTTCGGGAACGCGGTCGCGCCGAGGAAGAGTCTCGTCGCGACCGCGGAGACGAGCAAGCCGAGCGCCGTGGCCGTCTGACGATTCACGAAGAACGTTCGTCGGTGGGTCTGATCGACGACCTTTCCCATGATCTCGGTGTACGAGACGCCCGCGAATGCTCCGCTCAGTGCGAACAGCGACATGGTCAGAAAGACGACAGGGATGATCGATCGGTCCGTCCCGATGAACGCGATCCCGGCCCCCGCGGCGGCGAGGGCGACGACGCGCAGGTTGATGCCGAACAGCAGGGCGGGCTTCTTTCGCTGGCGGGCGTGCAAGAAGCTCGCGAAAAGAAGCTGGGTCACGAGCGGCAGCCCCTTCATGATCGCCGTCAGTGCACCGACGGCCGTCTCGCCGCCGCCTGCCTCGAGGACGAGCGCGGGCATGACGGTGTTGATCTCGGTGAAGCTCATCGTCACCGCGAGGAAGAACGAATGCCAGTAGAGTGCGTGTCGATTGGTGATCATGCGCAGCGGTCGAGTATACCGGAGCCGACCGCCGCTGTCACGA
>CAZICD010000187.1:0-3770 GCA_964537725.1 uncultured Spirochaetaceae bacterium | reverse complement strand
TGCCCGCGAGCAGGTTGGGCACGTGCAGCTTGTTGTGGATGGTCGCGGTGATCATGCCGGCTATGACGCCGGCGGCGAAGGAGACGAGCACGGCGATGATGAGATTCACGCCGTTGGAGATGAGGATCGCCATCACCGCGGCGCCGAGCGGGAACGAGCCGTCGACGGTCAGGTCCGGGAAGTCCAGGATCCTGAACGTGATGAACACGCCCAGCGTCATCGTGCTGTAGATGAGTCCCTCTACGAGGATGCCTTCGATCATGTTGCCTTCTCGCGAGGCGACGCCGGAGCGGCCGGCACCGTCTGCGACCGAGCTGAGCTCCCGCACCGCCGGCTGACCGGCGGGCGGGGTGCGCGTGCTCAGCGCTCGATGAGCGTTCCGTTCTCGACGAGCTTGTCCGCCTCGTCGACGATCGAGTCCGGCAGCGTGATGCCCAGCTCCTCGGCCACGTCCAGGTTCACGTGGAGGATCAGGTCCTCCGCGTCGGTCAGGAACTGCACTGGGATATCGTTCGGGTCTTCGCCTTCGAGAATGCGCGCGACGAGGTCGCCGGTTGCGACGCCCATCGTGTAGTAGTCGAACCCGTAGGCGGCGATCACACCCTGCTCTTCGGCCGAGCTCGGGTCCGCGGTGACGACCGGGACTCCTGCGTCGGTGGCGGCGTCGACGAGCGTGCTCAACGCGGAGACGACCGCGTTGTCGGTGCTCACGTACATGACGTCGACCCGGTCGATGATCGACTGCGTGGCCTGGCGTACCTCGGCGGAGTTCGTGATCGTCGAGGTGATGAACTCGATCCCAAGCTCGTCGGCGACCTGGGCGGCCTGCTCGGCCAGGACGAGCGCGTTCGCTTCGCCTGCGGAGTAGACGTGCCCGATCGCGGTGACTTCGGCCACCTCGGCGATCAACTCGATCTGCTCGCGTACCGGGGTCATGTCAGAGTAACCGGTGACGTTGCCGCCGCCTCCGGAGAGCGAGGGGACGAGCTCCGCGTCCACCGGGTCGGTAACGGCGGTGAAGACCACAGGAATGTCGTCCATCGCGGAGACGAGCGCCTGCGCGTTCGGCGTGGCGACGGCGACGGCGACGTCGACCCGGTCGGCCTTGAACTTCGCGGCGATCTGCGACGCGGTCGACATATCCTGGTTGGCGCTCTGCAGGTCGTAGGCGACGTCCTCGTAGCCCAGCTCGAGCAGGCGGTCCTGAATCCCCTGCTCGACGGAGTCGAGCGCCGGATGCGCCACGAATTTGGAAATACCGACCGTGGTGGCATCCTCGCCCGCGCCGCTGGCAAAAACCGCTGCGGCGAAGGTCAGGAGCACCAGGGTCGTGACAAACAGACGTTTCATTGTTCCTCCTCCATTGCAGGCACCAACCGTACTCCGCGACCGGCGGTGTGTAAAGGCCTGCGCGGAAGAAGTCACGGCGAACGTGTATCTTTATGCAGAACGCCCCGCGAGCGGTTGCGCTTCCACGTCCTCGCGCTGTATAACTAACCAAACTCTCACAGAAGGAGTCTCCCGTGGAAAGCCTGTTCAAACTCTCCGAAAAGGGAACCAGCGTGAAGGTCGAGCTGCGCGCCGGCCTCGCGACGTTCCTGACGATGGCGTACATCATCGTCGTGAATCCGGACATCCTGAGCGCGACCGGCATGTCGTTCTCCGGCGTCCTGTTCGCGACGGTGCTCGTGTCCGCCGTGAGCTCGATCCTGATGGGGCTGGTCGCGAACCTCCCGTTCGCGCTCGCGCCGGGGATGGGCATCAACGCCCTCTTCAGCTACACCATCGTGCTCGGGATGGGTGTTGCGTGGCAGACGGCGCTCGGCGCGGTCTTCATCTCGGGCATCGTCTTCATCCTGCTGTCGGTCTTCAAGGTCCGCGAGGCGATCGTCCGCGCGATCCCCACCTCGCTGCGCTACGGAGTCGCGGCGGGAATCGGTCTCTTCCTCGCGGTCATCGGACTTACGAACGTCGGGTTCATCGTCGTGGACGCGGGTACGCCGGTAGCGTTCGGCGGGCTGAACACGCAGACCATCCTGTTCGTCGTCGGTCTGATCATCACGAGCGTCCTCGTCATCCGGAAGGTGAAGGGAGCGCTCATCTACGGGATCATCGGCACGTCGATCATCGCGCTCGTCACGAGCCTGATCGTCGAGGCATCCGGCGGCGAGGCGTTCATGAACGTCCCGGATCGGATCTTCGCGCTGCCGACCTTCGAGGTCTTCTTCAAGCTCGACATCCTCGGCGCGCTGTCGCTCGGCATGATCCTGCCCATCTTCACGCTGCTGTTCACCGATATGTTCGACTCCATCTCCACCTTCGTCGGTGTCTCGGAAGTGGGCGGATTCATCGACGAGAAGACCGGGGAGCCGGAGAACGTGGGCAAGGCGCTGATGGTCGACGCGATCGGTACGACAACCAGCGGCCTCTTCGGCACCTCGAGCGCGACGACCTACATCGAGAGCGCGGCCGGCGTCGAGGAGGGCGGCAAGACCGGTCTCACCGCGGCGTTCGCCGGCGTTCTCTTCCTGCCGTTCATGTTCCTGTGGCCGCTGCTCTCGTTCATCCCGGGGGTCGCGACCGCGCCCATCCTCGTGCTCGTGGGCATCTTCATGGTGAAGCCGCTCATGAAGATCGAGTGGGGCACCTTCGAGGAGTCGATCCCGGCCTTCCTCGCGCTGGTCCTGATCCCGCTCACGTACAGCATCACGCAGGGCATCGTCTGGGGTTTCCTCAGCTACACCATCATCAAGGTGTTCGTGGGCAAGGCGAAGGACGTTCCGGTGACGCTCTGGATCATCGACGTCTTCGCGATCGTGTCGCTCGTCGCCGCAGGAGGCTGAGCGCGCTCCGGCTCGACCGGAATCACTTCGAGGGGGCCGCCGATCGGCCCCCTCTTTTCGCCCGCGGCGTCACTCGACGTGATCGGCGAGCAGCCGCAACCGGTCGCGAAGCGCGGTCGAGGCGATATCTTCCTCGTTGATAGTCTGCCAGGAGAAATCGAGAAACACACCGTCGACGTCCTCCAGAAGTCTCCTGAAGGCGTCCGAGGGCACGCGGGAGCTGTACCGCACGACTCCGCGTTCGCTGTCACGGAAGAGGAGCGTGACGTCCTCGAGGCGAATCTCGTCCGTGGAGGTAGCGAGCACTACGTCCGGGGTTTCGGACAGCGAGAACGAAGACGACGAATACACGGAGAAATTGACCGTCGCGTCTCCGTGGACGTCGAGGTCCTGGAACTGCGCGGTCATATCGAACGACGCCTGCAGATCTCCCTCGCTGACCTCGAAGGGCCTCACGAATACCTGCTGCACGCCGTCGCCGGCGTACATCGTGTAGCTTCGGGCCTGGGTGACGCAGGCGCCGATCGCACCAGCAATGGCGATTATCGCAGCAACTCGGACGATGCGTTTCATTGGCACTCTGGGGTTCTCAGAAAAAAGGTTTGGGGCACAAAAAGACGCGAGGAGAGGACACCGTCCTCTCCTCGCGACGCTGACGAATGATCTTCGAGCCTAGTTGCCGGTCACGATGGTCGTGTACTCGACGTAGAACGAACCGATCGTGTAGACCTTCACGTCGTAGGTCGAAATCTCGCTGATACCGCCGTTGGCTGCAGCCGTAGCAATACCGTAGTCCTGGTCGAAGCCGAGCGGAAGATAACCGAAGAGATACGCCGCCGAAGCCTCGCCTACCTTGGGGCCGATCTCGTTACTCGTCGCACCCATCGGCGTGACGGTCGAGCAACCGGCGATGACGAGGATCGCGAT
>CAZICD010000186.1:0-3773 GCA_964537725.1 uncultured Spirochaetaceae bacterium | reverse complement strand
CAGGTATGCATCGGCCTCGTGGACCCGCAGGACCAGGGACGGGAGGCGTACCTCAAGGAGGAGTGAGGAACCGGCACATCATTGCTGATCCCTTGGTGATGGGGCCCTCGAGCGTCAGGTTCCGTTTCGCGCCGTCGTGAGGCGGCTCTCCGCGTGCGGTGCCGCGCTTGGCACCGGAGGATCACCATCAGCCAGGCGGCGACAGGAGCTGGGTAGCGGGCTTCGTGGAGAGCATCGCGATGCGGCGGCATCAGAAGTGAAACGCTTGGACAGTTGTGTCTTGCGGCGGAACCGTGTCCTCTGGAACCGTAGTTTCTTGTCTGTTCGTTTAGCTCATGGTAGGCTTATACAGAGAGTGGGATATCCCACCACGGAGGCGATAATGAACACTGTTCGAGAATACGATGCCCGTGTAGATATGAAGCGTAGAGTAACCCTGCGCGGGGCGCAGTACAGGAACTATCACGTCCGAGAATACGCCGATGGGCGAATCGAGATGCTTCCACAAGAGTTGGTTGAAGTTTCCTCACGGACTGTTGAGATGATGGATCGATCAATCGACAATCTCAATGAAGGAGTCGCAGGCGAGCCTCTTGATGTATCACGATTCAGGGATTGACCTCGTAGGTGTTCGGAGCTCATCTGCGATCGAGTGGATTCGATTGACGTACTGATTCCATTACGGACCCCGAACAGCGGCCCGATGTCTATGGGCCAGAACCGGGGAGGCAGACGGATGCGCGGTGGCGGTATCATCGACGAGCGATGAGTCAGCTTCCTGCAACCGTACCGCGTGAGGGATCGTAGGGGCGCCGCGGCGCGCTTGCGCGGCGCGGGAACCCCCGAAGAGCCCGACCCTGACCGCCTCTGGCGGGCAGGGGCACGCCCAATCCTCTCACCTCAACGGAATCCCGGGCGTCGGCCCCCGCAGATGCCGCGTGCCTGCGGATTCTGGTATACTCACGACAGAGAGACTCATGGAGACCGATCGCGACGCACTGGTCAAGGCCGCCGCCGAGAGAATACGAAGACGGCATCGCGAGCTCGAAGAGCGGGCTGCGAAGCGCCGCCTGCGCGCGATGGAGTTCGCCCGCGAGCTCGCAGTGCGCCTGGCGCAGGCGGACGAAAGCGTGCGGAAGATCATCGGGTTCGGCTCCACCTTCGAGACGTGGCGGAACTACCGCCTGGATTCCGACGTCGATCTCGCGGTCGTCGGTGGAGACTGGTTCACCATGACCGCGGCGATTCCCGCGAGCGAGTTCGACGTTTCGCTCGTGGAGCTCGAGCTTCAGGGCGAAGAGTTCCAGCAGCACGTGCTTGCCCACGGAGAGGTTCTCTATGAGAAGCGCTGAGACGATCGAGCAGCTTCGCGCGGAGCTCAGGCAGGATCTTGCGTTCATCGTGAGCAACTACCAGAAGAACAGAGAGATGACTGCGCGTGTGAATGCGGCGGAGTCCGACGACGAGTTCCTCTACGCGGCGCTCGGCTACACTATCCATAACCTGTACAACGCGATCGAATCATACTTCTACCGCGTCGCGAAGTTCTTCGAGAACGAGCTCGGCGAGGCCGACTGGCACAAGACCCTTGTGGATCGCATGACGCTTGATATCCAGGGGCTTCGACCGGCAGTGATCGAGCTCGAGGCAGCCCGTACGATAGACGAGCTGCGTCGCTTTCGGCATCTCTTCCGGAACCTCTACAAGACACCGCTCATCCCGGCGAAGGTTCGGTTCGCGAACGAAGCAGCCCACGGGGTAGTTGACGTCATGACGACGAGCCACGAGCGATTCGACGGGTTTCTGCAGGATCTCAAGAACGAACTGGACTGATCACGATCGCCGATGGCGAGCTCAGGCGAGCGCCTCGTCGAGCTCATGGACCGAGATGGCCCGGACTCCATCGCAGACGGAGTAGGGGTCGAGGGGGGTGCCCACGACGAAGTGTTGCCCCGGTCTCCAGGGTGAGTTGCTCGCACGGAGCTCGCGGTCGACCGCCAGGATGGATCGAGCGTCGGCCTCCTGGGGATGCTCGCGCCATTTGACCTCGAGGAACCGGAGCTCACCTCCGGCGTCGACGATGAAGTCTATCTCGCGAGCGCGCTGATCGCGGTAGTACCAGAGACTCGACGGGGTGCTCCGCGCGGCGAGTCGTTTCCGCAGCTCGGCATAGACGAAGGTTTCCCACACCGCTCCCAGAAGAGGTGAGGTGGCGAGCGTCTCCTCGCTCAGGTTGAGGAGGTAACAGAGAAGGCCGGAGTCACGAAAGTACACCTTGGGTGTCTTGACGATCCGCTTTCCGATGTTCGTGTACCATGGTTCGAGGAGCGCGATCTGGCCGGAGGCCTGCAGAACGCTCAGCCAGTCGCCCACGGCCTTGACCGACACGCCTACGTCGCGAGCGACGTCGCTCTTGTTGAGCATGGTCGCGCTGCGGGACGCGAGGATCCGGATGAAGCGTTCGAAGTCCCGCAGACTCGTCACGTTGAGGATCTGGCGAACGTCCCGCTCGAGATAGGTCGCCACGTACGAAGCGTAGAAGTCGGACGCGGGAAGATCGGCCACACGCCAGAGCTCGGGAAACTGGCCGCGGACCATCAGCCTGATGAGCGCGGCGCGCTCGCGTAGATCGACGTGAGGCGCGATCTCCGCGAGGCTCAGCGTCTCGAGCTCGAGCAGGCCGATCCGTCCGGCCAGGCTCTCCGTTACCCCCTTCATCAACGGGAAGTGCTGGCTTCCGGTCAGGATGAACCGTCCCGGTTCGTGCCGCAGCTCGTCAATCGCAGGCTTGAGATGGCGGAAGAGCGCCGGAGCGTATTGCGCCTCGTCTATGACGAGTGGCGCGGGGTATCGTTCGAGGAACTCACCTGGATTGCGCTCGGCGAGCTCGGCCGTGCTGGGGAGATCCAGGGACACGTATCTGTGGTGCGGAAAGCAGCGTCGCAGGAGCGTGGTCTTGCCGGTCTGCCGTCCTCCGGTGACGGCGACGACCGGAAAGTACTCCGCGAGGTGCCTGACCCGTGCTTCGACGGCGCGAGGGAAGTACATGTGGCAATTTTAACCTGAGAAGGTGGAATTGTCATCTTCTGGGTTTGTTGTGACCGTCCGGATCGCTGTCGACGTGAAGAATGTGCGCTGGAGTGTGGTGAGGACTTGACAACGAGCACAAACGTAATTACAGTAATTACATGATGACGCGGATCACGCGGGTTGGCAACTCCAAAGGAATCCGCATTCCCAAGGGGGTGCTCGACCTCTACGGGCTCGCCGAGGGCGATCAACTCGAGCTTTCCGAAACGCGCGACGGAATTCTCCTTCGTCCCACCGACGCGCCGGCATCGAAGGTATCGTGGGCACAGGCGTACGAAGAGATGGCGAGCGAGGTGGCCGAGCGCGCCGAGTGGGACGAGTGGAACGGCGTTGCCGGAGACGGGATCGATGATTGAGCGCTACCACGTCTACCGGGTAGAGCTCGATTCCGTCACCGGGAGCGAGACGGCCAGGACCCGTCCGGCGGTCGTCATCAGCGACGACGAGATGAATCGGCGTCTGCAGACCGTCGTGGTGTGCCCCGTAACGTCGCAGCTGCATCCTCGCTGGCCCAGTCGCGTCCAGACGACGGTGGCGGGACGGCGGGTCGAGATCGCGGTGGACCAGGTTCGCACCGTGGCTCGGGAACGGCTTCGCGACGAGCTCGGCCCAATTGACGACGCGGCGGCGGCGACCGTGCGGCATGTGATCACCAACATGTACGGGCTGCTCTCGGTCGCGGG
>CAZICD010000185.1:0-3824 GCA_964537725.1 uncultured Spirochaetaceae bacterium | reverse complement strand
CCCGCCCGGCGACGCCCGCCGCTCACGCGGCGGTGGAGCCGGCGGCGAACCCGTAGTACAATCGGCTTGATGCGCTACTCCCGGCTCGTCAGCAAGACCACGCGCGACTGCCCCCGGTCGGTGCGTACCACCGGAAACGCGCTCCTGCAGCGCGCCGGCTACATCCGGCCGCTCTCGCAGGGGCTCTGCTCGTTCCTGCCGCTCGGGTGGCGCGTCGTGAGCAAGCTCACCGCGCTCATCCGCGCGGAGATGGAGAAGCTCGAGGGGCAGGAGGTGCAGGTTCCGCTCGTGAACCCTCTGTCGCTGTGGAAGCAGAGCGGGCGTGCCGGGCTCGTTGGCGACGACATGATCCGCTTCCGCGACAGCACGGGCAAGCAGATGGTCCTCGCGCCCACGCACGAGGAGGCGATGGTCGAGCTCGTGAAGTCGGTGGTGAGCTCCTACCGCCAGCTCCCGGTCTTCCTCTACCAGTTCCAGACGAAGTTCCGCAACGAGAGCCGGCCCCGCGCGGGCCTCATCCGCACCCGCGAGTTCGTGATGAAGGACGGCTACTCCTTCCACCGGTCGAACACCGAGCTCAACAATTTCTTCCCCAGGGTCTTCGCCGCCTACGAGCGCATCTTCGCCGCGTGCCGCGTGCCCGTGATCACCGCGGAGGCCTCGGTGGGGATGATGCTCGGCGACCGGTCGTTCGAGTTCCTCATGCCCAGCGAGGTGGGCGACGACAAGGTCGTGCGCTGTTCCTCGTGCTCGTACGCGGCGAACATGGAGGTCGCCGTGGGGTCGCTCGAGCGCGCCTCGGAGGCGCCGCTCCCGCTCGACACGATCGAGACCGGCGGGGCGACGAAGATGTCCGAGGTCGCGCGCGCCACCGGGCGCGGGCGCGATCGGCTCGCGAAGACGATGGTCTATTCGAACGGAGCGGATCTCGTCCTCGCCGTCGTCCGCGGCGACCAGGAGGTCAGCCCGGAGAAGCTCTCGCACGCGGTCGGCACCGGTTCGCTCCACCTCGCGGATCGCGAGGAGCTCGAGTTCTTCGGGCTCGACCCCGCCGCGATCGGCCCCATCGACGTGCCGCTCGACGTACTCGAGATCGACGTGAACGTGAGGGTGATCGTCGACGAGGTCGTGGCGAACACGCCGAATCTCGTCGTCGCTTCCAACGAGCCGGGGCGCCACTTCGTGAACGTTAACTTCGGGCGCGACTTCGAGAGCGAGCTCGTGAAGGACATCTCGCGCGTGCTGCCGGGTGCTCGCTGCCTCCAGTGCGGCGGCGAGCTCGTCGAGCAGAGCGTCGTGGAGCTGGGCAATATCTTCAAGCTCGGCGACTACTACTCCCGGCGGCTGCGGCTCGCGCTGACCGACAGCCGCGGCCAGCGGTTCTACCCGTCGATCGGCGCGTACGGAATCGGCATGGGCAGGCTCCTCGCGGCGATCGCCGAGTCGAACAACGACAAGCGCGGCCTCCGGTGGCCGCCGAACCTCGCCCCGTACCGGTTCTTTCTCATGGGCATCGGCCGCTCGCCCACCGTGTCGCGGACCCTCGAGACCCTTCACGACGAGCTGGGCGACGCGATACTCTTCGACGACAGGCGGGAGTCGATCAGTACCAAGTTCAGCGACGCGGATCTGATCGGCATTCCCTACCGGATCATCATCAGCGCCCGCACGCTCGAATCGGGTCAGGTCGAATTGCTCGAGCGGGGTTCCACGTCGATCAGGAGGATCGGCCTCGAGCACATCGCGGACGTCGTGCGCGAGCAGGACGGAGGAGCCGAATGAACGAGTCGCTGCACCTCACCCGCGAGCTCATCGATCAGATCGTATTCGGCATGGAGAACCAGGAGCGCGAGTTCTACCTCGACACGGAGGAGGGCACCGTCGTCCCCGCCGACGAGGCGGACCCGGACGACGATCGGTATCTGGGCCTGCCCGAGTGGCGCAGCGTCGACGGTTACAACCTGATGGAGCAGTTCGTCTCGACGCTGCACAACCCCATCTACCGCGAGCGGCTGCGGTCGATCCTCGCGTCGGGACGGGGAGTGTTCCGGCAGTTCAAGGACACCGTGCGCGAGCGGCGCGAGATCGAGCGGATGTGGTTCGGTTTCAAGGAACGTCACATGCGCGACCTCGTGATCGACTGGTTCAACGAGGTCCGCGAGCGCGAGGGGCTCGAGCGGCTGGAGGCAACCCTCACCGAGACGGAGACCGACCAGCTGCTGGAAGCCGACTTCGTCTTCCGCCCGGCGGAGGCCGCGGACATGGCGCGCGTCCGCGAGCTCGACGAGGCGGCCTTCGAGGAGGTCTTCCCGGATACCGATCCGCACAGCGTCGCGATTTACCGCGAAGAGGCGAGGGCCGGCACGCCCGACCCGGCCGACCGGCAGAGCCGTGTCTTCGTGGCCGAAACCCAGGGCGGCGACTTCGCGGGCTTCCTCTGGGCGATCGTGCGCGGCTCCAACGACGTCTCCATCGCCTTCGTTCAGCAGATCTACACCGTTCCGGAGTTTCGCGGATTCGGGCTCGCGCGCGGTCTGTTCGAGGCATTCTGCCGCCGGGCGCACGACGAGCGCGTGCGCGAGGTCCAGCTCGCGCTCTACGGCGCCTCGCTGGACCTGGAGCCGAACTTCGCCGGCTACGGGCTCGAACGGTCGAGTACCGTGCTGCGGCTCGATGTGGACAAGTGGCACCGCGCTGAGATGGGGTAGGACGGGCGTCGGGGGGCGCGCCGGCGGGATGAGCCCATCGGCCCCGCGTCAGCTCTCGGTCAGTCGGCGGGTCCGCTCGCGCGCGGTCTCCTCGTGCACCTTCGCGAGCTCCTCCATCACGCGGTCGGCAGCGTACTGCTTCGGATCGATGTCCTTCGGCGTGTTCGCGCGCGCGGTCTCGCGGAAGGCGCGGCAGTTGAACGGCTGGGAGACGTTGAGCAGGACGAGATCGCGCGTTGCGAGGTCCTCGCTCATGTCGCCGTTCGGGTTGATCCGCAGCACGTTGCCCGCGATCCCCACGAGCACGGCGTAGTCGAAGAGTTTCAGGTACGAATCGACTTCCTTCACCCCCCGCTTGGTGTCCGGTTGGCCCTCGCGATACCTCGTACCGGAGGGAAAGACGAGCACGATCCGGCCCTCGTGCTTGAGGCGGATCATCTGCCGCGTGGCAGCCATGTTGATGTGCGAGCTGCGGGTGCGTTCTCTGACCAGCCGCTCCCCGTCGGTGTGTCGGAGCAGGCTTCGCGAGGGATAGATGACCAGCCGCGTGTACGCCTCTGCGAACGCGTTGACGAACTCGCTCTCCTCGTTCAGCTTCATGCCGGCGATCGCGACGACCTGGTCGGCGATGTGCTTGAGCCCTGCCTGCTCGAGCAGGTAGTAGAGCGACGGGATATCGAAGTTCGAGTAGTGCTCCATCAGGATGAGGCACGAGGCGCCGTTCTGCGAGCGTTCGGAGAGCTCGATGATGTGTTCCTGCTGGAGGATGCCGCTTCCCGGCAGGACGAGCGTGTCGAGGATGTCGTGGATCAGATTCCGATTTGCTTCGTTCGCCTCCTGGTAGACGTTGTCCGGCTTGATCGTGCGCGGCTGTCTCGAGTGCTCCCGCATCGCGAGCGCATGCCGTCCGAACTGCTCGCGAATTGGTCCAAGTACTTCTGGTTTCATCCTCTGCTCCTGCTGGGGTAGATGATGGGCACCAGATCCCGCAGTGCCTCGATCGTGGGGATCTCGGTGTCAGACGGGCCCGCAGCCGTCACGTGGACGACGTTTCCGCCGAGATCCCGGAACGGTAGCAGGTATTGTACCATGTCGTCCACAAAGAGTGTCGTATTC
>CAZICD010000184.1:0-3846 GCA_964537725.1 uncultured Spirochaetaceae bacterium | reverse complement strand
GGACGCTCAAGGTCAACGAGTCGCGTCCTCGCGAGAATCGCGGTGGCGGCGGCGGCGGTGGCGGTCGCGACCGCTGGTAGCTCGACTACCGCAGGAACCACGAGAGGCTGCCCGCCACAGGGCAGCCTCTTTTTTTAGGCAGAGGCCGCGCGGTGGCCGGTACCCCGGCGTCGACCACGCTCGCGCGAGTAGCGCAGCGTACGCGTGGCGTTGAGCACCGCGAGCAGCGACGTGCCCATGTCCGCGATCACCGCCTCCCACATCGTCGCGATGCCGAAGGCCCCGAGCGTGAGGAAGACCGCCTTCACGAGAAGCGCGAGCGCGATGTTCTGAAGCACCACCGATCGCGTGTGGTGGGAGACCCGCACCGCGTCGCCCACACCGGTCATCCGGTCGTCCATGAGCACGACGTCCGCCGCCTCGATCGCCGCGTCGGATCCGAGTGCACCCATCGCGATGCCGATGTCGGCACGCATCAGCACCGGCGCGTCGTTGATCCCGTCGCCCACGAACGCGAGTCGCTTGCCCTCGGGCAATCCCGCGGCGATCTCCTCCACCTTTGCAACCTTCTCCTCGGGCAGGAGCTCCGCGTGGACCGTGTCGATTCCGGTCTCCGACGCGACGCTCCGCGCGATCGTCTCGTTGTCGCCGGTGAGCATCACGACCCGCTCGACACCGAGCTCCTTCAACTCCGCCACCGCCTCCGCGGCGTCGGGCTTGAGCTCGTCCGCGATGACGATGTAGCCGGCGTACGTCCCGTCCACCGCGACGTAGACGACCGTGCCGTCGGCGTCGCAGTCGGTGTGCTCCACCCCCTCGCGGTGCAGGAGCCGGTCGCTCCCCGCGAGGATCGTGCGCGAGCCCGAACGGGCCACGACACCGTAGCCCTTCTCTTCGCGCACGTCCGCGACCGCGTCCGGGTCGGCCTCGCCCCTGTACGCAGCGCGGATCGAGCGCGCGATGGGATGGGTGGAGTGCGACTCCGCGAGCGCGGCGAGCCGGAGGACATCGGTCGTATCGAAGCCGTTGCGCGGCTCGGTGCGCACGACGTCGAACGTCCCGCGCGTGAGCGTGCCGGTCTTGTCTACGACGACCGTGGAGAGGTCGGTGAGCGCGTCGAGGTAGTTCGCGCCCTTCACGAGGATGCCGTTGCGCGACGCCCCGCCGATGCCGCCGAAGTACCCGAGCGGGATGGAGACGACGAGCGCGCACGGGCACGAGATGACGAGCATCACGAGCGCGCGGTAGACCCACTCGCCGAGCGTCGCGCCGGGCACGAGGAGCGGCGGCACGAAGGCGATCGCCGCCGCGATTCCCACGACGATGGGCGTGTAGACCGCCGCGAGCCGGGAGATGAACCGCTCGGTGGGCGCCTTGCGCGCGGCGGCGTCCTCCACGAGCTCGAGGATGCGCGAGACCGAAGATTCGGCGAACGGCTTCGTGACTCGCAGGCGGATCGTGCCCGAGCCGTTGACGAACCCGGCGAGCGCGGCGTCGCCTTCGCCCACCGAGCGCGGCACCGACTCGCCGGTCAGCGCCGAGGTATCCACCGCCGACTCGCCACGGACGACCTCGCCGTCGAGCGGAACGCGCTCGCCCGGCCGCACCTCGATCGTGGATCCCACCGGTACCAGTTCGGGCTCGACCTCGCTCGTGCCGGTCTCAGACACGAGCCGCGCGAAATCGGGCCGCAGGTCCATGAGCGAGGAGATGGACCTGCGCGACCGACCGACCGCGCGGTCCTGCACGTACTCGCCGACCGAGTAGAAGAGCATGACCGCGACCGCCTCGGCGAGCTCGTGGATCACGATCGCGCCGAGGGTCGCGATGCTCATGAGGAACATCTCGTCGAAGACGCGACCGCGCACGATGTTCCGCGCGGCGCTCGCGAGGACCTTCCAGCCGACGAGGAGGTAGGCGGTGAGGAAGACCGCGTACTCGCCGAGGCGAAGCGGCGTGGCACGCAGCTGCTCGCCGAATACGACACCGGCAACGGTGAGCGCGAGCGCGACGCCGATGCGCGTTATGCGAACGGCCGTGTCCGAGAGACCCGCCCGGTCGGCCGCCGGGCTGTCGGGGCCGCGCCCCGCTGCTCCGCCATCGGCCTTCTCCACGATTCTCGCCTCCGGCTCGACCCTGGCGATCGTCTTCTCGGCGAGCTCGCGCTTGTCGGACGGGATGATCACCGTGCCCGTGGAGAAGCTCACGGTCGCGCCGTCGAAGCCTTCGAGCTTGCGCAGCGCGCCTTCGATCTCGTTCGCGCAGTTCGCGCAGTCGAGCCCTTCTATGCGGTACTTCTGCAGGTTGGTGGTATCAGCCACGGGTCACCTCTGGTCTATGTAGTGCTCGCGAGCTACCTCGAGGAGCGAGAGCACGTGGTCGTCGTCGAGCGCGTAGAACACCTGCTTGCCCGCCCGCCGCGAGCGGATGAGCCGCATCGTTTTCAAGAGCCGCAGGTGGTGCGAGACCGCCGGCAGCGTCATGTCGAGCAGGTGCGCGAGGTCGCAGACGCAGAGCTCCTGCTGCGAGAGCAGGTAGAGGATCCTGGTGCGCGTCTCGTCGGCGAGCGCGCGGAAGAGCTCGGAGAGGCCTGCGACGTCGAGCAGCCTGTCGCGCAGCTCGCGCTCGGTGGCCCGGCAGGTGATGCCCAGCTCGGTGCACATGTCGGGGGCGGTGGTGGCCGTTCGGGTGTCTGCGCTCATGCGATCTCCTTCTACACTTAAGCAATGGTTTAATTGTATTGCTGAGCGAGTGAGTCGTCAATGTGGTCCTCAATGGCAACGAAGTACGATCCCGAAACTGGATTCCACGCTCAGGTGCGATAGATTTCCGGAATCATCGTTCTGCAAGGAGACATTGCATGAAGAAGCTTGCTGTTGTCGCAATCATCGCCGCTGCGGCGGTTCTTGGCGGCTGTAACTGGGGCGGGGACTCCACGCTGTCGCTCGACTTCACGCTGCATCCGACCGCCCGCTCGCGGGCGCTCAGCGAGTTGCCCGTATGGACCACCGCGGAGGTCCGGATCACCGAGATCGTACTCGACTACGACGGCCCGGACGGATCCGAATCGTTCACCGAGCCGGTCGGAAGCGTCGTGAACCTGCTGGACGGCACATCCGACCCGGCGCTCCCGAGCTTCGTGCTGGGTCCGGGAACCTACGAGAGCATCAACTTCGGCGCGGAGCTGCTGGACGACGGGTCGACGCCGAGCATTCTCCTGGAAGGTACGTGGAACGGTACGCCGATCCGCGTGGTCTTCATCTCGGGCGAGGTCTTTGAAGCGGTGGCCGGCAAGCTCGTCGTAGCGCCGGGCGAGACGCTCGACATCTCCGTCGTGCTGAACCCGGACGACTGGTTCTCGAGCTTGACCGACGCCGACCTTGAGAACGCCGAGGTGGGCGGCGACGGGTTCATCGAGATCTCGGAAACCGCCCCGGAACCAAACGCTACCCTGTTCGACACCCATTTCGCCGGTAGGGTGGACGACGCCACGCAGACCGTCCTCCCCGGGGGCACCCCGGACTGACAATCGCCGCGGCCCGGACCGGAGGCTGCTTCGCTTCGAAGCAGCCCCACCGGGCCATCGGCCCTTACTCCTCGACGATGATCGCGTCCGCCGGGCATTCCTCGGCGACTTCGCGGACCGCGTCCTCGAACTCCGGCGGCACGTCGGGCTTGATCGCCACGGCGACTTCATCGCCCATGTCGAATACCTCAGGGACATCGTCGACGCACGTCATGCAGACCGTGCACAGTTCCGGGTCAACTTTGACCTTCATACAGCTCCTCCTGATGTAGTGTCTGGATACCTGTCAGCGTACGCGGAATGAGCGATCGCGTCGAGTG
>CAZICD010000183.1:0-3855 GCA_964537725.1 uncultured Spirochaetaceae bacterium | reverse complement strand
AAAGCCGAGCGCGTAACGCGCTCCAACGAACCCCAGGCCGCCCGAAACGGCGACGTCGAGCATCCAGGTAGGCACCACCCGGCGAAGCTGACGGACGAGCTTCTCTACGTTCGTGTGCATCCCCGCTTCGAAGAGCAGGGTGACCACACCCAGCTTCGCGAGAATGTCGATGACGACGACGAGCGACTCGGGCGGACCGTCTGCGAACGAGTAGCCGACGTTGATGCCCACACCGATCAGCAGAAACGCGACCATCCCGGGTATACCGACCCGACGGGCAAGTCCGCGGCCGAACATGGACACGAAGATGACCCCGGCGAGTACGAGGATGATCAGCGGTTCGTTGATCGTCGTGTGAGTCACGGCACGCTATACCAGATACGCGATGATGATCGCCAGTACGAGCGCACCGATGAGAACCCAGAAGATCGTCCCGAACACGGTCTCGATCTCCTGACGCGCCTCGATCTCTGCCTTCGCCTCCTGCGTGGTCCGCGGAGGCCTGCGCTCGGCGAAGGCCGCGAGCAGGAGGAAGATGAGTAAGGTGACCACGAGCCCGGGTAACCAGTACACACCGAGGAGCGCGGGTCCCACCGGTCCGATCCAGAGGCCCGCGGCCCAGGCGAAGAGGAAGAGCAGCAGAAACACGAGGACGAAGCCCGGGGCGCCGGTCCTGCCGCGGAAGAGCGCTCCGAACAGCGCCGCGAACAGGAGCGCGAATACGAGGGCGACGAGGATGTCGACAACCATCATGGAACCTCCATTGTCCAAGATGCAATCGGCGTGCCAAACGAATCGGTGGCATCGATCTTGCACACCTGTGGTGTGGAGGCACTATGGAAAAGCGACACGAACCCCAGGTGGGAGCACACTTCAAGGTCAACCGGTGGAACGAGAACAGCCTCGAGCAGCTGAAGACCGAGCTGCTGAAGGAGATCGCCCGGGACGAGCATATAGACGACGCGTCCGGCGTCGAGCTCGAGCTGGAAACGGAAGGCACCGAGGTGACCCGGATTACCCTCGTGGGGAGCGTCGGCAGCCCGGTCGAGGCCGCCCGTGCCGCACGCATCGTCGAGACGAACACGCACGACGAGGTGACGGTGGTCAACGAGCTGGTCTCACGGTGAGCGGGGCCGCAGAAGGAGCTACCGCGACGACTCTTCGAGCGCGGTGTACCCGCCAACGATGTCCAGCAGCTCGGAGGTGATCTCCTGCTGCCGCTGCTGGTTGTACGCCCCACGCAGCTCGTCGAGGCGCTCGTCGATGTTGCTTTCGGCCGATTGCATGGAGGAGAGTCGCGCCGCGTTCTCGCTCGACAGGCTCTGCGCCGCCGCCCGGTAGAAGCTCGCGAAGAGGTACTGCCGCGTGAGCGCGGTGAGGAGGTCTGCGCGCGGCGTGACGACCGCGGGAAGCGAGCGCGTGGGCCAGCTTCGCCGGACGATCCGTCCGAGCCACGCCTCGTTGATGGGAAGGACCAGCTCGTAGTGCGGCTCGTACGATGCCTCGCCGCCTTCGGCGTTGTAGAAGGCGACCGCTCGCGTCGTACCTCGCATCCGAAGCTGGTCCATCGCGACGATACAGTCGTCGACGACGCGCGGCAGACTCTCCAGCGACCCGCTCATGTCGACGCTGCGCTCGACGAGAAAGCCACGGTCGGCGAGCCGCGCACCCACGCGCGGGCCCACCGCGACGACCTGCGCGTCGCCGGCAAAGCGGGCGGCGTAGTCGGCGGCTTCGTCCGCGATGTGGTCGTTGAACTGCCCGCACATCCCCTGGACGGCCCCGAACACGAACAGTCCCACTCCCCCGCCGCCGGCCACCGACGGCATGCCCCCCGTCGGCCGGGGAGGCCGCGTCCCGCCTCCCGGGCGACGCGGTCCGCGTACCTGGGCGCCGGGCGCCTCTCCGTGATCGCTGGTCAACACCACCTGGAGGCCGCGCTCGACGGTGTCCATATACTGCTCGATCGCGTCGCGCGCCTGGCCGAAGATGCGCACGTTCACCGCGGCGAGCGCCTTCATCGTGCTCACGATCGACGACATGTCCTGCGTGCTCGCGATCCGCCGCTCGAGCTTCTGCTTAGTCGCCATCGAGCATCTCCTGCACGACGTTGTCGATGAGCTCGATCATGCCGGCCGCCTCGTCGTCGTCGAGCGACTCTCCACGGTCGAGCCTGGTGGCGAGATCCTCGCGCTGTGCGAGAAGCGCCTCACGAACGCGGCGCTTCGCCTCCTGGATCCGATCGAGCGGAAGCCGGTCGAATCGGCCCCGGGTCACCGCGGTGAGCGCTACGATCTGCTCGGCAACCGAGAGCGGCTGGTACTGCGGCTGCTTCAGGAGCTCGCGCACGCGCCGTCCGCGCGCGAGCGTCGCTTGAGTCTCCTCGTCGAGCCGCACGCCGAAGCGCGCGAAGTTCTCGAGCTCCTCGAACTGAGAGTACGAGAGTCGCAGGTCACCGGCGACCGCGCGGTACGGCGCCGCCTGAGCCGAGCCGCCGACGCGCGATACCGATCGGCCCGCGTCCACCGGAGGCAATACTCCCTTCTGGTAGAGCGTGGGCGAGAGATAGATCTGCCCGTCGGTAATGGAGATGAGGTTTGTCGGGATGTAGGCCGAAAGATTCTCTTCTTCGGTCTCGACGATGGGCAGCGCCGTCAGCGAGCCGCCGCCGTGCTCGGCGTCCATCTGCGTCGCACGCTCGAGCAGGCGCGAGTGCACGTAGAAGATGTCGCCAGGGTACGCCTCGCGCGCCGGCGGGCGGCGGAGCAGGAGGCTGAGCTCGCGATAGCTCCGCGCGTGACGGGTGAGGTCGTCGTAGACGATGAGGACGTCGCGGCCCTGGTCGACGAAGTATTCGGCGACGCTCGTCGCGGCGTACGGGCATTCGACGTTCGCGCCGGGAGGGTCGTCTTCGGTCGCGACGACCACGACCGTCGAGCCGAGCACGTCGTGCGTACGCAGGTCGTCGATGACCCGGGAGACCGCGGAGGTGCGCTGGCCCACCGCGCAGTAGACGCAGATGACGTCCGTGTCGCGCTGATTGATGATCGTGTCGACCGCGATCGCCGTCTTGCCGGTCTGGCGGTCACCGACGATGAGCTCGCGCTGTCCGCGGCCGATGGGGATGAGCGCGTCGACGACCTGCAGCCCGGTCTGCAACGGCCGGTTCACCGGATCTCGATCCATGATGCCGGGGCTCGGCTGCTCGACCCGTCGCCACTCGTTCTCCTCGATCGCGCCGCCACCGTCGAGCGGTCGTCCGAGCGGGTCGATCACCCGTCCGAGCAGCTGGTCTCCCACCGGCACGCTCACCACCCTGCCGGTTCGCCTGACGCGGTCGCCGGCGCCGACGAGCTCGGCCCGGTCGACGAGCATGACGGCTACCTCGTCCTCCTCGAGCGAAAACGCCGTGCCGACCGCACCGGAGTCGAACTCCACGAGCTCCTGGCTTCCCGCCCCCGGCAGACCGGAGACCCGAGCCACGCCCTCGCCGACGTAGGTGACGCGTCCGACCTCGGACGTACGGATGACCCCCGCCCGCTCGGCGGTCCGGTCGGCGACCGCACGCGCGACGTCCCGCGATGCCTCGAGCAGCCGGTCTATGTCGACCTGGGAGCGTTCGTTCATCCCTACCTCGACTCCACGAGCTCGCTCACGTCGGTCTCGAGCTCGGCCATGTGGTCGGCGATCGACCAGCCTATCTCCTGATCGTCGATGCGCATCCGAAGCCCGCAGACCAGGTCGTCGGAGACACCGAACTCGATCGAGGCCGGCTCGGCGAACTCGCGGATCCGCGCCGTGATACGCTCGCGCTCCTCGCCCGCGAGCTCGCTCGACGTCGTGACCTCGACCTCC
>CAZICD010000182.1:0-3901 GCA_964537725.1 uncultured Spirochaetaceae bacterium | reverse complement strand
TGAGTCATTCATGAGCCAATTGTGAGCCAATTGAGCCAATTATGAGCCAATCAATTTATATATTGTTCCAACCCCAACTTCTCCAGTCCTTTCTAATAAATTATGTTTCTCAACTAATTCAGTTAAGTCTCTTGTAGCCGTTGCTTTGGAAACATTGCACAAATCCTGATAGGTTTTATTCGTTATTTTAATATTTTCTTTTAAATATTCAATTGATTTTATTTGTCTTTGATTAAGACCTTTAATAATAAGGCTTTTATTATCAAAAACATTTTTAAGGATTGTAATACTTATTCCGCCAGAAGTACTTTCGATAATTGGCTCAGGTAATCCTGCTTTTTTGCATTCATTTAGAATTTTGATTGTTCCACGACCCCATGCTTCAATAAGTCCCCCTTTAAAAAATGTTCCTGCAAGAATTGGATTATGGGGGCGGGAAGAGTGTTTTTTCTTTAAATCTTCTATGGTTAGATCATCAGGTAAAGAACCCTCATTCCAAACCATTAACTTATCGTCATAAACACTGATTTGTATAGGAGCTCCCATATAATCTCTATGCACAATTGCGTTTAAAATAACTTCACGGATTGCTTCGTAGGGATATTCCCAATTTTCGATACGTTGTAACCCTTGATACGATATTGGAGATATTAAAAATTTTTTGTCAAGTATGTCAAGTGTTTTATCTGCTAACTGATAAGCATTTCCCTCAACGACTTCTTGAAAACGGAGGTCATCATCGGTATTTCCAAATCTACCAATTTTCACATAAGCATTGATATAAAACCGACAAGGATTTTTGCCAAATAACAATACGGCAGAACGTTTTAATTGTCCATTTTCAAGAAGCAATAAATTGTCTAAGATTTGCTCAATATTATTTTCTTCTTCAATGAAAGGTAATCTTTTACTCGTGGTAGCTCCTTTTTTGAATGCTTCAATTGCTGAAATATCAATGTCGTTTAAACTTGCTCTTGGTTCAATTACATCATCCCATGTTTTGCCGTATCCGCCCCAGCAATGACATCTTCTCCGGCATGATTATGGCAACTACATTTGCCATAAAAACTCATGCCACACAGAAAATCTTTAACCAAGAACATGCTTGAACACGCTGCGCAGCAACAGCAGAGTGATAAAACGATTACAAGTTACGCAAAACTAATCGGAGTGTCCCGCCATAAGTTGCAATACTGGGTAAGGAAATACAAAGCCTTGCAAAAATCTCAAAAGGCCTGGAATGACAGCAGTCTCAAGTTCATAGATCTTGGCTCGTTCGGTCTTCAGGAACAACCCGTAAATGCTGACCTCCCGGCAGCATCTTTGGAAACTCCTGCAGTATCACCTGTACAGGATGAGCAATTACCACAAATAACCCTTACTTTTCCCAACGGCATGTGCCTGAAAATATACTAGTCTATGATTGGGTTGAGTGCAAACTTGCAGTATTATTTATGCTGCAGTCCTGTTGATATGCGTAATGGTTTTGACGGCCTGGCCGGAATCGTACGCAATGTCTTACATCAGGATCCCATCAGCGGATCTGTATTCATTTTCATAAATCGTCCCGGAACACATATCAAGATGTTGTTTTGGGACGGGGATGGTCTTGCCTTGTTTTATAAACGTCTGGAGCGAGGCAGGTATTCTATAGGAGACCAGGATAAACCAACATCATCACGACTCATTACCAGAGAGGAACTGATGATGATTTTGGAAGGCCTTTCCTTTAAAGATTTGAAACGAAAAAAGCGGTTTAAAATCAGTTAATTTTTTTGTTGATTTTATGAAAAAAACAGGCTTAAATATTTGTCCGTCAAATAATTAATACTATATTTGTGCATGGAAAAACAGCACCTTTCACACAACCAAAATACTGCACAACTGGTAGCCAAAATATCGGCTCTGGAAGCTGCTCTTTTGGAGAAAGATGTTGCTATCTCAGAGAAAGACTCTGCCATTCAAAAGCTTACTCAGGATGTAGAGTATCTTGCCTTTCAGAATGACCAAATGCGCCGGTTAATATTTGGTGCCAAGAGTGAGCGTTTCATCCCCCAGGTTCACCCCAGTCAATTAACATTATCCTTTGAAAAGGAGCTTGCTGCTATTTGCCAGGCTGTTAAAGAAGAACAGGAGAAGATACTGGTAGAATACAGGCGCAAAAAGGTCAATAAAGCTCATCCCGGACGCTTGCAGCTGCCAAGTCATCTGCCTGTTAACGAGATTGTTCTGGAGCCCACTGAAGATACCGCGGACATGGTGTGTATTGGTCAGAAAATCAGTGAAGAACTGGATTACACGCCTGCCAAGTTGCATATCAACCGTTATATCCGTAATAAGTATATCACCAAGGAAGATGAGAAGGCCGACCAAAAGCAGGTAATTGCTCCTTTAAACAGGCCCCTTCATAAATGCATTGCCAGCGCTAACCTGCTGGTTATGATCTTTATCAATAAATACTTGTACCACTTACCAGTTTACCGCACCCGCCAAATGCTTATGCAGATGGGTGCTGTTATACCGGACTCCACGCTGGAATCATGGATAAAGCTAGGAGCCAATTTACTGCGACCTTTACACGCGGTACATCGATTACATGTTTTCAGGGAAGTATACCAAATGATCGATGAATCTCCAATAAAAGTACAGGATCGCAACAAAAAAGGGGCATGTCACCAAGGGTACATGTGGGTTCGGTATGCTCCATTATCGCAAAGCGTTCTGTTCGAGTATTTTAAGAGCCGATCTGCCAACGGCCCTATTGACGACTTAAGTTCTTTCCGTGGTTTTATACAAACCGACGGTTACAGCGGCTATACTTTTTTGGCACAGAAAGCAGGCCTGACCCATTTATCTTGTTGGGCGCATGCAAGGCGCTATTACGAATCCGCCTTGAAGAACGATCAGGAGCGTGCTTCACATGTTCTTCGTCTCATCCAGATTCTATACGCGATTGAGGCCATAGCACGGGATCAAAATCTAACCCACGACCAAAGGCATGCCCTGCGACTCGAAAAATCTCTGCCAGTGATCAACGAAATAGGGGCATACATCAACAAGCACAAAGGATCTGTAATGCCAAAGAGTCCCATGGGTAAAGCTTTTGAGTATTGCAACAACCGATGGACCAGCTTGCAGAATTATCTTACTAACGGAATGCTTGAGATAGACAGCAACCTGGTGGAAAACTCAATTCGCCCTTTGGCTCTAGGTCGGAAAAATTATTTGTTTGCCGGATCACACGATGCAGCTCAAAACATTGCAATGTTCTACAGCTTTTTCGGAACTTGCAAGAAACTCGACATCGATCCCCATAAATGGTTAAAGTACGTTATGGAGAACATCCACATTACACCTGCCGAAAATTTCAAAGAACTTCTGCCGCAATTTATTGACAAAAGCTTACTTTCGTAATACGCATTTGCTGGGGCGGATACGTTTTGCCAGCCTTTTTTAATAGAAATTCGTTTAAAGAATTCCCTTTAAGCTCTTGTTTCGTGCTTCCACTTCGATAAGGATATTTTCCCTGATACGAAATTGGTACATCGTAAGGTTTTACATCAATTTCAATATACTTATTCCCATTATTCTCCTTTAAATCCACGTCACAAATAATTCCTAACTGGTTTTGTATTTTATTCGGGATGTCATCCATTAGTTTTTTGTACTTGTCAAGACCAATGAAATCACCCTTATCATTCTGACCAATAATTACTTTTCCTCCTTTGGCATTTGCAAACCCACAAATCCATTTTAGATATTCATCCCGCCAACTTTCTTTCCATTCTATGTTTTGACTTTCAGCCATGTGTTTTTAATTTTTCTTTAAGTACCTACAAATATATGTAATCTTGTGGGATTGAAAGAAATTGCTCTTTTGCAAGCAGAAGTTTTGCCTGTG
>CAZICD010000181.1:0-3903 GCA_964537725.1 uncultured Spirochaetaceae bacterium | reverse complement strand
ACGCGGCCGATCTCGTTCAGCGCGAGCGCGGGCGCCTCTTCGCGGTGGAGCGTGTTGACGTCGATCCGATACAGGAGCTCGCTCACGTAGGCGCGTACGACGCGCGTTCCGTGCTGGAGGATGTAGTGCGTGGTGGTGGAGAGCTCCTTCGACTCGTCCATCCAGCAGAGGATCGCCTCGAGCCGATTGTTGACCTTGGGGACGTTGTGCGTGCGCACGAGCATTTCGCCGCGGCTGACATCGATCTCGTCCTCGAGCGTCAGGACGACGGCCTGGCTCTCGTACGCCTCGTCGAGTGCACCGGCGTGCGTGTGGATCTCCTTCACGCGCGACTCGCGCATGCTCGGCAGCGCGACGACCTCTTCGCCCCTTCGGATGGTGCCGGAGATCACGGTGCCGGCGAAGCCGCGGAAGTCCTGGTGCGGGCGGATCACGTACTGCACGGGGAAGCGGAAGTCGACGAGGTTTCGGTCCGCGCTGATCGTAACGTGCTCGAGGTGGTGCAGCACGCTCGGCCCGTCGTACCACGGCATGCGGTCGGTATGGTTGACGACATTGTCACCCATCAAGGCGCTGATGGGGATGAAGGTGATGTCGTGGATGTCGAGCTTGCTACTGAAATCGGTATACTCGGCGACGATCCGGTCAAAGACCTCCTGCGAGTAGTCGACGAGGTCCATCTTGTTGACGGCGACGACCACGTGCGGGATGCCCAAGAGCGATGCAATGAAGCCGTGACGCTTGCTCTGCGTGAGCACGCCGTTTCGCGCGTCGATGAGGATGATCGCAAGGTCGGCGGTGCTCGCGCCGGTGACCATGTTGCGCGTGTACTGCTCGTGGCCCGGCGTGTCGGCGATGATGAACTTGCGCTTGGGCGTGGAGAAATACCGATACGCGACGTCGATCGTGATGCCCTGCTCGCGCTCGGCGCGAAGCCCGTCGGTCAGAAGCGCGAGGTTCACATTAGACTCGCCGCGCAGCTCGCTCGTGCGCTTGAGCGTATCCAACTGGTCCTGGAAGATCGCCTTGCTGTCGAACAGCAGCCGCCCGATGAGCGTGCTCTTCCCGTCGTCCACGCTTCCTGCGGTCGTCAGGCGCAGCAGGTCCTTCGTCAGGTACTCCTGCGTGATCTTCGAAAGCGTGGCGGGGGCTGTCTGCGTTTCGGGTGCGTCTCTCATGCTAGAAATACCCCGCCTTCTTGCGGTCCTCCATCGCGGCTTCGCTGCGCTTGTCGTCGGCTCGGCCGCCGCGCTCGGTCGTGCGCGTGGCGGCGATCTCCGCGACGATCTCCTCCAGGTTCTCGGCGCGGCTCTCGGTAGCTCCGGTGCACGTCATGTCGCCGATCGTCCGGAAGCGCACGTAGCGCTCCTCCACCGCCTCGCCCGGCTGGACCTGGACGTAGGGCCCTTCGGCGAGGACCACGCCGTCACGAATCACGACGCGCCGGTTGTGCGAGAAGTAGAGCGAGGGCATGTCGATGCCCTCCATGAGGATGTACTGCCAGACGTCGAGCTCGGTCCAGTTGGAGAGCGGGAACACCCGGAAGTGCTCGCCTACCTTCTTCTGCGCGTTGTACGCGTTCCACAGCTCGGGGCGCTGGTTCTTCGGGTCCCACTGGCCGAACTCGTCGCGGAAGCTGAAGAACCGCTCCTTCGCGCGCGCCTTCTCCTCGTCGCGCCGGGCCCCGCCGAGCGCGCCGTCGAACTTGTAGTGGCGGAGCGCGTCGAGGAGCGTCACCGTCTGAAGCGAGTTGCGCGAGGCGTTCGGCCCGGTCTCCTCGTGCACGCGCCCGGAGTCGATGGAGTCCTGCACCTTCGCGACGATCAGATTCGCCCCAAGCTCCGCGCAGAAGCGGTCGCGGAACGCGAGCGTCTCCGGGAAGTTGTGCCCGGTATCCACGTGCATGAGCGGAAACGGGATCTTCCCCGGATGAAACGCGCGCGCTGCGAGCGTGGCGAGCAGGATCGAGTCCTTGCCGCCGGAGAAGAGCAGCACGGGGTTTTCGAGCTGCGCTGCCACCTCGCGGATCACGTAGATCGCTTCGGCTTCGAGCTCGTGCAGATGGTCGAGTTTGTATGCCATAGCTATCCTATCGTGTCGCCCCCGAACACGGCCCGCAGCACACGATCCTGCAACTCGTAGAGCGCCTGGTAGTCCACCTACCTGCTCCACGACCGCTCGGGGACGAGGCTCCGGTCGCCGGTGAGGTTCGATCGGATGAGCCGATGTCGGAGATCCGACCATCGGTCCTGATGAACCGTCGCGGCGAGGATCGATTCGATCTCTTCGGGCGAGAACAGCCGACGCAGCAACCGCGAAGGGTAGCGCGCGTTATCCGCGACCCGACCGAAGAGGAAGCGCTTGAACGCCTGGCCGTCCTCGTTCAGTCGCCGGACGATCTCCTCTGCGGAGAGCGCGTAGTCGCCCCAGAAGCACTGCTCCAACGCCTGCCTCGCAGCCGCGAGTCTCTCGTCTTCGCCCGCCCGACGGCCCTGCTGCTTCATGGTCATTCCCCTACCGCCCCTGCACCACCAGATCCGCGAGGTGCAGATCCCACGGCGGCTGGACCTGCTCGTCGTCGACGACGAAGAGCTCGGCCTGGGCCGCGTCGTCGCGGGGATGGGGCCTGCCGGGATCGGGGCCGACGGCGGCGAAGGGAAGCCGCTCGCTCGCGACGACGAAGGCGCCATCGCCGACCGGTGCGTCGTCAAGCGTCGCGACCTGCTCGAAGGCGAGGCCTGTCTTCTCCGCGCACCACTCGACGAGGAAGGCGAGGTCGCTCTCGCCGGCGAGCACGACCCGGTCGGCAGCCGGACCCTCGGGCGCCGCAGCGGCGGCCGCGTCGAAGAGCTCGAGCAGCCGCTCCTTGTAGCGCACGACGTGACCGACGGTCCTTCTCAGATACCGATAGCTGCGCCGCGCGATGAGATCGATCCCCTCCGGCGTGACGAGGTAGTGGATCGTGCGGGCGTTGATCTTGCGCATGGTGATGAAGCCCTTGCCGGCGAGCCGCTTGAGGATGGCGTTGGTCATCCCGAGCGAGAGGCCGATCGCGTGCGCGATGTCGCGCTGCTTCACCGTCCGGTTGTGGTGGATCTGCGAGAGGACGTCGAGCTCGTGGTCGTGGGTGATGTCGGCGGATGCTACGGGTTGCGACATGGGTCAGCGGTCAGTGCTTCGAAAAACCGGGAATCGTGTACCCGATCACGTGGCCTTCGCGGTAGCGAACGACGATACCGTCGTCACGATAGTCGGCGTCGTCTGCCTGATCGGGTCGCTGAAGGCTGATGTAGAGAACGTCTGCGTCACGATCGTAGGTGATCCACAGATTCTCGTGAGCCGAGTCGACGAGCTCGTGCGCGAGCGGAATGATCCGCTCCACGGTCATGTCGGCCATATTCTGGTTCTCCTCGTAATCGAGCGCGCCCGTCGGGTCAGGAAGGCCGTGATGATGAACCCATCTGCGTGCTGCTCACGATAGACGACGACCAGGTGCTTGCCATCGCGTTGCTGTCGAATGGCGATCAGCTCGCCGGCGGTCCCTTCGTGAACCGACTCTGCCAACTCGACCGCTTCGAGCACCGGATACAGCCACCCGGCCATTTCGGGATGACCTTGCGTGATATGCTCCCATCGCTCGCTGGTCAGGCGTATCGTTGTCCCTGAGCGCGAGCGACAGGTGTGTGTCATGTGGCGTCGTGATCGAGCAGGTAGCCGGCGATCCGGGCGGCGAACCGCCGGAGATCCGCGAGCGCATCAGGCAGGAAGGCGTGGAGCCGTATCCAGTCGAGCGCGGAGTAGTCGTGAACGGCGAGGTTGCGCAAGCCCACCGCCCGCGCGAGCGATTCGAGCTTCCTGTCGACGAGCTCGCGGTTCATCGCGTTCCTCCGCCGAGCCGCTCGC
>CAZICD010000180.1:0-3950 GCA_964537725.1 uncultured Spirochaetaceae bacterium | reverse complement strand
CCGCCCGCGAGCAGACGGCGGCTCAGCTCGGCGACCGCGGCAGACGCGTACCCGTGTCCCCGCCGCTGCGGCGGCGTGTACACCAGGACGACCCGGATGCCGCCCGGGGTGGGGCCGGAATAGCCGGCCATGGAGACGGGTACGCCGTCGCGCTCGAAGAGTACGAGCCCGCGCTCCGCGTCCGGCGGGGCGACGTAGCCCTGGAAGAGGTCGTCCGCCTCCTTCGGGCTGATGTCGTGCATCGCGGCCACCTCGTTGTGGAACGCGGCGATCCAGCCGGTCGCGAGCTCGCGGTCGGCTTCGGTGGCGTTGCGCAGCGTCCCGGCTGCGCGATCGGCGTCGACCACGCCGGTCAGCGCGTAGATGCGCATTCTGTCGGCGATGAGGACGTTCCGGCCGCTGCGGCGTGCGATCGCGTCGGCGAAGGCGGAGGCCACCGCGGTGTCCGCGGTCACGCCCGGGAGCTCGTCGCCGTAACGATCGAGCGCCGCGCTTGCGAGCGCCGCGCTTGCGAGCGCGTCGATCACGTCGTCTCCTGGCGCCGGCATGTACGAGAGGAGCATCTTGTAGGGTGGCGTGCGGAGCGCGACCGCGACGACTTCGGCGTCTCTGCGTGCGATCGCGAGAAAGGGCGGTGTGCCGCTGTACTGACCCGAGCGGACGCTCGCGAGGATGCCTATGGGAAGATTGTTCTCCGGCTCGTGCGCGGCGAGCGCCGGTAGTGCGACGCCGGCGAATTGCTCGACGTCGTCGTAGGTGTCGATCTCGATCACGGCAGGCAGACCTCCCCCGCAGGTAGCAGCGGTAGTATACTCTCGACGATGGACGGACGAAAGCGGGCAGACGTGCACCCGGGCGCACGAGTTCTCGTGGTGCAGAAACAGGACCAGCGATCGGGGAAGACGACCGAAGGTGTGGTGAGCGAGATCCTCACGAAGTCGAGCACCCACCCCCACGGCATCAAGGTACGGCTCGAGGACGGCGTCGTCGGGCGCGTGAAGGAGATCCTCGCGTAGGGCGCGTCGAGGAGTTTACTCCTCGCGTCGAGGAGTTTACTCCTCGCGTCGAAGAGTCTACTCCTCGCGTCGAGGAGTTTACTCCTCGACAGAGAACTCCTCTTTCGGCGCGCCGCACACGGGGCATACCCAGTCCTCGGGCAGGTCGTCGAACGACGTCCCGGGCGCGATGTCGGCGTCCGGATCACCCTCGTCCGGGTCGTAGATGTAGCCGCAGACGTTGCACACGTACTTCTTCATGGCATCCTCGATGAGGCCGATTCTAATGCGCATGCCCCGCCTCCGCAAGCAGGCGGGTCGGATCGGCGCCTGCAACGAGCGGGCCCCGGGTTGCGGGGGACCGCCGCAGGTCGGCGCCGGGCTACACCATCGACCGCGGGTCGAGCAGCTCGTCTAGCTCGCTCTCCCCGAGCAGGCCGCTCTCGGTGACGACGTCGCGGATCGTCCGGTTCTCGTGGAACGCCTTGTGCGCGAGCTCGGCGGCCTTGTCGTAGCCGATGCGCGTCGCGAGCGGGGTGACGAGCGCGAGGCTCCACTCGATCCAGTACTCGCAGCGCTTCTCGTCGACGGTGATGCCGTCCACGCAGCGCGTCGCGAAGCGCGTGCAGCTCTCGCGCAGGAGCGAGATCGCGCTCAGCGTCTCGTATGCGAGGAGCGGGTGCATCATGTTGAGCTCGAGCGGTCCGTGCTGGCCGGCGGTTGAGATCGACGCGACCTTGCCCAATACGTGAGCGGCGACCTGGATGATCATCTCCGGAATCACCGGGTTCACCTTGCCGGGCATGATCGAGCTTCCCGGCTGAAGCTCGGGGAGGACGATCTCGCCGAGCGCCGCGCGCGGCCCGCTCGCGAGCAGGCGCAGGTCCTCCGCGATCTTCATGAGGCTCACCGCGAGCGAGTTGAGCGCGCCGGCGAGCTCGACCTGAGCGTCCCGGTTGGCGATCGCCTCGAAGCGGCTCTCCGCCGGGTGGAAGGGGATATCGGTCTCCGCGGCGATACCGGCGATCGCCTTCCCGGCGAACTGCGGGTGCGCGTTGAGGCCGGTTCCCACGGCGGTACCACCGAGCGCGAGCTCCTCCAGGTTCGCCATCGTGCGCTCGAGGCGCTCGGCGTTCTTCTTCATCTGGACCGCGTACCCGTCGAACTCCTGGCCCACCGTCATGGGGACGGCGTCCTGCAGGTGCGTCCGGCCGATCTTGACGACCTTCGCGAACTCGTCCGCTTTCCTGCGGAAGCTGGCCGAGAGCGCGCGCACCGCGTCGACGAGCGATGGCAGCTCCATGCGGTTCGCGACGTGGACCGCCGTTGGGATCACGTCGTTGCTCGACTGCCCGCGGTTTACGTGGTCGTTCGGATGGACCGGATGCCGATTCCCGATGGGCTCGCCGAGGATCTCGTTCGCGCGGTTCGAGATGAGCTCGTTGGTGTTCATGTTCCAGCTCGTGCCGCTGCCGGTCTGGAAGACGTCGATGGGGAAGTGTTCGTCCCACGTCCCGGCGAGGATCTCGTCGGCAGCCTGCACGATTGGCTTCGTGAGCTTCGTATCCACCGTGCCCAGCTCGCCGTTCGCGATCGCCGCGTGCTTCTTGATGAGCGCAAGCGCGGTGATCATCGGTTTCGGGATGCGGTGCTCGGAAACCGAGAAGTTCTCCACGGCGCGCTGCGTCTGCGCGCCCCAGTACGCCCACCCCGGAATGGATACTTCGCCCATCGAGTCGCGTTCGACCCGGCTTTCCTGACTCATGGCTGCCTCCTGAAGCTGCGCAAACTATACCAACCGCCGCGCGAACCCGGCAAACGACACGGAGGCGAATTCCAGCTCGCCCCCTGCGGTCACGCTTGTTATATTTCGCAGAGCACCTACAGGAGTATTCTATGGCACAGATTGGGATCATCGGCAGCGGAAACGTCGGTGCCAATACGGCGTTCTTCGCCGCGGAAAAGAACTTCGCCCACGTGCGGATGTACGACGTCAAAGGGGGGCTTTCCACGGGCAAGGCACTCGACATGATGGAGGCCGCGCCGCTACGCGGATATCAGTACCGACTCAGCGGTACCGACGAGCTCGCGGATGTGCTCGACTCGGAAGTCGTCGTGGTCGCCGCCGGCGAGACCCGCGAACCCGGCATGAAACGCGAGGACCTCTACGAGAAGAACAGGCCCATCTTCGAAGAGATCGCCGGGAAGCTGAAGGGATTCGGAGGTGTCGTGATCGTCGCAACCGAACCCGTGGACCTGTTCACGTTGCAGCTCGTGCGGGAGGGCCTCCCGTGGCAGCGAGTGATGGGCGTCGGCGGAACGCTCGACTCGGCACGACTGCAGGTGCTCATCGCGCGAGAGCTGTTCGTCGCGCAGGAGGACGTCAAGGCGACCGTCATCGGACGCCACTCCGACGAGATGATCGCGCTGCCGGCCTACTGCTCGGTGGCCGGCGTCCCGGTGACGAAGCTCATGAGCGAGACGCGGTTCTCGGAGCTGGTGCGGACGACGGTGGATGCGGGCGACCACATCGTCGCGCTCGCGCAGCGGACGAACTCGTTCTACGGTCCGGCGGCCGCGGCTGCCGATCTCGCGGAGGCGGTGATCCGCGGGACCAGTCGCATCCTGCCGGTGTCGCTGGTGTTCTCAGGACAGTACGGGATCTCCGACGTCGCGATGAGCCTGCCGGCGCTCGTGGGGAGCGCCGGAATCGAGCGCGTGCTGGAGCCGAAGCTCACCGACGGCGAGAAGCTGCGGCTCGAGCAGTCGGCCCAGTCGCTCAAGGCGTTCGCGTAAGGAGGCAGCCATGAAGAAGGTATCAGTCATCGGAGCAGGAAACGTCGGCGCCTCCGCCGTCTACTACATCGCGCGAAAGAACATCGCGGACGTCGTCATGGTCGACGTCGTCGAAGGGCTGCCGCAGGCGAAGGCGGAGGACTTCCTCCACGCCGCGCC
>CAZICD010000179.1:0-4079 GCA_964537725.1 uncultured Spirochaetaceae bacterium | reverse complement strand
ATGGGTAACTGCTCCACGCCTGCCCCCGGGTGCTGCGCCGTCGGTGGGTTTAGCCGGGTGTTCGCTACCCGCACGTCAGGAGTGGTACGAATCTTGCAGCCGTAGGGGCAGGAGGATCGATGCCCCAGAACGCAGGACGCGTAGCTGCCGTGCGTGGCAGCGTCATCGACGCGCGTTTCGACCACGCGCTGCCCGCCATACGCACCCAGCTCCGCACCCCTTCGGGCCACGAGCCCCGCGTCATCGTCGAGGTTCTGCAGCACCTTGGGGGAGGTCTCGCGCGATGCGTGGCGTTGACCGCGACCGAGGGGCTGCGTCGCGGAGACCCGCTCGAGGACACGGGCAGCCCCATCACGATCCCGCTCGACGAATCGATCCTCGGCAGGATGATCAACGTCTTCGGCGAGCCGATCGACAAGGGCGAGCCGCTCGGCGGCAGGCCCACGCCGATCTACCAGGAACCGGTTCCGCTGCGCGACCAGGAGACCGGACGCGACGTCTACGAAACAGGCATCAAGGCGATCGACATCCTCACCCCCCTCGAGAACGGCGGGAAGGCCGGGCTGTTCGGCGGCGCAGGCGTGGGCAAGACCGTCCTCATCATGGAGCTCATCAACAACGTCGCCCAGTTCCACGAGGGGCGAAGCGTCTTCTGCGGCATCGGCGAGCGCAGCCGCGAGGGCGAGGAACTGTACCGCGAGATTCGCGAGGTGAATGTCCTCCATAACGCCGTCCTGGTCTTCGGGCAGATGAACGAGCAGCCGGGAGCTCGCTTCCGCGTCGGGCACACCGCGCTGACGGTCGCCGAGTACCTGCGCGACAGCAGGCGGCAGGACGTGCTGCTGCTCGTCGACAACGTGTTCCGGTTCATCCAGGCGGGTGCCGAGGTGTCCGGGCTGCTCGGGCGCATCCCCTCGCGAGTCGGTTACCAGCCCACCCTCGGCAGCGAGCTCGCCGAATTCGAGGAACGCATCACGAACACGAAGTCCGGGTCCATCACCTCGGTTCAGGCCGTTTACGTCCCGGCAGACGACTTCACCGACCCGGCGGCGGTGCACACCTTCGGCCACCTGTCGGCGAGCATCGTGCTGTCGCGCAAGCGCGCGAGCCAGGGCCTCTACCCCGCGATCGACCCGCTTCAGTCGCAGTCGAAGATGCTCACGCCCATGATCGTGGGCGAGCGGCACTACAACCTCGCGCGGGAGATCCGACGCACGCTCGCCGAGTACGAGAGCCTGAAGGACATCATCGCGATGCTCGGCATGGAGGAGCTCTCGGCCGACGACAAGCGCACCGTCAACCGGGCGCGACGGCTCGAGCGCTACCTGACGCAGCCGTTCTTCGTCACCGAGCAGTTCACCGGACAGGAAGGACGTGCGGTGTCGCTGGACGAGGCGCTCGACGGTTGCGAGCGCATCCTCGCCGACGAGTTCAGCGAGGTCAACGAGCGCGAGCTCTACATGATCGGTTCCGTGGACGAGGTCGACCTCGAGGAATCGTCGCAGGAGGAGGCGACCGCGTGACGCTTCAGGTTTTCGTGCCGTCGCAGACGCACGCCTTTTACGATCTCGAGCTCGTGGACGTCGAGTCCGATATTGGCAGGCTCACGCTCCTGCCGCACCACGTCGACTGCGCGGCGGCGCTGCACGCCGGCCTGGTCCGCATCCGCGACGCCGGGGGCGAGGAGCACTACCTCGGTACCGACGGCGGCACGCTCGTGAAGATGGGCGACCAGGTGATGGTCTCAACGCCTCGGGCGGTGGTAGGGCGGGCGCTGGGCGCGATCCACGAGGAGCTCGCCGAACGACGCCGGCGTCGCATGAAGCGGGAGAAGGAGGCGCAGAAGGCGCTCGCGCGCCTGGAGGTCGAGCTCGCCCGGTCGGTTTTCGAGCGGGAGGATGCCACGTGAGCGACCGTGAGCAGGAGCTCGAGAACGAGCTCAAACGGCGCGAGCGACGGCGGCTCCACGCACGGCGCAGAAAGGACCACTCGTGGTTCGGGCTGGGCATGCTCGGGCTGGTGGGCTGGGCGTTCGCGATCCCCACGCTCGCGGTGCTCGCGCTGGGTATCTGGCTCGATACCCGGGGCGACTCGCAGTACTCGTGGTCGCTCATGGGGGTCTTCGTCGGTGCGGCGGTCGGTGGTTTCAACGCCTGGTACTGGGTGAAGAACGAGCAGAAGAAGATCGAGGAGGACGAGCAGGATGAATCTTGAGGCAGGACCCCTCCTGATCGGTATGGCCGCAGGGCTTGCCGCCGGGGTGCTCTACTTCGGCGGTCTGTACGCGACGACCAGGAGCGTCGCGACGAGCCGGCGGCCCGGTCTGTTGACGGTGCTGAGCTTCGCGGGACGGACGCTCGCGATCGTCGCCGCCGCGGTACTCGTGGCGACGACGCTCGGCGCGTCGCCGCTGCTGGCGTTCGCGGTCGGGCTCACGCTCGCTCGTGTCGGGCTGGTAGCGTGGGCTCGGCGCGGGGTCGACGGTGCAGACGCCGCCGCCGAGGGGAGGAGCTCATGACACCGACACCCGACGGGATCGTCTTCTGGCAGCGCGGCTTCATCGTCATCAACGGGACGATCGTGTTCACGTGGTTCGTGATGCTCGTGCTCGTCGTCGTTTCGGTTCTCGCCACCCGCAAGCTCTCGACGGGGCGCAACGTCTCGCGGTGGCAGAACCTGCTCGAGGCGATCGTGGGAACGGTGCGCAAGCAGATGCGGGAGATGCTCGGCCGTGGGGGGCTCAACTACCTGAGCTTCATCGGCACGCTCTTTCTCTTCATCTCGGTTGCGAATCTTCTCACCGTGATTCCGTACTACGATCCGCCCACCGGGTCGTTCTCGCTCGCGGCGGCGCTCGCCGTGGCGGTCTTCATCGCGGTGCCCGTCTTCGGCGTCACCGAACAGGGACTAGGCGGGTACCTGAAGCACTACGTGCGCCCCTCGCCGTTGATGCTGCCGTTCAACATCATCAGCGAGCTGTCCCGGACGCTTTCGCTCGCCGTCCGCCTGTTCGGGAACATCATGAGCGGCACGATGATCGTGGGTATCCTGCTCACGATCGCGCCCATTCTCGTACCGCTCATCATGGAGGCGCTCGGGCTGCTCATCGGGCAGATCCAGGCGTACATCTTCGCCGCGCTCGCGACCGTCTACGTCGGATCGGCGATCCGCAGCCGCGACGCGCAGGAACGCAAACAACTCCGCGAAACATCGGAAGGAGCAGACAATGGATAGTGTTTCTCTCATTGGTATGGTGTCGATCATCGTCGCGGGCGCGACGATCATGATCGGGTCGATCGCCCCGGCTCTCGGCGAGGCGCGCGCGCTCGATCGGGCACTGTCGTCCATGGCCCAGCAGCCCGACGAGGCGAACCGGATCAGCCGGACCCTCTTCATCGGTCTTGCGATGATCGAGTCGACGGCGATCTACGCCTTCGTCATTTCGATCATCCTCATCTTTGTGAACCCGTTCTGGACCCAGGTAACGGGCGGTTAGGCAGGAGGCCACGATGCAGTTCGATCTGTTCACCTTTCTCGCCTCGCTGTTCAATTTCCTCGTCCTCCTCGCGCTGCTTCGGATCTTCCTGTTCAAGCGCGTGACGCAGGCGATGGACGCGCGCGAGGAACGCATCGCGAGCAACTGGGACGAGGCGGAGCAGGAGAAGCAGGAAGCCGAGCGCCTCCGCGGCGAGTACGAGCAGCGGATGCAGGAGGCGGACGAGGAGCGCGACGAGATGCTCGAAGAGACGCGTCGCGAGATCGACCGTGAGAAGCGCGAGCGTCTCGAGCAGGTCGGCGAAGAGGTGGACGAGAAGCGGCGCGAGTGGCTCCAGTCGCTCGCCTCGGATCAGCAACGCCTGGTTCAATCGGTGCGTCGGGAGGTCGGGCGCGCGACGGTCGAGAGCACGCGGTCGGCGCTCGAGGCGCTCGCGGGAACGACGCTCGAGCGCGGGATGGTCGACAAGCTGCTCGAGCAGATCGGAGCGCAGGACGGCCGTGAGCTCGGTGAATCGTTCGAAGACGCGGAGGTCGAGGTCACGACGTCGAGCGAGCTCGCGGGCGAGGAGCGCGAGCGTATC
>CAZICD010000178.1:0-4095 GCA_964537725.1 uncultured Spirochaetaceae bacterium | reverse complement strand
CGAGGACCTTCTCCTCCACGGTGCCGGCGGTCACGAGCCGGGTGACGACGACCGGGCGCTCGCGGCCGATGCGGTGCGCGCGGTCGACGGCCTGCCGCTCGACCTGGGGGTTCCACCACGGGTCGCAGATGAAGACGTGGTCGGCGGCGGTCAGGTTGATCCCGGTTCCCCCGGCCTTGAGGCTGATGAAGAAGACGACCGGCTGCGTCGCTTGCTGAAACCGGTCGATGAGCGCGTCGCGGTCGCGGGTCTTCCCGTCGAGGTAGAGCGTCGCGATGCCCTGCTCCGCGGCGCGGTCGCGAAAGACCGAGAGCGCGGAGACGAACTGGCTGAACACGATCGCCCGGTGGTCCTCCCGGACGATCTCATCGAGCCGATCGAGGAGCTCGGCCGCCTTGACCGAGGGAACCGCTTCACCGGTCGGATCGGCATCCGGCGGGTGGATCGCGGCCTGACGCAGCCGCAACAGGCCGGTGAAGATGGCCGCGCCGATCTCGCGGATGTCGCGACCTTCGATCGCCGCCCGCACCTGCCGCTCGTGGTACGAACGAAGCGTCTCGTAGAACCGAGCCTGCTTCGCTCCCATCTCGCACGAGAGGACGGTCTCGATCTTCGGCGGCAGCTCCGGCGCTACCGCCTCCTTCGTCCGCCGCAGCAGAAACGGAGAGACGATGCGGCGCAGCCGCGCGAGACGGCTCGCGGCCTGGTCGCTGCCGCCGACGTTACGCCTGGGGAACCGGTGCGAGAACCCGGACAGCGTGCCGAGCAGCCCCGGAACCAGGAAGTCCATGATCGAGTAGAGGTCGGTGCTCACATTCTCCACGGGCGTGCCGGTGAGGCAGAGCCGCAGGCGCGAGGGGAGCGCCTTCACCGCCTTCGCGGTGCGCGCGTGCGGGTTCTTGATCGCCTGCGCCTCGTCGAGCACCACGAGCCGCCACCGCAGCGCGGCGAAGAGGTCGGCGTCGCGCCGGGCGGTCGCGTAGCTCGTGACGACGAGATCGGCGGCGGCGAGCAACGCCGGGTCGTCGCCTCGCGCCGCACCGTGGTGCGCGAGCGCGGTGAGCCCGGGGGCGAAGCGCGCGGCCTCGCGGACCCAGTTTCCGAGGGTGGAGACCGGCGCGACGACGAGGAAGCCGCCGTCGATGAGGTCGGCGTCGTCGGCGGGCTGGGGCGGCGGCGGCCCGGGGGCGGTCGCAGCTGCCGGCCCGTTCGGCGCGGGGCGGACCGATGCCGGTGCGACGTCCGCATCCCGGCCCGCAAGATGCAGCATCAGCGCGAGCGCCTGCACGGTCTTGCCGAGGCCCATGTCGTCGGCGAGGCAGCCGGAGAGGCCGTGACGCGCGAGGTTCGCGAGCCACGCGAACCCGTCGCGCTGATACGGTCGCAGCTTCGCGGTGAGGCCGGCGGGCTTGCGCGGCGCCCGCGGGCGACCGCCGGAGAGGAGCTCGGTCGCGAGCTCGCGCACCGCCTCGAGATCGGGTTCGACCTCGTCGGCGATGTCGGCGAGCTCGGCGAGCGAAGCGATATCCGCGCGCGGGATCTGCGCGTCCGGCTCGTCGGCGGTGAGCTCGAGCAGCCGCTTGATGCGATCGGCCTCCTCACGGCTGAAGAGGACGAGCTCCTCGCCGTCGGAAAGCGCCCCGCGGGCGGCGAGTTCGCGCAGCTGTTCCGCGTCGAGCGGGGGCAGCTCGCCTTCGCGGACGACCGGGGCGAACCAGTCGGTGCCCGATCGGACGTGGACCGAGAGCTGCGCCGCGCGACGCACGCGACGCCGGCCACGAGGACCGGAGACGTAGACGGGGGCATCGAGCTCGCACAGGGCGCGCGCGGTCTCGAGCACGTCGTCGACCCCCTTCGCCGCCGGCGCGATCCATATCCACGGGCCCGCCGCATCCACGGCGCGCTCCTCGAAGTCGTATCGCCACGCGTCCGCCCGCTCCACCGGGCGCGCGCCGATGATCCGCGACGCCGCGTCGATCGCCTCGGTGGGCGCCTCGCGACGCGCGTGGTGCACGACGTACTCGTCGTCCGAGTACCCGTCGGCCTGCGCCTCCTCCTCCAACTCGAGCCGGACGGTGACGCTGTCGCCGAGCACCCCGACGACGAAGATCGGTTGGGCCGTGGTCTCCTCCACCCGGATGCGCGCGGGAAACCTGACCGCGAGACGGTCTCGATGCGAGTCGGCGAGCGCGCGGAGCTCGGCGAGCGTGCGCGGGGTGATCCGCCCGTACGCGCCGACCCAGCGACGCAGCCGGGGCAGGACCGATGCTTCGGCGTCGACGAGGACGACGCCGGCCTCGGGGAACGAGGCGACCGCGAGGCCCGCTCCCTCGTCGAACTCGCCGAAGGCGTCGGGCGGCACGACGAGGTACCCGGCGGCGTGCGGCGCGCGAAGCGTCGCGTCCAGGGCGACCTCGAGCGTGCCTCGCGCGCGGGGAGACGCACCCGCACCGGAATCTATAACCGCACCCGGCGTTATGTCGATCTCGTAGCGCCCCGCACGGACGACGCGCACGGGACGCTCGTGCGCGCCGGACGTTCGGTTGGGCGTGCCCTCGAAGATGGGCAGACTCGTGTCGACGAGCTCGTCTGCGAAGACGAGCACCGGCGCCGCGTCGCCGAGGACGCGCAGGCGCTCGAGCAGATCGAGCCCGCGCTCGTCGGGAACGTAAAGCGGTTCGTCGGGGCGGATCGCATCGACCCGCCCGTAGCTGCCGTCGCTCCTGCGAAACTGGCGGGCCAGATAGACGGTGGGTCGGTCGGACGAGTCGCGCGCGACGAGGAGCGCGGCGCGCCAGCCGGCCTCCTCCTCGTCGGTCACGAAGCGCGAGCGGCCGGTAGGTAAGGCGCCGGAGCCGGTCGTCGCGCCGAAGCCAGTGTCTGCGCCAGCGGACGCGCGACGTTCGGCCTCCGCCGCCGCGAGCTCGACCTGCGCTGCCAGGTCGAGGACGAACCCGCCGTCGGTCGGCTCGCCCGCGACATCGGGCTTCTCCTCGACGAGGCCTGACCGGACGGCGAACTCGCGGGCCCGCTCGCGCGAGCGTACGTCGACGCGCTCGGACTCGAGTGCGGCGAGCGAGAGCGCGACGAGGTGCTTGCACGCGTATCCGACCGGGCACGAGCAGATACTCTCGTTCGTGTGCCTGGTGTCGAGCATTACGACGTAGGGTCGCGGGCGCGTGCCGGAGACCTCGCCGATGATGCGCTGGTCGGCTACCCTGATCTGCCGCACGCGGCCTTCGGCGTGGTAGTCCACGCCGCGTTCGATGGTTCGCTCGTCGAAGTACATGGCGCCCTCAGACTACCCTACGCGGCGCACGGCGCGCGCGCTTCACAACTCGGTCCGGGACCGCAGGGGCGGCGGCGCCCACGGGGGGCCACGGGCGCGCCGGCCCGCGTGGACGCCACGCCGTCCCGCCGCCTACCACGCGCGCACGACGAACCACGGGTTGAGCAGGTTCTCCTTGTTGTAGCGAAGCGGCCGGTCGGTCTGGCCGCGTGGCCCGGCCTGGTAGATCTCGCCGCCTGCGGCGCGCACGACGGCGTGACCGGCGGCGGTGTCCCACTCGCTCGTGGGAGCGTAGCGCGGGTAGAGGTCGGCGCGGCCTTCGGCGACGTAGCAGAGCTTGAGCGAGCTGCCCACGTTGACGATCTCCACATCGTCGTAGCCGGCGGTCACGCGGTCGATGAACGCCTTCGTCTCCTCGTTGAGGTGGGTACGGCTCGCGATCACCGATACGCGGCGCGGGTCGTGCTCGCGCACGGAGATGGGCGTGCCGATGTCGTTCGGCCCGGCGTCGGCGGGCGCCGCGTCGAGCGCCGCGCGCGTGAGCTTCCAGGCGCGACCGGAGAACGCGCCGGCCGCCGGGCCACGCGCGGGCTCGCCGGCGGTCGCATCCGCCGCGGCCGGGCCACGCTCGCCCGACGCCTCCCCGTCCTGCGGTGCCGCCACCCCCGCCCACGCCTCCTCGCGAACCGGTGCGTAGACGACGCCGGCGACCGGCTCGCCGTCGCGGACGAGCGCGATGTTCACGGTGAACTCGCCGTTGCGCTGGAGGAACTCCTTCGTGCCGTCGAGCGGGTCGACGAGCCAGA
>CAZICD010000177.1:0-4196 GCA_964537725.1 uncultured Spirochaetaceae bacterium | reverse complement strand
CGCGAAGTCCTGGTAGAGCCCCTCCTTGAGCGGACGGTTGTACTGCTCGACGAACCTCGTGTAGAGCTCCTTGTCCTCGAGCGCGATCCGCTGCAGCTCGCCGAGGATCTTCTTGACGCTCGCGCTGCGGATGTTCGTCATGACCTTGTTCTGCTGAAGGATCTCGCGGCTCACATTCAGCGGAAGGTCCTCGCTGTCGATGATCCCGCGCAGGAAGCGCAGGTAGGTGGGCATGAGCTCCTTCTCGTCGTCGGTGATGAAGACGCGCTGGACGTAGAGCTTCACGCCGGGCCGGTAGTCGACCTGGTACATGTCGAAGGGCGCGGTGGCCGGGACGTAGAAAAGCGTCGTGTACTCGAGCGTGCCCTCCGCCTTCGTGTGCAGCCAGAACAGCGGGTCCTCGGTGTCGTGCGAGATCGTCTTGTAGAAGTTCTTGTAGTCGTCGTCGCTGAGCTCGCTCTTCGGCTGCTTCCACAGCGCGCTCGCCTCGTTGACCTGCTCGAGTTTCTCTTCGGACCCCTTCTCCTTGCCCTTATCGTCGTACTCGGTCTTCGTGTAGCGCAGGTAGATGGGGAAGGCGATGTGGTCGGAGTACTTCTTGACGATCTCCTGGATCTGCCAGCGGTTGGCGAACTCCTTGCCCTCGTCGTTGAGGTGGAGGACCACCTTCGTACCGTTCGTGTCGAGCTCGGCCTCGGTTATCTCGAACTCGCCGCGACCGTCGCTCGTCCACGTCCACGCCTTCTCGTCGCCCGCCTTGCGGCTCGTGACTTCGACCTTGTCCGCGACCATGAAGACGCTGTAGAAGCCCACGCCGAACTGTCCGATCAGGTTGGAGTCCTTCTTCGCGTCGCCGGTGAGCTGCGAGAGGAAGCCCTTCGTCCCGCTCTTCGCGATCGTGCCCAGGTTTTCCACGAGGTCCTCGTCGTTCATGCCGATGCCGGTATCCGTCACGGCGATCCACGATCGGTCCTTCTCGTCGAACTCGATATCCACGCGCGGGTCGAAGGAAAACTCCTTGAACTCGTCCTCGGTCATCGTGAGGTACTTGAGCTTGTCGAGCGCGTCCGAGGCGTTCGAAACGAGCTCCCGGAGAAAGATCTCCTTGTGCGAGTAGAGGCTGTGCACGATGAGATCGAGAAGTTGAGACACTTCGGTCTGAAACTGGTGCTTTGGCATGAGTCTGCTCCCTGTCCTATGGGTTCAGGAGGAAGGTACCAACGCGTGATTTCGCGGGCAATCGTTGCGCGTCGCCGACTTTGCGGGCGCGGGGGCACTCGGACCCCGTGCCTCACCCCGTCGGGTCGCCATCGGCCGCGAGGTCGTAGAGGAGAATGCGCGAGTTGCGGCTGTAGTCGTAGCTCTCGCGCTTCTCGGCCGGGACATCGCCCACCGAGCCCTGCCGGAACCCGAGCTGCTCGAACCAGTCCGAGGCCTGCGTCGTGAGCACGAACACGCCGGAGAGGCCCATCGACCTGGCGCGCTCGATCAGAAAGCGCACGACCCGCTGCCCGATGCCAAAGTGCTCGTAGTTGTCGTCCACCGCGAGCCCGGCGACCTCGGCCTGCCGGTCGTCGTAGACGTGAAGCGCTCCGCAGCCGTGCACCATCCCGTCGGTCTCGAAGACGACGTAGTCCTCGATCGAATCGTGAAGGTCCGCCTCCGAACGCGCGACGAGCAGCCCCCGGTCGACGAGCGGTTGCATCAGCCGGTAGACGTCCGGGACGTCGGACCGCCGCATGCTGCGGATCGACTGGTACTGGTTCGCGTGTACCATCGTACCCACGCCCAGATTCGAGAAGATCTCCTGGAGCACCACTCCTTCCGACCTGCCGTCGACGATGTGCACGCGCTCCACACCCCGCTCGGCCGCGCGGACGCCCAGCGACACGAGCTCGCACCCGGTGTCCTCGGCGAGCGAGGTGTTCAGCTCGAGGAACCGCGCGGCCTGCTCGACCGTCAGGCGCGAGACCCGGCCTCGAGGCGTCGCGTCCATGTCCGCGTCGACCGCGTAGCGTCCGGTGGTCAGCGGGTCGAGCTCGGCGAGAAAGAAGAGCTTGCTCGCCTGGAGCGAAGAGGCGAGCTCGGTTGCGAGCGAGCGCGAGGAGATGTTGTACGGCTTTCCGGCGGCGCTCCAGCCGATGCACGGCAGGATCGGAATCGACCCCTGATCGATCACGCCGCGCAGCAGGTCGACGCGGATACGATCCACCGTGCCGGCGTCCTGGAAGTCGACGCCGTCGAGCACGCCCAGGCTTCGAGCCCGCACCCAGTTGCCGATCACCGCGTTGACGCCGTGGCCGGCGAGCGAGGTCATGACGCGGTTGGCCGCGTCAAAGGCCGCCATCTTGATGAAGGGAATCGCCTCCGGCGTGGAGATGCGCACGCCGTGGTGCTTCTCGCTTGCGACGTTGTAGCGCGCGAGGATGTCGTCGATGCGCCGGCTCGCCCCGGCAACGAGTACGATCCGGATACCGGTGCGGTGCAGGAGGACGAGGTCGCGCATGAGCGAGGCGACCGCCGGGCGGAGCAGGATCGCGTCGTCGAGCTGCAGGACGAACGTCTTGCCCTGAAACGCCTGCGTGTAGCGGAAGACCTCGCGGATCAGCTCTACGTGGTCGCTTGCGTTGATCATCTACTGATACTGTATATAGACCGGCACCGGCTCGAGCTGCATCACCTCTTCCGGGCTCATGAGCGGATCGTCGTAACCTCCGTCGCGCCAGCTCTTCGGGTAGAAGAGTTTGATGCCCTTCAGCGGCATGTTCGCCGCGAGCACGTTGAACCTCCAGCTGTCGCGCTTCTGCGCCGGGGTGCCGAACCCGTCGGCGTGGTGGATGAGCTGCACGCGAGGGAAATCGGCCCGTACGTTCTCACGATCGGCGATCATGCGGTAGTTGAACTGGTGAACGACGAGCATCCGCGTGCCGGAGAGGTCGTTCGCCTCCAGGTACTCCTGGATGAGCCGCTGCGCGAGGTTGATGTCCTCAGCGGTCACGCCGCCGATCTCACGGCCGGGCTTGTCGGTCGCCCACTCGGGGTCGATCGCGAGGTGCACGTGCTCGTAGCGCAGGTACGGAAGCATCGCGCGGATCGCTTCCTCGACGGTCCCGTTGCCGATCTGATGGTCGAGGAACACCTCCAGCCCGTGCTCGCGCGCAAACTCGATGTACTCGATGAGCTTCTTCTCGCGAAGAATGCCGATGCTCGCATCCTCGTAGACGGTTCCGTAGATGATGTGGAACGACGGCGCCACACCGATCTCACCGTTGATCGCGTCGTACTCGGCGGCCCGCGCCTTCAGCTGCTCGGCCATCACCTCTATGGCGTTTTCGCCGAGGATCCCCATGAAGCGACTCATGGGATGTCCGTAGTAGGCGATCACCTGCCGGTCGGCGACGACGCCGTCGGAGCTCCGCGCGACCGTCGGCCAGCGACCGTCCACGTCCAGGTCCTCGGGGCCGATCGGGCGTTCGGGATCCGCGTCGATCGAAGGCGTCCGCGGCGCGACGACGTCCGCCGGGCGAGCCGTGGCTTCCGACGCCGCGGGCGTCTGCACCGAGGCACCGATCGGTCCGGACGGGCCCGCCGTGATCTGCTCGAGGAGCTCGCCGGGCAGCTGGTGCAGCGGGGGATCGTCGCTGAGCGCGACGTTCGCGTCGGCGCCGGGTGGTTCGGGCGACGCGTCCGCCGTGGTGGCGCCGGGCAGCGCCGGCGCCGCGAGCGTACCCACGGGCCGCCCGTCGACCTCGCCCACGACATCCTGCGTGGAGGCGATGCGGGCGCCCTCGCGCGCGCCGGCCGCCGGACCCGCGCCACCGGCCGAGGTGCCGGAGGATGCCCCGTCAACATCCGCGCGCGGGGCCGGGAGCTCGGGCTCGGGAAGGTCGAGCGCGATATCGGGATGGTCCGGCCGCTCGCCCGGCTCGTGCAGGCCCGTTTCCGCATCGTCGGTCGCGACGAGCGCGGACACCGGGAGCACGATCAGGAGCGCGATGAACAGGACGGATGCCGGGACGCGTTTCTGCCTCATAGTCTAACTTTCGGCCCGAGACCGGGGGATCTGCAGCCGATTGGTACTCTATCGCGCACGAGCGCATCGGTCCACACCGACCGCGCATCGGTTCGTCGGGTGCGCACGCACGGCTTGTGACCTGTCACGAACCCTGGGGCCTGAAGTGAAGCACGAGGAGCGT
>CAZICD010000176.1:0-4269 GCA_964537725.1 uncultured Spirochaetaceae bacterium | reverse complement strand
TGCGTCGATTTCGGGCGGAAGCTTTGCGGCGGCGAAACCCCTCAGGCCTGAGGCCGAATCACACCAAAACCCAACGGTATGCGGTGGGCCTGCGCGATGTGCGACACCCATTCTTGCCGGTCGTTGTGAGCGCCATTCGGCCACCTTTCCACAATCCGGTTGGCGTCGATAGGGCGGGTCCTGTCGAAGACGCTGCCTTCCACGTTTCCTCTTCCGGTACGAACACGAAGAAGGCATCACCCGCAGCGATGCCCCAAATCCCTGCCCCAAAGAGCTTTGACCCGCCCGAGGCTGACGGGCTCGAAGAGCCCCAGCTTGGGTGGATGGTCTTGCCTGCAAGACAGACCGCCCGATACTTGAATCGATTCCGCCAGAATCGAGTCCGCAGAGGCCGGTCCGCGCCGTCCTATCCACCTTTGCGGCCTGCGTCGCGAAGGGGTATCCTTTGCGCATGAAAGTACGGTACGTCTACTGGCAGGAAGACGACCACTGGCTCGGTTACCTTGAAGAGTTTCCCGATTACTGGACACAAGGAGAGTCACTGGACGCTCTGAAGGAGCACCTTCGAGACCGCCACGGGGACCTTTCCAACGATCGCATTCCAGAGGTGCGCAGAACCGCCGAGTTGGAAGTGCATTGAAGCGCCGGGACCTCATTCGGCGGATAGACGAAGCCGGGTGAGCTAATTCGCCATGGCGGAAAGCACGATTGGTATCGGAACCATTCGACCGGATTGTCTCAACCGGTGCCGCGGCACCGAGAGATCAACGAAGTCCTTGCCAAGCAGATTCTCAAGAAGCTTGATGCTTGAAGCCGTTCTGAATTTCCTGTGAGTGGCGGGATACCGTCAGGTTTCGCGGATGGGCATCCCCTCACGGACTCCAATTCTAAGCGGCTGCCTCGTTCGTTGCCAGCTCGCCGTCTTTGAAGACACGTTCTTCGCGGTGTCTGGCTCTCCTGAGATTGGTGGCCCGTGATTATGCCTTCGATACTGATGTCCTCATCCAGATCGCCCCAACGGATGCCGGAGTCGTTTCCGATGAGTCGCAGATTCTGCCGTTCTTCCTCTGTTGCATGGAACAGGCGAGGATACCAGCTCAGAGGAATCGATATCCTTCGACCATCCTCCAGCGCAACCGTCAGATACTCATCGGAAACCGAGACCGCGCTGGCATTTGCGATCGTGACGTCAATCGTTGAAGAACTCATTCCAAGACCTCAGTATCGACTCTTGTTGCACTCGACTCGCAGGATGGTCGGTGCTCTTTAGGTATAACCCAATCTCCCCGCTTCGCTGAACTGAACTGCCCGAAGTCTCCCGGAGACTGTTGTACGCGATTCCAGCGCTCGGCGTCGTACATGACGGCCCGGCTCTCGCTGTCACGCCCGGCAACCATTCAACACTCCGATTGGCGTCAGTGATCTACTCTGGACCAAACAAGTAGACGGCATCACCCACTGGTGATACGAGTTCAGAAGCGACTCAAGGCGCTATCCGACGCCATCGCCTTTCTCAGCGCAGATGAACTGCAGCATCTCGCGTGTCTTTTTGTGCGCATGTGTCTCTCCTATTGGCGTCCCGCGACGGGCGCAACAGCGGAGAAACCCCATCGAGGTCGACTGTTCGGGCTTGCAGCCCCCAGGTATCCGGCTTAGCCTGAAAGTACAGAGAACAACTCAACTCATTACCGATCGAAGCCCTCCGATCGTGGAGCTTCGGGGAGGTCTACTGTGATGAAATCATCTATGCGAACCGGGTTCTTGATTGTGACCGCGGCGCTCCTCGTTTCCGGGTGCCCCAACGTGTTGACGCCGGAGGATACCGGCGATGCGCCCGACAACGGCGACCCCGGCACAACCTACGCTGTCTCGGGCTCGATCACCGACGAAGCGGGCGACGGGATCGGCGGCGTGAGCGTCGGATTCGGCGAAGGGACCGACCCGGTACTGACGGACGCGGAAGGCGCGTGGACCAGGGACGGGCTGACCGGAACGATCACGGTCACCCCGAGTAAGGACGGCTGGACGTTCGAGCCGTCGAGCCAGGAGGTGAGCGGAGCAGCCTCCAACGTCAACTTTACCGGGACGGAGGTCATCAGCGAGTACACCGTCTCGGGCTCGGTCACCGACGAAGCATCCAGCGCAGTAGAGGACATCGAAATCTCGTTCTCCGGCGGCCACGATTCAGTGTCCACCGATAGCGAAGGTCGGTGGAGTCAAAGCGGTCTCACGGGCACGGTCACGGTGACTCCGGTTCACGGTGACTGGACCTTTGACCCGGAGAGCCGGGATGTGACCGGCGCGAACGACAGCGTGGACTTCACCGCCACCGCGGTGCCGGATCCCGAGTTCACCGGGTCCGGGCGAGTGACCGTTGACGTTGATGTAGGCCTGGCTGAAGTGGAGATCCTATTCTCAGGCGGCTTCGACTCGGTAACAACCAGTCCGACCGGATACTGGACAAGTACCGGGTTATCCGGAACCGTAACCGTGACCCCGGTCAAGGACGGGTGGGTGTTCGATCCGGAATCTCAAGACGTCAGTGAAGGCTCGACGACAGCCGACTTCTCGGCATCCACGACATTCCCGGACGGTGCGGGAACACCCGAAGACCCGTACCTGATCGCGACTGCGGAACAGCTCTACGACGTCCGGTACCACCTGGACAGCAGCTACCGCCAGATCAACGACATAGACCTGAGTGGCTATGCCGCGGGTTCCGGTTGGCTTCCGATTGGGAGCAGCTCAGACAGGTTCACGGGATCGTTCGACGGCGACCAGAAGAGGATCACCGGACTGATCATCGACCGCGCCGAGACGGGTGACGTCGGGCTGTTCGGGTATGTCGGCACCGGAGGCGCAATTCACGCGTTGGAACTGGTCGACCTCAACGTCACTGGGCAGATGAACGTGGGCGGACTGACCGGAGTGAACACTGGTACGGTAACAGACTGCCATGTCTCAGGTGTAGTGCGGTCCACGGACCGCGGCGGCGGCCTCGCGGGGTACAACAACGCGGTCTCCGGTCCCGATTCCGGAAGGATAGTCAGCAGTTCCGCCGCCGTCGGTGTAAACGGAGGGCGATGGATTACCGGTGGTCTCGCGGGAATCAACGCAGGTTCAATCGAAGAGAGCTGGGCGACAGGCGATGTCTCAGGAGGAACCGAATCCCAGGGAGGCCTGGTGGGGCTGAATGAGAGCGGGGCCTCTGTCTCCAACTCCTGGGCGAGCGGGGCAGTAACGGGATCAGGATCGAACTACATTGGGGGACTCGTCGGCGCAAATCGAGGAGGAACCATCAGCGACAGCTATGCCGAAGGCGCCGTCACCGGGACCGATTCGGCCCGCTACATTGGCGGGCTGGTAGGTCAGAACGACAAGAGCTCTCACCACACCGGGGAAATAAGGAATAGCCATGCCTCCGGAGTCGTCTTCGGAGCGGGAGAGTCCGTTGGTGGACTCGTCGGATGGAATGAGGCCGGCCAACTCGTAAGCGAGTGTTACGCAACAGGTGCCGTCACTGGAGAAGACAACGACACGGGAGGACTCGTCGGCCGCAATGAGGGCGATATCCACTCGAGTTACGCGGAAGGTACGGTCATCGGGGTCGGGCGCGTAGGCGGGCTTGCGGGCGATATCTCGAGTATCGGGTCAGTCTCCGACAGTTTTGCGACCGGCAGTGTCACGGGTGACTGGCGCGTGGGCGGTCTCGTCGGCAACGCGTTCGCTGGGGGCGAAATACACCGCAGTTACTCCATCGGCGTCGTTACCGGGAACACCTCCGTCGGTGGTCTGCTGGGATATGCCACACCGCCCAACTGCACCGCGTCCTACTGGGACACAGACGCATCCGGGATCGACGAGCCGGCCGAAGGCGAGGGGAGAACCACGGCGCAGATGCAGGCGGGAACGCCGGGGGTCTACGTGAACCCGGACGGCAGCGACGACACGGGCGAAGACGAGGCGAACCTGATGTACGACGGATGGGATCCTGCGGTCTGGGACTTCGGAACAACCGGAGACTACCCGGTGCTGGGGTGGCAGTGAGAAACCGCTGCGGGAGCGGGTGAATCGCCCCTGTGTCAGGATAGTTGTCGCGTAGCCCACCGCACTACTGTCCCGGGTTAACCCGGGGCGCGACGGGGCGCGAAGGACAGCGACGAGGATCAGTAGCGAGTACACGGTCTCCTTCAAAGACGCAGTAGTTCAAAAGATGTGACCTGTCACGAACCCTGGGGCTTGAAGTGAAGCACGAGGAGCGTTTGGCGC
>CAZICD010000175.1:0-4310 GCA_964537725.1 uncultured Spirochaetaceae bacterium | reverse complement strand
AGAAAGGAAGGGAGAAGGCCAAGCAGGCGCTTGCCGGCGATCCGGAGCGCGCGGAGAGTCTTGCGACGGTCGGCAATCAGCGAGACGAGAAGGGCGCCGACCGCTACTGCGGTGATGATGAGCGTATCCATGGCAATCCTTTGGTTCAGCCCGGCTCAGATGAACCGGCCCACTGTTTCTCGTAGAGGCGTCGGTAAGCCTCGCTCGACTCCATGAGCTCGGTGTGCGTCCCGGACGCACCGACGGCTCCGTCTTCGATCAGAACGACGAGGTCCGCGTGCTTCAGCGTGGAGAACCGGTGCGCGATGATGAAGGTCGTGCGACCGGCGCGCACCTCCGCCATGCCCTGCTGGATGAGCGCCTCCGTGAGCACGTCGACGTGCGCGGTGGGTTCGTCCAACAGCAGCACCTTCGGGTCTGCGAGCAGCGTCCGTGCGAGCGCGACGAGCTGTTTCTGTCCGCCGGAGAGCAACGTTCCGGCCTCGCCCGCCGCGGTGTCGTACCCATTCGGCAGCGTCTCGATCGCCCCGTGCGCGCGGGTCAACCGGGCGGCCTGCACGACGCGATCGTCGCTCGCTTCCGGATCACCGTAGCGGATGTTCTCGCGGATCGATCCGGGGAAGAGGTAAGCCTCCTGCGGGACGAGCGCTACGAGTTTCCTGAGCTCCCCCGGATCGATCTCGCGCAGGTCGATCCGGTCGATGAGGATCCTGCCGGAGTCCGGATCGTAGAGACGCGCAGCAAGCATCGCCAACGTCGTCTTTCCTGCCCCCGATGGCCCCACCAGCGCGACGGTTGCGCCCGCTGGCACAGAGAGCGAGATTCCGTGGAGGACCGGCGTCTCGCCGTAGCCGAAGACCACGCGGTCCATCTCCACCGAACCGTTCCAGCCGTCCGCCGGTCTGCGGGGTTCGTCGGGCGCCGGGAGCTCTGCGTTCGCCTCCATGTACTCACCGATCCGGTCGAGCGAGCCGGCCGCGCTCTGCAACGAGTTGTACACGAGGCTCATCTCGCGCACCGGGCCGAAAAATCGGTTCACGTAGCCGAAGAACGCAAAGAGCACGCCGATCGTGACCGTTCCGCCGGCGACGAGGACGCTGCCGTACGAGAGCACGAGGACGGTGCTCAGCATGTTCGTGATCGACATGAGAGGAAAGAGCATCGCAAAGAAGAATGAGGTGCGGAGGTTCGCCTGCATGTTCTGCATGCTCAGTCCCTCGAACCGCTCCACATCGACCGACTCGCGATTGAGCGACTGCGAGACACGCATCCCGGAGACCCCTTGCTCCACACCCACGTTTACCGCCGCGACCTCGCGTCGGAGCGTCGCGTACGCGCTTCTCATCTGTCGGCCGATGAAGCGCGTCCCGTAGGCGATCAGCGGCACGACGAGGAGCGCGGCGATCGCAAGCCGCCACTCCAGAAGGAACATAACGATAATAACACCTACAAGTGTAAGCAGGTCGTTGAGCGTGTGAATCGCGCCGGTGGACACGAACTCCGAGAGCGCGTTCACGTCGTGCGTAAGCCGTGACATGATCTGCCCGATGCGCTCCTCGCGGAAGAAGGCGAGCGCCTGGCGCAGCACCTTGCGGTGAAGATCGGTCCGGATCGCGTGGACCACGTGCTGTCCGACCCAGCCGGAGAGGTAGGTCTGCCAGAAGGACGCGAACCACTGGACGCCAACGAGAACGAGCATGCCACCGGCGATGAGCAGGAGACCGTTGGTATCGCCTACGGCGATGAACCGATCGATCGCAACCTTGCCCAGGAAGGGCAGCAACAGCGTCGTCGCCGTGACGGTGACCATCGCGAGTACGGCGACCGCGATTCGCACGGCGTGAGGCCTGAGATAGCCCAGCACCGTGCGGATGTGACGACGATCGAGATCGGAGAGACGAAACCCCTCGTCGGTTCCGTTCTGAAGGCGGTGCATGAATCCGGCGCGCATCCTACCCCTCCCCTCGCGGGATCGCCGGCCCGGTCTCGTCGCTGAACTGCAACCCGTAGAGCGTCGCGTACAGCCCGTTCCGCTCCATCAGGATCTCGTGCGCGCTCTTGCCGGCCTCTCGCCCGGCATGCTCCACGATCGTGCCGGCCTGTACGACGACGATCCGGTCGGCGTGGTGGACCGTCCAGAGCCGATGCGCGATCACGAGGGTCGTTCGTCCCCTCGCCGCCGCGTCGACGGCCGCAGACAGACGGCGTTCGGTTTCGGTATCCAGGCTGGAGGTGGGCTCGTCGAGAATGAGAATCCGCGGGTCTCCCAGCAGAACGCGGGCCAGCGCGAGCCGTTGCCGCTGTCCGCCGGAGAGACGCACGCCGCGCTCACCGGCGGGTGTCTCGTACTTGTGCGGGAGCGACTGTATGAAGTCGTGGAGCTCTACCGCGCGCGCGACCGCCTCGATCTCCTCCGCGGAGGCCGATGGATTTCCGAAGCCGATGTTCTCGCGCATCGTCGCGTCGAAGATGAACACGTCCTGAAAGGCGATCCCGATCGCGGCGCGCAGACTCTCGAGCGTCACGTCGCGCACGTCGACACCGTCAATCGTGACTCGACCCTCGTCGGGCTCGTAGAAGCGGGCGAGCAGGTGGACGAGCGTCGACTTCCCCGCCCCGGACGGCCCGACGATCGCGACGAACTCGCCCGGGGCAACCTGGAAGCTCACGTCGCGAAGGACCGGGACTCGCTTGTCGTAGGAGAACGAGACGTGATCGAACGCAACACCACCGCGAGGATCCACAAGAGGACGCGCCCCGGGCCGATCCCGGACCTCCGGTTCGGTATCCAGTACTTCGAAGACGCGTTGCGCGGAGGCGAGCGCGCGCATGGAAACACCGATCATCATGCCGGTCTGGCGGATGGGGCGCATCAGGAGCCCCACGTAGACGGTGAAGGCGACCAGCATCCCCAGCGAGACCGTCCCGTCCATGACCGCGAGTCCACCGCCCCAGATCACCGCCGCCGTACCCACGCCTATGATCACGTTCACGATCGGCATCCAGACCGACGTGATCCTGTTCGCTTCAACCGCCGCGTCCCGGTAGACCCCGCTCTCACCGGCGAAGCGCCGCTCCTCGTAGCGCTCGCGACCGAGCGACTTGACGACGGCGATTCCGCCGAGCGTCGACTCCAGACTCGCGGTGAGCGAGGCGAGCCGGCGACGTACCACGCCCATCGCCGGCCGCACGCGCTTCGCGTAGACGAGCACGCCCGCCACGATGAACGGGAGAAGCGCGAGATAGACGAGTCCCAGCGTGGAATCCCACGAGAAGACGACCGCGAGAACCCCCGCGATGAAGAGCGCATTCGTCGCGATGATGACCGCCGCACGGCCGCTGAACTCGCTCACGGTGTCAACGTCCGCGGTAACCCGGGAGACGAGATCGCCGGTGCGCGCCCTGTCGTAGAACGAGAACGAGAGCCGGCTGAGATGCGCGAAGAGCGCCGTCCGGATGCGGAAGATCGTACGCTGGCCCAGGTGCGCCGAGAGGTAGAGGCGGATGAAGTCGGTCGCACCGTGCACGAGCGAGAAGCCCACGAGCGCGACCGCAGCGATCGCGATGAAGCGGCCCTCCCCGCCTCCGGCGGCGCGGTCGAGGACGATGCGGATGACCCACGGCGGGACGAGCTCGAAGGCCGCGCTCAGGATTGAGACGCCGGCTACCGCGACCAGGAGTCCGGGGTGGTGCCGGTAGTACCCGAGCAGCCGCGCGAGCACTCGCCCCGTCTTCCGGCTCCTGGCCCCGGGCTCAGTCGTTCGCATGGACCCTCGTCCCGGTGCAAGCGGCGGCTGTGGCACCTTCGTCTGTCACGATACTCGTGACGGCGTTCTGGACCTCTTCGAGGCGGCTCGAGTCGAGAAGGTAGTGGACCTTCGTCCCGCGACGCTGGTCGACGACGAGGCCCGCTTCCTTCAAAATGGCAAGGTGCTGCGAGACCGCAGGCTGACTGATCGAGAGCCGGGCGGTCAGCGCGTTCACGCACAGCGAGCGCTCGCGGAGCAGGCGGACGATTCGCAGACGCGACGGAGACGAGAGCGCCTTCAGGACCAGACTCAGTCGGTCGTCATCCATAAGTGTTTGCTTATATTGGTCGGTCCGAGCGGTCGTGTCAACCGCTGGTCACGGGTCGTCGCAGCCTCGCTGCTTCGGATCGCAGGCCTGCCCGCGGGCCCGGTCAGCGTATCAGGTACGTCTCCACGCCGCCCAGCAGCATCTCCACCGCGAGCGTGGTGAGGATCATGCCCATCAAGCGCTCGAGCGCCTTGATCACGCGTCGGCCCAGGTACTTGCGCAGCACCTCCGCC
>CAZICD010000174.1:0-4328 GCA_964537725.1 uncultured Spirochaetaceae bacterium | reverse complement strand
CGCGGGAGTTGACACTCGGGGTTTTTTTGCTATCTTACAAGAACGCTTTTTCGGCAACCCTGAGGAGGAAGATATGGTGGCGCTGATCGTCGGGATCATCTTCATAGCGTTCGCGGTCTACTCGGTACTCCCCGTTTCCTGGTCGCTCCAGTGGTGGGAATACGTCATCGACTTCCTCAAGGGTGGCGTGCCGATCATCGCGGTCTTCGTCGGCCTGATCGCCGTCTTCATCGGCATCGCGGACATCAAGGATCGCATCGAAGCGAAGAAGGAAGAAGCCGAAGAGGAGGCGGAGGGCGAGAAGTAGCTCTCCGCAGCACCGAATGATGAAGACGATTTTTCCGAAGGCACAAGACATCGAGCGCTCCTGGTACGTCATCGACGCCCAGGATGCGGTCCTGGGCAAACTCGCGGTGAAGGCCGCGAACGTCCTGCGCGGGAAGCACAAGCCGGAGTTCTCCCGGGGCGCGGAGGTCGGAGACTACGTGATCGTGGTCAACGCCGACAAGGTCCGCGTGACCGGCAACAAGGCGACCCAGAAGATGTACTACCATCACACCGGGTACCCGGGCGCGCTGCGCTCGCGGAACTTCGAGGAGATGCTGGATCATCGGCCGACCTTCGTGGTCGAGCACGCGGTTCGGGGCATGCTGCCGAAGAATCGGCTCGGACGCAAGCTCTTCACGAACCTGAAGGTCTACGCAGGGCCCGACCATCCGCACGCTGCGCAGAAGCCGCAGCCGCTCGAGATAGAGTAGAGGAGATTTCATGGCACAGCATCTTGCGCGTGGCGTCGGACGCCGGAAGACCTCGGTAGCGCGCGTCTACCTGGAGCAGGGTTCGGGCAAGATCACGGTCAACGGCCGTGACCTCGCCGAATACTTCCCCAATCGCGTACACGCCTACATCTGCGAGCAACCGCTCGAAGTCACGGACAACAAGGGCAAGTACGACATCACGATCAACGTCAACGGCGGCGGGCTGAGCGGTCAGGCCGGTGCGGCCCGGCACGGACTCTCTCGCGCGCTCGTGAGGCTCGACGAGACGAACCAGACGGCGCTCAAGTCGAACGGCTTCCTCACGCGCGACCCGCGAATGGTCGAACGGAAGAAGTATGGACAGCCCGGAGCACGGAAGAAGTTCCAGTTCTCCAAGCGTTAAGATAGAGCGACTCGTTCGCCGAAAGAGCAGGAGGCCCGGGGAGGAGATCGAAGTCGTCCTCCCGGATGCCTCCTCTTTTTTTGTCGCGATGCGCGTCTGGGAGGAGGCGCCCTTCCACGAGGGTGACGAGCTCCCGCAGTCGCGCTGGAACGGGATCCTCGAACGGACCAACCGCATCCGCGGCCGCGGCCAGGCGCTCGCGCTCCTCGCGCGTACCGAGCACAGCCGCTTCCTCCTCTCCCGCAAGCTTCTCCAGCGCGGCCACGAGCCGCAGGTGATCGACCCGGTCCTCGACGAGCTCGAGGCCGACGGCTCGCTCTCCGACGAGCGCTTCGCGGAGGGGTGGGTTCGAAGCCGCCTTCGCTCGCATCCCGAAGGCCGATCTCACCTCCTCGCCGGGCTCCGCACGCGTGGGGTCGACGGCGCGCTCGCCGAATCGGCGATCGACCGGGTCCTCCGCGAGGGCGAGCACTCCATGCTCGACGCCGCCCGCTCCTACGCCGAACGCCTCACCCGACGTCGCGCGCTCGACGCCCGCGCGCTCGCCGACCGGCTCTACCGCCGCGGCTTCTCCGGCGGTGTCGTGCGCACGGTCGTCGGCGAGCTCGACCCGGGTGATGCTACCGGCGAAGAGTGGCCCGAGTAGCCGTTCCGGTATCCGTTGATATTCTGGATGTATCACTCATATACTTGCCTGAACGGCGTTGTCCTGCTACAGTGTAGAAGGATTGGTACAATTTGGTGCCCAGGCACGAGGTGAGGTAGATGGCCAAGAACGACAAGAAAGTTCGAATCTTTTCCGCGCTCGAAGTCGCAAACATCTGCGGGGTGGTGAACCAGACGGCGATCAACTGGATCAAGAACGGCTACCTCAAGGCGTTCACGACCCCGGGTGGTCAGTACCGCGTCTACTCCGAGGACCTCGTCGACTTCCTCCACTCGCGCGGGATGCGCATGCCGGACGAGCTGCAGCGCGTGCTCGAGGAGCAGCTGGAGGTCGACACGATCCTCATCGTCGACGACGACCGCGACCTGAACAACCTCGTCTACCAGTACCTGTCGAAGAAGCACCCCGACTTCGAGATCTACCAGGCCTTCGACGGCTTTGAGGCCGGCCGTATGCTCGCCGAGCGCAAGCCGGGGCTCGTGGTCCTCGACATCGACCTGCCCGGCGTCAACGGCCACAAGCTCGCCCGCAGCATCAAGGAAGCGAGCGGCGTGACCAAGCCCATCATCGTCGCGGTCTCGGGCCTTGACGATCCGGCCGAGCAGGAGGCTATCTTGAAAGAGGGCGCGGACGCGTTCCTCGCGAAGCCGCTCGAGCTCGACACGCTGCACTCGAAGATCGAGGAGCTCATCGCGAATCGATCGGTGGGCGAGTAGGGCCGCCGGCGCTCCGCTGATCCGCGCGACCGGAAGAGAGGATCGAGCATGAGCGCAGGCAACGGAAAACACGACGCATTCACCGCCACCGTCCACGGCCGCGTCCAGGGCGTGGGCTTCCGCTACTACACCAGATCCATGGCGCACCGCCTCAACGTGCGCGGCTACGTGCAGAACCTCCCCGACGGCTCGGTGCGCGTCGAGTGCGAGGGCCAGCCCGCCGCCGTCGAGCAGATGGCGAAGTGGCTCGAGCGCGGCCCCTCGTCGGCGAACGTCACCAACGTCGACCTTCACTGGAAACCCAAGAAAACCGGCTACTCCACGTTCACCGTCGAGCACTGAGGCGCGCCCGGCAGGCGCGCGAGTGCGAGAGAGGGCCCGCGCGATGCGGGCCCTTCGTTGCCGTGATTCGACCGCTTTTCGGGGCCGGTGACGCCGGACGCTGCGGTCGCGCCCGGCCCGGCTGCGGCGCTACGAGATCGAGTAGAACGCTTCGCGCCCGGCGTACTTCGCCGTCGTCTCGAGCATGTCCTCGATCCGCATCAGCTGGTTGTACTTCGCGAGCCGGTCCGATCGGCTCATGCTGCCGGTCTTGATCTGGCCGGTCTCGAGCGCCACGACGAGGTCGGCGATGAACGCGTCCTCCGTCTCGCCCGAGCGGTGGCTGACGATCGCGGTGTACTTCGCGCGCTTCGCCATCTCCACGGCGCGGTAGGTTTCGGTCAACGTGCCGATCTGGTTCACCTTGATGAGGATGCTGTTGCCGATCCCCTCCTCGATGCCCCGCTTCAGGCGCGTCGTGTTGGTGACGAACAGGTCGTCGCCCACGAGCTGCACCTTGTCGCCGATCTTGTCGGTGAGCACCTTCCAGCCTTCCCAGTCGTCCTCGTCCAGGCCGTCCTCGATCGAGATGATGGGGTACTTGTTCGCCCAGTCGGCCCAGTAGTCGGCCATCTCGGAGCTCGAGAGCTCGCGGCCGTCGGACTTCTTGAAGACGTACTTCTTCTTGTCCTTGTCGTAGAACTCGCTGGAGGCGGGGTCGAGCGCGATCATCACCTGCTCGCCGGCCTTGTAGCCGGCCTTGTCGATCGCCTGGAGGATCACCTCGCACGCCTCGTCGTTGCTCTTCAGGTTCGGCGCGAAGCCGCCCTCGTCGCCGACGGCGGTGGAGTAGCCCTTCTCCCCCAGCACGCCCTTGAGCGTGTGGAAGATCTCGCTCGTCATGCGTACCGCCTCGCGGAAGCTCTCCGCGCCCACGGGCATGACCATGAACTCCTGGAAGTCGACCGAGTTGTCGGCGTGCGACCCACCGTTGAGGATGTTCGCCATGGGCACCGGCAGCAGCGTCGCGTGGTAGGGTCCCAGGTACTTGAACAGCGGCACGCCCAGGAAGTCGGCGGCGGCGCGCGCGGTCGCCATGGAGACGCCGAGGATCGCGTTCGCGCCCAGCTTCGCCTTGTTCTCGGTGCCGTCGAGCTCGATGAGCGTCGTGTCGATGTCGACCTGGTCGAGCGCGTCCAGACCTTCGATCTCCGCGGCGATCACGTTGTTCACGTTCTCAACCGCCTTGAGGACGCCCTTGCCCTTGAAGCGGCTCTTGTCGCCGTCGCGAAGCTCCACCGCCTCGTGCTCACCGGTCGACGCGCCGGACGGGACCGCCGCGCGCCCGAACGAGCCGTCTTCGAGGACGACGTCCACCTCTACCGTCGGGTTGCCGCGGGAATCGAGGATCTCCCGTGCTTCCACGTATTCGATTGTGCTCATGATTCTCTCCTTGGTTTCGT
>CAZICD010000173.1:0-4341 GCA_964537725.1 uncultured Spirochaetaceae bacterium | reverse complement strand
TGATCATGCCGCGCGGCGGCGGCTTCGGCGGCGGGTCGAAGATCGTCCTGCCCGGAATCTCCGGCCGTGAGTCGATCTTCTTCAACCACTACTACTGCCCGCCCGAACGGTTCGCCGCGCACATCGAGGAGGTGGGCAGGATCGCCGGCCTCGAGTACATCGTGAACCCGCTCCTCAACGAGCAGGCCGATGTCATGGCGATGGTCGCGGGCGATCCTATTCAGGCGTTCGCAGCCGGTGTGGAGCGCGCGAAGACGATGTACGCGACCGAGATGCCCGAGGGCCTCGACATCGCGCTCTGCAACGCGTGGCCCAAGGACACCGACGCGCACCAGATCTCCATGGCGCGAGTGCCGCTCTTCGGGACGAAGAAGGACGTCGTCAAGCCCGACGGCACGATCGTCACGATCTCCGCCTGCCCCGAGGGCGCGGGCTACCACCTCGTCATGGGGCCGGGGACGCGCTTCCGCGAGCGGACCGGGCGCCAGATAGGCGCGGCGTTCAGCGGCTACGGCGCGAAGGAGGTGGAGGCTCGCAACATCCTCTTCTCGCCCGGCGTGAACGCGCGCGAGGTGAAGCTCCTCTACGGCGATCAGTACGTCCACTTCACCGCCTGGGACGACGTCGTCGCCGAGCTGGTCCGCCGGCACGGAGACGCCGCGAAGGTGGGCGTCTTCCCGCACGGCGCGCTGCAGCACGCGGCGGGGTAGGGCGGCGGCGCCCCGACACGTCCAGGCGCTCGCCGCGCGCGCCTACGCGTAGTAGAACTGCGCGGTGACCGTGGCGTCGCGCTCGGGGACGAGCCGCACCCAGTGTGCGGCGAGCCCGGCCGGGAAGGTCGTCGCGACGTACCCGTCGCTCGTTGTCACCGTATCGTAACGGTGGAACTCACCGGTGCCCTTGAAGTCGAGCTCGATCCGCACGGAGAGCGGTTGGTCGCCGTCGTGCGAGACGTGCAGGCCCCTGTCGCGGAAGCCGTAGAACAGGAACGGGTCGGAGGGTTCGCCCGCCCTCACATCGGCATCCCACCACGGCCCGCCCCAGCCGGCCGGCGTGCCGAAGCCCCACAGGTCGTCGGACTTCCCGAACCAGAGGTTCGCCTGCGGCTGGCCCACGAAGGGGTTCGAGTCGTGGATGGGCGTCGTCTGGTCGCCGGCCATGACGAGCATGCCGCGCCACGTGCAGTAGTCGCCGACGATCCGCAGGTGCCGCGAGACCGGCACGAGGCCGCGAAGCGCGTCTCCGTAGGTCATCGCCGGCATCTCGTAGAACATGCCGCTCGCGTCCATGAGCCAGCGTTCCGATTCGATCTCGCGGATGCGCGGCCACTCGGTCGTCCACGCGTGGTCCTGCGTGTGGGTCGCCTTCGGGAGCCGATAGCGCCGCCACCCCGTCGCCGGCAGATAGACCGAGAGCAGCGCCGAGGCGCGGTCCTGGCCGACGGCGTAGATCGCGCGCCCCAGGTCGCCCTCGCACCGGCCGGTGACGGTGTTGTACTGCGTCCGCTCGATCGTGCGCCAGGTGCTTCCGTCCCACTCGGCGAGGCGGCCGTCGCTCTCGTCGCGTTCCCAGTCGGCCGGGTAGTAGCTGTTGTTCACGACCACGAGCCGGCCGTGGTCGGTGTAGGCGTCCTTGAAGTGCGGCTTGTCGCTGATGTCAAGATCGGACAGCAGGTCGAAGAGCTTCGTGACCTCGAGCGACTCCACATCGACCTCGAAGAGCTCGCCCTCCATACCCAGGACGTAGACCTTGTGCTCCGGGTCTTCGAGGTGGCGTGCGGTCGCTGCGAGCCGCGTATCGACGAGCTCGTCGATCGTGCGGACGTTGCCGCGGATGTCGATCGCGTGCGGACCGATGAAGAGCTGGTTCGACTCGCGGTGGATGATCCGGTTCGCGTAGGTGCCAACCCGGCTCTCCGGGTGCTTGGTGCGCGTGATGCGGCCCTCGTCGTCCACGTCGAGCCAGAAGAGCCCGGTGCCCGCGCCGGTTTCCTTCGTGTGCGCGACGTAGGTCACCATCCAAAGCCGGTTTGCCCACGGCATGAGCGCGCCGATGCCCGTCTCCGACCGGCGCGGCTCGTGGTCGGCGAGGACGGCGAGTTCCGGCTGGACTCCTGATACGTTCATAGGGCAAGCGTAGCCGGGGAGGCGGGCGGTGGCAAGGGTCCGGCCCGCTACTCGAGCGCCGCGAAGATCTCGTGGATGTTCCCGTCCGGGTCGGCGAAGAGCGCGGTCCGCTGGCCCCAGGGCATATCCTGCGGAGGCGCGATACCCTCCGCGCCGAGCGCCGTCAGCCGCTCGTACGCTTCGTCGACCTGCGCGGGCTCCTCGCAGGGAAACGCGAGCTCGAACGCCTGCCCGTTCGCCGGCTTCGTGAACTCCACGCTGTGATCGGCCATGATGCCCCGTTTGCAGACCGCGAACCGGACGCCGGGACTCTCGAGCTCCACGTACTCGCCCAGGTCGTTCTTCACGGGGAAACCGAGGACGTCGCGGTAGAAGCTCCTCATCCGGTCCACCTCGTCGGTCCAGATCGTGACGAGCGCGACCCTTGGCGCGGAGGGTAAGAAGGCTCTGCGCGCCTCGACGGGGGTTCCGAGCTCCATGCGCAGAATCTCCTCGCCGCCTTCGTCCTGTTTGCCGGTGTCCTCGAACCCGTACCGGAGGTAGAAGTCGAGCGGCCCCTCTTCCTCGCCCGTCTCGCACGAGGTGTAGAACGTCGTGTACCCGCGCTCGCGCAGGAGCTCGACGATCTGGTCCAGCGCCGCCGCGCCGTACCCCCTGTGCTGCCACGGCTTCGCGATCATGAAGCGCCACAGGAAGGCGGCCGGCTGGTCGGTCGCGTCCAGGTCGGGCACGTGCATCGCGACCATGACGAATCCGATCGGCTCCTCGTCCACGTAGATCGCGCGGAACCAGCCGGCGCCGGTGAGAAGCCCCTGCGCCACCGAGACGGCGTTCGGAGCGACGCAGCGCTGCTGCCCTGACGTGAGAGTATCGCTGAGCTTCGCGACCGCGAAGAGGTTCTCCTCGGTGATCTCGCGGAGTACCGGTGTCTGATTCATTGCTCGCCTCCCGGCAGGCATTCTACCCGGCTCGCTCCCGGTTTGCACGCCCGCCTCGCCCGTGCCGGCACCGCGCTCCGGGTCCCGGCGCACGAAAAAGCCCCGCCTTCCGGCGGGGCCACTCGTCCCGGACGAACCGGAGACTCTTACTGCTCGACGTTGATCGCCTGCTCGCTCTCGACGTCGAAGAAGCGGACGCGTTCCCAGACGGGAGTGAAGCGGGCTTCGTCGCCAACTTCGAACCTGACCGTGGGCGGCGTGCGCGCGATGATCACGTGGCTGCCGGTGTCCACGTAGACGTGGATTTCAGCACCGAGCGGCTCGATGACCTGCACGTTCGTGATAATGCACTCGCCTTCCTTTGCGTCGGCGTCGTAGCGCAGATCTTCCGGGCGAATCCCGAAGATGACTTCCTTGCCGATGTACGGCTTGAGGTCGTCGGCGACGCTGGAATCGACGTGGAGCTTGAAGTTGCCCTCGTCGATCATCATCTTGCCGCCCTCTTCGGTGACCTTGACGGCCATGAAGTTCATGGGAGGCGAACCGATGAAGCCCGCGACGAAGCGGTTGACCGGGTTGTTGTAGAGCGAGAGCGGGTCGCCGATCTGCTGGATGACCCCGTCGCGCATGACGACGATCTTGTCGCCCATCGTCATGGCCTCGACCTGGTCGTGCGTCACGTAGACCATCGTCGCCTGCAGACGGTTGTGGAGACCGGAGATCTCCGCGCGCATCTGGACGCGCAGCTTCGCGTCGAGGTTCGAGAGCGGTTCGTCGAAGAGGAAGACCTTCGGCTTACGCACGATCGCTCGGCCGACCGCGACGCGCTGTCGCTGACCGCCCGAGAGCGCCTTCGGCTTACGATCGAGGAGCTCCTCGATGTCGAGGATGCGGGCCGCCTCGTCGACGCGGTTGCGGATCTCCTCCTTCTGGAACTTGCGAATCTTCAGACCGAACGCCATGTTGTCGTACACCGTCATGTGCGGGTACAGCGCGTAGTTCTGGAAGACCATTGCGATATCGCGGTCCTTCGGCGGGACGTCGTTGACGAGCTTTCCGTCGATGTAGAGCTCGCCGCCGGTGATGTCCTCGAGACCCGCGATCATGCGGAGCGTCGTCGTCTTGCCGCAGCCCGACGGGCCGACGAGAACCACGAACTCCTTGTCCTGAACGGTGATGTTGGCGTTCTTGACCGCCTGAACATTCCCCTCATAGACCTTGGTGATTGACTTCAGTTCAACTGTAGCCATGCCTACCTCCGTAGATTATTCTATTGG
>CAZICD010000172.1:0-4577 GCA_964537725.1 uncultured Spirochaetaceae bacterium | reverse complement strand
TGTCGTATAGCTCTTCGATCTCCTCGAGTGTCACCTTTTTTTTGGTCTGTCGCTTCTCAGTCTCCATAGACACCTCCGAAACAGAACCGTCGCTACCCTCTATACGCCCGAAATCACCCCGGTGCTTCACTACATACCGTACGACGCTAGATTGCGCCCGCAAGACGGGTTCGGTCAAGCCACCTCACTCATGATACCGCTTCACCTCGTACCCGCCTTCCTTCAGGTACGCCTCGCGCCCGCGGTCCTGCAGGTCCGCGTGGCGGTTTGGGTGGGACGATTGGTCCGGGCGTGCCCCTGCCCGCCTGCGGCGGCCAGGGTCGGGCTCTTCGGGGGTTCCTGCGTCGCGCGGGCGCGCCGCGGCGCCCCTACGATCCCTCACGCGCTTGCGGATCGGTGGCCACGCTTCACGATACGCTTACCTGCAACCCCGGGCGGCTCAACGAGAAGTCCACAAGCCGGGCCGCCTCGCTCGCCGCGGATCGCGTCGCAAGCGCGTCGCGCAGGCGGTTCGCGTCGGCCACGGTTGGGCTCAGGAAGAGCGCATAGCCTCCTCCGCCGGCGCCCAGGAGCTTCACACCGCTGTAGTAGTCGGCGGTTGCGGCGAGCAGGGCGTCGATCTCTTCGTTCGTTGTACTGGAGTGGATGAGACGGTTGGCGCGCCACGAGCCTCGGATGACCTGCGCGAGGCGTGGGTAGTCGCGGAGGGCGATCGCGGTTCGGGCGTCGCGGGCGAGCGCGCGCAGGTACTCGTGGGTGAAGAGGAAGGCGGGCTCGCGACGGTTCACGCGGTCCACGACCTCGCCGAGGATATTCTTCGCGAGCCGGGTGACGCCGGTGTAGTAGAGGGTCATCCGGTTTCGGAACTCGGGCTCTTCGAAGAGATACGGGTCGAGCTGGTGCACGAGCGGCCGGGGGTGACTGCCGGGCCGGGTCTCGATGTACTTCACGCCGCCGGCGAGCCCGCCGATCTGGTCCTGCCAGCCGCCGCCGGTGGTGAGCATCTGTTCGAGCTCGAGCACGGAGAGAAAGAGGTCGTCCGGGAGGTACTCGAGGCCAAAGAAGCGGAAGAGCGCGGCGAGCATGACTCCGCCCAAAACCGACGAGGTTCCCAGCCCCGAGCCCTTGGGGACCGCGGCGAGCATGGAGAGCTCGAAGCCGCCTCCCTCGGGTCCAACGCCCAGGAGGACGCAGGCGGCGCGCGGAAGCGCGAAGCGCGCCGACGGGTCGGTGTAGGCGTGAAGCTCGCTCGCCTCGCGAATGACCTCGCGCTCGCCCAGGTCTATGGAGTGGAAGACGATCACGGGCTCTGCGACCGGGCGTACGAAGACCTGGATGGGCGGCTGCCCGTTCAGGTCCACAGCGACGTTCGTGACCGCACCCCCGAAGAGGTTCGTGTACGGCGGCGTATCCGTCCAGCCTCCACCCAGATCGAGCCGGACCGGTGAGCGCGCCCAGACGATCTGATCGGCCTTCACGGCACGACCGGTCGCGCGCCACTGCCCCTCGGGCACGAAGTGGAGCGCCGGCCGCGTTGCGGCTCCGCCCGGCTGCTCGAGCCCGGAGGCGGCGAGCGTCGCGGTGCGGTAGAGCCTGAGAACCGGATCCACCGTCTCCGCGGCGACGCGTTCGAGCGCCGCCGTATCCGCCCCGGCCAGAACGGCCTGCCGCACGTCGGCGCCCGCGGCGGTCCGCCAGCCCCGTGCACCCGAGAGCTGGTCGCGCAGCGTGAGCGTGCGAAGACGCGCTCGCTCTGCATCACGCGCGAGGACGTCCGTTGATTCGTTGAGCGCCCGCAGGGTCACTCGGGCGGACGAACGAAACCCGCTCGCCCACTCGTCGGGTTTGTGCGGGGGCCGGACGTAGCCCTCGAGGAAGCTCGCGTCGGCATTCGGCACGAAGAGCTCGAGGTCGTAGAGGTCTACCGGCGCATCGCCGCCCGGCACGGATCCGGAAGTCACGTCGGAGGGCTCGAGGCCGCGCTCGGCGAGCCAGGCGGTGAGGAGCGCGTTACAGAACCGGAGCGAGCGGAGCGGCTGCGGTCTGAAGCTGTCGTTCGCATGGTAGAGCGCGACGACCGCACCGGACGGTGTCTGCCTCGCGTCAGCGCAGAAGCCTTCCGGGAGCGGGAAGCCGGGGGAGACGCGCAGCCCGCTTGCGAGGAGCTGTCCCGTGCAGACCAGCGTCGATCCCTCGCATCCGTCCGCCACGGCCGGGGCGCCGCCGGAAAGCTCCGACCGGTACGAGTTCATCCCGAGCGCGCCGTCGTGGCTCGAGGGCGAGAGCTCCTCGGTATCGAAGAGCGCGTAGAACGGCTTGATTCCGACCTCGGCGACGCGCGCCGCGGCGGCGGGGAACTCCGCGACGCTTCCGAAGTGGAGGAAGGTGCACTTGCGCGCGAGGTGACCCCCCAGCGGGGATTCGTGGAGGTGATGGTAGAAGAGGTCCTGGTCGTCGGGTGCGAGGTCGCTCGCGCCGGCGAGGCGGGAGCGGTACTCGTCGCGGGTGACCGTACCCAGCGAGGCGGAGAGCTGCTCGAGGTAGAGGCCGAAGCGCAGCTCGCCGGTGGAGACGGCGTCCAGGACGGTGTGGCCGGAGCCGGTCGCGGCGTGGCCGAGCGCGAAGAGTCGCTCAACGTAGTCCGGGCGCATCGCGACGATGCCAATGTCGAGCGCGCACGCGTCGGTGCCCTCGATCACCGCATTGCGGCCAAGGAACTCCGCCGGTTGTTTCTGGTAGTAGTCCTCGAGGTGGCGGAACTGCGGGTCGAACCTGAAGACGCCGTGGCGGCTTCCCTGCTCGAGCGAGGCGGGCGTGGCGAAGCCGGTGATGGGCGCGTCCCATTCGGACAAGGCGTCGGTATCGAAGTCGATGATGACGTCGCCCGAGCCCACGACGACGAGGCCCGGCGTCCAGGGGAACCGGAGGTAGAGCGAGAGCTGGAGATCGAGGACGACCGGAGGGATGACGGAGCTCGAGGCGACCGGGACCGGCGCGAAGAGCTTGCCCTCAGGAGCGAAGACGGGGAGGCGGCGTGATTCGCCCGCCGCGTGGAGCAGGAGCACGGACGGAGCATCGGCCTGCTGAAGACCCTCGCGCGGGTCCAGGCCCAGCTCCTCGTAAAGGCGGTGAAGTGCCCAGAGCGTGCCGCCCCCGGAACCGACGCGGCCGGATGGATCGGGGTAGACGTGAAAGCTGATTTCGCGTGGATAGAGACCGTGGCGGATGCGACGGTCAAGGAGGGAACGGAAGGCCGCGGCCTGTGGTTCGTCGGACGCGGTGAGAACGCAGTGGGAGAAGAGGTTCACTGGGCTACGTCAGGTGGAAGACGACGTCTTCTCGTACTGGACGGAGTCCAGGTCCTCGAAACGGCTGGACGCGTCGAGCACCTCTATGGAGACGAGCTTGCCATTCACGTCGTAGTCCATGACTACGCCGGGATTCGGCTCGTCGCTTTCCTTGACGTCGCGGTCCGACTGGAACACAATCGTTATGGCGTCCACGTCACGGTCGTAACGAATTTTCACGGCGCATCACTCCAGTACTTGCCTATCTTGCTCGTGAGATAGGCAGTGACGACCACCGGTATGGGGCGGTCGACGTCGACAAAGACGCGAAGCAGGTATCTCCCCCCGTCGCGCTCGATCCTCGATTGCATCACTATTCTACCTGGCTGAACCGGTTGCGTCTGCTCGGGTTCAGCAAGAGTTGCACGCACCAGTTCGACGTCTATCCCTCGGCGCTGCATTTCGTGCAATGCGTGATCTGAGAACTCATACTCGCGGACTCCGTTCTCACCCCCGCCCATGCACCCTGAACCACTCGTACGTAGCCCCAATCCCCTCTCGCAGTCCGATCTTTGGCCCCCACCCGAGCGAACGCATGAGCGAGCCGTCCATCAGCTTGCGGGGGGTGCCGTTGGGCTTGGAGGTGTCCCAGTCGAACTCGCCGCCGTAGCCCTCAACCTCCGCGATGAGCGTTGCGAGGTCGCGGATCGCGATCTCCTCACCGGTGCCCACATTGACGAAGAGATCCGCGACCTTGTCGTGGAGCTCCGCCGCGTCCACGTGCTCGGCGAGGAAGAGGAGCACGTCGGCGAGGTCGTCCACGTGGAGGAACTCGCGCAGCGGGCTCCCGTCGCCCCACAGACGCACCGGCCCGCCGTCGCGCTTCGCGTCGTCAAACTTGCGGATGAGCGCGGCGAGCACGTGCGACGACTCCAGGTCGAAGTTGTCGCCGCTGCCGTAGAGGTTCGTGGGCATCGCCGAGATGAAGTTGCACCCGTACTGCTCGTGGAAGTAGCGGCAGAGCTTGAGCGCGGCGATCTTCGCGATCGCGTACGGTTCGTTCGTGGGCTCGAGCGGCCCGGTGAGGAGGTGCTCCTCCTTCATCGGCTGCGGCGCGTGCTTGGGGTAGATGCACGACGAGCCGAGGTTCACGAGCTTCGCGGTGCCGTGCTCGTACGCGGCGCGGATGACGTTCGTCGCGATCGCGATGTTGTCGTAGATGAAATCGGCACGGTACGTGTTGTTGGCCATGATCCCGCCCACCTTCGCGGCGGCGAGGAAGACGACCTC
>CAZICD010000171.1:2456-4619 GCA_964537725.1 uncultured Spirochaetaceae bacterium | reverse complement strand
ACGCCTCCTCGGCGTTCATCAACGGCGCGAGCTACGACTTCTCCGGCTCGATCTATGACGTGTCGCTCCGCGCCGGCTTCATGCCGCGACCCGGCGTCGACGTCTTCGCGAACGTCCGCGCGCTCGGCGGCGGCGCGAGCGGGACGCGCCCGGACGACGCCCGCGACTTCTGGTCGCAGAGCGAGAGCGGCTCCACCGACAACTTCCTCTCCACGCTCTCGCTGACCCTCGGCGCGCGCGTGCGGTAGCGCGTCGCGCCGTGGTACACTGGGCGCCCACGGAGGCGCCCATGCGTATCACCTCGATCACCACTCATACCACGCCGCTCATCTGCGTCGTCGAGATCCGTACCGACACCGGCGAGACCGGCTGGGGCCAGACCGCGCCCTTCCACGCGGAGATCACCGTGACCGTGCTCCATCGGCTCGTCGCGCCCGAGGTCTTCCGGACCGACGACCCCGCCCCGGATACGCTCTCCGACGCGGTCGTCGCGGCGAACCTCAAGTTTCCGGGCAGCTTCGTGCTTCGCGCGCTCGGCGGTGTGGAGACCGCGCTCTGGGACCTGCTCGCGAAGCGCGAGCGGAAACTGGTGTGCGAGCTGCTCGGAGCGACGCCCGGAGCCTACCCGGCGTACGCGTCGAGCATACGCCGCGACATCACCCCCGCAGACGAGGCGGAGCGCATCACCAGGCTGCGTGACACCCGCGGTTATCGCGCGTGCAAGGTGCGCGTGGGCGACGCGACCGGCGAGGACCGCGACCGGTGGGAGGGCCGCAGCGAGGAGCTCATCGACACGATGCGCTCGGCGCTCGGCCCCGACTTCGTGATCCACGCCGACGCGAACAGCGCGTTCCGTCCGGCGCGGGCGATCGAGATCGGCAAGCGGCTGCACGGCGGCGGCCCGGGCCACTTCGAGGAGCCGTGCCCCTACTGGGAGATGGACTGGACGCGCGAGGTGAACCAGGCGCTCGACGGCGAGGTCGCCGGCGGCGAGCAGGACAACTGGATGCCGGTGTGGGAGCGGATGGTGCGCGAGCGTGTGGTGGACATCGTGCAGCCCGACGTGTGCTACATCGGCGGGATCACGCGGGCGCGCAGAGTCGCGGCGCTCGCCGAGGAGGCGGGGATGCCCTGCACGCCGCACTCGGCAAACGTCACCTTCGTAACGCTGTTCACCCTCCACCTCATGCGATCGATCCCGAATCCGGGGCCGTACCTCGAGTTCTCGATCGAGGCGCGGGGCGAGTTCGGCGAGGTCTTCGAGCCGGCGCTCGAGGTGGTGAATGGCGAGCTCCCCATGCCCGACGCCGAACCGGGCTGGGGCGTGCGCGTGCGCGAGGCGTGGCTCGACAGCGCGCGGGCGGAGACCTCATCGACGCCGTAAGGAGCATGATCATGAGAGAAGTACGCTGGGAACGGATGTATCCGGACGAGCTCGAGGCGGCGTTCGCCGAGCGCCCGCTCGTCTACTTCCCCTACGGACTCTGCGAGCCGCACGGCCCGCAGTGCACGGTGGGACTCGACGCGCTGAAGGCGCACGCGATCGCCGTGCGCGCCGCGCGTGAGCACGGCGGGATCGTCGCGCCGCCGGACTACTGGCACGTCCACGAGATAGGCGGGTACGCGGTGTGGGCGTCGCAGAAGGTGGGCGAGGTCGATCGGACCTGGACCACGTCCATGCCGCCGTGGCAGCACTTCAAGAACGTCCTCTACCACGTGCGCACCGCCGACCGGCTGGGCTTCCACGCTGCGATCTTCCTCACCGGGCACTACGGCCCGAACTGGAAGGACCTGAAGACGCTGCTCGAGCTCGCTCAGCCCATGACGAAGACGCTCCTCTACGGCCTGCCCGACTGGGAGGCGAACACGCCCGGGTTCGATCGCGACGGGAAGAGCGGCGGCGACCACGCCGGCAAGGTCGAGACGTCGCTTCTCGCCGCGCTCGAGCCCGACTGCGTCGATCTCTCGCGTCTGCCCGCTGGTGGCGACGTCACGCAGGGCGGCGGGCGGGGGAACGGCGGCGCGAGCCGCGGCGATGGCTCCCCCGGGGCCGGCGACGCCAATCCCGGCGGCGCCGCTACCGCCCACGGCGACGCCAACCCCGGCGGCGCCTTCCTCACCCGCCCGCCGTTCTTCGCGATGGGCGAGGACGCGCGCGCGAGC
>CAZICD010000171.1:0-2356 GCA_964537725.1 uncultured Spirochaetaceae bacterium | reverse complement strand
CGCCTTCCTCACCCGCCCGCCGTTCTTCGCGATGGGCGAGGACGCGCGCGCGAGCTCGCGCCGCGAGGGCGAGCGGATGGTCGCCGACGAGGTGCGGTTCCTCGGCGAGACGGCCGCGGAGCTCCTCGCGTCGTACGACGCCGACGTCGACCGCCCCGGCTTCCCGACGTTCGCGTCGGTCGAGCGGTTCTGGTCGTCCGAGGTCGAGCCGCGCCTGATGGAGTTCGCGTCGATGCAGGCCGACTTCGGCCGCGGGACGGAGATGCCGGCGGGGTCGCGGTGGCGGGAGAACAGCGAGATCCCGGCTCCGGGGGAGTGGCGCGCCGGGGGGTGAGGTCAGCGCCGGGCGAATCGGGGCGACGGGCGGACCACGCCGTGACCGCCGGGCGCCCCGCCCCCTACGCCGACCGCCGTGCCATCCGCTGGAGGTGCTGTCCGAGCTCGCGCGGCGCGTCTTCGGCGAGCGGGCTCCCCATCGCGAGCGAGCACGCGTAGGCGATGTTGAGCGCGCGCAGGTCGCCGGCGTCGCGGCGGTAGCGCTCCTGGTAGTCGGACGGCACGCGCAGGCTCCAGTTCTCCGGCCCCACGGTTCCCGGCGCGTTGTACGTCTCCTCGGTGCCGAAGAGATCGGCAAAGAACACGATGACGTTCTGCGCGTCGCTGACGAGCAGATCGGCGAAGTACGCCTGGACCATGGTCCCGCGGTCGCCGGCGATCCGGCCGCGGAGCGCATCGACCTCACCGCTCGGCGCGAGCCGGCGCGCGAGGTAGGCGGCGCGGTCGCGTATCTTCCCCTGGGCCTCCCACTCGGCGACGCGCGCCCAGATGGGTCGCGTGTCGTGGTTGCCCATCATGACCCAGTCGGCTTCCACCGCGTTGTCGGTGCGGTAGACGTCGGCCGGGTCGCCCACGTCCATCTTCTGCGTGACCCGGAATCGGCCCAGCCCGAACTTCTCCATCACGCGCATCAGCGGGTAGGGCTGGGTGCTCAGCGTCTCGCACGCGATCGAGCGCGGGTCGAGCCCGCGCGAGCGTGCCTCGTCCATGATGACGGAGAGGAGCGTCGCGTACCGATCGACCTGCTCGGGATCGAGCCCGCCGACCCACTCGTCGGCGTGACGCGCGACGTCGCCGCCGGTCGCGAGCTGGTCGGCGCGGGCGATCGCGTAGCGTGCGAGCCCCGGGTGGTCGGCGAGCGCGGGCGAGGAGAAGAGCCGCGCGCCGTTCTGCACCGCGTGAAACGGGTCGGGGTCGTCGGAGCGGTAGACCCACGGGCAGACGAGGCCCTGCGGGTGGTCGAGGCGCACGCCGTCGAACTCCGCGAAGAGCTTGCGCGCGCGCGAGGCGAGGTAACCGACGCCGCTCCCGGCGGGGGTCTCGCCGGCATACAGGTCGGGGTCGAGCACCGGGTAGCCCCACGGCTGACCTTCGGCGTTGGTTCGGCTCGGCGGCGCGCCGAGGAGATAGCCGCCGAGGAAGAGCGGGTGCAGCCGCCACCGGTCGCGCAGCGCGAGGCCCACCTGCAGGTCGGCGTAGAGCGAGAGGCCCATCTCGTTCGCCCGGCGGTGGAACTCCTGATGTTGACGGTGCACGAGATATTGGATCAGCGCGTATCGCTCGAGGTCCTCCGCGTACCGTCTCGTGAGCTCGGCGCGGCGGGCCGACGCGGCGTCGCGCGCCGCTCCGGGCGCACAGTAGAGCACTCGGTCGGCCTCCGCGTGCGGCCCGCTCCAGCCTCGCCAGTCGGTCGTCCCGTATTCGCGCGAGAGCGCCTCGTACATCGCGTCGGGCTCGAGCCAGAAGCGGTTGTGCTCTCTGAACCGGTCGAGCTCGCGCGTGTCGATCGTCGCGCGCGAGCGCGCCTCGCGGTACCGCTCGAAGGCGCGGTTACAGAGCGCGAGCTGCGCGTCGTAGGCCTGCTGGTGCTGCGTCCGGTCGGACGGCGCGCCGGCAGCGGCGGTCAGCGCGGAGTCGAGCAGGTCGTCGTCTACGAGCTCGCCCCATACCTCGTCACCGCGAAGCGCGGCGAACGAGAGCGAGAGGAAGTTGCGCGAGAAGGCGGTGCTGTCGTAGGGGGAGGGGTTGCCGCGGGTCGTCTGGCCCTGCGGGCCGAGCTGGAGCCCGGTGAAGCCGATCGACTTCGCGAAGCGTGCGAACTCGGCGCCGGCGGTGCCGTAGGGCGTCCCGCGACCCACGTCTTCGTCAGGTCGACCAGGAAAGCTCGGATCGTGTATCTGCAGCAGCACGCGCTTCTTGCCGAGAATCGCGAGCGCCTGCTCGACGGCATTCGTACCCATGGGGGCTCAAGGTACCGAAGACGGGCGTCCCTGTTAAGGCAGAGGGTCAAATATCTCCA
>CAZICD010000170.1:2330-4732 GCA_964537725.1 uncultured Spirochaetaceae bacterium | reverse complement strand
TCAGGGGCAGGGGCCGCTACCCGATGATCTGCCCCGCGTTCAGCCGCGTGAGGAAGTCCTGCCACGGCAGGATGTCGATTCCATCGTCGGTGCGGCGCGGCGCCGGGACGGAAGAGACGACGACCGCGCGTCCGGCGTGATGCTCTTCACGAAACGCGCGAATCCCCTTCAGGTCACGGTACGTGATCGTTTCGCTCGACTTGATCTCCACAATTACGCTCGCATCACCCAGGACGGCGTCGACCTCGAACCCTGAGCTTGTGCGCCAGTAGCGGATCGGGTAGTGCAGACCCGAGTAGATCGAGTGCGCTCGCAGCTCCATGAGAATGAAGTGCTCAAACGCCTTTCCGTACTCGGTTGAACCCGGCACGACCTTGCCTCGGCGGGCGAGGTAGCCGGCAACGCCGACGTCGAACAGGTACCACTTCGGGGCCGAGACTACTCGGCGTTTCCCGGTCCGCCGGAACGCGGGCATCTCGAATCCAACGAGCGTGTCCTGCAGAATCTGGTAGTACTCTCGCACGGTTGGGGCCGAGATGGCGCAGTCCGACGCGACCGACTGATAGTTCACGACCGACCCGTTCGTCAGTCCCACGGTGTCCAGGAATCGACTGAAGGCCGGTACGTTTCGCGTCAGCGCTTCGGCTGCGATTTCCTCTCTGAGGTAGTCTGCAACGTATGCCTGGAGGAGACGAGTGGGATCCGGCGAGTCGTAGTGGCGCGGCAGCAGGCCGGTCACGAGGGCATGCGCCAGGTCGAAGTCGGGAATTTCGCGCCGCGTCAGTGGCAACAGCTCATACCTGATCGCGCGTCCACCGAGCAGGTTCGCGTGACCTCTGCGGAGCTTCCGTGCGCTCGAGCCGCACAGGACAAATCGACAAGCCGTGTTCTCGATCATCCAGTGCACCTCGTCCAGCAGATCGGGAACCTTCTGAACCTCGTCGATCACGACGACTGGTCTGCTGTCCGCGGCTGCTGATGCGTGTGCGAGGACCTCCTCGCGCAGGAGTGAAGGCTGAGACAGGAGCCGTCGGTAGACGTCCGAGTGGAGGAGATCGTAGTACATGGCCGCGGTGAAGGTCTCTTTGAGTAGCGTACTCTTCCCGGTCTGCCGTGCCCCCCAGAGGAAGCACGATTCGCGGGGGAGATCGGTCAAGCTCAGCGTTCTCGAGTACATGTAAATCAATATATAAGTTTTCGATTTACATGTAAATCGAAATATTAATTTGTAATCTGCAGTAGACCGAACGGCACTTCCCGGTCGGTGTCGGGCGCCGGTACTCCTCCACCTCGCGGAGCCGCGTCTGCGACGCGCCCGGCCTTCCGTCCGCAAATTGGGATCATGCGAGCGACACATCACCACACCGACGCTGGTCGCTCCGGAATCGGCTCGAGAGAATGCGCCCTCCACGGAAGAGTACATCGATCCGACGCGTTTGATATCCGGATCTCTCCGGGATAATCCGTGATCTCGACGTCATAGGCGTCGCTGTCCTCGAATCGAAAGCAGATCCGCCAGTGGTCGTTGATCCAGATTGCATGTTGACCCTCGCGATCAGCCCCGAGCCGATGAAGCCCTCGGTGTTTTGTCGGCGAAGGTCTTGATCACACCCTATCGTAGCGCGTCACGTGACAGAGGTCGGTTCGGGTGCACCGGAACGCCGCGTGCAGACCCCTCACGGTATCAGACCACATGGAACCCGTGGCGATGACGAACCCAGGTGTCGGCGCGGCGCCATTGTTCCGCTTTACGCATGACTCGGCGTCGCCTGCCCGCGGTGGTATACTGTTTCCAGGATTCCGAGGGAGGTTGCGACATGGACATTCGGGAACGGATCGTGCTGGACCCTGCTGTGATGGGCGGTCGTCCCTGCATTCGCGGCACTCGCGTTACCGTCTCAACCGTGATTGGCCTTCTCGCAGCCGGTCACGAGCGCGAGGAGATCCTGAGCCTCTACCCCTACATCGCGGCCGAAGACATCGCTGCGGCGCTCTCATACGCCGCGGGATGAAGACACTCACGACCTGGACTCTGGGGCACTCGTGTCGGTCGATCGCGAAAGGGCCCGTGCCCGCATACTCCCAATCCGCCGATCGTGACAGCGGTCGATTCCCGCGGTCATCAGACACATGCTGTGCCGCACCACGCGGAGCCTGCAGTGGTTCGAGTGGTATCCTCGCCCAAAGCAGAAGGGACAGCTCAGGGTCATTGGCCGCATCGGCTCTCGAACCGACGACGTTCTCTGGCCCGACCCATACCCCGCTCCTACTCCCCCTCCGGCGCGTCAAACACGAGCGTCACATCCTCCACCGTGATCACATCCCCCGGCTTCAGCCGGCGGCGCTTGGCGAGCGAGTTGTTCACGCGCACCGGATGGTCGGCGACGAGCGTGTAGCCTCCA
>CAZICD010000170.1:0-2230 GCA_964537725.1 uncultured Spirochaetaceae bacterium | reverse complement strand
ACCTCGCCGCGGATCGCGTCGCGGATCGACGCGTACACCCGCGAGAGCTCCGCGGAGTCGGAGGCCTCGAACAGCGCGCCTCCGGTCGCGTCGGCGATGCGCGCGAGGTTCGGGTCGGGAGCGTCCGCGAAGCTGATCGCGTAGAGCGAGACCTCGCGGGCGATGTAGCGGTCGATCACCTCATCCGGGGTCACGGTCTCCTCGCCCCAGACCGGGTGCGCGACCCCGGCGTGACGGGCGAAGGGATAGTTCTCGCCGTCGCTCAGCACGATCACCGCCTTGCGTCCGCTCGACGTCACGAACTGCTCGAGCAGCCGATCCATCGCCTGGTAGAGCTCGGTGTACGCGGTCTCGGCCGGTGGCTCTTCGAGCCGGTCGAGGCTCCGCATGAGCTCAGCCGAAGAGGCGCCGAGCGGTGCGAGCGGGTAGAGGTAGGTGTTGAACGCGCCGAGCGCGACCCGGTCGCGCGAGCCGGTGACCGATTGCAGGAAGCCCGAGAGCGCGCGTCGCGCGTGGTCGACCCGCCGCTCCCCGCGAAGCACGCGATCGTACATGGACCCCGAGTTGTCGACGAGCAGCAGGAAATCGATGCCCGTCTCCTCGTTCGCTCCGGCGCGTACCTCGACGACGTCGAGCGAGCGCTCGCCGTCGGGTCCGCGCTCGGAGGCCGACCACGCCTCCACCGCGGTGGCCGCGGCCGACGGGCCGGCGACCGAGACGTAGGCGTCGACCGTGCCGTGCACGAGCAGGTCTCCCGTGTCGACCTGCGTGACCTGAATCGGCTGCGCGGCAAGCGGTCCTGCCGCCGCGACCGCGAGCGTCGCGAGCGTCGTCATTATAATGAGAGCCTTCCACTTCATACGTCCCCCTATGCCGGCAGCACGAGCAGCCGGACGCTCGCGAGATCGATCACGTCCTGGTACTTCAGGTAGCGTTCGGCGTGCACCGGTTCTTCGTTCACCCGCACGTCCTGCTCCGCGGTCACGATGAGCATGTCGCCGCCCGACTCCACGATCTCGGCGTGCGCGCCCCCGGTTCCGCGGTACCCGCGCAGATACACCTGCGCCCGCAGACCGGAGCCGAGCACCGTGCGGCGTCGCGAGAGCACGTACTCGCGGTTGCGCAGCGGCCCGGTGAGCACCCTGAGCTTCGCGTAGCTGAATCGACGCTCGAACTCGCCCAGGAAGAAACCGATCCCGGACCCCAGGATCACGAAGCCGGCGACGCGGCCGAGCACCGGGTTGTCCACGAGGCGGATCAGCGCCTCGAGCCCGGCGCCGCCGAGGAGCCCGCCAACGAGCCCACCCAGGCCGCCGGCCACGCTCCGCCTCGCCGAGCGCGATCTGATCCCTTCAACCGCGGCGATCGCCGCGCCCAGGAGCCCCCAGGCGACGATCCTGCTCACGGGAAGCACGAGACCGATCGCCGACGCCCGGTCGGTCCCGAGCGAGTTCGCCACCGCGATGAGCCCCGCGGAGACCCCGACGATCGCGCCGCCACCGACGATCGCGCCGATTGCCGTCCCGAGCGCTCCCGCGAAGGCGGCCTTGCGCGGCTCGTTGATCGCGATTCCCTCGGCGCAGCCGATCGCGTAGCCGAAGATCGCCCCGATCAGTGTTCCCTGCGCGATCGCGTGCGCGAGGTACCCCGGGCTGAGCCTGAGCACGAGCTCGAGCGCCGCCCAGGTCGCTCCGCCTGCGAGGACGCCCATCGTGACGTACAGGATTCGTTTCGCCGTCGCTGTCATCTCTTCTATCCTCCGTTTCTGTCCAGCCGCACACCGATCGTCAGGCTTCCGGTCTCACGTCGCGGCTCGACGACGAGCGTCTGCGCCTCGTATCCAGGCACGCGCACCCGAACGGTGTGCACGCGTCCGGAGACGACCTCCCCGGCACGGGCGAGGGGAACGAACGAGTTCCCGCGGAGGATCTCGACCGTCGCTCGCGGCGTGAGGTCGCTCCCGTCCACCGCGTCTGCGACCGCCGCGGTGACGCGGAGCGGTCGCGGCTCGGAGTCCACGATCGGGACGTGCACGACGCGCTCCCCGCCTCCCTCGCTCCACGGCTCTACCGCGAAGAGCGTGACGACCTCGCGATCGGCGACGGTCACCAGCGCGCGGTACTCCCCGGCCGGAAGAACCTTCGGCGCCGCGGTGACGATCACCGACTGCGGATCCCCGGTGAATCGCGGAAGGAGTGGCAGGAAGGTCACCGGCAGCGCGCCCTCGCCG
>CAZICD010000169.1:0-4749 GCA_964537725.1 uncultured Spirochaetaceae bacterium | reverse complement strand
CTGTGAGCTACCGGGAGCGCCTTCGCACACTGAGATACATCTCGCCCTCCGGTGCTGAGTTCGAGCCACAGTTTACCGAGCTCGAGCGCTCCGGCGGAAAGAAAGCCCCGGTCGTCGAGTTCCCGAATCAGGATCAGGGCGCGGTACAAGACCTTGGACAGACGACCCCGCGCTTTCCCATACAGGCGTTTTTCACCGGCGCAGACTACGACCGCACAGCCGATGCGTTCTGGGCAGCGCTTTCTGAGCCGGGGCCTGGACGACTTGAGCATCCGAGGTGGGGCGTTGTCGTAGCGCTACCAGTGTCTATCTCTCAGACCGAGCGCTTCGTCGACGGCGCGGGCCGCGCGGTATTCGATATCGACTTCGTGCAGGCTGCAGCCGAGGTACTTGAATACCCGCGCACCGCCGGGCGGGCCGATCAACAGACCCGCTCCGCTGCAATCGAGGCGGCACAGTCGGTAGAGGACTCTGTCTCCGGTGCCGAGGTGGAAGGCGCGGGGCAAATCGCCGCACTGAAGGATCAGGTTCTCGACAGCCTTGATGCCGCAACCGACGCCATTAACTCCATAACCGGTATTACCGAGGATATCCGCGCTGAGGTCTCGGCGGTCGTAGGCGAGATAACCCGCACCATCGACGCGCTCATCGCCGCTCCGGGAGAACTGCTTGCAAGCCTCCTTCGGCTCTACAGGCTCCCGGCGGACGTGGTAACAGACGCCCAGGCAACGATAGACGGCTATCGCGTGATGCTTTCTCAAAGCCTTTCGGCGGCCGAGACTACAACGACGCGCTACGGAGACCTTTTCGGCCTCATCGGCGGCGCTCAGGCTCAGGCAATCGCTGTAGCAGCGGCGGAAAGCACCGCAGATTCTCAAACCGTGACCCGAGCAAGCGCCCTCGATGCAGTAGACGAGCTTTCAAGGCTCCGTTCTGATCTCGTCTCCGGCCTCGACACCCTCGGGGCGACCGATTACGAGTCTGCATGGCGGACCCGAGCGGTCATCACATCGGCTTTGCGCGCGCTCATCGACCGCGCGATAGACCTACCGGCAGAGCGCGTCTACACCACTGAGGGAGACATTCCGCCGATCGTGCTCGCCTACGAGCTCTACGGAGAGGGCGCGGACGTACAAGCCATGGCAGAGCGCATCCTCGACTACAACAACATCACCGGCACTGACATACTCCTCGTTCCCGCCGGCACGGAGGTCAGGTGGTATGTCTGATGCAGCAGTCATGACAGACAGCGCCGCCGCCCGTGGCGGCCTTGCAGAAATCACCATTGATATCTCAGGCGAGCGCCTCTCCGGCTGGCAGGGCTTACAGATAGTCCGCGGCATCGATCAGGCTGCAGACGGGTTCTCCTTCCGCGTGCCATTTGAGGCCACCGAGGAAAACCGCCTCCGGTTTGCCGCCTACCGCACGAATAACGTCGTCGTGCGCCACGGCGGAGATCCAGTCATTACCGGCCCGACCGAAAAGCTTTCGGCCCAGTGGAGCGGCGACGGTAGAGAGCTCACAATCGAGGGGCGAAGCCGCAGCGCCGCGATCCTTGAGATATCGGCGTGGCCCGGGGAATACCGGGCGCCCTTTGACACGCTCTCCTACCTCCTCCAAGTGCCGAAGGATCAGCGAAAGGATCAGCCGCCGCCTGCAGTGGTCGTGACTTCAGATCCCGAGATTATGACCCGCGTCACGCAAGTGGACCCCGGGCAGACGGTCTATGAGGTGCTCTCGAAGATCGCCGCCGGATATGGTCTTTGGGCACAACCGCAGCCAGACGGGAGCCTGCTTTTTCGGAAGATCCGCGGCGCTCCCGCCGGGGTGGAACTGAGAGAGGCCGTGGCCCCGCTTATCTCAATCGCGACAACGCATGATCTTACCAAGCGATATCACCGCTACCGGGTGGAGAAAACGATAGACGGGGAGAACTACTCAGCTGAGGCCGTTGACAACGGTGTTGACCCGATACTTCGGCCGATCAAGATCACAGAGCCCGAGCAGGATGCAGAGGTTGCAGAGGCCGCGAAGTGGGCGAAGTCCCGCGGCATCATCGACGGCTACACCTGCAAAGCGACTGTCACCGGATGGACCGTCGGCGGGAAACTCTGGGCGCCTGCCATGACGATCCCCGTGTATGCACCGAGCGCGATGATCTACGACACCTACGAGCTCATCGTAAAGCGCGTGACGCTGCAACTCGATGAATCGGGGGGAGCGATTACCGAGCTCGATCTCACGTTTCCCGAAGCATTCCTCGGCACAGATCCGGCGAAACCCGGCCAGCCTCCGGGCAGGCCCTATCCATGGAGCGTAGGATTCTAATGCGGCTTTACCGAATCGTGAAGACAGCATTCAAGAAACTCAGAAGCGCCCCCGGCCAAGCGGTAACGGTAGAGGCGGAGAACACATCCGGCACGCTCGAGCTACCGTACTACCAGCTTCCGGGAATCTCAGCAGGCCCGACCGACGGCGACAAAGCAGTCGTTGTCAACATAGCGGGCTTTCGCATCGTGATTGCCTCGCACAACTACCGTGCCGGAGAAGCGGCATCGGCAGGCGAGGTCGTTATCTACTCCACCGACTCAGGCGGCGACGCGGCGCAAGCGCGAATCAAACTTAACACCGACGGAAACATTGACTTGAACGGAACGGGGCGGACGCTTGTCACGCACGCCGAGCTTGATACCGCGATTCAAGGGCTTGTGTCCTATATAAACGGTCACACACATTCAGGCGTTACCGCCGGAAGCGACCCGTCGGGGCCACCGGCAGCGCCGACGAGCGTTGATATATCTGCGGCCGAGGCTGAAACACTGAGGACGGGCACATGAGCGACCTCTACCTGAAACCGACAGAAGACGGCGGAGACCTCGTGCTCGAGAACGGGAGGCCCGAGACCACATCGGGGCTGTCGAACGCGATCTATCTCTCGCTATTCACCCCCGCATGGTGGGGGAACGGCGCCTCCGAACGCCCCGAGCGCTACGGATCGCGCGTTCCGGAGCTGCTTCAGCGGCCGCTTACCGCACGTACCGCACGCGATATCGAGGTAGCAGCGGAGTCCGCACTCGCGTGGATGAAATCGGAGGGGCTCGCGGGCTCTGTAGAGGCGGACAGTGAGATAGTCGGGGCAACGCGGCTTCACCTCCGCGTTCGCGTCACAGAGCCGTCAGGTGAGACCACAGACTACGCTTTTGCGGTGAACTGGGAGACTGAGGAGGCAGAGGCACTATGACCGTCCCCACGATAGCGGAGCTCAAAGAGCAGTTTCTCTCAGACATCGAATCAGAGACGGGGCAGTCTGCACCGCTACTTCCGAAAGCGGTATGGCGGGTGCTTGCAACAGCGGTCGCCGGGCTTGCGTGGCTCATCTACCGATTCGCTGCATGGGCCTACGATCAGATCTTCACCACCACGGCCGATGAGGAGGCGCTCATTCGCCGGGGGCTCGAATACGGCCTCACGCGGAAAGCCGCGACGAAGTGGCGCGGGACCCTCACCGCGACCGGCACTAACGGCACAACGATACCCGAGGCGACTCTCTACGTGCTCGGGGACTACGTCTACGAAGTAGAGGAAGCGGTCACAATATCGGGCTCAACCACAGTTGAAGTGCAGTCGCTTCAAACAGGCGATGAGGTGAACCCTGATATCGCAGACACAATGGAGCTCTCCTCTCCGATCACCGGCGTGGATCGTGAGGCAACGGTTGCCACCACTGTGCAAACAGCAGAGGACGCCGAGGCCATAGATGATTTCCGCGCTCGCGTCCGGCAACGCGAGCAGTCACAGCCCCAGGGCGGCGCAATCCCTGACTACAAGCTGTGGGCGACTGAGGTAGCAGGAATCGCCGAGGCATACGCATTCCAGCCGTCACCGGGATTCGTGAACGTGTACCCGCTCACTGACGACGACGATCCCGCGAACCGTGTGCCCGGCTCCTCAAAGCTCACCGAAGTAGAGGACTATCTACAGGACGAAGAGCGAAAGCCGTTGAACGCGCAGGTTTCGGCGGTGGCGTTTACAGAGCTCACCTTCGATGTAGAGATCGCAGATCTTAGCCCCAACACAGCCGACGTGAAATCAGATATCGAAACGGCAATCGAGGAGCACCTCTATTCCAGGCGCCCGGCTCAGTACTCAGATGAGCCAGATCCGCGAAATGTGATATCGGCCTCTCGCCTCACGAAGATCGCCATTGACGCCGGAGCCGACGTTGTGACGGTGACTCTGAAAAACGCCGGGGGCTCGACGATCACGAGCTACACACTCGATGACTCAGAGCTTGCCGTACTTGGGAGCGTGACATGGGTCTGAGCGCGAATCTGAGTGAGTCGGTACTCAAGAAACTGTTTCCGCCGGGGAGTCCGTGGTCGCTTAAAGGACAGTTCGGAAACGTCGTGCGAGCCATTGCCGCGACGTTTGGGCGGGCGTATGAGTTTGCAGCAGGCGTTGTTGACGAGTCCCTGCCGTCCACTGTCACCGATACCTTCGAGCGGTGGTTTGACCGCCTCGGCATCATCTACGACCCGACGCAAACGACAGAGACCAAGCGCCGGAAAATCCGGCAATCCTACACCGCAGTCGGCGGGCAGGATAAAGCCTACATCGAGGGCGTGCTTCAAGAAGCATACCCCGACCTTTCGCTTGCAGAACCGGACTTCACCACCGACAACATGACCGGCATCGGCATGGTCGGCGAGATGCAGACAACCGATTACGCATCATGGGTTCCCGCAGGCG
>CAZICD010000168.1:0-4781 GCA_964537725.1 uncultured Spirochaetaceae bacterium | reverse complement strand
GCGCTCTCGTCGGTCACCTCGAGGATCACGTGGATCTGCTTCCCGGCCGCGTCCGGCGGGACGGTCATCCGTGCGACCGACTCGGCCGGCGAGTCGAGCGCCACATCGCCCTCGTACGTACCCGCCTCCGGATACGTCGACCAGGAGATACGGATCGGGTCTTCGTCGGGGTCGTAGGATGCCGACGCGTCGAGCGGAACCGCCTCGCCCGCCTTCGCGCGAAGGCGGCAGACCGTGCGGTGCTCGTCGCCGGCGAAGACCGCGACCGGGTGGTGGTTCGCACCACCTCGCTCGGCGACGCACCAGTCCATCCGCCCGGCGAAGTCGCGGGTGTACGCGTCGCGCCAGCGCCACAGCGGCGCGAAGTCGCGAGCGTAGTACGCGGTCTCCCCCTTCACGCCGGAGAAGGCGAAGAAGGGAGTGTCCGCGTCGTCGACGGGGAAGGAATCGTCGGGCGCCTGCGGGTACATGCGGAACGGCCGGTACGGCTCCTCGTCCTGATCCACCTGATGCTGGCCGGCCGGCACCTCTTCGGCCTCCCACGAGAAGCGGCCACCCCACCCGCCCCACGAGATCTCCTCCGGCTCGAAGAGCCCCTTGTTCACCAGGCCCAGCCAGGTCGTCGTCCCGCCGCCGTCGAGGAAGTGGTAGGCGGGTTCCTTCGCCGGCTCGTAGACCGGTTTCCACGGCACCGACTTCCACAGCCGCTGCGGAAAGAGCGCCCCGAGCACGCCGTGGCGAACGCGGACGTTGACCTCCGCCCACGCGTACTGGTCGAGCGGCTCCCACGGCTGCGGGCCGGTTCCGAACCCGGGCCCGAAGAGCCCGAAGACCTGCGCGCGGCTTCGGATGTAGAAGAGGTCGGGGAACTCGTGGCACATCCACGCCCCGGCGTCGTCCTGGCCCGAGTCGTCGTAGACGCGCACCTTCGCGCGGGCGCTGCGGAACGCGTCCCCGCCCAGGTCTCGGCGCATGTCCCACAGCGCCTGCGCGAGCGTGTTCGCCCCCGCGTTGATCGCGAACCAGACCGGGCGCGGATCGTCGCGGAGCAGCGCCTCCACGATGAGCTCGGATCCGCGGGTAGTGCGCCCGTCGCCCACCGCCGCCATGCCGTAGCCGAGCTGTCCGCCGGCGGTCTTCGAGAGGAGGTAGTCCTCGGTCGGCCATCCCGGTGCGTGCATCATCAGGTTCGGCCGAACGACGCCGTACGCCTTCACGCGGTCGGCGATAGACTCCGGGAAGTTGTCGTGCCGCAGGTGTTTGGAGGTCACCGCGATGAGCCCCTCTATGTCGATCTCATTCGCGTACATCAGCAGCTTCACCATGGTCTGCGAATCGTCGGGCTCGTTCTCCATGTCGGTCAGGATGACGAGCCGATGTCGTTGCTCCGGCGTGCCGCGCGATACGAACTCCATGTCTCCCCCTACCCGAGCAGCTGCGCGGCCCGATCGACGCCGGAGCGCAGGCTCGAGAGCACCGGTCGCCCGGTCGCTTCCTTGAGTCGACCTTCGATGCGCGCCATGGAACCCTGCGCGAGCACGAAGAGGTCCACGCCCTCGCGCTGCAACCGCTCGGCTGCCGCGACGATCCGGTCGTCGTGCGTCTGCCGGTCGCCGCTCACCGCCGCCTCGAAGGCCCCCTCGGCGAGACCGCGCACGACGGTGAGATCCGCGCCCGTCTCGCGCGCCACCCGTTCGATGAAGCGCACCGTGGGGTCGAGCGTCGAGGCGAGCGTCGCGAGCACTCCGACGCGACCGCCGGTCTGCGCAGCCTGCTCGACCATCGCCTGATCGATCTTGACGAGGCGGGTTCGCCCTCGTTCCGCCGCCTGATCCGCGACCTCCCCGATCGACGAGCAGGTGCAGAAGACGAGGTCCGCACCGCTGTGGTCGGCGGCGTCGAAGAGCGCGAGCGTCCGCGCCTCGAGCTCCGAATCGATCTCTCCCCGACGGTTGATGTCGAAGATGAGCTGGTCGTCCACGACGTTGACGAGATCGACGTCGGGAAGCCGTTCGGCGAACGCCTGCACGCACGTCTCGACGAGCGCGTTGGCTGTGTATACTGCGGTGACTCTCCGTTGGCCGGGCATGGGACCTCCTCTGCGGGAGCAGCGTACCACAGAGCCCGGCACCGCGGAAGCGTTCGCGGTCGGGCCACGACCTTTGCCCGCCTGCAGCGCATCCGGTAGACTCGAAGCAGGAGGCGACCATGACGCTCGGCATTGGCTCCTACACCTTCGGCTGGGCTACCGGGGCGTATGGATTCAGCGACCCGAACGCTCCACGGCTCGAACGGCCCATGACCGCGACCGACCTCGTCGACAAGGCGGTCGAGCTGGGGGCCGCGTGCGTGCAGATCTGCTACCGCCCGGCGCTCCACGAGCTGTCGGCCGACGAGCTCTCCGAGCTGGCGCGGCACGCACAGCGGCACGGCGTGAGTCTCGAAGTCGGCACGTCCGGCTTCGATCCGGATCTGCTCGAGCGCTACGCGCAGATCGCCGCGGCGATCGAAGCCCGGCTGGTCCGCACCATCGTCCCGGGCGCCTCCCCGGGCTTCGCCGAGGAGCGGCGGGTGGTCGAGCGGCTGCTGCCGTTCTACGAACGGTCCGGCGTGATCCTCGCGATCGAAAACCACGAGGACTGCGCGAGCGCCGATCTCGCCGCGCTCGTCGCCGACGTCGACAGCCCGTCGCTGGGAGTCTGCCTCGACTCGGTGAACTCGCTCGGCCGAGGCGAAGGTACCCGCGAGGTCGTCACGACGCTCGCGCCCTGCACCGCGTCGCTGCACGTGAAGGACTTCGCCACCCGCCGGCGACCGAGCGGGATGGGCTTCGAGGTCACCGGCGCACCGCTCGGCGAGGGTCGCCTCGACATCGACTGGCTCGTCCGCACCGTGGGCGCGGTGCGCCCGGAGGCGAGCGTGATCCTCGAGCAGTGGAGCGACTTCGCCGGCGACCTCGACTCGTCCATCGCAGAGCAGGAACACACGGCCCGTGCGGGCGTTCTGCGCCTTCGGTCGGCGCTCGAGCGGACCGGCATGGTCTGATGCGGGTACCGCGGGGCGGGCTCCGAACGCGCGGGCCGCGGCGGGCGGGTGCGCACGTCACGGCGATTCACCGCTCCACGGTCGCCACCGTGGCCGAGCCCGCGTACCCGATCACCGCCCCGAGGTCGAGGTACACCTCCGGCTCGCCGTCCTCGACGAGGAGGCCCGCCTGGACGCTCGCCGAAACCCGGGAGGTGAAGCCGTACGCACCCTTCGCCTCGACCCGGTGCGAGTAGCGGTACGCCTGGCTCGCGAGCAGCTGCGATTCGGCCTGGTCGGTAGTGAACGGATTCGCGTCGGGCTTGCGGCCCGCGACCTCGTAGAGGAGCCCCGCCGAGAAGCTCGTTCCGGACGCCTCGGCGTCGACGATGCCGTAGACCGTCCCCGGCCCGTACGGCGAGGTGAGCGGCAGCGCGAAGCCGCCACCCTCGGTGCGCAGTCGATAGACCGCCCGACTCAGCCCGTACTCCCGGGGATAACCTCCCCAGAGGTAGTGCGTGTATCCGGCATCCAGCGCGACATCCCAGTCGACCCGGTCGCCCAGCCGCGAGTACCGCCCCCCGAGGGTGTACGCCGGGATCGTCGGGATGGACGTATCCGCGATGCCCGCTCCCGTCGTGCGGATGTCGTCGTAGCCCACCTGACCGTAGACCTCGACTCCGGGCACCACCGGCACCGTGGCGTCGAGGAAGGCCGACATGTTCCGCGGGAGGATGTTCGCGTTGTGCCAGCTGAAGACCGGGAAGAAGTCCGAGAGGTGGAAGTTGTTGAGCTCACGCGACACGATGTGGTGCGCGCCCACGCCGAGCCGCCAGGAGTCGAAGCGGTACTCGAAGTAGTGGGTGTTGAAGAAGATCTGGCTGCGACCGAAATCGTACACGTCGCGCGCCGGAGCCGGGCCGGGTGGAGCGAGCACGACGTCCTCGCGGGCGCGGAAGTTGTCGACCGACGAGATGTGGTGGTGCATCCGGATCGGGCCCAGGTCCATCGTGATGCGCAGCGCGTCGTGGTAGGGAAGCCCGCCGGCGAGCGCGATCGACGAGCGCGGCGCCGGCCCCAGATCCATCGGTTGCCGCCCGAAGGTTATCGCGACGAAGGCGAAGGGCCAGTGGAAATACCCCTCGTAGACGTTATTGAACTCGTAGGGAATCGGGTCGCCCTCCGACGGTGGGGTGAGGTTGCTCGGATAGTCGGTGTTGTAGTCGCGGATCGCCTCGACGCGGGTGTGGAGAAGCGGCCCGTCGTGGATGCCGCCCGAGACGCGCAGCCGCAGCGCCGGATCCTCCCGCCTGAGCTTCTCCACGACGCCTTCGCGCAGGTAGTCGGTCTCGAGGTACGCTTCGGGCCGGAATTCGATCTCGACGCCGGTCCGCACCTCGTTCGGCGCGTACCCCAGCCCGTCGATGTAGGCGTCGATCGCGGCGACCACACCGCCTGGCACCTCCCCGCGGAGCGCGAGCGCCGCCTCGTGGAGCCAGGCCGTCGAGACCGGGAAGCTCGCCGTCGGGAACGGCTCTCCGGCGATTCGGTAGAGCCGGGCGAGATCGCGGACCGGCGGATCGTCCGCCCCGGAGAGCCGGTCGGCGGCGAGCGAAACGACCCCCACCGAGAGCAGCAGCAGGGCAGCGAGCACCCGGCGTGGCATGAGCGGCGACCGCGACTTCCTGCGCATGGCGACCTCCAGGCAACGCCCTGCGAGTATAGCGCGAGACCGACGCCGGCAGGAAGCGTGGCGG
>CAZICD010000167.1:0-4794 GCA_964537725.1 uncultured Spirochaetaceae bacterium | reverse complement strand
TCGCCCTCCTCCTCACCCCCGCCCTCCTCTTCGCGGCGGGGTCGACCGAGGAGGATGACTTCCAGCAAGTCGACGGCACGGGGAACTGGGAGTACACGATCGACGTGACCGACCGCGAGCCGGGGAAGTACAACATCCTCGTGCGAGCGCGCGACTCGGCGGGGAACGTCGCGCTTGGCGGCCCCTATAACGTATTCATTGACCCGCAGAGCGACCTCCCACAGACGACGATCTCCTACCCCGTCGCCGGCGAGGCCGTCGGCGAGCGGCTGCTCGTCGTGGGTTCGGCCCGCGACGACGACGCGGTCGGATACGTGGAGGTCCAGATCGGCGACGGGCCGTTCGTCCGGGCCGAAGGCGAGGACTACTGGTCTGCGTTCGTCCCGGTGGGCGACCTGGAAGACGGGCCGCACACGGTTCGCGCGCGCGCGGTCGACGTCAACGGAACCGAGGGCGAACCGGTCGAGGTGCCGGTGCGCCTCGACACGACGCGGCCGCTGGCGCTGCCTACCTCGCACGAGAGCGGGGTCCTCGTCAGTCGGCGCACGACGATCGAGGGGACGGTGGACGACGCGAACGGGGTCGACTCGCTCACGCTCGTCGCCGGCGACGAACGGCGCGATCTGCGCCTGCGCGGGCGCGGCGAGGAGCCGCGGTCGTTCTCGTTCCGCATCGACCCTCGCGAGATGGACGAGGGCGCCGTGGTCTGGTGGATCGAGGCCGTCGACGGGACGGGATCGATCGGCATCACGCCCTTCCTCTTCTTCGTGGACACGAGCGCACCGGTGCTCGAGGTACTCTCCCCCACCGCAGACGATCGCGTCGACGCGCAGCTTCGGATCGTGGGACGGGCAACCGACGAGGTGGGCGTCGCATCGCTCACCTACGAGCTCAGTACCGGCGAGACCGGTGAGATTCCGCTGACGCCCGGTGACCCGTACTGGAGCGTCGCCGCCGACCTGCCGCCGGACACGAAGGGCCGGATCAGCGCCGATTTCACGATCACCGACCTCGCCGGGAACGAGCGTAACGAGCGGTTTCGCTACGAGATCGACGGCGAAGGCGACATGCCGATCGTATCGCTCCACGCGCCGCTGACCGACTCCACCGTCGAGCGCGCGTACCTCGCCGGGCACGTCGCCGACGACGACGCCGGCGCGACGCTGGTCTACTCGATCGACCGCGGGCCGGAGCAGACCGCCGAGCTCGGCGGCGCCGCCGGCAACGGCTTCGTCGTTCCGCTTGAGGGGCTCGCGCCGGGCGGGCACGAGGTGCGCCTGCGCGCGGTGGACATCTACGGCAAGGAGGGCCCCGAGGTCCGGCGGAGCTTCACGCTCGCGCCGCCTCCGGGCGCGATCACGATCGGCGAGGTCGTCCGCGGCGACGCGAGCGACGACTACGCCCCGGGCTTCGCCCTCGCCGCCGGCGAGCGCGCGAGCCTGCGCGGGTCGATCGCGTCAGACGGCCCCGCCGCGGTTGGTGAGATCGCCTGGTCGATCGGTCCCGAGAGCGGTACGACGAGGGTGGACGAGACCGGCCGGTTCGAGATCGGCCTCCCGCGCGCGTCCGAGGGCGGCGCGGTCGCGATCGAGCTCGTCGCACAGAACGCGACCGGCGTCGCCGCCGCGGCGACCGGATTCTACGTTCAGCTCCCCGAGCCCGCCGAGGACGGCTCGACCCCCGCCGTCGACGCCCTCGTCGACCGCGGGCTCTACCTGGGTCTCACGGCGCGAGCGGACGACGAGGCGCCGATCGTACTGCCGGCCGGCGAATCGGTCCGGCTGCGCGCGATCGGAGGCGCCCCGTCGGAGCCCGAGCTCTCGCCGCAGGCCGATTTCCTGTCGGTCCGCGTCGACGGCGAGTTCGTCGTGCTCGAAGCGACCGGCGACGGCACGGTGGACGGACTCGAGGTGTCCGCGCGAGTGGGCGGTGCACGCGTGAGCGCGCCCGCCTTCGCGCTTCGCACCGAGCTCGACGCGCCGGCCATCTCGCTCCCGGCCGACCTGGTAGGCAGACGCGTCGCGCAGTCAGGCGAGCTCGCGCTCGCCGTCAGCGACGCCTCGGGCGTCGCGGGCGTCGCGGTGGCAATCCAGCCGGCCGACTCCATCGACCCGGCCCGCGCAGCGGGCGACACGGAGGCGACCGCGCGCGAGAACGGCTTCACGGTGACCCCGCGTCTGCCGACGGCAGACGGGCCCGCGGCGCTTCGCATCGTGGCGACCGACGAATCGGGCCGATCGGCCTCGCTCATCGTGCCCTTCGTCGTAGACACGACCGCGCCGGAGCTCACTCCCGTGACCCCGGTCGCCGGGGAGCCGGTGAACGGTACGATCACCGTGCACGCGCTGCTCTCCGAGCCGGCGTCTACCACGCGCGCGGTCGCGGGTGAGGAGGCGCAGACGACGCTCGAGATCGACCGGCTCATCGTCCACGAGCTCTCGGTCTCAGACCTCGACGGCGCGCTGCCGGTCACGCTCACCGACTCCGCCGGGAACACGGCGACGCGTCGGCTGCCCGTCAACGCCGACGAGACGGCGGATCTCCCCGAGCTCCAGCTCCAGGTGCCTCCTGCCGGAGGCCTCGTCCAGCAGGAGTTCCGCCTCTCCGGAGTCGTTCTCGACGACGACGCACCGGAATCGGTCACCTACGCGGTCGACGACGGGCGCGAGGTGACCGTGGAGACCGACGGCATCTTCAACGTCACCGTCCCCATGAGCGGCCTCGAGGACGGGGAGCACACGGTAACCGTCTTCGCCACCGACATAGGCGGCGCGCAGAGCGAACCGATCGTGCGCCCGTTCGCGATCTCGCGCAGCGTCCCGGAGACCGATGTGACCGCCCCCGCGCTCGACGCGTATCTGCGCGACGAGGTAACGATCACCGGCACGAGCGAAGACCCGAACGGGATCGCGGAGGTCTTCGTCAGCACCGACAACGGCACGAGCTTCCAGCGCGCCGCGGGCACCGAGGAGTGGACCTACCGGCTCGACACGACGCTGCTCGACGACGGGACGCACAGCGTCCTCGTGCGCGCGACAGACGGGGCCGGCGAGAGCAGCCTGCTCTCCACGACGATCAACGTGGACAACACCGAGCCGGTGCTCGAGCTCGTCGAGCCGAACGACGGCGTGACCGTCAGCGGCGAGTTCCTGATCGACGGCCGCGGCGAGGACGGATCGCTCGAGATCGTGCGGCTCGTCGCGCAGGCGCTCGGCGGCGACCCGGGTGCGGCTGCCACGCCCGAGGCCGAAGCCACGCCGACCGCCGGCCCGCCCATAGAGCTCGTCGCCTTCGACGAGCCCGGGCCCTTCGCCTACCTCGTGGACACCTCCACGCTCGAGCCGGGCTGGTACAACCTGCGCGTGGAGGCCGCCGACCGCGCCGGCAACCTGAGCCGCGTCTCGCGTAACCTGTTCGTGGAGCAGGCGGCGGTAACCGAAGCGCCGCAGATTCTCGTGCCGGCCGACGGCGCGCGCCTCGCGCATCGGTTCACGCTGACCGTCGAGTCGAACCCCGCCGCCGGGCCTGTGACCGTCCTCGCCGACGGACAACCGGTGGGCGTGATCCCGATCGCCCGGCCGGGACAGACCGGCTCGCCGGCGCCGGAAGGCGACGAGGCGGACGCCGAGAGCGCGCCGCCGGCGGTGACGCCCATCGGCCCGTCGGGGGTGGGATCGCTCGTGATCGAGCCGGGAACGCTGCCCGAAGGTCCGGTCGAACTGTCGCTGCGCACCGAAGCCGGCGAGACCCGGCCCGCGCTCGAAAGCGCGGTCCACCGCGTCGAGTACGCGGATGAGGGCCCCTGGGTCGCGGTCGACGGACCGGCGTTCCTGAGCTTCGTCCGCGACCGGCCGTTCGTCAGCGGGCGCGCCGGATACGAGCTCGTCGTGCCCGAACCCGACCCGGAGGCGAGCGAACGTGAGACCACGCGCGCCGAGCGCGAGTTCCGTTCCCGCCACGAGGTCGAGTCGATCGAGGTGAGCCTGGACAACGGCCGGACGTTCGAATCGGCCCGCGGCGCCGCAGAGTGGGAGTATCGGCTCGAGACGACGCAGCTCACCGACGGCCAGCACAACCTGGTGATCCGCGCGCGGTTCGCCAACGGCGAGAGCGCGGTCGTGCGTCACTCGCTCGTCGTGGACGAGCAGAGCCCGACGGTGCGGCTGCTCGAGCCGCAGGAACGCGACACCTTCGACGAGTCGGTGCGGATCGTGGGCGTCACGACCGACGAACAACCGCTCGAGGATGTGAGCGTGGTGCTGCGCGAAGGCGACAAGGCTCGCTACGAGCTTCCCAGCTTCGTGCAGGGCCTCTACCTGGACGCGCACGTGCTCGGCGCGACCGTCTGGGACATCGGCGCGGGGCTCACCTTCTTCGACAATAACGTGCGGCTGCAGGGGCAGATCGGCGTGACCCCGCGTCCCGGCGCCGGCGAGCCGCCGCAGCGGTTCAACGGTCTCGTGCTGGGGACGAAGCTCCTCGCGAACGTCGCGTCCTTCCCCGCGAGCTTCCTGCTCGGGCCGGACTACAACTGGCTCTCCGCGGCGCTCGCGATTGGCGCGAACTTCTCGTACTTCACGATGAGCGAGAACGAAATCGCCTTCACCGAGGATGGACTCGTGCTCGCGGGCATGGTCGCGCAGCTCGAGTTCCCCATCGTAACGCTTCCGGACCTCGCGTTGTTCAACACCTACTCGCTCTACACCGAAGCGCAGCTCTGGTTCATCTCGTCGGACGTGGAGGCGGGAACAGCCTTCCGGATGTCGTTCGGGGTTCGGGCCGATGTGTTCTAGT
>CAZICD010000166.1:0-4819 GCA_964537725.1 uncultured Spirochaetaceae bacterium | reverse complement strand
ACGCTGCTCGTCGCAGCGGTCGCGGGGCTCGGCTTCGCACAGACGAACCCGACCGGGCTCGAGGTGATGACCAACGTCTTCGAGCGTCCGCAGCCCGACGACATGGAGGGCGCGCTCACGATGACCCTGGAGAACGCGCGCGGCGATCAGCGAGTCCGCAGCGTTCGCCAGTACGTCGCGCAGTACGGTGAGGTCGAGAAGAAGCTCCTGTTCTTCACCGCTCCCGCCGACGTTCGCGACACCGCGTTCATGAACTGGACCTACGACGATCCGTCACGGCCCGACGACCAGTGGATCTACCTGCCGGCGCTCCGCCGGGTACGGCGGATCTCCGCTGAGAAGAAGAACGACAACTTCATGGGGTCGGACTTCACGTACGAGGACCTCGGCGAGCGCCACCCCGAGCTCGACACGCACCGCGTGACCGGCACGGAGACGATGGAGGGCCGGACCGTCTACGTCGTGGAGAGCGTTCTCGCCGGCGACTCCGCCTACGGCCGTACGGTCTCCTGGGTAGCCGATGGTATCTGGATCGGGTTGCGGCGCGAGTTCTACGACGGCGCGGACAACCTGTTGAAGACGCTCGAAGTGGAGGAGTACCGCGAGATCGACGGCTTCTGGACGATTAACCAGATGACCATGACGAACGCGGACTCCGGCCACTCGACGACCATGGAACTCTCCGACCTCCGGTTCAATACGGGGATCGGGGAGAGCACGTTCACCGAACGGACAATGACGAGGGGGATCCGATGAAACGCACGATAATGCTACTCGTGGCTGCGGGCATGCTCGCGGCCGCCGTGTCGCTCCCGGCGCAGGAGCCGTCGCTGCACGGCTACCTGCGGCATCAGCTCGGCGCGACCGTGAGCGACGCCGAGATCGTACGCAACGCCGTCACCGCGGAGGTGGAGCTCGGCTACCGGGGAACCGACGTCGACCTGCTCCTGAATCCCTGGTTCGAGATCGCGCCGAACGCTAACGCCGAAGTGGGTCTGCGCGAGGCGTACCTCGACTACTACACCGACTTCGTGGACCTTCGCGTAGGCAAGCAGATCGTCATCTGGGGCAAGGCCGATGGTCTCGCGATCACCGACATCGTGAGCCCGAAGGACCTGACCAACTTCCTCATCCCGGACTTCCGGGAGCTTCGCCTCGGGGTGATCGCGGCGAGCGCGAACGCGTACGTCGGACCGGCTATAGTCGAGCTCATCTACGTTCCGGTGTTCACCCCGTCGGTCCTGCCCACGCCGGATTCGATCTGGTACACGTCGCTCGAGACTCCCATCGAGCCGACCATCAACCCTGCTCCCGACGTGGGCTCATCGCTCGACGACGGTGAGTTCTACGGCCGGCTGCGCATGCGCACCTCCGCGCTCGACTTCGACCTCGCCGGGGGCTACTACTGGACGAACGAGCCGTCGCCAACGATCACGAAGGAGTTCGCCTCGCCCGGCGTCCTCTCGTCGCTGACCGTGACGCCCGAGCACTACCGCCAGTGGCTCGCCGGAGGCGCCGTCAGCTCGTCGGTCGGTCCCCTCGTCCTGCGCGGTGAGTCGGGCTGGTTCACCCCGAAGCGGTTCCTCACGACCGAAATGACCGACGCCGACGGCTACGTTGAGAAGGACTACCTCCAGTCGCTCGTCGGGGCGGACACCGTCCTCGCCGGGGTCGACCTCTCGGCGCAGGTCATGCACCAGTACGTTCTCGAACACGAGGACGCGCTGCGGCAGGAGGAGCACTCGTGGACCGCGACGTTCAGGGCACGAAAATCCCTCCTGCGCGAACAGCTGGTCTTCGACGCCTTCTCGTACGTCGGGTTCAACGCCCCGGACGCGCTGGTGAAAGTCGGTGCGACGTGGGCCCCGGCCGACGCACTCTCGTTCCGCGCGGAGGGGAATCTCTTCTTCGGCGAAGAGGGTCAGTTCGGAGCGTATGACGACAACGACCTTGTGGTGATCTCGACGCGGTACAGTTACTGAATCCGCCCGACGGCGATCGGTCCGCCTGACTCCCGCGGGATTCGCGGGAGTCGGGTCGCGCTGTTCAGGCGTACGGCTTCGCTCCGCGGACCGTCGGCTGATCCCGGTGGACCCACTCGGTGAACGATCCTTCGTAGACTCTCACCCTGGGGTAGCCGAGGTACCACTTGAAGAACACGAACGCGGCGGTTGCCTCCCTCGCCGTGCCGCACGAACAGATCACGGTCTTCTCGGGCGAAGCACCCACCCGCTCAGCGATCGCGTGAAGCTCCTCATCCGACCTGAGCAGGCGCGAGTTCTCATCGCTCATCAGATCCCGCCACGGCAGGTTGACCGCTCCCGGGATGTGACCCTGCTTGGGCCACGGTCCCTTTCCCTTGTAGATGCCCGGCGGGCGGTTGTCGAGCAGCAACACATCATCGCGGTCCTTGATGTCGACGAGCTCGTCGAACTCGATCACATATTCGCTGTGAACGTTGAGTGCAAAGTCGACCGTCTGCCCGTGCGGATAGTCCTGGGAGAGCGGCTTTCCCTCCTCTTTCCACTTCTGAAGCCCGCCGTCGAGAATCCGTACGTCCTCGTGCCCGAACCGCGCAAAGGTGTAGGCAAGCATAGTCTGTTCGAGACCGTCGCCGTATCCGCTGAAGACACCGGCCGCGGTATAGACAACGGTGGTCTTCCTGCCGTCGATCCCCACACGTCCGAGAATCTGTCGCATCGCGTCGTCCGGGATGTACGCCGCCGGTAGCCCGTTCCTGGGAACCCGCAGCGCCTTGTCGTTGAGGTAATAGGCACCGGGGATATGCTCGGTGAAGTAGTCGTGAACGTCCGGCTGTGAGTCCACGATGTGTATATCGTCGCTGCCGATCCTCGCAGCGAGCCATTCGGTATCCACAATAGAAACCGGTGTATCGTTACCCGCTCGAGCGGGGGTATTCGCATGCGCCATATGCGCCTCCTTACGCGGAACATACTCACGTGCGGACAAGGCGTCGACGGCGCAGCTCGTCACCGTGGACGCCTCGGGAGCAATCCACTATCCTGAGTGGCGTGGAGCTACCGCAGGCCGACCGAACAATGATCCGCGAGCTCGCAGCGAGCATAAACGCCCGCAATCGCCGCCGACGGGCGAGCCATGCTGCCGCACTCCGGGCACGCATCGAGGAGGCGCATCGCGAAGTCGATCGGCTCGTACGGGAATTCAGGAGTATCGACCCGGACCTCGAACGCGTCGTTCTCTTCGGGTCCCTCGCCCGCGGCAACGTCACCCGGCTCACCTTTGACATAGACCTGGCGGTTTCGAGCTCTCGCTACCTCGAGCTCCTTGGTCCCGCGCTCGACTCCCCGTTCGAAGTCGACCTTGTAGACCTCGATTCCGCTTCCCGGTACGTCCTGGAAGCGATCGCGCGCCATGGGGTGGAGAAGTACCGTGCCGGAACGTGAAGATCTGCTGACGTTGATCGCTGAGCTCACGGCCGACGTCGAACTCCTGGATACGCTGGCTGCGAAGAATGCAGAGGCTGTGGCACGCGTGGACTCCGGTGCCACGGACGAGCTCGACTACGCTGCACTCGGCTATACGATCCACAACATCTACTCGCTACTGGAAGGCTACGCGATCCGCGTAGCAAAGACCTTCGAGAATCACATTGACGGCCGGACCTGGCACCAAGATCTCATTCGCCGAATGCGCCTGGAGATCCCCGGGATCCGTCCGGCGGTGTGGGACGCCACGACCGCCGCCCACATCGACGAGCTGCGCCGCTTCCGCCACGTGTTCCGGCACGTCTACGAGAGCGGACTCAATCCACGGAAGATGCTCCTCGCACAGGAGCACGTGTCGCCTGCGATTGACGGCCTTCACGCGGCACACGCGACCTTCATTCGCCGTCTCCAGGCGCTGGCGGATGAGCTCGACTAAGGGCGCTGCGATACCGTCGTGACTGTGAGGGACTCCGTTCACCCCCGCTCGAACACCGCCTCGTAGAGGGCGGTCGTCCGGAACCGCGAGTCCGATCCGAGCTCGCTGCCGGCCTCAAACAAGCCGAACCCGACTCCGATCCGGTCGACGACGTGCGCCGCAACGACGACGCGCATCCACTCCTGCAGGCTGAAAACCCGGTCACCCCCACCCCGCTCGGACTCATCGCGAACCGCCTGCGCGAGCTGCGGGAGCGCCGCGATGAAGCGATCGGTGAGCATGCCGACGGGCACCCAGCCGGCTCGGTGATCGCCGTCGTCCCCGGGTCCGTCGTCCGCGAGCGCATCACGCCGCGCGTCGCAGAGCGCGCCGGCCGCGTAGAGGAGAAACCCGGTCATGTCGTGCAGATACGACGGCGGCTCGAGCCACGCTCCCTGCGTCCAGTCGGTGGTCCGAAAGGCGGTCACAAGGAGGTGACGGTAGAGCGCGCCAGGGTCGTCCGCCAGACGCGCGGCTGCGTCGGTGGGCGAGAAAGCCTTGCCGGACAACCTCAGGAGGTGCGCGCTCTCGGCGAGCCGGCGCAGCGCGTGCAGACCGGGCCAGTCGGCCTCCTTGCGCGGGCGATACCGATCGTCCCGGACCCCACCCGCGTCGGCCTCGCCGCCGGGGACGGCGTGCACCGCCGAATCGCCAACTCCCTCGTCGTAGGCTCGTGCGACGACCGCAGTGGAGATGTACCCGGCCTGCGTGGCAGGCAGGCCTTCGTCGCTCAACGCGCGGTCGAGCAGCCACCTGATACCACGCACGTGAGGCGCTTCCGAGGTCTCGCGCCAGACGGCGCGAAGCTCTTCGTCCCCGCGCAACCGAAGGACTCCGGCGACGTCCGGCTCGCCGCGCTTCGCGAGACGCGCGAAGT
>CAZICD010000165.1:0-4842 GCA_964537725.1 uncultured Spirochaetaceae bacterium | reverse complement strand
AATCGGTTCCTCGCCGAAGAATATGTGCGAAGGCAGGTCGTAGCGCATGGCAGACTCCACGAGCATGATAGCCGACACGCAACTGAGCGCAAGGCCCAATCACAACAAAGGGGGCCCGGCGGGCCCCCTTTGGATCAGAGACGAACGGCCTACCGGCCGATCTCGTCGAGGTACGCGTCGAACTGGCGACGGTACTCGTCGATGACCTTCTGCAGACCGGCCTCCTCGAGTTTCTCCTCGAGCGTTTCCTGCGCCGCGTCTACGTCGTCGACCAGACCGGACCAGAGCGGATACGCGTACTGCTCCTCGATCTGGCGAATCGCCGTGATCTCGGCGTTGATGGGATCGCGGTTGATCGCGAAGCCGAAGTTGGGAACCGAGATCTCCGCGTACTGCTGGTAGTACTCGTAGTGCTCTTCGCCCCAGCCTCCCTGTTGCTGCAGCAGTAGATTCTCGTTCTTCCAGTTCCAGGCGTTCATGCCGAACAGACCGAAGCGGTTGCTGCCCTCGATGGGCTCGTATTTGCCGTCGTCGGTGACGCGGTAGTGCGTGCCCTCGATCCCGTAGTGGACGAGGAACTGCAGGTCCTTGTCGAGAAGGAACGCTTCGATCACGCGAAGACCCGCCTCGGGATAGTCCGACTGGCGCGGGATCGTGGAGATGTCCTGCTGCGAGGCCGATGGAATCGTGAAACCGGCCTTCAGCGGCCAGCTCAGCTCGCCGATCTCCCAGCTGGGACTCTCGACCATCATACGCTCGATGTACTTCTGAACCTTGTCGACGTTCATGCCGTCGCCGCCCGCGGCGGATCGGCCCGCCTCGACGAGGTCCTGCGAGATGTTCTTTTCCGCGAGGATGTCTTCGCCCCAGTAGCCACGCTCGGCCCAGCGCTTCACGATCTGGAGGTACTCTTCGTAGCCCGGCAGCTGCCACGGTGGGACGATGTCGGCGCGCGGATTGCGGTAGTCCATCCAGATGAGCGAGGACTGCGGCATGAACGTGCTGTACGCGCTTGCCGGCAGCTCCTGAGCGACCATCGTCTGGAACAGCGTATTCATGAACGAGCTGTCGCCGCCTTTCTGCACCGGGTACATGGAGGGCTCGTTCTCCTTGATCGCGTCAAAGAACGCCTCCAGGCTCGCGAGATCGTCGATGGGCGGCGTACCGTACTCCTGCCGCAGGTCTTCCCGGTAGATGAGATGGAACGCGCCGGAGTAGCTCTGCTTGAGGTCGGGAACGGCGTAGATGTCGCCGCCCACCTTGACACCGTCCCAGTCCGACTGCGGGATCGCCTCCCACAGATCGGGGGTCGCCTCGGGGACGAGGTCGTTGAGATTCACGTAGGCCCCGTCGCGGGCGTACGTCGCGTAGTCCGCCCAGTTCGCCGCGTAGAGTACGTCGACCTGCTCGCCCGACGTGATGAGCAGCCGATACTTCTGCTGCCAGTCGGTCCACGTCAGGTTCTGGAAGCTGACGGTGGCACCGGCGACTTCGGCGAGCCGCTCGTTGATGGCGTCGGTCACGAGATCCTTGTCCGGCGGCGAGTCGGCCATGAGCTGGATGACGAGCTCCGGTGTGTCGCCCTCGCCTTCGCCCTGCCCTGAGCCGAAGGCAACTGCGCACACGAGTGCGAGCGTTGCGATGAGAAGCAAGCTTCGTTTCATTCTGAACCTCCTGTTCGATAGTCAGCAGACAACGTCTGCGTATGCACCGGTTCGCGCTACCCCTTCACAGCCCCGATCGTGAGCCCGGTCACGAAGTACTTCTGGACGTAGGGATAAAGCAGCAGGATTGGCCCGGTCACGACGAGCGCGGTGGCCATCTTGATAGATTCCTTGGGCACTTCCATCTGGGCGTCGCTCGTCATCATGAGGTTGGCCATCTCGCGAATCATCTGCGCGTTCATCAGCAGATTGTAGAGGTAGAACTGCAGCGGATACTTGAGCTCGGAGCGGATGTAGAGCATCCCGTGAAACCAGTCGTTCCAGTAGCGCAGAGCGGTGAACAGTCCCACGGTCGCCAGCGCCGCCTTGGACAGGGGAAGGATGATCGTGAGATAGATCTTGAAATCGTTCGCCCCATCGATCTTCGCCGAGTCGACGAGCGAGGGGGGAATGCTCGTCTGGATGAACGTCCTCATAAGAATCACCAGGAACGGGCTCAGCAACGGCGGGAGAATGAGCGCGAGCATCGTGTCGGTCAGTCCGAGAAAACGTGTCACCATGATGTACTGCGGGATGAGACCTACAGAGAAGAGCTGGGTGAAGAAGATGAGGAACGAGAGCTTGTTGCGGTAGCGCATCTCGCGGCGCTGCAGGACGTACCCGGTCATGGAGGCGATGAAGAGCGAGACGCTCGTGCCGACGACGGTAACGAAGATGGTGACCCCGTAGCCTGCGAGGATACGCTTCGGGAACTCGAAGACGACCCGATAAGCCTCCAACGAGAACTCGCCCGGCCAGAAGGAGAACCCGTTGCGCAGGATCTCCGTCTCCTCGGTAAACGAAGACGAGATCAGCATGATGAACGGAAGCAGACAGACGATCGCCATGCCCGTGACGAACACGAAGGCGATGGCTCGAAGGATTGTCCAGTCCAGTCCGTGTTTGACGGCCATGGTGATCCCCTAGAAGAGCGCGTTATCCGGGTCGAGCCTGCGAATAACCCAGTTGACGGTGACGATGATGATGAGCCCGACGATCGACTGGAACAGACCGGCGGCCGTACCCAGCTCGATTTCCGCGCTCTCGCGGAGGGCACGGTAGACGTAGGTGTCCAGGATATCCGTCGCGTCGTAGAGCAGGCCGTTGCGCCCCACCAACTGGTAGAAGAGCTCGAACTGTCCCCGAAGAATTCTCCCAATGTTGAACAGGAGCAGGATCACGACGGTGGGCTTCAGCATGGGCAGCGTGATCGACCAGATCTGGCGGAACGCGTTCGCGCCGTCGATCGCCGCCACGTCGTAGAGCTCATCGCTGATCGACATGATCGCGGCGAGGTAGATGACTGAGCCGTACCCCACCCATTTCCACGTGTGGGTGGCCGTCAGGATATAGGGCCAGTACCCGGGTGTCGTGTAGATGTGAACCGGCTCTGCTCCTATGTCGCGGATGAAGTTGTTCAGCATCCCGAACTCGAAGTTGAGGATCCCGTACGCGAACACGCCCACGAGTACGAAGGAGATGAAGTACGGCAGGAAGATGAACGATTGCAGCAGACGCTTGTAGATCTTGCCGCGCATCTCGCTCAGCAGAACCGCGGTGGTGACCTGGAAGGCGGTGGACACGGCCAGGAACGCCAGGTTGTACAGGAACGTGTTCCGCGTGAGCTTCCAGATGACCCCTGTGGTGAAGAGAAACCTGAAGTTGTCGAAGCCCACGAAGGGGCTCCCGAACAGCCCGAGGCCGTACTTGTAGTCGATGAACGCGTAGTACGCGCCGATGAAGGGGAGGTAGAAGAAGAGCACGAAGTAGACGAGAGCCGGTATCAGCATCAGGAAGAGGATCCTGTTCTTCCTGATCTCGTAGACCAGTCCGCGCTTCTGCTCCAGCGGTTCGATCTGTTGTTGCAGTTCCAAGCGGTTCCCTCTCCCCACCGGTTTCCGAAATTGTAGGACGATGTTTCACACCCGTCAAGAAAAAACTTGAGAAACACTTGACTTCGTTTCTCATAGTTTCTAGTATTCCGCGGTATGGACTCCTCGCGCAAGGTGACGATCCGGGACGTGGCCCGGGAGGCCGGTGTGTCCATCTCCACCGTCTCCCGCGTACTCAACGGAAACCCGACGGTAAACGCGGACGCCCGGCGGAGCGTGACGACCACGGTGTCCCGACTCGGCTACAGCAAACCGGAGCGCGCGTCGAAGGGCCCGGAACCGCTCGACGCCATCGCACTCGTAACGAACAGCATCGACAATCCGTACTTCCTGCCGCTCATTCAGGGCGTGGACGCGACGGCTCGCATGCACGGCCTGCACACCGTCATGGTCACCAACCCGAGCGAGGAGCCGATCGAACTCTCCACGGTGGAACGACTGCAGCGCAGCGGCGTCGCGGGGATCATCCAGATCGGCACCGGACAGGACCATCTGCTGGAGGCTCTGACCGAGCAGGGATTCCCGGTTGTAGTGCTCAACCATCGACTCGAGGACACGACGGTCAGCTGCATCGACGCCTCCGACAGGGCCGGCGCGTTCCAGGCGACCACCTACCTCGTGAAGCTCGGGCATCGGAGAATCGCCTTCGTCCAGGGTCCGCGGGGGGTTGCCGGCGCCGACCTGCGCTACAGTGGATACCGGAAAGCGCTGCAGGAAAACAACATCGAGTTCGACCCTCACATCGTCTGTCGGGGCGACTTCCAGTACGAGCGCGCCAAGGAGGAGGTCGGGCACCTGATCGACGGCGATCGCGACTTCAGCGCCGTCTTCTGTGCGAATGATCTCATGGCGTTCGGGGCGCTGGCGGCGCTGAACCAGCGGGCAATGCGCGTGCCGGAAGACGTATCCGTCGTCGGATTCGACGACATAGATCTCGCCGAGGCCGTGCAGCTGACCACAGTCGCGCAGCCGATCTACGAGCTCGGACGCAATGCCGTGCTTCTCCTGCTCGACCTCGACTCAGGACGGGTCACCGAACCCGTCAGGATCGATCTCCGGTCTCACCTCGTGATCCGCGGATCGTGCGGCAGACCGTCGTCGACACCGTAGCCGGAGACCCGGTGGCGCACGACCGCGCGCGAGCTACTCCACGTCGACCACGATCCGGCGATACGAGGTGAGCGGGACGATAGCGCTCTCGTCGGTCACCTCGAGGATCACGTGGATCTGCTTCCCGGCCGCGTCCG
>CAZICD010000164.1:0-4849 GCA_964537725.1 uncultured Spirochaetaceae bacterium | reverse complement strand
AGCTTCGCGATCTCCGGGTGCACCGCCGAGCCGATGACGTGGTGGTGGATGACCGCGCCGCCGAGCGCGTCGAGGATGCGCTGCGTCGCCGGCCGGAAGAACTCCGCGTACGACTCCGGAGAACAGAGGTCGGCTGCGTCCTCGCTCATGAAGGGAGCATCGCCGGGCATCCAGATGCCGGCACCGGCGCTGCCGGGCGTGTCCGCGTCGCTGCCGGCCACCAGCGGCGCGATCTTCCGCAGCTCGCGCTCGAGCCAGACGGTCGAGTCCGCGCAGAGGTCGAGGAGCCGTCGCAGCTCGTCGGGCGAGTCGTAGAGGTCGAAGAAGAGCTGATTCCCGCGAGCCGCGTTCGCCATGTCCGACGGTGCGAAGTGCGCCATGGTCGATGCGACGTAGTCGCCTTCGCACAGCTCAACGCCGCGCGCGACCATCTTCCGGATGGAACGCGTCCATCGGTTCTCCGTCCCGACCTCCAGCTTATCGAGATCCGACCAGTCGCGGATTGACTCCTCGGCCCAGCTCGTCTCGCGGGTGAAGGTGATGGCCGCGTCGGTCATGTACGCGCCGTAGAGGCCGGTGCCTCCGCCGACGCTGAACTTCGGGATCCAGTCGTGATCGAGGTCTGCCGTGTGCTCGAGGTAGGCGCGAAGGCCGCGTACGGCGTGGTCGACCTGCGGTACCGGGTCGTGCTCCCAGTCCCAGTGGTCGTTCGGGTAGCTCGGCAGCCCCAGCTCGCCGTTGGACACCGGGAACGTCCACCGGCTGAACAGCCCGAGAATCTGCCCCGGTTCCGGGTTCGCGTAGAACTCGCGGTAACGGTCTATGCGCGTCTTCAGCCACTCCTTCACGTGGTGCTCCGGGCGGCGCCCCGCCCGGCGGCGCCCCGCCCGGCGGCGATCGCCCCGCTCCCGGGCGTCGCGTGCTCGCGAAAGCCCTCGATCGCGAGGCCCCGGCAGTTGACGAACTCGACCGCGTTCGGGAAGTGCTCGCGCGCCTCCTCGTCAATCGATACCTCGACGTTGCGGAGCGTGAGCGCGTCGACGCCGTCGGCGATGATCGCCGGCAGCGCGCGGCGCTCCATGGAGAGCGGTCGCAGATCGTAGGTACCGCCGGCGTAGGGAGTCATGGGGCCGGCGAGGACCCGCAGCCGCACGTCGCTGAAGGTGACGTTGCGCACCGTGGACCCCGGCGTGGCGTTGATGACGATCCCCTGCTCGCCGCGCGCCGAAACGCTCGAGATGTTCACGTCGTCGATCAGCGCTCCCTCGCCGAGCGTCGTGATCATGAACGGCTCCGCCTTGCCCCACCACGTTCCCGCGATCAGCCGGGTGGACATCTGGAGGTTACTGATGCTGACGTGGCGAACGATCGCGTCCGGGCCGCAGAAGATGCCGATGCCCCGGTTGCAGTTGCGGAAGACGCAGTTACTGACCGTAACGTCCTCGAGCAGCCCCTGCTTCGCGAAGCCGATCCGGATGCCCGCCGAATGCGAGGTAAACACGCAGTTCGTCACGACCGCGCCGCTCGTGTCGGCGTCGTCGTCGCCGTAGTTGGTGATCGCGATGCAGTCGTCGCCGCTCTGAATAGTGCAGTCGGAGACGACGATGTTCCGGCAGCTCGTGAAGTGCATCCCATCCGAGTTCGCGGCGCGCAGATCGTTCTCGACGAAGAGCCCGCTCATCACGATGTTCTCGCACCGCGAGAAACGGGATGTCCAGCGTGCGACGTCGACGATGCGGAAGTCGCGGAGGCGGACGTTGCGGCAGCGGCGCAGGAAGAAGATCCACGTCGGGCGCTTGCCGCCGTGCTCGCTCACGTATTCGTCGCGGCGGTCGGGCGGCATCGCCTCGTGAGCTTCCTTCGTGAAGGTCTCGTCGTACGTCGGCACGGAGTAGTCCATGAAGGCGGCGCCGCTGCCGTCTACGGTACCGCCGCCGGTGATCTCGACGTTCTCCAGGTCGAAGCCGACGATGAGGCAGCGCACGTAGGGGAACTCCGGCGGTACGTGCCCCTCGGACTCCTCCTCGTAATCGTCGATGTCAGGCGATCCGACGAGGGTCGAACCGAGCTCGAGGTGCAGCCGCACGTTCGACCGCAGCCGGATCGTGCCGATCAGGTAGCGTCCCGGCGGCACGACGACGGTGCCCCCGCCGGCGGTGCCCGCGGCGTCGAGCGCGGCCTGGATCGAAACCGTCGCCTTCGTGGCGCCGGTGGGGTCGGCATGGTGTTCGAGAACGGAGATGGTTGTGGTCATGGTCACTCCTAGAATGTTCGTATGATCTCCGCCCCTTCCCGAACGGGCCACCGAGCGATATGATAGACGTCTATCATGCCGATGACACGGTGTCAAGTCCGCGTCACGGCCGAGCCAGGGGGAGAGGTGTCGCACCGACCGACCAGACAGGACATCGCCGACGCGCTCGGCATTTCGATCATCACGGTGCACCGGGCGCTGAACGACACCGGGTACGTGTCGCAGCCGTTGCGCGATCGCATCCGTGCGCAGGCCGAGCGCATGGGGTACCGCACGCATCGCGCCGCGCGGGGTCTCGTTCGCACCGAACCCCGCCGGCTCGCGGTCTTTTCGACCGAAGCCCCCGCCTTCCACTGGGACGCGGTCGAACTGGGTGTGCGCACGGCCGCCGATCAGATCGTCGACTTCGGCTACGAGATCGTCTACGAGCGGATACCGGCCGGAGACACCCCGGCGTACCTCGAACGCCTTCACGCTGCAAGAGCCGAGGGCATGGATGCGGCAGCCGTCGTGAACAACCTCGAGTACGAGATGGAACACGTCTTCGCGCTGCTCGACGACTGGGAGCTCCCGTACGCGACGCTCAATATCGACGCTCCCACGTCGCACCGCAGGGCGTTCGTAGGCGTCGATCACACCGCGGAGGCTCGCCTCGCCGCGAACTTCTTCGCCGCGAGCGCCGGCGTGTGCGCGCGGCCGGGGAACACGATCGCACTCGTCGCCGCGCCGCCCCGGCCGGCCACCGCGCTCGAGGGGGCCGACATCGCGAGCGAGCGGCTGTCCGGGTTCCGCGCCGTGCTCGAACCGTGCGACGCGACGGTCCTGCCGGTCGTCATCGGGTCCGAGCAGACGCCCGACGCCGCCGTCGCGATCGAACAACTCGAACGCATCGGCCGGCGTCTGTGCGGACTCTACCTCACGACCATCGACCCGCCGACGGTCAGCGCGGTCGTCGATGCCGCGCGCGTGCCGGTCGTCGCCGGCTCCGCCTCCCCGCAGATCTCGCAGCTGCTTGCCGCCGGGCGAGTCGCCGCCATCGTATACCAGAACCCGACGCTCCAGGGCTACTACGCCGTCCGTGCGCTCGAACACATCGTGGAGCAACCGGCCGGTCGGACACCCGAACGCGTCACCCTCGTCCACAGCCTCATGCTGCGCGAGAACATGGGCCTGCCGTCGAATCATCAACTGTTCGTGGGCGACCCGCCCTGGGCGCGCTCCCCGTCCGCCGGCTCGGGATGAGCCCGACTACCACGCGGGGCATCCCGTCGCTCGCCCCCGGATAGATCGGCATTCGCCCCCGAGCCGTATACGCGCAGACTCGCCGTCAACTACACTGTTCCCATGCCCGCCACACAACCCAACATCGTCCTCGTCATCGTCCACGACCTGGGACAGCACCTCGGCTGCTACGGCATCCCGGAGGTCCGCTCGCCCACTCTGGATGCGCTCGCTTCCGACGGCGTTCGCTTCGCGAACAGCTTCTGCACCGCGCCTCAGTGCAGCCCCAGCCGGGCGTCGCTGTTCACCGGCCGCTACCCGCACCAGAACGGCATGATGGGCCTCGCGCATGCGGAGTTCGCCTGGGACATCCGCAGCGATGAAGAGCACCTCGCGGGCGCGCTCGGGCGCGCCGGCTACCGCACGGCGCTCATCGGCTTCCAGCACGAGACCCGCAGACCGGAAGAGATGGGATTCCATGACTTCGACTACCGCTGGCAGGACAGCAGCGAGAACATCAGCGCCGCCGCGGCCGACTACGTTCGAGCGCGCGCGGCCGAGAAGCAGCCGTTCTACCTCCAGGTCGGGATCGTCGAGCCGCACCGCCGCTTCGACATGTACGGGGGAACTCCGGACGACGTCAACGGCGTGCACATCCCGCCGTTCATCGTACCGGACGAGGGCGCGCGCGAGGACTTTTCAGGCTTCCAGGGTGCGATACGAAAGATGGACGCGAGCGTGGGGACGATCATCGACGCGGTCGAGCGCTCGGGCCGCGGCGGAGATACGCTGTTCGTCTTCACGACCGACCACGGCATGCCGTTTCCCAAGGCGAAGTGCTCGCTCTACGACGCCGGCATCGAGGTTGCGCTGATCGCCCGATACCCGGACCGCGGGTGGAACGGAGGACGTGTCGTCGAACCGATGGTTTCGAACATCGACCTCCGCCCGACGCTGCTCGAGCTCGCCGGCGGCGCTCCGACCGGGGACGGCGGTGGCCGCGAGGCGGAAGGACGGTCGCTGGTGCCGCTCTTCGACGGCGACGAAGGTGACGACGGCGACGCAACCGCCGGGCGCGCTCCAGGCGAGGACGCCGCCGGGGGTCGCCACGACGACGCCGCCGGAGGCCGCGACCGCGTCTTCGCGGAGATGACCTGGCACAGCTATTACGACCCCATGCGCTGCGTGCGAAGCGATCGTTACAAGCTCATCGCGAACTTTTCGACCGCACCGTTCATCCAGGACCCGAGCCAGATGTGGCGGCCATTATGTACCCCTCGCGATCCGGTGCCCCAAACCGGCCACCACCCCGACTTCGAGCTCTACGATCTCGCCGCCGACCCGGCGGAGCTCGGCAACGTCTTCGACGACCCG
>CAZICD010000163.1:2681-4900 GCA_964537725.1 uncultured Spirochaetaceae bacterium | reverse complement strand
TCGTCCCGTTACCCGCTCGATCTCCTGCCACAGCGCGCTCTCGTTGAACGGCTTGGTGACGAAGCCGTCCATACCGGCGTCGAGGCACTCCTGTTGGTTCTCCCGGTAGGCGTGCGCGGTCAATGCGATGACGGGAGTTCTCGCCGAATCGTTGCGCGACTCGCGCTCCCGGATCCTGCGCGTCGCTTCGAGCCCGCCCAGTTTGGGCATGCTCAGGTCCATGAAGACGAGATCGTACGCGCTCACCGCGAGCTTCTCCAATGCCTCCTCACCGTTGGTTGCGGCCGTTGTTTCCCAGCCGTGGGCCGATAGGAGGTGCTCGAGGTAGAGCCGGTTGATCGCTTCGTCCTCCGCTATGAGCACGCGTCTGGGACCTTGACCGCCCGCCAAGGCCGTTTCCGCGCGTTCGGGCGTCCGCTCCGGTTGACGCGGAGTCTCACCGCCGGCGACCGGGAGGCGGACGGTGAAGGTGCTGCCTTCTCCATGGATGCTCTGCACGTCGATGGATCCGCCCATGAGCTCGGTGATCGACTTGACGATCGACAGACCCAGCCCCAGACCCGGCGTCAGGGTGCCCGTCGAGTCCTCGAGCTGCGTGAACGCGGAGAAGATCCTCCGGCGGTCTGCCGGATCGATACCCCTGCCGGTATCCCGGACGCGAACGGTGATCGCGCCGTCGTCGCCGGCTGCCTCGCCTTCGGCCGCGTCTTCATCGGCCGCACGGGCCTCGTGTACGATGTGGACGTCCACGCGTCCCGCATCCGTGTTCTTGATCGCGTTGTCCGCGAAGTTGAGGATCACCTGAACGATCCGCTCCTTGTCGGCAACAAGCGTCGTGTCCCGGTCGCCGTCGACGGAGATGCTGAGCTCCAGGCCCTTCGCCTGTGCTGCCCTGGAAAGGATTGGGGCAATCCAGTCGGTCAGGTCGCCGAGCGAGAACGCCGACTCCTCCAGCGATAGCTTTCCCGAATCGATCCGGGAGATGTCGATGAGGTCGGAGAGCACGCGATGGAGCTGTCCGGTCGCGGTCTTCATCGTTGCGGTCAGCGCGGCCTGCTCGCTGTCCAGATCGGTCTTCTCCATCAACTCGACCATGCCCATGATGCCGTGGAGCGGGGTCCGAAGCTCGTGGCTCACTCCGGCGAGGAACCGATCCTTGGTCTCGTTCGCCTGCTCGAGTTGCTCCATTGCCTCCCGGAGACTTGCGGTCTGCTTGTGCACCTGCCGCCGAAGCGAGCGGGTCCACAGGGCAATCACGACCAGCACGAGCGCCAGAACGAGAATGCCGGCGGCGAGCGCCCGCACGACGGTCGGGTTCACCGAAATCCGCGACTCGTAGATGCCGAACCACTCCTCGTAGATTTCATCGTATTCGCCGGAGGTCTTCAGCAGGTTGAGCCCCTCGTTGAAGAGTTGCAGCAGTTGCCGGTCACCCTCGCGAACCGCGATGCAGTACGAACGCTGGAGGAGCGGCTCGGAGAGGACCCGTACGCTGCGAAACCCTTCGTCCCGGAGCAGACGCATCCCCTGGATCATGCCCATGACGGCGCAGTCGGCCTCGCCGTCCACGAGCGCGGGCAGCACCGCATCCCAGCTATCCACGGTCACGATCTCCGAGCCGATGTCGTTCTCCACGAGGTAGTCGTGTCCCAGGTCCTGCGCCTGGACGAGTATCCGCCGGTCGCGGATGTCGTCGACGCTCCGCATGTCCGAGTCCTCGGGCACGAACACGCCGAACGACGAGATGAAGTGAGGTATCGAGAAGTCTACCTTCTCGTCGCGCTCGTCGGTTCGGTACATGCCCGCGAGCGCGTCGATCTCGCCCTGCTCGATCTCGCGTCTCACTTCGTCCCAGGGGCCCAGGCTGATCCGGAGATCGATCCCCATGATCTCCGCGATCCGCGTGAGGATGTCGATGTTGAAGCCTTCCGGCTCGCCGGCGTCGTTCAGATACTCGAACGGTGGATATCCCCAGTCGCCGCGGACGAGAACTTCCTCACCGGATAGGCCGTTGGATGCGCCTTGAGACGCAGAGAGCGGGACGAAGACCGGTGTTTCCGGTTCCCGGGATCGGAACGCGAAGATGAGAACCACCGCTGCGGCAGCGAGCACGAGCGCGAGGATTATGAGCGCCTTGACTGCGTTTCCCGAGGTGCGGAGGGGTCGTTTCATTGGGCCTCGGTACCATCGTACACGCGTGACGCGCGTTGTCAACAATA
>CAZICD010000163.1:0-2581 GCA_964537725.1 uncultured Spirochaetaceae bacterium | reverse complement strand
GTACTTGCCGAAGGGCATCTTCGTGTTGGCGAGCGCGATAAGATCGGCGTCTTCTTCGTTCATGGGCCCGGGCCGCTGCCATGCCATGACGGGATTATACCCGACCTGCGGCACGCGGTCGAAGCTTCGATTGAACCAACGGCGCCGGCGGCCTACAATCTGGGTAACGGTGAAGCTCGGAAATAGACGACGTCACGAAGCCACCTTTCGCTCTCAGGTAGCGTACTACGCGACGCCGGTGCTGCGTCTCTGCGAGCACGCCGTGCAAGAGTCTCCGCGGCGCGAGTTCCCGTCCCGCGACTTCCTGCACCGGCTGAACAGCGGGGCCACTCGTCTTCAGGAGCTGCTCGACCATCACGGCGCGCAGCACAGCGAGCTCTGGTTTCCCTTCCGCGAATCGATCGCCGCGGCGAAGCTCTTCAGCGGGGTGACCTACGCCGTCCTCCACATCCGGGGATCGCTGCGGCACTACGAGCTGATATCCGCCGAGTCGGACTGCAGAGCCAGGACCGACGCGGCGGTCGGCACGCTGCGCGACGCCCTCGTCAACGCCGGACGGTCGGTGATCGAACAGGCGGAGGCGTGCTCGCTCCAAGCCGAAACATCGGCCCCTTGCGAGCCACACCTCGATCCCGACTTCCAATTCACGCTCCCGTCCGATCGAACGGTCCGTCATGTCGGGAAGGTGGGCGAGGTTGTCGTCCATCTCGCGACCTCCTTCCTCAACCTCTCCGAGGATCACGAGGTGAGGGCGGTGCTCGCCGAGCACGAGTGTCCCGGTTGCGAAGACCTGGTGCCCGACCCGATCAGCGAGGAATCGCTTCGGTCGGTCGAAGCGATGTTCCACAACCTCCAGTCGATGTACGACACGTACATCTTCGAGTCCGATGTCGAGGAGCAGAACGACGACCTCGCCTATCTCCGGGGCCACATCAGCATCATCTACCACCTGTGCGAGATCGCGACGAACCTGGTTCACTACCACGTGCGCCACATGAGCTCGCTTCGACGCGAGAGCACCTCGAAGTTTCGGTTCCCGTTGGAGCCCGATACCTTGCTCGAGCTCGTGTTCGATTATCCGATCCGCTTCTCGCGCCTCTATCTGGAATCTGCCGTTCAGCTGAGCCAGCGCATGATCCGGTCGTACTCGGTGCCGGCGACGGCGGAGGTCCCCATCCCGTACTACCGGGGATTTCACGTGCGACCGTCGACCCTCATCGCCCGCATCGTCGCCCACTACGGCAGCAAGGTTACCATGGAGCTCAACGGCCAGGAGTACGACGCCGGACAGCCGTTCGAGCTCTTCCGCGCCAACGAAGAGATCAACGCCGCGAAGCGACGGTTCGTCGCCGATATGCTCTCCAATGAACCGGGGCTCGACCGCCCGATCCCGGACGACCCGGAGGAACGAGCCCGCGAGCTCCAGCTGGTCCTCATGAGACTGGTCCGGGAAGAGCGAATCATCGTGTACGACACCGACCTGGATCTGGACCTGGGCGACCCCGGCGAGCTGCCCGAATCCACGCTCGCCGAGCTCGCCGTTCGCGTCATCCGTCACCTGCTCTCCATGGCGAAGATGGACGTGCAGAGCGACATCACCGTCACCTTCTCAGGCGACAACCGCGCGGTGGGCGATATCGAAATCCTCGCGAACCACGGCTACGGCGAGGACCGGATGGGCAACAACGTCGTCCTGCCGGACGAGCTGTCGTATCTGAGGCGGTAGGGCCATGCGGCCGCGCGGATCGCGGGTGCCGACCGCGCGCGTGGAGACGCCACCCATCGATTGCCGTCGCCTTCCGTCTCGCGGGTGGCGATGCGCACCCGTCTATGCTAGTGTGAGGTGAAGGCAACCTGAACATCAGAGGGAGGACGACCATGACGAAGCACGTACGTTTCCTGCTTACCGGAGTCGTGCCGATCCTGTTCGCGTTCGGATGCGCTACGCAACCGGAAGCGCCGGCGCGGGCCACTGCCGAGCCCGAGCCCGCGCAGCCGGTGGCGGAGTTCGGCGAATCCTGGTCGGCCGCTGCCGTGGAGACCGACGTTGAAGAGGCGGAGATCGACGAGACCGTCGCGCGCGTCGGGTTCGAGTGCGTCTGGACCGACGGTCAGGGAGCCGGCGTCGCGTACCCCCAGGAGTTCGTGGACGTGGACTCGGGCGACACGGTGGCGCTCACCTTCGAATGGGACTCAGGCGGCACGATCGCTCCCGGCGTCTACGACGTTCGCGTCGAGCTGGACAACGTGGTCGGCGAGGGCTGGATCAGAGACCTCACCCTGGAGGGCGGCGCGGCAACCGACGTTACGGTCGATCTCAACGCCGCTCAGCTTGCGATACCATTGGACGAGGTTCGATCGGTCAAGGTCTATCCGGCCGGAACCTACGACGACTACGAGGACCGGAACATGCTCGACTCGATCCCCGAAGATCTCGAGCTCACCCGATACGACGAGTACCACCGCGACCCGATCGCCCCGTCAGGGGTGTTCGATCTCGAAGTAACCTACACCGACGAGACGGTGGAGTGGCTCACGGGGTACGAGATCCCGGCGAACGCGCGGGTCGTGGAGTTGTAGG
>CAZICD010000162.1:0-4941 GCA_964537725.1 uncultured Spirochaetaceae bacterium | reverse complement strand
AGCCGGTACGGTGTCACTTCGCGCTTCCTGTCGCGGCGGCGGGAGCGGCTGAGGTCTTTCGTCGGGTGTAGAGCTGATCTCCGGGTTGTTCACTGCAGACTGTCTTGCGGGTCGTGTCGGTCATTCGGGGCTAAGCTTGTGCTCCAGGCGATCGATGTGAGGTTGCTGCCCACGAATGCTACCACAGAATGGGGCGTTTTTGCATCCATTTCCTCCAATCGATCCGCCGCACCGTTCCTTCCGGAACGGCGCGAGGACAACGGTCAGCTCTGCGACTCCGGCTCGTTGCGCCTCTCGTGTCGCTACGCCCCCAACAAGGCCATAATCAGGAGCACATTGAGCCCAAAGCCGATCCCGGTACCGATCCACGCGCGCCGCGACCGCCGTTTTTGCATCGGCTCGATCATCTCCTCCTGGTACTGGGACTGATACAGAAGCAGATCCGACGTATCGGTGAACTCCTTCTGCGCCTGCGCCAGGCGCGCGGTCGGGATGTCCACATCCGGCTCCACCAGGTTCGCGGCGACGATCACGCCACCGCCACCGATGAGCGGACTCAGGAGGACAGATGCGCCGAAGGCGAGGCTCCCCCAACCAGTACCCTTGTACGACCCCGCGTCTTCGCGCGCGTGGACCGTCGCTTCGGTGATCGGGTCGGCGTCCTGCGCGAATACAACGCCGCCAGCGACGAGAATGGCGAGAACCAGTAGGAATGAACGCTTCATGATGTCTCCTCTCAAACTTGGGTTGTCGAGCATCTGCTCGCACGGAGGAGATAGCAAGCCGCGTGCCATGAGTCAGAGCCGCCGCATAAACGGCCCACACGGAGACTACCGGTGGAGGAGATCAACTGGCGCAACCGCGGTCACGGCCGTTCGTAACTGCGATTTTCTGCGGCGGTCTCGCACTGTCGCTATAGTGCTGATTCTGGTGGTAACACGGCCGCGGACCTCGCCCATCCGTGCCCCCGTGGTTGCAGCGAGAAGGCACGCACCGTACGCGATCCGGTTCGTCTGTGACGTGTTCGTGTCGCTCGGACCGAGGGACTTCTTCCATGTGTCGAAGAGCCGTGCGAGTTCGTCCAGCTCAAAGAACGGTCTGCTCGGTGTGTCTTCCTTGACCCTGCGGACGCCCTGACCCGGGTGGTACGGGAGCATGCCCATGTCCACGGCCCACTGCAGAGCCACGAAGAACGCCACGCGTACCTTGTTCTGACTCGAGGGTGACAGTTTCTGGGGAAGCTTGCCGCTGGCGATTCAGGTCGGAGAGTCGCTTGATACCGCGGGCCTCGAAGTAGGGGAGCACGTACTTCTCCATCTTTGCCCGATTGTCGCGAACGTAGACTGAGTTGTGCGCCCGGCCCTCGGCCCTGCGGCTCCTGAGATACTCGCTCTTCCCATCGTCCCAGAAATCCACGAGATAGTCGCGCAGCGTATCACGTGCCGCAAGCACCGACCCCTCTGCGATCATCTGGCGCGCCGTCTTCTCTGCCGCGCTCCGGTTGCCGCATCGCGTGGTCTCAGGCGCAATATCGGGCGAACGTTTACGATCACCAAAATGCAAGTTCTTGTCTTGCAAACAATTAAATTGGGCCCAGCTGGACTTGAACCAGCGACCAACGGATTATGAGTCCGCCGCTCTAACCAACTGAGCTATGGGCCCGGAGAGAAACCTAAGGTGCCACAGCCCGTGGGCGCAGTCAAGATGCGACGGCGGCGATGATCGCGCGGGCTCCCGTGGCCGCACGGGTCTGCACGCGCGGACGTCAGGCCCGGTGGTTTCGATTCTTATAGCCGTTTTGATAGTAATGGAGTTATCTTCCACCGCGATGGGACACGACCTCCGCTTCCCCCGACTCGTCGCCGAAACGCTCTCCGGAGCTCCGCTCGTTCTGCCCGATTCGCTCGACGACGAGTGGGCGGTCGTGGTTCTGGCCTTTCGCCGGCACGCGCAGCACGCGGTCGACTCGTGGCTCGCTCCTGTCGGCAGACGCTACTCCGAGGCGCCCGACGTTTCCTGGTACGAGATTCCCATGCTCGCCGGAGGGTGGCGGATGATCTCGGGCTTCATAGACGGCGGCATGCGCGCCGGGATCTCGCCGGCCCAGCACGATCGCGTCGCCACGTACTACGGCGATACCAGTCGGTTTCGCGACGCGCTCGCGATTGACGACCTGGATACCGCGCACGTCTACCTGATCGACGACGCCGGGGCGGTGCACTGGAGCGCGTCGGGTTGGGCGCATCAGCGCCGCTACGACGAGCTCGTCCGAACACTCGAGAGATTGCGCTCCGACTCAATGGACGCGTAGACGAAGAGCGGCTATGCTAGATCCATGCGCTTCTCGCTTCTCACGCTGAGTCTTCACGCCCGGCAGGAGCCGGATCAGTTCGAAAGGCTTGACCGTGCGGCCCGTTTCATCGCCGAGGAGAACGTCTCCTGCGTCTGTCTTCAGGGATGCGGTCAGCGGGCCTCGGCGCCCGAGGTCGACGATGAGCCCGGGCTGCGGGAGGACAACACGGCTCTGCTTCTTCGCTCCCGGCTCGAGCAGTTCGGTCTCAAGTACGGACTGGTGTGGGACCTCTCACACCGCAGCAACGGTTCGTTCGAGGAGGGTTCGGCGGTTCTGTCGCAGCTTCCTCTCCTGGGGCGCTGTTCGCGCTACGTGTCGAACGTCGACGACCCGGAGAATGTTGAGTCCCGCAACGTGGTCATGGCACGGCTCGCCGCCGCCCCGAACTCGGTCATCGACGTCTACAGCACGCATCTCAGCCCACCGGAAGCGGGATTCGAGCAACAACTCGCCTCGCTCGTCACCTTCATCGACGAGACACCGGCCGTACTCGAAGCTATGAAGCCGCCACCGCCCAAGCGCCGGGGGCCGCCCCGCAAACGCGTGCCGCTGCAGGAGCCACAGGTTACGACACGGCTGATATGCGTGGCCGGTGACTTCAATGCGGAGCCCGACGAGGGCGGCGGGGCGATGGTCGAGCGAGGATACCTCGAGGCGAGCGCCGCCGCGCGCGAGGGCTCCCCGCAGGGCGCGGCCTCTCGGGATCGACCGTGGTTCGATTACATCTACGTGAAGCCCGCGCTGCGCCCGCAGTCGGCGCGCGTCGTGTTCACCGGTGACGACGCGCCGCCGGTGGGTGACCGCTACGGGGTCCTGGTGGAGTTCGAGGTCTGACCGCGGCACCGCCTCTCGCGCGCAGCGGCGCTAACGTCCCAGCACCTCGAGCAACAGATCGGGCCGATCGGTGATCACGCCGTCCACACCGGCTTCCAGTACCCGGCGCATCGCGTCGGCCTCGTTGACCGTCCACACCTGCACGTTGAGCCCACGGCGGTGCGCCGCCCGAACGAAGCGCGGCGTGATCACGCGCAGATTTCCGGAGACCTCGGGCACCTGGAACGCCTCCATGGGCGGTGCGTACAGCCATCCGGCGAATATCGTCTTCATCACGTAGAAGGTGCGGATCTCCGGTTCCACCCCGGAGGTGGCGAACGCCGGGAACTTCCGGCGGAACTCGCGCATCACCTCCGGATGGAAGCTCGCCACGATCGTGTTCTGCTCCCGGTCGTAACGCTGCAGCAGCTCGCCGAACGCGTCGACGATCGGCGGGTCTGCCTGCTTGATCTCGATCGTCATGGGCACGTCAGGGAAGCGCCGCAACACCTCTTCCAGCGAGGGTACCCGGATGCCCTGCCCGCGATAGGGGTGTTCCTCCGACTCCTGGTGGTGAGGCCAGTTGTACGCGGCGTCGAGCTCGCGCAACTCGGCGAAGGTCATCTGCTTCACGAGGCCGCTGCCATCGGTCGTACGGTCCACCGTCTCGTCGTGTATGACCGCGAGGACGCCGTCGGAGGTCGCGTGAACGTCCATCTCGAGCGCGTCCACGCCAAGCTCGACCGCGTGCTCGAAGGCGACCATCGTGTTGTCGGGACGAAGGTGATTGCCGCCCTGGTGCGCGATCGCCTGCCACCGGTGCGCCGCCACCGCCTGCTTCTGATCGGCCTTCGGAATGACGAGGCCCGCGACGCCGTAGAGCGCCGCGAGCGCGACGAGAACGATGAGTACAACCATGATCCAGCGCCTCCTCACGGTGTTTTCTCCGCCGGGGTGTCGGGTGACGATGCATCCCCGGAGCCGGTGGCCGCCGGCGCGTCCGCCCGCGTTCGTTCCTTCCGGTCCGAGCCGAGGAAATAGGCGAGCAGGAAACCGGCGCCGATCGCGAGCAACGATGTGATTACGCCGGCGACCGTGCCAGCGCCCAGCCACGCCCCCACCTCGGCCTGCGCCCAGATCACCGGCACCGAGCCGAGTACCAGCCCGATGATCGCCCAGTAGGTCACGCCGTGGAACCGCGAGAGCAGGAAGTTGATGAGCTTGCTGACCGCAACGATACCGACGAGGAAACCGGGTACGAGGACGGCGAGCACCCCCACGTTCAGCGCGCTCGCGGCCTCGATGAACGTCGAGTACATGCCGATGAGCAGCAGCACGAAGCTGCCCGAAACGCCGGGGATGATCATCGTCGCCGAGCTCACCACCCCCGCAAAGAAGATCAGAGCCGCGTTCTCGAGCGTGACGACGGTGATCGGCTCGCTCGACGGTGGCCGGCCGGCGACGGCCATCGCGACGAGCACGCCGAACGAGATCACGAAGGGAACCAGGTACCAGCCGCGGAAGCGTTCGCGCAGCGTGACCTTCGCGAGAAACGGCACGCTCCCGAGGATCAGGCCCATGAAGAAGAAGGCGGTCTGCGCCGGGTAGTCCGCCATGAAGAACTCGACGATCCGCGCGAACAGCACGATACCCACCGCGACGCCGACGACCACCGGAACGAGAAAGGCGACGTTCCTCTTCCACCCGGTTCGGATGAACCCGCTCACGCTCGCGATGAGCTCGTCGTAGAGGCGGGTTACGACCGCGATCGTGCC
>CAZICD010000161.1:3472-5021 GCA_964537725.1 uncultured Spirochaetaceae bacterium | reverse complement strand
ACAGCGAGATGCAGCTCGCGCCTATCCGTCGTCTGGTGTACTGGAGCGAGATAACATCTTCTCTCGCGCGTTCCACCGAAACCGCCCTTAGCGCAGTTGGCGAGTTCTGAAGCGCGCGAAGCATTTCAGGCGTTGTGTCGGTTGATGCAACCGAAACCCGACCCCACCGTCTTCGCGTGCGAGGGCCGCTCCGATGCCCGCTGATACCCCTACCCTCACCGACGACGCCTACCGCGACTACCTCCTCACCGTCGCCCACCTCGACGCGCGAACCGCCGCGTCGTACATCGCCTACCTCGAACGCTTCCGGCGCGTGGTGCCACGGACGGTGAAGAACCGGGAGGTCGCGCTCGAGTACTTCGAACGATCGGTCGGGCAGAGCGAGTCCCGGGCTCGGGTGAAGCAGGCGCTCGATGCCGTTCGCCATTACTGGTACGCGATCGACCGGACGCGTCGTGGAGCGCCGGGAGTACGGTTGTCTGCCTCGCGGGAACGCGTCCTCGCCGAGATGCGACGGGTCGTTCGGATGCAACACAAGTCGTACAGGACAGAGCAGACCTACCTCGGCTGGGCCCGGCGGTTCCTCGCGCACTCGGCCGCGACACCGGTGGGAGAGCTGTCCGAGCGCGAGGCGAGACGGTTCCTGTCGTTTCTCGCGGTCGAGTCGCGTGTTGCCGCGTCCACGCAGGAACAGGCGTTCAGCGCGCTGCTCTTCCTCTATCGGTTCGTGCTCGAACTCCGGATCGACGGGTTACGGTCATCGATCCGCGCGAAGCGTCCACGCACGCTGCCGGTCGTCCTCACACGCGGCGAGATCGAGAAGGTGCTCGGGCACCTGCCGTCTCCGTACGGTCTCATGGGAAGGCTGATCTACGGCGCCGGGCTCCGTCTGCGCGAATGCCTGTCGCTGCGGATCCAGGATATCGAGTTCGACCAGGCCCGGATATCGGTGCGTGCCGCGAAGGGTCGCAAGGACCGGATGGCGGTACTGCCGCGAAGGGTGGCCGAAGAGCTGAAACGGCAGATCCAGAGCGTGCGAATCCTCTACGAACGCGATCGAGCCGAGCACAATCCCGGCGTGCCGCTTCCGTACGCGCTCGAGCGGAAGGATTCGGATGCAGGGACGTCCTGGAAGTGGTTCTGGGTCTTCCCGTCGCAGCGCATATCGGCCGATCCTCAGACCGGGCTCAGCTACCGCTACCATGCCCATCCGAGCGCGCTCCAGCGTCACTTCGCCGCAGCGGTTCGCGCGGGGCGCGTCCACAAGCGGGCAACGGTGCACTCGCTCCGCCACAGCTTCGCGACACACCTGATCGAAGCCGGCGTGGACATCCGCACCGTGCAGGAGTTGCTCGGGCATGCGGATCTGGAGACGACCATGGTCTACACGCACGTGGCCGCCAACAACAAGCTCGGGGTCGAGAGCCCGCTCGACCGGGACTGGATCGGAGAGATCAGGAGGTCCCTTCGGGACGGGCCGATGTCGCACGGCGACGGCAGAGGAGCGTCGGCAGCAGACGGTAGCAACCTGCTCGCGGGCGCTGACGGT
>CAZICD010000161.1:0-3372 GCA_964537725.1 uncultured Spirochaetaceae bacterium | reverse complement strand
GGCCGGCCGACCGCCACGCTACCCCAGCGTCTTCGTCATCCGCATCACGACCCGGCGCCGCAGGCGCCCCTTCGGCCAGTTCGGGACGCGATTCATGCCGCGGCGCTCGTAGAAGCGCCGGCCGCGCGTGTTCTTCACCGCGACGTCGAGCGTCAACCGGGCCACCCCGGCTTCGCGCGCCCTCGCCTCCATCGCGTCCATCAGAATCGCGCCAATACCCTGGCCCCGCAGCGCGGCATCGACGATCAGGAACTCGACGTAGAATTGCCCCGGAAACGGATGACCGATCATCCGCCAGCGCCAGCGCATGAACGCCGCTCCCATCCGACGGCGCAAGCGGTTGCCCGGCGCGATCATCAACGCGTCATCCTCGCTCTCGTGCTCCTCGCCTTCCACGTACCCGGATACCATGCCTGCGATCCGACCGCCGCGCTCGGCGAAGGAGGTATACTCGTACGACATGCCGTGTCCGGGCTGCACGAAGGCGTGCGCGATGACCTCGACGAACCGGGGTCCGAGCATGATGCGAAAGCCGCCCTCGGCGATCTCGTTCACGAAGCGCGCGAAGATGCGCCCCTCGTCAGGATCGGGGCGGGCGGGTCTGATGTCGGTCGTGTCGCTGCTCACGTAGCCTCGACTGATTGTGCGCCGGCGCTACGGCCCTGTAAAGAGCGGGTGACGCAGCACGACGGCGAATACGAGCCGGCCGCGCACTGCGCCTCTTGCGCGGCGCGCCCGGCCGACATAGACTGCAGACGGTCGTTTACATAGCCGCAAGGATCGGATACAATCTTATCTATATAGCAGGCAATGAATCTATCCAATCGGGGTGACCCGACCGACCGATCGGGGAGCGGGCAGTTCGCGCCCTGCCACCGGCGTGAGGATAGACGAGAGAGGGACTCATGGCACACACCATTCTCGAAAAGAAGCAGCTCTCCGAGCAGGTCTACATGATGCGGATCAACGCACCGCTGATCGCCGAAGCGCGCAGCCCCGGGCAATTCATCATTCTGCAGATCGACATCGACTTCGGCGAGCGTATCCCGCTCACCATCGCGGACGCGGACGCCGAGGAGGGCTGGATCAAGATCATCTTCCAGGCGGTGGGCGGGACGACGATGAAGCTCTCCCGCTACGAGGAGGGCGACGCGGTCGCGGCGGTGCTCGGGCCGCTCGGGCACCCCACGCACGTCGAGAACTTCGGACGGGCTGTGTGCGTAGGGGGCGGGATCGGTGTGGCGCCGCTCTACCCGATCGCGCAGGCGCTCAAGCAGGCCGGCAACCACCTGACCGTGATTATGGGTGCACGGACGAAGGACCTGGTGATCCTCGAGGACGAGATGCGGGCGATCGCCGACGAGCTCATCGTCGTCACCGACGACGGCAGCTACGGGCGCAAGGCGCTCGTTACCGAGCCTCTGAAGGAGGTCTGCGAGAGCGACGCGCCGCCGGACATCGCAGTTGCGATCGGCCCGCCGATCATGATGAAGTTCGCCGCGGAAACGACGCGGCCGTTCGGCGTGCACACCGTCGTGAGTCTGAACACGATCATGGTAGACGGCACGGGTATGTGCGGCGGCTGCCGCGTGACCGTTGGCGGCGAGACGAAGTTCGTCTGCGTGGACGGGCCGGAGTTCGACGGTCATCAGGTCGACTTCGACAACATGATGAAGCGCCTGCAGAGCTACAAACCACAGGAGGAGCAGGCGAAGCACGCCTGTCTCGTCGACAAGCAGGCCGACGAGCTCGCCGCCGAGCAGGGTGAGCCCTCCGGCGGTCACGTACCGGTGAAGGAGTAAGCATGAGCCACAAGAGCCCCGCAGAGCTTCGCTCGGAAGCGATCGACATACTCGAGGATCTCAAGGGCAAGGAGAAGATCCGCACCAAAGACCGTCTCGCGATCCCGCAGCAGGAAATGCCCAGCCAGGATCCCCACGCGCGCGGCCGGAACATGTTCGAGGTGACCTACGGGTACTTCGAAGAACAGGCGCAGGTGGAGGCCGCGCGCTGCCTGCAGTGCCGCAACGCGCCGTGCGTCGAAGGCTGCCCGGTTCGCATCGACATTCCGCGATTCATCCAGCACGTCGCCGACGGCGACTACGAGGGATCGCTCGCGGTGATCAGGGAGACGAGCCTCCTGCCGTCCATCTGCGGCCGCGTCTGCCCGCAGGAGAACCAGTGCCAGGAGTACTGCACGGTAGGCAAGTCGCTGAAGGACAAGTTCAGGAGCGTGTCGATCGGGCGGATCGAGCGGTTCGTCGCCGACTGGGGCGCCGGTTTACAGGGCCTCCCGGAGGACCGGCTGCAGGACGAGGCGCCTCTGCCGCCCAGCGCGCGCGTCTCCGGCGAGGAGGCCGATGGCGAGCAGACCGGCGACGACGCCGCCGCGTTCGCGGGCAGCGTCTCCCGCGCGATCCCTGAGGTCAAGCCGGCTACCGGCAAGAAGGTTGCGGTCATCGGCAGCGGCCCGGCGAGCATCACGGTCGCCGCAGACGTCCGCCGTGAGGGCCACGACGTGACCATCTTCGAGGCGTTCCACAAGCCGGGCGGCGTCATGATCTACGGCATCCCTGAGTTCCGCCTGCCCAAGAAGATCGTGGAGGACGAGCTCCACACGCTCGAAGAAATGGGCGTGGAGATCCGCACGAACTTCCTCGTCGGCCAGACGCGCAAGCTCACGGACCTCCTCGAGAAGGACGGCTACGACGCGGCGTTCATCGGGACGGGCGCGGGGCTCCCCCGATTCATGCGGATCGAGGGCGAGAACCTCGTGGGCGTCTTCTCGGCGAACGAGTTCCTCACGCGCAGCAACCTCATGAAGGCGTACGACCGCGACCACGCGGAGACGCCCATCTTCCAGCCGAAGCGCGTCGCGGTCTTCGGCGGCGGCAACGTCGCGATGGACGCCGCCCGCACGGCGATCAGGATCGGCTCGGAGAAGGTCTACGTCATCTATAGGCGCAGCCGCGTGGAGATGCCGGCCCGCGCCGAAGAGGTCGACCACGCCGAGGAAGAGGGCGTGGAGTTCATGCTCCTGAAGAACGCGACCCGCATCATCGGCGACGAGAACGACCGGGTCACCGGCGTGGAGATCATCGACTTCGAGCTCGGCGAGCCCGACGATTCGGGCCGGCGTCGGCCGGTTCCATTAGAAGGCAGCGAGAGCATGCTCGACGTGGACACCGTGATCGTCTCCATCGGCAACGACTCGAACCCTCTCATCTCGCGCACCACGCCGGAGCTCGAGACGACGAAGTGGGGAAACATCGTCACCGACGAGACCGGACGCACGAGCATGCCCACCGTCTTCGCCGGGGGCGACATCGTGCTCGGCGCGGCGACGGTGATTCTCGCGATGGGCGAGGGCCG
>CAZICD010000160.1:0-5037 GCA_964537725.1 uncultured Spirochaetaceae bacterium | reverse complement strand
AACCGCGTCCCGGACGGCTACGTCGTCCACCTGGTGAACACCACGCTCTCCGGCCACCGCGCCGCCGACCGGGCCGTCCCGGTGCACGACATAGAGCTGACGCTTCGGCTGCGCGACGTGGGCCCGGCGGGCGCGACCGCGCTTCGTTCCGACGGGCCGGTCGACGCCGCGGAAGCGTCGGGCGGCGGGGTCGTGCTCACCGTCTCGTGTCTCCGCGAGTACGCGGCCGTTCACCTCGCCGCGCGCTCGAAGCGGTAGACGGCGCCGGAGAGCCGGAATGCGTTCACCAACCGGGGGAGAGCTCGCGACCGACCGACGGCGCGGCGTGGTTCCGCTGCTGCTCGTCGTCTCGACCGGGTACATCGCGGCGAACCTGGGTATCCAGGGCTTCATCGCGATGCTGCCCATCGTGCAGGACGAGTTCGCGATCAGCCGCACCGAGGCGGGGCTCTACTCGAGCTTCTACTATCTGAGCGCGACGATCATCGCGATCGGAAGCGGGCGCCTCGTCGATCGGCTGGGGCCGCGCATCGGTCTCGTCTCCGGAGCCGGAGTCGTGGGCCTGATGGTGGTTCTGCACGCGGTCGTCCCGGCGTTCGGGATGATTCTCGCGCTCGCCTTCGTGACCGGAATCGGATTCAGCGTGATCACGCCTTCGGTGAGCGGGGCGGTCATCCGCAACGTGTTCGCCGCCCGCCGCGCCGGCTCCATGGGCATCGTGCACGGCGTGGGCGGAACCGGCGCGCTCGCCGGCACGATGGTGCTGCCGGCGCTCGGCGAGCGGGTGGGCTGGCGGCCGGTGATGCTCGCCGCCGGGATCGCAGCGGTCGGGATCGCCGTATTCGTCGCCTTCGCCTACGATCGGCTCACGCCTGACGAGCGGCCCCAGGCGCCGGCGCTGCGCCCGGCAGAGAAGGGTGCCTTTGCGGCGGCGCTGGTCGGGCTGCTCTCGCGCAGGGCGTTTCTCGCGACGTGTCTGATGGGACTCGTCTTCGGGCTGACGGTGGGAAGCGCGACCGGTCACCTTGCGCTCTTCCTCAACCAGGACTTGGGGTTCTCGCCCACGCTCGCCGGCGTCGGACTGGGACTGTTCCACGTGGGCGGCGTCCTGGGCCAGCCCTCGTGGGGCATCATCAACGACCGGCTCTACCGGGGACGGCGCCACGCCGGGATGTACACGCTCGCGGTGCTCGCCGCGGCGGTAGCGGTGCTGAACGGCCTGGTGATCTCCACGGTCGCCCTCGCCTTCCCGATCGTCGCCGGGGTCTCGTTTGTCCTGGGGTTCTTCCTCCTCGGCCTGCCGGCGCTCTACTTCACCGCGGTAACCGAGGTCGCCCCGGCCGAAGACGCCGGCGCGGCCACGGGCATCGCGCTCGTCTTCTCGCGTATTGGCATCGTCGTGGGGGCCCCGCTCTTCGGGCTCGTCGCGGACCTTAACGGGTCGTACGCGCGGAGCTGGCTCCTGATGGCCGCCGCTGCGGTCGCGATCACCGGGGTGTCGGCGCTCGTGCTGGGGCGGCGCCCGCGCGGGTGATCGCGGCGCGGGCCCGCTCCGTGCTACCATCGGCACCATGCACTACGACATTCCCACACGGACGCTCGGCTCGAGCGGGGTGACGGTTTCGGCGGTCGGACTCGGCTGCAACCGAATTGGCGAAGACATTCACAGCGACGACGAATGGATCCGGATGCTGCAGCAGGCGGCCGACTGGGGTATCACCGTCTACGACACCGCGACGCAGTACGCCGGCGGGAGGAGCCAGGAGCTCGTCGGCCGTGCGTTCGGCAATCGCGACGACGTGGTCATCGCGACGAAGGTGACCCCCATCCGCGACGAGCACGGACGGCGCTTCACCCTCGAGTCGATCGTTGAGGGAGCCGAGAACTGCCTGCGGCTGCTTCGCCGCGAGACGATCGACGTGCTCCAGACGCACGGCAGCGGCTCGCTCGAAGAGGTGCGCAACCCGGACTTCGCCGAAGCGATGACGAGGTTGCAGGAGCAGGGCAAGATCCGCCTGCGCGGGAGCGCGACCTTCGACGCCGACGGCGCGCGCTACGCGATCGAGCACGGGCTCGTCGACGTGTTGCAGGTCACCTACAACCTCGTCGACTGCACCCATTCGCTGCCCGTCCTCCCGCTCGCCGCCGAGCGCGGCGTCGGACTCCTCGCGCGCATGCCGTACCAGCGTGGAAGCCTGACCGGCAAGTTCCGCCCGGGCGAAGAGGTCGCCGATGGGCACCGTGCGAAGCTCCAGGGAGACAAGCTCGCCGACGACGTGGCCGCGGCCGAGCGGTTCCGCCAACTGGGCGAACGCCGCGACGGCGGGATGGCCGAGCTCGCGATGCAGTACGTGCTCGCCGAGAAGCGTATCTCGGCGACAATCCCCGGGGCCCGCTCGATCGAGCAGGTTCGCTCCAATATCGAGAACGCGCTCGCGCCGCCGCTCTGCGACGAGGAGGCGCGCGAGATCGTTCGGATCCAGGAGGGCACATGACGATCAGGAAGGTCGCGATCGAACGGGTGACCGGGCGCTCGGGGTGGTCGACGCTCTACATCACGGCCGCGACCGACGAGGGGCACGAGGCGATCTACGGGCCGATCGATGCGGAGGCGGCGATCGTCGCGGATCGAATGCTTTCGCCCCGCGTCGTCGGACGCGATCCGTTCGGGCACGAGGCGATCTGGAACGACCTCTTCGAGGCCGACCGGCATTCGCGCGGCAGCCACTACTTCATGGGGATCAGCGCGATCGACAACGTGCTCTGGGACCTGAAGGGTCGGATCCTCGGTCTGCCTGTGTACCGGTTGCTCGGCGGAGATCGACGGACGCTCGACGTCTACGGCAGCTGCCTCGGCTTCTCCACCGAGCCGGGTCCCATGGCCTCGAAGGCGACGGAGCTCAAGGCGAAAGGCTATGCGAGGCAGAAGTGGTTCCTCAACGACACGAGACCCGGGCAGGGACCGGCGACGCTTCATGAGAACGTGGAGAAAGTGCGGGTGCTGCGCGAGGCGCTCGGAAGCGATGCGGACATCATGATCGACGTCCTGTACAAATGGGACCTGCCGTACGCCGCGGCGTGGGCGCAGCGCGCCGAGCCGTACCACATCCGCTGGCTCGAGGAGCCGGTGCGCTCGGCGACGCTCGACGCGTTCGTCGAGCTCGCCCGCAGCACGTCAGTTCCCATCGCCACCGGTGAGCACTTCTACGGTCGCTGGGACGTGCAGAGCTTCCTCGAACGCGACGCGATCCGGATCGTGCAGGCCGACCCGGAGTGGTGCGGCGGCGTCTCGGAGCTCGTGAAGATCTGTGCAATCGCGTCGGTCCACGGCGCCTACGTCATCCCGCACGGTCACAGCCTCCACGCGGCCATGCACGTCGTGGCCGCTCAGTCGCCGACGGTCTGCCCGCTCGTCGAGTACCTCATCAACAAGATGGAGGGCGAGTGGTACAGCCTCGAGGCCGATCCACCCCGCGCGAAAGACGGGACGATCACGATCGCAGACCGCCCGGGATTCGGGATAGAGCTCGACGAGGCGAAGGTAGCCGAGCGCGAGGTGATCAGCTGGCGGGAGGTGTGAGGCCCGCCTACGGCCTGGCGACCCGGCTCCCGCCGCCTTCGGCCTCGTGGCGCCGTTCGCACTCGATGCAGAGCAGCGCCTCGGGCTTCGCCTTCAGACGATCGTCGGCGATCTCGCCGCCGCAGGCTGCGCAGACGCCGTAGGTGCCGTTCTCGAACCGCTGCAGTGCCGAGCGTATGCGCGTCAGCCGCTCCTCGTCGTGGAAGGTGAGCGCACCGCGGTTGTGGCTCTGCATCCGCGCCTGGGCCTCGTCTCCGGGCTCCTTGCGCTCCGAGCCGGTGAGCTGATCGTACTCGTCGGTCTGCTCCTCGAGGTTGCTGCGAAGGTCGGCCTCGAGTCTGGTGAGCTCGTCGTGCAGCTGCTTCTTCAGGTTTTCGGTCATGATCTGCTCCCGTCCAGCAGAACGTACTCGTCGCGGCGCTCCGCTCGTATAACCCGTTCGGACTACGCAGGCGGGGCGAGTCAGCTCTTCGCGGGCACCAGCCGGGATACGCCCCACGAGACCAAAAAGACGAGCGTCAGCGCGATTACGATCGACGGACCCGATGCGAGGTCGAGGTAGTACGAGGCGTAGAACCCTGCGAGCGTCGCGACGACTGCAAAGGCGATCGACAGGCCGACGATGCGCCCCAGGCGACGCGAGAGCATGGAGGCCGCAGCGGCGGGCGTGACGAGCAGCGCGAGCACGAGGACGACGCCCACGGTCTGCGCGGCGACCACGGTCGTCAGCGCGAGCGCGCCGAGCAGCCCGTACCGGATCAGCTCGGGCGAAAGCCCGATCGCGACCGCGTGCGAGGAGTCGAAGCTCGTAACGAGCAGCTCCTTGTAGAACAGCGCCACGAGCCCCATGACGACGAAGACCACGACGAGCATGCCTATGAGGTCGGAGCCGGTGACGCCGAGGATGTTACCGAACAGCACGCCGCTGAGATCCTGATACGTGGCGATCCGGCTGAGCAGGAGAATGCCCAGCGCGAAGAGGCCGGCGAACATCACGCCGATCGCCGTGTCCTCGCGCAGGCGTCCGTGCCGCGATATCAGCCCGATTCCCACGACCGCGACGAGCGCCGCGCCCATTGCGCCGAGGAAGAGGCTGAAGCCCACGACGTACGCGACGACGATGCCGGGGAGGATCGAGTGCGCGATCGCCGAGCCCGCGAACGCCATGCCGCGCCAGACGACGAAGGCGCTCAGAGTAGCGCACGAGGCGGAGGCGAGCACGCCGGCGATGACTCCGCGCACGACGAAGGCGTACCCGAGCGGTTCGATCAGCCAGTCGACCATTGCCGTTCCTCCTCCTTTCCGTGAAACGTGAACCCGTACGCCTTCGCGATCGTCTCCGCGCTCACCACCTCCGACACCGGGCCGTCGGCGATGATCGTGCGGTCGAGGAAGAGCGCGCGGGAGAAGTGAACGTCGAGCAGCCCCAGGTCGTGCGTGCTCACGATCGCCGTCTT
>CAZICD010000159.1:2738-5039 GCA_964537725.1 uncultured Spirochaetaceae bacterium | reverse complement strand
CATGTCGGCTACAGTATAACCAGAGTATGACCGCCGTGCAAGGAGGGGTTACTCCCCCACCAAATCGTCCATGCCCGCCGCCTTCGCGGTCTCCACCGCGTCCTTGACGAGCTGGCTCTCGCCCCGACGGCAGACGAGCACGCGGCCGTTCTTCACGATCACGTGCAGGCCGCTCACTCCGCAGAGCGCCACGGGCAAGTCGGAGTCGATGTGGTTGTCCGAGCTCTCGATCTCCACCACCGACGCGGCGCCGGGCGCGGTCGCGCGGTCGGGCGACGGCGAGAGGCTCGCCGCCTCGTCCCAGCTTCCCACATCGCTCCACGCGAAGCTCGCCGGGACCACGGCCACGCGCTCGCTCTTCTCCATGAGCGCGTAGTCGACGCTCGCCTTCGGCAGCGACTCGTAGACCGGCGCGAGCGAATCCGGGTCTGCGGCGCGCGATCCGTCGGAGCGCGATTCCAGGCCGATGGTACCCAGACCCTCGAACCCGCCCGCGATCTCGGGCGCGTGCGTCGCGAGCTCGTCGGTGAAGCGGCCGGCGGTGAACGCGAACATCCCGGCGTTCCAGTAGAAGTTGCCGCGGCGCAGGTACTCCTCGGCGGTATCGCGGTCCGGCTTCTCGCGGAAGGCGTCCACGACGAGCCCGGCGGCGAGCCCGGCTCCCGCCTGGATGTAGCCGTAGCCGGTCTCCGGCCGGGTGGGCGCGATCCCGAAGGTGACGAGGTACCCCTCGCCGGCGAGCTGCACGGCGAGCCCGGCGTCGGCGGCGAAGCGGTCGACCGGCTCGATCACGTGGTCGGCGGTGAGCACGAGTACCGACGCGTCGGGAGGCATCTCCTGCGCGATCCAGCGCACCCCCAGCGCGATCGCCGGCGCCGTGTTCCGGCCCACCGGCTCGGGCAGGTAGACGACGCGGGAGAGCAGGTCGGGGCCGACGAGCTCGCGCACGTGCCCGGCGATGGGCTCCACGTGGTCGCGGTGGGTAACGACGACGATGGGGCCTTCGGGCGTGGCGGCGAGCGCGCGGAGGACCGCCTGCTGGACGAGGCTCAGCGGACGCCCGTCGGGGCCGATCGGCCCGATGCGCATGAGCTGCTTGGGTGTGCTGGGGATGGAGGCCGGCCAGAGCCGCGTGCCCGACCCTCCGGCCATGATTATCGTTGCGTCAGCCATGCTCCTACTATATCATGTTCGCCATGGCTAGCAGCTTCACCCTGGCGATGTACCCGTGGGTCTACAAGGCTCAGTACCAGGACGGCGGTTCCTGGACCGAAGAGCACGATGAGAAACCACACAAGTCCCCCACGGAGGAGGCCGCGCTTCCGACCGACGAACGCCTGAAGCTCCAGGGGTCGCGCAACTCCTTTCCGGAGCTGCCGCTCGTGAACTACACGACTCAGTACGGGATGGGCTGCTTCGAGGGCCTCAAGGCGTTCCCTCAGGCCGACGGATCGCTGTCGATCTTCCGGCCCGACGAGAACGGCGTGCGCATGGCGCGCTCCATGGAAGGCCTGATGATGCCGGTCTACCCGGCCGACCTCTTCGTCGCGGCGGCGGTCGAGATGACGCGTCGCAACAAGCACCTGGGCTTCGCCCCGAAGTACGACCCGGCGTGGGAGAAGACCGATTTCACCGACGGGCACGCGATCTACATCCGACCGTTCAGCTACTCGGAGCCCGGGATCGGGCTGAACCTCTCGTCGAAACCGTGGGTCGTCATGGTCGAGACCGAAGTCGGAAGCTACTTCGACCCGGAGGCCGACGCGAAGGCGATCACGACCGACAAGGTCCGCGCGACGCCCGGCGGCACCGGGTGGATCAAGTGCGACGCGAACTACGTCATCCCCACGCTGACGAAGAAATCGGTCCAGAAGCAGGGCTACATGGAGGCGATCTTCCTCGACGCTGCCGAGCAGCGCTACGTCGAAGAGGGGTCGAGCTGCAACATCTTCTTCCTGCTCTCGAACGGAACGCTCGTGACGCCCTCGCTCGAGGACACGGTGCTGCCCGGCATCAACCGCAAGAGCGTCATCGACATCGCGCGTTCGAAGAAGGTGAAGGTCGAAGAGCGCCGCGTGACCATCGACGAGGTGATGGACGACGCGGTCGAGTGCTTCGTCACCGGAACCGCCGCCGGCGTCGCGTACCTCGAGTCGATCAAGCACCACGGGAAGACGCGCGTCTTCCGCGACGGCAAAGTGGGCGAGCTCACGCACGAGCTGCGATCGACGCTCAAGGGCATCCAGTACGGCACGGTCGAAGACGGCTTCGGCTGGATGGTACCGGTCTGAGGACACGGCT
>CAZICD010000159.1:0-2638 GCA_964537725.1 uncultured Spirochaetaceae bacterium | reverse complement strand
GCGCCGTGGAAGGCGACCGCGTAGCCGCCGACCACCGCGTACTCAACCCGATGCGAGTTCAGCAGTGCGAACCACTCGCGGAAGTCTCGCGGGATAGTCACCGTAGTACTGCCTTCGAAAGAGCTCGACCGCTGCCAACCGCTCCTCGGGCGGCCGCGAAAGCCAGACCAACCGGTCGGCGTTCGGCGTCGAGGTGTGGAGATCGGTCCGTTTCACCGTACGTTCGATCACCCCCGTATTCTACCACATCAGAACACCAGGTCGTCGAGGTCCTCGGGGATGTCGTTGTAGATCTGCATCTCGAACTCGGGCCGCGGGTAGAGCGCCTCGCGCTGGTTGAGGTAGGCGAGGTCGACCGCGTCCGAGCGTGAGAGCGTCGCCGGGTCGCGCTGGTAGTTTTCGGCGAGCTCGGTCGAGCGCGTGAAGTACACGAGGCTCTGCGAGTACTTGTCGGGGTCGCTGTCCTGCTCGGAGAGCTCGTAGAGCGCGACGCCCAGGTTGTTGTACCCGCGGTAGAGGTACTCGACGACCGACTGGTGCTCGGGGTCCTCGTCGACGAGGAGGTTCCGGATGCTGTCGCGCCGGCGCTCGACCCGGTCGATGAGCTCGCGGTAGTAGGCCTCCGAGGCGAAGTAGGTGTCGCGGCGGAAGTGCGTGTTCGCCGTCGCCCACAGGAGCGCGTTCGTCTCCGCCGCCGGGTCGTCGGCCGCCTCGCGGAACTCCGAAAGCGCCTCCTCGAGCCGCCCGCCGCGGTAGTGGACGAAGCCCTGCTTGTAGTCGAGGTCCGAGCTCTCGTACCCGTTCGCCTCGGCGTCGTCGAACTGGCCGAGCGCCCGCTCGTACTCCCGGCCCACGTAGTAGAACACGTCGCCCAGGCGCGCGTAGACGCGGGCGAGCTCCGGGTCCGGGCCCAGGATGCGGCGGTCGCGCCCCTGCTCGTAGAGCTCGATCGCGCGGGTGAACTCCTCCTGCGCGTCCAGGTAGTTGCCCGCGTCGTAGTGGTTCTCGCCGATGCGCGTGTGCGTGTCGACGAGCATCTCCCGCCTGCGGGCGGTGAGCGGCTGCGCGTCTGCGAGCAGCCTCTGCGCGGTGTCCAGCGCGAGGTCCTCCTCGCCGAACGCCGATATCGCCCGGTAGTAGCGCGCGAGGTGGTAGTGGAGCTCCGGGATGGTCCGATCGACCTCGAACGCGCGGAAGATCACGTCCTCCACGTCGCCGAGCAGGTCGTTGTCGATGAGGTAGCCGGCGAGCTCGGCGTAGATCTCCGGGTTGATCTCGGCGCGCGGATCGTTCTGGAAGGCGGTCTTGATCGCGAGTACCTCGTCCAGGTTGTCGGTCGCGATGAAGTAGCGCAGCATCCGGAACAGCAGCTCGTCGGTCTGACCGTACTGCTCGATCAGCCGGGCGTAGGCGAGCCGCGCGTCCTCGTAGCGTTCCGGGGCCTCCTCCGCCCAGCGCATGTAGTTGTCGCCGAGCGCGAGCCGCCCGTCGTAGTCGTCCGTGTCGCGATAGAGCAGGAGGTTGATGAGCCGATCGGCGCGCTCGTAGTTACCGAGCGTGCGCGACTCGAGCTCGGCGAACTCGAGGATCCCCCGCTTCGGGAGCGGGTGGTTGGCGACGATGGGCGCGTACGTTTCGTTGGCGAGCGCGTCGAGCGCGATCTCCCGTACGGCGGGGTCGCGACCGAAGAGGAGCTGTTCGTACTTCTCCTGCGCGAGCGTGTACTCGCGCTCGGCCTCGAAGGCGTCGGCGTAGTCGTAGTACCAGTCGCTGTCGGGCCAGACCTCCCACGCCCGGGCGAAGGTCTGGTTGCCGAGCGAGTACTGATCGGCCTCGATGAGCTCGAGTCCCTCGCGGTAGAGCGAGCGCGCGAACAGCGGCCGGAACACGAGGTGGTAGCCGGCGAGCGCGAGCCCGACGGCGAGGACGATGAAGACCGCCGCGAGCCGCACGATCGGCCAGATGTTCTCGCGGAACTGGTAGAGGAAGCTCTCGCGCTCGCGCTCGAACGCCGCGCCGCTTCGCTTCTCGTAGCCGCGCGGGATGCGGATCCGCCTGCCCACGATCCGGCTGACGAAGTTGGCGATGTCCTGCGCGGCCTCGCCGGCGACGAGCATCCGCACGAGCTTCTCGACGTCGTCGGTGGAGGCCTTCGCCTCGGCGATGACGCGCTCGACCTCCTGCTTCAGGTTGAGCGGCAGCCCGGCGACGGTGCGCTGCATGCGCTCGAACTCGTCGTCGGAGAGCTGGAACTCGCCGGGGGCGCCCGGAGCCTCGGGGACGCCGGCCGAGACCTCCGGCACGTTGATAGCCGGGTTGAGTTCCTCTTCGCTCTCCCCCTCCTCGAGGACGCCGAACTCGGTGCCGAAGTCGCCCAGGCTGAACTCGTCGAGGTCTTCCTCCCCTACTTCGTCGAGCTCTCCGAACTCTTCGCCCTCCGGCTCCGCGCCGGGAACCGAAGGCTCCTCGAAGCTGAAGTCCTCCCCGCCGCCGAAGTCCTCCTCGCCCTCCTCGTCGGAGAACTCGAAGCCGCCCAGGTCGCCGAAGTCGGCTTCGCCGAGCTCGGGTTCGGCCTCGCCTTCCGCGCCGGGCTCGGGAAGCGCGAACTCCTCTTCGCCGCCCATATCGGGCAGACCCA
>CAZICD010000158.1:3664-5303 GCA_964537725.1 uncultured Spirochaetaceae bacterium | reverse complement strand
GACGACCAGATCCGGACGCTGTCCGACGGGACGCACGAGGGACGGGACGCGCTCTTTGAGGTGGCGCCCCGGCTCGAGCCGTCGGATCGCGACGCGGCGCCGGTGCTCTCGCAGACGATCGCGCTCCTGCAGGCCGTGGGCGAACGCGAGCCGCTTCGCGCGACCGCGAAGGGCAACCTGCCCACGGCGGTCGTGAAGGAGCTCTTCGCCGGCGCGTTCGCCGATGCAGAGCCCGACTTCGTCCGCGTCAATCGCGAGGACCACAGCATCGTGCTGTCACGGGTTCGCCGGCTCGCGCAGAAGGCCGGGCTGCTCTCGTACCGGACCGGGGCCTTCCGATTGACGAAGGCCGGTCGAGCCGCGCTCGAATCCGACGAGGTCGATGAGATCTATAGACGGCTGCTCGAGGCGCACCTGCGCGCTCCGGCAGCGGTCGACCGCTTCGACCGTATCCCCGTGGGAGACGTGGTCGCCGAGACGGTGCCGCTCCTCCTCTTCGCCGCTCGCGACACGACCGGCGAGTATCTCTACGAAGAGGACTTCGCGGAGCTGATCCTGGCCGTCCGCGACGACGTATCTGGATGGCGGGAGGACCTGGAGCACGCGATTCAGCTCAGGTTCTTCGAACGCTTCGGCGCGCACTTCGGGCTCTTCGAGGAGGGGCCCTCCTTCGAGTCTCCAGTTGCGCTCCCGGACCGAAGCTCCTTCGCTATCGCTCGGTGGCGCCGGACGCCGCTCTTCGACCGCGCGTTTCGCTGGGGCGTGGAGCCTCCTCGACTCGCGGTCCAGCGCCCGGAGGTCGCGGCGATGAACCTCATGTCCCAGGTTCACGAGTCGCCCTACCGGTTCGACGGTACGGAGGACTATAGCGTTCGATCGATCTGCCTGCGCGCGATGGAACGCTGTCCTGACGACGCGGACGCGTACGTGGTGCTCGCGCGCATCTACGACCATCGGCCCGAGCTCGCGCTCTCGCTCGTAGACGCCGGCCTCGCCGCCACAGCAGGCAGATCCCCGGAGGTGCCCGAGGGCGTATCGCCCTGGCGCGACCATCTGTTTCGCGATGTGCTTCGGCTGCGCTTCGTCCGCGCGGAGTCGTTACTGGACCTGGGCAGGACCGACGAGGCGTTCGCCGAGTTCGAGGCGCTCCTGCGCATCGACCCGTTCGACGGCATGGGAGCGGCCGACTTCTACTTCTCGGCGCTCGTGGACGCCGGCGAGTACGATCGGGCTCAGAGACTGCTCGACCGCTTTCCGGACGACCGTTCGGCCACCTTGCTGTGGAACGCGACGCTCGCAGCGTACGCCTGCGGTGAGAAGGACACGGCCGATGCGCGACGCGAGGAGGCGATGGCCGCAAACCCGCACGTGCCGGAGTACCTGCTCGCGGGCCGGCCCGTCGAACCCCCGGACTACTACACGCCGGGCGACGCGAACGAAGCGATGATCTACGCGGACCGGTTCCACCGCGCGTGGAGACGCGTCCGCGGCGCGCGGGAGTGGCTGGGAAGGCGAAGCGCGCGGTAGCTCACGCAGCGCGCTCGCACACCTACGAGCCGGCCCCGTCATCGAGCTCCTTCACCGGCCGGATGAGCGCGTCTCTGAGCATCTTCGAGAGATCGCCGACGAGCTCGTCCAG
>CAZICD010000158.1:0-3564 GCA_964537725.1 uncultured Spirochaetaceae bacterium | reverse complement strand
GCAGCCTTCCATGTCGTGCTCGTCGAATACCTTCTCTGCTACGGCGTACGGTGGACCGTGGTACCACGTTTCGTCGTCCGGGTGATCGGAGAGGCACACGGCGACGATCGAGCGTATCCCGATGTCGGTGCAACGCCAGCGCCTGCCGCCACAGAGGAACTCGCGTCCCAACAGGAAGTCCGAGTGCGTCATAACTGGATTCTACCGAACGGACGGCGCGATCTCACCCCGCACCCTTCCCGCTCAGCTCGTCAAACGCGTCGAGCATCGCCATGAAGTTGTCGTACTTCGTGCCGTACGCGACGGTGTGGCTCGTGCCGAAGATGAAGCCGCCGGCCGGGGCGCAATCGGAGACGGCGCGCGCGGCGTCCGCCCGCACGTCGTCCGGCTCCCCGCTGACGAGGTTCTCCACGGTGATGCCTCCCCAGAGCACGAGCTCGTCGCCGTAGAGCCGCTTGAGCCGCGCCATGTCCATCCCGCCTGAGATCTGGATGCCCTGGTACGCGTCGTAGCCCGCCTCCACGAACATGTCCATCAGCTTCCAGTTATTCCCGCACGCGTGCTTGAACACCGAGTAGCCGCGTCGCTTGACGTCGTCCACGCGCTTCACGATGGACGGGAAACAGACGTCGCGGAAGAGCTCGGGCGAGATGAGCGGCCCCTGGTTGCTCGAGAAGTCGACCCCGAAGAAGACGCCGTCGTAGCCGGGCCGGAGGTTCCACTCGTCTTCCATCGCGCCCCATTCGGCGTGCCGATTTACGAGCTCGCGCATCCGCTCGGTCTCGGTCAGGTAGGCGATGAGCGTCTCCTCGGTGAAGCCGCCCACCATGCCCGCCTCGCGCCCTGCCGGTCCGACGATGTAGCGCGTCTCGCCGAACGCGTCGACCATCGCGTCCACGACCTCGAAGACCGACTCGTCCGGTCGCTCGGGCGGATCCTCGTGCGCGAAGACGCCGGCGTCCGGTCGCGGATCGTGGACGAGGAGGATCTCGTTCGACGCTTCGGCCACGCGCCACACGCGGCCGTCGCGCGCCTCCCACGTGGAGTCGTCCACCCTGCGAACCTTCTCCGGTTCGTAGTCGCGCGGCGGCGCGATCCCGCTGCACGGCCCGCCCAGCCGGACGATGTCCAGGATATCGAGCTTCCGGTGCAGCTCGATCCCGTCCTCCTTCCAGCTCTGCACGACCTCGTCGCGCCGACCCTCCCAGAGCGCGATCTGCGACTTGATCTTCGCACGCCAGAACGTCTCGTGCCCCAGGATCCGTTCCACGGTGTCGTAGTCGATTCCGGTGAACCCGATGGGGATCCGGTCCACGGGCTCGCGGTTCAGGGTGCGTTCGATTCGCTCCTTGCCGGTCATGCACTCATCATCGCTTAGGCGCGCGGCCGGCGCAAGCCGGCATCCCGGTGAGAACGGGCGAGTGAATTCCGCGTGCTCGCGTACCGATACGTGTAGTAACGATGGCTACGCTTTCCGAACTGTTCGTCGAGATACGCTCGCTCCCGATCCCCACGGTGATCATCCCCGCGGCGCTCTTCGTCGTGTACTGGATCCTCACGCGCGTGCTGCGCAGGCGGGTCGACGCTGCGTGGGCGACGACGGGCGTCCTCCTGCTCGACGTGTTCGTGGTACCCGGGTTCCTCCTGACCCTCGTCAGCGGAGTCACCGGGCTCGGCGCCGGGCAGTTCCAGGCGGTCTCACAGGCCATCTGGGCTCTGCTCGCCCTGTCGGCCGCGTGGCTCGTCTCGCGCATCCTGCGCCGGTTCGTCTGGGAACGACACTTCAAGCGTCACTACGGGACCGAGGCACCCCGGATCCTGCAGCACCTCGTGACGGCTCTGCTCTACCTCGTGGCGATCGGAGTGATTCTCGTGGTGATCCTCGGGCGCTCGGCGAGCGGCGTGCTCGTGTCCACGAGCGTGATCGTCGGTGTGCTCGGCCTCGCGCTGCAGAACGTCCTCGCCGATCTGTTCTCCGGCATCACCATCGCCCTCGAGCGGCCGTTCGGTGTCGGAGACTGGATCTCCATGCCCGACGGCACGCTTGGCCGCGTGACCGATATCTCGTGGCAGGCCACCCACGTGAAGTCGCTCAACGAGAGCAAGCTCGTCATCCCCAACGGCTACGCGCTGCGCAACGTGGTACACAACTACTCGCAGCCGACCGCCCTGTACGCGGAGTGGCTCGAGATCTCCGTCGACCGCAGCTACGAGCCGTCCACCGTGCGGCGTCTGCTGCTCGAAGCGGCGCTCACCTGCGAATCGATCCTCAAGAATCCAACCCCGGTCGTGAACATCGCCGACGCGTCGAGTAATCCCATTCGCTACACGGTCTACGTCCACTTCAGGAATTTCATGGCGCGCTACTCGGGCAAGAACGACCTGTTCATGAACATCCACACCTTTCTCACGCGCGCCGGCGTCGCCACCGCAGCGCCCCGCTACGAGATCTCCACCGAGCCCGCCGGCGAGCGGGTCCTTCAGATGCCCAGCCTGCGCGAAGAGCTCGCGAGCGCGGCTATCTTCGGGATGCTCTCGGAGGAGGAGATCGATGTCCTCGCCTCCCACTCGACGTACCACACCTACTATCCCGACGACGTCATCATGCGCCAGGGCGAAGAGGATTCATCGGTCCTCATTATTACGTCGGGTGTCGTCCAGGTCTCCAAGACCGACGATCGTGGGAACAGGATCGATGTCGCTCGCCTCGGCTCGGGCGACATCATCGGTGAGATGTCGCTGCTGACCGGCGAGCGCCGCTCGGCGACGATCACCGCGCTCGTGCAGGTCTCGCTCATCCAGGTGACCAAGGAGGGCCTCCAGCCGCTCCTCGAACAAAACCCGGCCCTCAGCGACGCCTTCGCCGAAGTCATGCTCGAGCGGCAGCTGCACTCCAAGCAGTTCATCGAGTCGATGAAGAAGAGCCACAAGGCCGCTTCCGACTTCGTCGGCGACTACCTCGAAGCGTTCGTCCGCCGGATTCAGCGCTTTTTCAGGATCCAGCCCGGGCGGTGAGACGCCGGCGCCTAACGTACGAACGGGTTGACTGCGACTACGCCGCCGAAGTCCTGACCGTCGTTCAGGTCTTCTGTCAGGATCCGGTTGCAGCCGAGCGAGCGTGCGGCCTCCACAATTGCTGCGTCCCAGCAGGAGATCTGCCAACGGGTCGAGGAGATCGCAGCGGCCTGCATGAGTTCCACGGTAGTCTCCTGGACTGGATACCGCATCCACGTGGCGATCAATCCGAGCGCGTCGTCGCTCGAGAGGGCGTCCGGCCTTCTCGGATGCGTGGACTGAACGTAGAACTCCTGCAGTACCTGAACAGACAGCGCGAGATCGGCGCTGTTCAGGAGCTCGACCGCGACGGCGTTCCTGTCACGCTCGAGACGGTCCGAGCTGATGCTGTACAGAAGGACGTTTGTGTCAACGAACCGCATCGCGATCGTGTACATCCGCGCGCGAGAGGCGAGAACGCGCGCTGAACGAACCGGTGCGCTCGGCGAGACGCTGCCGTATCGCTCGCTCTTGTGCCCGCAAGCGCTCGAACTCCGTCTCCGACCCCGC
>CAZICD010000157.1:0-5373 GCA_964537725.1 uncultured Spirochaetaceae bacterium | reverse complement strand
GTGCTCCTCGGGCAGTTCTTCCTCGAGCAGACCGATCTCTTCGTGGACTCGAAGAACAAGCGGCTCATCGGCAACCCGGACCATCCCGCCGGCCGGGTCCTCAAGGTGCGGCGGTCGACCCGACGCCAGAGCGGGGCCATCGCGGCTGAACGGTAGTCAGAGCTCACAAGCGGGTTTTCTGATTGCGCGGGCGTCCCGGCCGCACTACAGTGGTGCCAGGAGGAGTTATGAACGAACTCTCTGTTGGTGCAATCGTAGGTAACGGCGTGAAGCAGGGCCTCAGCAGCGCCGGGGCGATCATCGTCAACGTCATCCTCTGGCTACTCACCGTCTGGATCCCGTACCTGAACGTGGGTACGACGATCGGGCTCTCGGTGGGGCTTGTCGCAAAGGCCGGGCGGGGTGAGCCTATCTCGCCCACCGAAATCTTCAACCCCGTCTACCGCAAGCAGATGGGCGACTACTTTCTCGTCACCGCGCTCGTATCCATGGGGACGAGCGTCGCCATGCTGCTGCTCGTCATCCCCGGCATCGTGCTGAGTATCGCGTGGGGGCTCGCGACGTTGCTCGCCGTGGACAAGGGGCTCAACCCCACCGCCGCGATCACGAAGAGCAACAACGTGACCTACGGCAAGAAGTGGACGATCTTCTTCGGCGTGCTCGTCCTCACCCTGATCGTCGGTGTCGTCGCGGGGATTCTCGCTGCGATCGGCGCCGCCGTCTCAGAGACGCTCGGTGCCGTACTCGCCGTCATAGGTGTGATCCTCTCGGTGAGCATTCTCATCTGCGGCAACGGCTACATCTACAACACGCTTACCGCCGACGTCGTCGCGGAAGGATAGCCGCAAGGGCCCGGTCGGCGGGTCTGCCCGCCGCCCGGGCCGCGCCGGTTGCGCTACGCCTCCGCGTCCGGCTCGTCCTCGCCGCTGCGCGAGAGCATCCGGTAGGTCGCGAGCGTGAAGATCGTCAGGAATCCCGTGAATGCCGCGGAGACGATCATCGTCAGGATCGCGCCCAGGAAGGGAATCGTGCCGACGATCGCGCTCGCGATCCCCGCGAGGATGCCCAGAGCCAGCACGACGAGGAAGAAGACGAAGGTCGCGCCGAAGTTCTGCGTGACGGTCTTTGCGCTGCGCGACATCGCCGCGCCTGGTCCCAGATCATCGACGACGACCGCGACGATCGTGAAGATGAGCAGGAACGCCACGACGATCCCCGGGAGGACGAGCAGGATCGTACCGAGCCCCACGAGCACCCCCACCAGAATCGACGCGATGATCACCGGAAGGAGTCTTGGCGTGAAGCGGGCCCAACCGGCGGCGAGCGTCGCCGATTCGCCGCGAAGCGCCAGATCCGCCATCGCCACGGTCATCCCGTGGGCGAGCAGGCCTACGATCCCGCTGATCACGAGCACGATGAACCCACCGCCTACGGCGGCACCGATACCGGCGATCGCTTCCTCCGACGTAATCGCCGACGGGTCGTCGCCGAATCCCGCGATCGTCGGGACGGCAGACCCGACGACGATCAGAGAGAGAACGACCCCGAACACGCTCGCCGCGAGCATGGGAACGATGACCATGGGGTTGTCCTTCGCCACACGCCAGCTCATACCGAGTGTCTTGCTGATGTTCATACCTGCTCCTTCGTGCAGAATTGACCGCGGGTGACCCGCTTCCCTGCAGCCTACAACGCGCGCGGGGCCGGCTCAAGACCTCCAGGGTCGGGGCTCGTGGAAGAAAGTGCATCCGGTCGGCATTGCGCAGATAGACACCCGGCCTCGCTGGACTACACTTAGCGTATGATACTCAGACCACGCACCGTCTCTGCTCACGCCATCGCTTGCTGCGCAGCAACGCTCATCGCGTGTGCACTCGTGCCTGCACCGGTCGCGGCGCAGGAATCCACCGGCCGGCGGCCGGCACCGCTACCGGGCAGCGCACCGCTGTGCGAAGGCGAAGACCGCTACCTCCTCGCGCACGACGGCTTCGAAGACGCGCTTTCGCACTTCGGCGATCTCCTTGGTGAGCCCATGACGACCGGGGAGAACCGCGAAACCGGCACGAGGTCGGCGTTCTTCGTCTACCGGACGGAGTCGCAGCCGAACGACGTGACCCTCTACACCGGTGTCCGCGTCATCGTGGGCAACTCGCGCAACGGAGTATCCCTCGCGCTCGAGGAGCTGCGGACCGCGGTTCAGCGCGGACACCTGACGCAGGCACGCTACGAGCAGATCGAAACGGAGTATGCGGAGCTCTCCACGCTCTTCTTCCGCGCTCACGACGACCCGGACCGGCCGGTGGACGAAGAGATCGTTGAGCGCTACCGGAGATTCCTCCGGCGGGGGATCTGGTTGGAGCTGGAGGATCTCCAGCGCGAGATCGACCGCGCCATGAAGAACCGCGATCCGGAAGCGCTCGAGCGGCTTCAGGAGATGATCGCCCCGGACGTCGAGCGCCACCAGCGGCTGCTGACCACCGACGAGATCGTCGACCACTGGCTCGAGTGTCTCGAGGAGATCAGAGCCGCCGCCGAGTCCGACGCATACCCCCTGTACGTGGATATGGAGTACACGCTCCTGGTGAGCGACAACCGCAAGGGGTAGTCGACCGCCACCAGCTGGCTCGACCCGGAGCACCTGCCCCGTCTGGACGACGCGCTCGACGCAGTGGAAGCCGGCGCCTCGGACCGGACATCGGCTTCCGGCTGAGCTCTCTCCTATTTCTCAATCGCGCCTTGTGATACAATCCGTTCGGGACCACCATGGACGACAAGCTGCGCGCCATCGTCGAAGCAGAACGCCGCCGCAACCGCGCTGCCGAACGACGGCGCGCCGAGCGTCTCGCGCGCGCTCGCCGGGAGGCCCCGCGTGTTGCTGCGGAGCTCGCCCGGGTCGATCCGGGCGTTCGTGAGGTCTGGCTCTTCGGAAGCGTCGCCACCGGTCGGATCGGTCGCGATGATTTCGACATAGACCTCGCCGTGCACGGGGGCGACGTGATTTCGCTCTACGCGCGTCTTCCGAACAGCGAGTTCGAGGTCGATCTGGTCGACCTGGACTCGGTCGGCGAGCGCTTTCGTGACATGGTCTACCGACGAGGAGAACGGCTCTATGGCGCGGACGTCTGAATCGTACCTCGCGCTCAAGGAGGACCTCGAGCTCGCGCTCGAGCATGTCGTCGCCCAGCACGCGGAGCTGCGAAAGACCGTGGAGCGGGCGGAACACGAGTTCGCCGCGCACGATCCCATGGCATGGTCTGCGGTCGGATTCATGCTCCACAACCTCTACAACGCGATAGAGAACTACTTCCTGCGCATTGCCAAGTTCTTCGAGAACGGCCTGAAAGGTGGTTCTTGGCACCGCGATCTCGTGAATCGCATGGCGCACGAAGTCCCTTCGGTTCGACCCGCGCTGCTCGAGCGCGACGAGCTCGAGCCGTTCCACGAGCTGCGAAGCTTCCGGCACACGTTTCGAAGCCTCTACGATCGGCGTCTCGACCCGCGCCGGGTCCGGCTCGCCGCTGAGAACGCGGAGCCGGCGATTGACGCCCTGCGGCGCGGGCATGGGCGGTTCGTCGAGCAGGTAGAGACGATCGCGCGGGCGCTGTGATCACAGTTCGCTCGCTCGACGCACGACGCTTCCCCCGCAGGCCCGCCTTGCCGAACCGCTCCGATTTCGCGATTATCAGCTGACGGCCGATTTCGCGCGCCCCGCTGCGCGCATCGGCCCGCAAACGAAACCGAAGGAGCCTCCATGCCTCAGGACAGGTACCTCTTCACATCCGAAAGCGTCAGCGAAGGCCACCCGGACAAGCTCGCCGACCAGGTCTCCGACGCCGTCCTCGACGCGTGCCTGCGCGCCGATCCCGACAGCCACGTCGCCTGCGAGACGTTCACGACGACCGGCATGGTCCTCGTGGGCGGCGAGATCACGACGAAGGCGGAGTACATCGACGTCCAGGAGATCGCACGCGGCGTCGCGAAGCGCGTCGGCTATACCGACCCGAATTACGGGCTCGACTGGGAGAGCATGGCGGTGATGAGCGTGATCCACGCCCAGAGCCCCGACATCGATCAGGGCGTCAGCGGCACCGGGCTCTACGAGGGCCAGCAGGGCGCCGGCGACCAGGGGATGATGTTCGGCTTCGCGTGCAACGAGACGCCGGAGCTCATGCCCGCGCCCATCAGCTACGCGCACAAGATCCTCAAGTTCGCCTCGGAGCTGCGCAAGAACGGGGAGATCACCTGGCTGCGGCCGGACTCGAAGAGCCAGGTCACCGTCGTCTACGAAGATCACAAGCCGGTCCACATAGACACCATCGTCGTCAGTCACCAGCATGACGACGGGGTAGGCTACGAAGAGATCAAGAAGACGATCATCAACCGTGTCGTGGGGCCGGTTCTCGGCGACACGGGGCTCCTCACGAAGGACACCAAGTACTTCATCAATCCGACGGGCCGATTCGTCATTGGCGGACCGCACGGCGACTCCGGGCTCACCGGCCGGAAGATCATCGTGGACACCTACGGCGGCATGGGCCGCCACGGCGGCGGTGCGTTCAGCGGCAAGGACCCCAGCAAGGTCGACCGCAGCGCCGCCTACATGGCGCGTTATGTGGCCAAGAACGTCGTCGCCGCCGGTCTCGCCGAGCGGTGCGAGATCGAGCTCGCCTACGCCATTGGCGTTCCCTTCCCCATCAGCGTCACCGTGGACACCTTCGGCACCGGCAAGGCGCCGGAGGAGCGGATCGAGCAGGCGATCGAAAAGACCTTCGACCTCACGCCCGCCGGTATCATCTCCACGCTCGACCTCAAGAAGCCCATCTACCAGAGCACGAGCAACTACGGCCACTTCGGCCGCGAGGGGTTCGCCTGGGAGAAGACCGACCGGGCCGAGGCGCTCGCGAAGGAAGTGGGGTAGGGCGGCGGTTCCTGCGCGGCCCCGCCCGGCGGTATACTTGAACGCGTAGTGAAGCGAGAGCCAGACGTTCGCCGTACGGGAGGTGTGGGCATGTTCAGTCTCCCCGTGGTCGCCAGCAACCCGAAGACGCCCGACGTGACGACCCCGCCGATTCAGGCGGTTGTGGACACCGGGAGCGAGTACACCTGGCTTCCGGCGACCGTCCTGCTCGACGCCGGGCTCGAGCCGCGCCGCGAGCAGGTCTTCGTCCTCGCCTCCGGCGAGCGGATCACGCGCCCCATGGGGTACGCTATCGTGGCCGCCGGTGGATACGAGACCGCGGACGACGTCGTGTTCGCGGAGCGGGGAGATCTCTCGCTGCTCGGCGCGCGTACGCTCGAAGGCTTCGCGGTCTACGTCGACAACATCGAGCGCCGCCTCGTCAAGCGAGAAGCGGTGAAGGCGTAGGCCGCCCG
>CAZICD010000156.1:0-5401 GCA_964537725.1 uncultured Spirochaetaceae bacterium | reverse complement strand
CTCTCACCGCCGCGCCCGAACTTTGGTATCCTACCCGCATGGCAACCACCGTCGACGACAAGAAGGTCATCTACTCGATGAGCCGCGTCTCTCGCGCGCACGGGACGAAGCAGGTCCTCAAGGACATCACCCTCGGATTCTTCTACGGGGCGAAGATCGGCGTGATCGGCCTCAACGGATCGGGAAAATCGACGCTGCTGCGCATCATGGCCGGGCAGGACGACGAGTACACCGGCGAGATCGCCGCCTCGCCGGGCTACTCGGTGGGGTTCCTCGAGCAGGAGCCCGAGCTCACGCCTGGGGCGACCGTGCTCGCGTGCGTGCGCGAAGGTGTCGCCGAGACGGTGGGACTGCTCGCGGAGTTCGACCGTCTCAGCGAGGCGTACGGCGAGCCGGACGCAGACTACGAGAAGCTCGGCGAGCAGCAGGCGGCGCTGCAGGAGAAGCTCGACGCGGCCGACGCGTGGAACCTGGACAACCGGCTCGAGCTCGCGATGGACGCGTTGCGCTGCCCGCCCGGCGACACGAAGGTCGACGTGCTCTCCGGCGGCGAACGACGCCGGGTGGCGCTCTGCCGACTGCTCCTGCAGCAGCCGGATATTCTCCTGCTCGACGAGCCGACCAACCACCTCGACGCCGAGACGGTCGCGTGGCTCGAGCGCCACCTGCGCGACTACTCCGGCACCGTCATCGCGGTCACGCACGATCGGTACTTCCTCGACAGCGTGGCCGGGTGGATCCTCGAGCTCGACCGCGGCGAGGGTATCCCGTGGAAGGGGAACTACTCGAGCTGGCTCGAGCAGAAGCGCACGCGACTCGAGCAGGAGGAGAAGGGCGAGAGCGAGCGCCAGAAGACGCTGCAGCGCGAGCTCGAGTGGATCGGCATGAGCCCGAAGGGCCGGCACGCCAAGTCGAAGGCGCGGATCAACCACTACGAGAAGCTGCTCGCCGACGGTTCACGCGAGCGCGTGAAGGAGACGAAGCTCTCCATCCCGCCCGGCCCGCGACTGGGCAACGTCGTCGTCGAGGCGGAGGGAGTCTCGAAGGCCTTCGGCGAGCGCGTCCTGTTCGACGACCTCACGTTCAGCGTTCCGCCGGGCGCGGTCGTGGGCATCGTCGGCCCGAACGGAGCCGGCAAGACGACGCTGTTCCGCATGATGGTCGGCGAGGAACAGCCCGACGAGGGAACGCTCAGGCTGGGGGACACGGTCGAGTTCGCCTACGTCGACCAGAGCCGCGCGAGCCTCGACGGCGGCAGCACAGTCTGGGAGCAGCTCTCCGACGGGGCCGATACGATCCGGCTCGGCGAGAACCGCGAGGTCAACTCGCGCGCCTACTGCGCCTGGTTCAACTTCACCGGCTCCGACCAGCAGAAGCGCGTCGACTCGCTCTCGGGCGGAGAACGCAATCGGCTCCACCTCGCGATGATGATCAAGCAGAGCTCCAACCTGCTGCTGCTCGACGAGCCCACGAACGACCTGGACGTCAACACCCTGCGCGCGCTCGAAGAGGCGATCGAGCAGTTCGCCGGCTGCGTGATGGTCATCAGCCACGACCGGTGGTTCCTCGACCGTACGTGCACGCACCTGCTCGCCTTCGAGGAGGACGGCGTGGTCTGGTACGACGGCACGTGGAGCGAGTACGTGGAGTACCGCCGCGCGCGCTACGGCGCGACCGCCGACCGCCCCCACCGCTATGTGCATCGCAGACTCACGCGATAGCGCGAGTCTGCCTTGCTGAACGAAGCCCCGCTTCGTTCGTGGTCAGTGACGCTGCAAGAGCGAGAGATACTCGCGGTCGAGGCAGTGACCGTACCACTCCTCGTAGTCCACGTCGTCGCGCCCGGAGTCGAGGATCCCGAACGGTCCGCGGAAGTTCCAGAGCGCATAGCCGATGTTGGCCGGGGTGAGGATCTCAAGCACGTCTTCGAACCAGGCGAGTACGACCGCGTGCGGGGTCCGGTTGAACGCGCCGGCCTCGCCGCAGTGAACGCCCACCCCACGGCGTGCGAGCTCGAACCACGGCTCGTAGTGAGCCTCCAGATCCGCGCGACCCCACGAGGCGCCGAAGTGGAAGCCGCCGGGCCACTGCGGATACGGCCAGTCCATTCCGTTCACCCACTGCGCATGGTAGTGGCTCACGCCCATCGGCTCGTACGCGCGACAGCTCTGCGCGAGGTCGACGTCGGATAGCTCCGGCGCAGGGATACGGCCGTAGCCCATCCCGTCGGCGACGACGAGCCGTTCGGGGTCCGCCTCGTGGATCGTCGCGACCGCTGCGCGCACCACCCGTTCGTGATCATCGCGCGTCATCGGATAGAGCGGTGGACGCCCCTCGCCGGGCGGGGGCGGTTCGTTCACGAGGTCGAAGCTGAGGTCGCTCGCGGCGATTCCGCGGTAGCGCACGGCGAGCGTTCGCCAGTGAAGACAGAAGGCGTCGAGTGCATCCCGATCCTTCCAGAGATTGAACGGCTCGTCGCGCTCCCGGTTCACCGAGTATCCCGGCCCGCGGTGAAGGTTGAACGAGACGTGTAGCCCGTACTTCTGACCGAGCCGGATGATCCGATCGACCTTCTCCAGCCCCGATTCGGATATCCGGAACGGGTCGTCGTCCTCGATCCACAGCGTATAGCACGCGGGGATGCGGATGAAGTCGAACCCCCAGTCGCGGATCCAACGCAGATCGTCCTCCGAGAACTCCCCGTCGCTCGATACGGTGAACATCTCGAGCAGGTTGAACCCCCGCCACCTCGGGAGCACCGACTGTTTCTGCTGCGCCGCCATGGCCATTCCTTCCGTGCGGGCGAACCGCTCGTGCCCGCCCGATACGGCCATCGTAGTCGAAACCGGCGTACTCGGATACTCCCGCTTGACACATCGACCCCCTACCGCGAAAATAAAGATATAAGAGTTTTATGAGATTCAGAACCGATGGTGGCATTCACAAGTTGCGACTCGCGCGCGCGGGGTTCATCCTCGTCGCGGTACTCCTCTCCGCGTGCGCTCCCGCGAACAAGGTAGAGCAGGCGCTCGACGAGCTCACTCGAATCCGGCGTGAACGGGGCGAAGAGCTCTCTGCCTACTTCGACCACGTTCGCGAAACGGTCGAGTCCGTGCAGGAGGACGAGGAGCTCCTCGACGCCTTCGTCGGCATGAACGACCTCTACCACGGCACCGCGTCGGTAGACGCTTCCGGCGTTGCGGCGCTGAGAGAGCTCGAAACCGTCGTCGTCGACCGCTACCTCGACGACTACCAGCTCTTCCTCGACGTCCACTTCGTCGACGAGGGCGGCGACGTCTTCTATTCGGTGCTCAAGCAGGACAACCTCTTCCACAACATCTTCGAAGAGAACCCGGAAGACTCACCGCTCGCTCGCAAGCTCCGCGACAATCCTGAGTCGGCGACGGTCGACTTCCGCTTCCCGGGCTACGGCTCGGAACCGTCAGCCTTCTTCGCGCAACCGGTCCGCGCGGACGGCGGACACCGTGGCTGGATCGTCTTCCAGTTCGCCTCGTCGCGTCTTCAGGAGATCTTCAGCTACGAACCCTCGCTCGGCCGCACCGGCGAGGTCTTTCTCGTCAACCGCGATCAGTTCATGCTCACCGACTCGTACAACTCGCCCGAATCCGCCGTGCTCCGCCAGCACCTTTCGGCGGAGAATATCCTGGGGAAGTTCGCCGCAGGTGAAGGCGAGAAGATCGTCGTCGACTACCGCGGGTACGAGGCACTCACGTCGTTCAAGGTTCACACGATCATGGGCTTCGACTGGCTGCTGATCGCGAAGATCGACCGCGACGAGATCATCACGAGGCAGTACCTGGAGGACCCGCAACGCTATCACGAGCGGCTACGCGGGTATCTCCGGTCCGCCGATTTCCGGCGAACCGACGACGAGACCCCGGATGCGATCATGGAGGCGGGCGAGGCGCGGAAAGTCTACCTCGACGACTTCGTCCGCATCGACGGCTCGCATCCGGACGGCGCGCCGCGGGCGCTGTTCACGCCCGGTGTCGCGACCTGCACCTCGATTGTGATCACCCTTCCCGGCCGCTTCGCCTACATGGCGCACGTGAGTCCGTACGACCGCATGTACGGGGGTTCCCGGACCGATCTCGTGCGAACCATGCTGCGCCGCGTGCACGACTTCGAGGTCGCAGACAAGCAGATGCGGGAGGTGCAGGTCGTCGTCGTCACGCCGACGATCCGCTACTCCGAACGCATGGTCGACGAGCTCGTCGACGCCGGCATCTTCCTCTCCCAGATCACGTTCATGAAGAATCCGGACGCTCGGTGCGCCGACGTCTACTTCGACTTCGAGAGCGCCGAAACGGCGGTGACCTGGTGCTACGGGGCCGACTTCGAAGAGCGGTACGTCCAGATTGCCTCTCGCACGCCGTCGCTCGGCACGATCATGGAACGGTTCCTCCCCGAGTGACGCTGCGGTCCGCTCGTATCGCGCGGTGGGCGCTCGGCCGAGCGGTGCGTATCTTCGAATCATGACCGGTTCCGGTGCGCACACATGGATGGCTCTCTCGTTCGTCGTTCTGACGCTCGGCCTCGCCGCGCAGGAGGCCGCAGCCGAAGTGATCGGCAGGTCGGTGGAGGGTCGACCCATCACCGTCGAGCGCGTCGGCGACGGGCCGATCCACGTGCTCGTCGTGGGTGGGATCCACGGCGGATACGAGTGGAACTCGATCGTCCTCGCGCGTCGCATCCTCGATCACTACCGCGCGCGGCCCGAGAAGCTCGGCACCGCGTTCACGCTCCACGTCATCGACAACATGAATCCCGACGGGCTGCACGAGGTGACCGGAGCGACTCCGATCGGCGAGTTCGATTTCGCCGGCGTCGACACGACCGCCGGGCGCTTCAACGCGAACGGCGTGGACCTGAACCGGAACTGGGACGGGGACTGGCAACCGACGAGCTACTGGGGCACGCGCGTCGTGGACGCGGGCAGCGAGCCGTTCAGCGAGCCGGAGACGCGCGCGGTCCGCGACTACCTCCTCCGCGTCGACCCGGCAGTCAGCGTCTTCTACCAGAGCGCCGCAGCAGGGCTGTGGTACAGCGGTGCCGAGGAGCGTTGGCAACCCGCCCGAAGGCTCGCTGTGGCGTACGCGGGTGCGAGCGGGTATCGCCTGCCGTCGCAGACCGGGGATGGCCCGGTCGACTACGAAATCACCGGCTCGGCCGACGACTACTTCCACGACATAGGCCACCCGAACCTGACGGTCGAACTCACCACGCACTCGACGATCGAGCTCGACCGGAACCTCGCGGGGTTGCAGGCTCTGCTCGCCCGCCTGCACGACGACGGCGGATGACGAGCCCGGCGGCCTGGATCGCCGCTATGCGCTACACGCGATGCGCGAGCGCCGCTCTCGCGCTATGCGCTACACGC
>CAZICD010000155.1:0-5450 GCA_964537725.1 uncultured Spirochaetaceae bacterium | reverse complement strand
ATGGACGAGGCGGTCGACCTGGTTCGCGAAGTACACGACCCGACCGCGACCGACGCGCGATGCGACGATTGTGGGATAGTCGGTTTCCATCGTCTCGCGCCACGCCTTCTCCGGCGGCTGATTGGGGATGGGAGGGATGTAGGTCGCCACCCGTTCGTGCGCCGTCGCGTCGCGCAGCGTGCAGAGCAGCGTCTGCCCGCCGTTCAGCAGGACATCGGTATCCTCGAGGCCCTCGAGCAGCTCGTGACCGGGGCGGCGGATGAGCTGGTACGAGTCTACCGCCGTGTCGATCGTGTGGCCGGCAGGGTCGCACCCGAACAGGTGCGCAAGCCCGAACGTTTCGCGCAGCCGCCCGTCGACGTCGTAGCGCGAGGTCTCGTACGTCGCGACGAGGCCTCCGCCGGATTCTACGTACTCGGTGAGCACGCGGATCTGCTCGTCGCTCATGCAGGCGGCGTTGGGCAGAACGACCGCGCGGTATCCTGCGAGCTCGTCCGTGCTGAGATCCACATCGGGGAGGAACCGGTAGAGCCTGTGCGATTCGATCAGCGCCTGCTCGGCGCCGCGGGTGAACACGCCGTAGCCGTCACGGTCCTCGTCGTCGCTTCCGAATCGATCGCGGCTGGGTCGCGAGAAGAAGAGGCCGATCTCACCGAGCGGCTCCTGGTGGGTCAGCGTGTCCTCGTGCTCTTCGAGGAAGCCGTAGACGTCCGACTCGAGCCGTGCGTTGCGTCGGTCGGGTCCGGCCCCGGGGTGCTGCCCAACGAAGAGGCAGTTCCACAGCCCTGCACCGGCGCTCACTGCCTCCCAGAGCCAGAGCCGCACCTCGAACGACGGGTCGGCGACGTAGCGCCACGCGCCCCCGTTGTTGCCGTAGAGCATGACGACCTGGCGCCCCCGCGCGAGGCTCTTCATGAACCGACAGTTCGACGCGGCGTAGGAGAAGTCGTCGAATGTATTCCGGAACCGCGGATGCATGAGAAAGGTCGGGCTGACGTAGAAATCGAAATACTCGCGGGCGTTGTAGAGATCGACGCCGGACTGCAGCACGTTCTCCACGTGATACATGCCGAAGATCTCACCCACGTACGCCTTGTCGTCGCCGAACGACTTCACCGTCCCGCTCATCTTCTTGAGGTGTTCGTCGGCCCACGCTCCCTTTCGCTCGCGATACGCCGCGAACGCATCCGAATGGAAGTCGCCCTCCTCCGGGATCTCGCCTCCGGCCTCGTTCCGGTATCGGGCGCGGCAGGCGGGGCAGTAGCAGACGCCCCGGATCGCCGGGAGTGCGTTCTCCCAGATACCGTCGATTCCGAACCGCTCGAAGAGCTTCGCCACGAACGCGGTGGCGTAGTCGTTCATGTAGATGCTGTTGAAGCACGGCCCGTAGACCCCGCCCGTGTTGCGCAGCGGAGAGCCGTCGGCCTTCATGCCGAACCAGTGCGGCATACGGTCGTAGACGTGCTTCTCGACGCCCCGGAAGTCGACGCGGAAGATGACCCGGATGTCACGGGCGTGCGCCTCCTCGACGACGTCGTCGAGCATCCGGGCGTTCGTCATGAGCCGATTCGGGTTCGCCGCCGCGAGATCGTGCTCGAAGAAGTCGACCACCCCGCCGCCGTTCACCACGAGCGCGTTCGCCCGCACCGACTCGAGGTAGTCGATGACCCCCTTCGGGTCGTAGTCGACGGCGTCGACCTCGCGCAGCACCGTCTGCACGATGCGAAGCTGTTCGCGATACCAGTGTCTGTCGTTCATGGGGTTCCTCTATGCGGGCAGGACGCTTCTGCGCAGTTTGCACACCATCGTGTAGGCCGGATCGAAGACGTTGCCCAGGTCGTACTCGACGCACTGTCCGAGCAGCGAGTGCGCGGCGAGCGGTTCGAGCCCGAAATCGGCCTCCAGCCAGCGAAGCATCTCCGTGGTCGCGTGCTGAACGCCCTGATCGAGCGGTCGCGCGTTGCCCACCGTCATGATGTACGCGTCGCTCTCCGCGCGCGGCCAGGTCACGGGCCAGTCGTGGCGAACCTCGACCCGGAAGGTCACGTCCATTGAAATCTCGATGCCAGTCCCGACGATCTCGCCGTCGCCCTGGATCGCGTGTCCGTCGCCGAGGAAGAAGAGCGCGCCCGGCTCGCTCACCGGCAGATAGACGGTCGCGCCCGGCCCGAACCCCCGGTAGTCCATGTTGCCGCCGTGCGTGGACGAGGTAGCGGTGGAGATCGCCTGCCCACCCGAAGGAGCGACGCCGAAGCACCCGAGCATGGGCTCGAGCGGCAGCACCAGGTCGGCGAGCTGGGAGGCCGGCTCGCTCATGCGCGCGGTGCCGGCCTCGAGGTCTACGGTCCACGTGCACAGGTCCACACCCTCCTCCGGCGCGATGCAGAGCCCCGGCTCGAGCACCGCCGGCGCGATGCGCGGCGAGGTGAAGCCGGTCGTGCGGTTCGGCCACACCGACTCGAAGGTCACGGCGAGCGTATCGCCGGGCATGGCGCCCTCGACGTAGAACGGTCCGGTCATGGGGTTGCCGCGCTCGGCGACCTTCTCACCGGTATCATCGTGGCCACGGGCATCGGCGGTCTTCGTCGTGACGCGGTCACCGGGCGCGATGATGAGGACCGGTTCGTGCGGTCCGATCGTCGTGTAGTAGGTCTGCGGAATGAAATCGTGCTGCGTCATGTGGATCTCCTGGTGTGACTATGCAGGAACGATGCCGATGGGGCAAGCGCGCCGGGTCTTCGGCACCGCGCTCCGCTACTCGCCCGCCTCCCGGGGCAACCGGCGCGTGAGCAGCAGCGCTGCCACGGTGCCCACGACGCTGACGGTGAGCAGGAAAGCGAACGCAGGACGATAGCCGGCCGCGGCGATTCCGTATTCGTCGACCCCCGCGGCGAGCACCACCCCGCCGATCGCCGGTCCGAGCATCGCGCCACCGAAGCGGATCATGCTGTAGAGCCCCGCCGCCGTCGCGGATTCCTCCTCCGGAACGCCGCCCATCGCGTAGACGTGGAGCGCCGCGAGCATGTAGCCCGCGCCGAGCCCGTTCGCGCCCAGGATCACGAAGACCCACACGACCGGCGCGCCGGAGGGAAGCAGCAGGAAGCTCGTCATCGCCAGCGCCTCGATCAGCATGCCCACGATGACCTGACCGCGGCTGCGTCTGCGGTCGATGACGAGCCCTCCCAGCCACATGGTCACGAGGAGCGAGCCCGCGTCGAGCATGAGGAGCGAACCGGTGGCGGAGGCGTTGAAACCGTAGAGGTCGGTCACGAACAGCGGCATGAGAAACCCCGTGCCGCCGCGCATGACCATGCGCAGGCTCACCGTGACAGAGGCGACCGAGAAGTTGCGTCGCCGGAAGATGGACAGGTCGATGAACGGATCGTCTCGCCGCAGGCTCCACCATACGAAGACGATTCCCAGCACGAGCGCTCCCGCGAGCAGACGCAGGTCGGTGAGCGGATCGGCTCCCGTGATCGGTCGGCTCGAGGTGAAGAACACGAGCATCGCGATAGCACCGTTGAACAGCGCCACGCCCACCCAGTCGAACGAGCGAACCGCGGCGCGCAACGATCCGGTCCTCCGGCTCTCCGGAAGCAACGCCCAGACGAGCACGATCGATACGAGGCCTACGGCGAGCGCCGGCAGCAGGATCGAGCGCCACCCGAACGCGTCGATCAGCCCTCCGGCGATGAGCGGCCCCACGACGCCGGCGATCGGTCCGCTCGCGTTCCACGTGCCCAGCGCGTTGCCGCGCTTCTCCGGCCGTACGAACTCCATGATCACCGCGATCGCGATGGGGTTCACCGCCGACGCGCCGGCTCCCTGGATCGCACGACCGAGCAGCAGCACGGGAAAGGACCCGGCGACCACGAGCACCGCCGTACCCGCCGCGAAGAGCGTCGCACCGGTGAGGAGCAGCCGCCGCTTGCCTATGCCGTCGGCGAGCCGACCGTAGAGCGGCATGAGCATCATGTGAGGCAGCGAGTACGCGACGAGCAACCACGACGCGACGTCGGGCGCAAGGCCCAGGTCGTTCCGGATGAAGGGCACGGCGACCGCGAACATCGCGAGCATGATGACCGTCGTGAGCGTGGGCACCATGAGGGTGCCGACGATACGGCGGACGTTCGGAACTGGAGGCATCCCTGTACTCAATCACGGAAGCCGATCGGGTGGCAAGCACGCGCGATCTCACGACGAGGGTTCGCGGCCTCGCGCGTGCGGCAGAAGGCTACTCGATGATCTGGATCGCCGCGTCCGGGTAGATGACGGCGCGACCGGGGCCCGAGCCGAGGCGCGCGAGCACATCGCCCCACGATCGTGCCCAGACGACGTCCTCCTTGCGCGCGTACCAGTTGAGCGCACCGAGATCCGGATACCTGCTGAATACGATGAAGGTACCGCAGCCGTCGGGCTTCGGGCGGTCGCGCTTCCACGTGAACCCGCCCATCTCGTTGAACCCCCACCGACCGTTGAGGTAGTGGGGCGCGGCGCCCTCCGGGCTGTTCGCCGAAAGGACGAACGTGCCGCCCTCGCGGAGCGAGGCGATCGCCCCGGGATTCAGCCCCAGGCCCGGCTCGCTGCCCTTGAAGTAGTTGTTCGCTACCACGACGTCTGCGTCTTCGACACGCGGGGTCCGATAGTGCTCGCGGCCGGCGTCGGTCGCTCGCTCGAACGCCGCGATCGGCTCCCCGCAGTGCACCGCGCAGATCTCCGACCGCTCGTTGACCAGGCCGTTGACCACGAAGTCGAGGCCGGCGAGACGCGCCGCGTCGTCGATCTCCTCGCGAACGATATTGCCGTGGTGCTCGCCCGCGCGTGGGGCCTTCGGACCGAGCGTGTGGTTGCGCCGGATCGTCTCCGCCGAGCTGACGCCCGGCAGGATGATCTTGCCGGCACCGCCGAACCCGGTGAACGGGTGCGGCACGACGCTTCCGATGGACACCTTGTAGTCGGCGGCCATGACGTCGGCGTTGATCTCAATGGGCGTTCCATGACGGCCCACGCCCACCCGCTCGAAGTTGTAGAAGGGATTGTGGCTGTAGACCGGATAGCGGTCCACGACCGCGGTTCCAAGCTTCTTCTCGTAGTCGTAGCGCGTGAGCGCGCGGTGAAGGCCCACCCCCGCCATGAACCAGATCCGGTCGTCCGCGACGCCGGCCGCGTGCAGCTCGTCGAGCACCCCGGGCACCACGTCGTGGGCCGGCGTCCCGCGCGTCATGTCGTCGAAGAGGATGACCGCGCTCGACGCGCCGCGCGCACCGTCGCGAATCGGCGCCGCCCCGACAGGGCGGGAGAGCTCGTACCGCAGCTGGTCGTCGGTCAACCGGGGTGCATCGGCGCCCTGCATACGGGCGACGCTGACGTCCCACGTATCCGGGATCTCGATCGGAATCGGTTCCTCGCCGAAGAATATGTGCGAAGGCAGGTCGTAGCGCATGGCAGAC
>CAZICD010000154.1:0-5569 GCA_964537725.1 uncultured Spirochaetaceae bacterium | reverse complement strand
CCCGACCGTGATCGAGAAGGGCGCGGCCGCGACCCGGGAGCAGCTCCCGCACATAGCCAGGCTACTCGAGGACAACACGTGACCCCCAGGTGGAGATCGACCTGCCGGGCCGGCCGGCACCCCGGGACCACCACGCAGCCCTGCGGGTGCCGCTCGCGGAGCCCGGCGGCTGGACAAGTTTTCGTTTGACGCCCGATTAAACCCGTGCTACGCTTCTTGCGTTGAAGCGGTTAAACGACCCGGTCAGGAGACCTGTCACGATGCAGACGGTGGCCGATGCCATCGGCGTGTCGAAGGCAACGGTCTCGTACGTGCTCTCGGGAAAGCGGCGAATCAGCGCAGACGTCGCCGAGCGCGTGTGGCAGGCCATCGACGAGCTCGGGTACAAGCCCAATCGGGCGGCGCGGGTTCTTGCGAGCAGCAAGACGCACACGATCGGGCTGTTCTGCAGCCCCACCGCCACGCTTCGCGAGGACACCTACTTCAACCAGCTGCTCGCGGGAGTTCTCGATGCGGTCGAACCCCGCGGATACAAGATCACGCTCTACCCCGAGCGGGGAGGCGACCACGTCGCGGACACCGCACGATCGCTCGAAGACCAGGCGCTCGACGGAGCGCTGCTCATGAACCCGCGGGTGGACTCGCACCGACTCGAGGAGATCGAGAGTCACGACGTCCCGCTCGTCGTAATCGGTACTCCCAGCCGGGGAGCGGAAGGCTTCTTCTACGTCGATCACGATCAGGCCGCCCTGATGTACCGGGCGACGAGTTACCTCATCGGCATGGGTCATTCGGAGATACTGTTCATCAACGGTCCGACCGAATACGCCGGGTCGGGCCAGCGTGTGGAGGGGTACCGGCTGGCGCTGCAGGAACACGGCCTCGAATCGAAGGCCGCGTATCTGCGCTTCAGCGGCATCACCGCCGAGGACGGGGAACAGACGACCGCGGACGCGCTGTCGTCGGGACTCTCGTTCACGGCGATTCTCACGATGAACGACATCGTGGCCGTCGGAGCCATTCGCGCGCTGCGCGCAGCTGAGCGCAGATGCCCGAAAGACGTCGCGGTGATCGGGTCCGGAAACACGCTCATCGCTCCGCTCCACGATCCACCGCTCACATCGTTCAACCTGTATCCGTACGAACAGGGCCAAGAGGCCGGCAACGTCATGATCGACGTGATCGAACGCCGGCGTCTTCGCCCTGCTCATACGATCATCCCCGCTGAATTGGTCAGACGGGTGTCGGCATGATCAGGACGCAAACTGCTCACAGGAGGTATTGAGATGAGCAAACGGCTACTCGCATCGATGGTGGCTCTCCTGCTGGTGCTCTCCGCATCAACGGGCTGGGCATCCGGACAGGGAGAGGAGGCCGAAGGCCCCGTCACGCTCACCGTCTGGGACTTCAAGTACGGCGAGGTTGACGGCATGCAGCCGCCCATGATGAAGATCGACGAGATGTTCATGGAGGCGTTTCCGGACATCGAGGTCGATCACGTGGCGCAACCACACAACGAGTACTATCAGGTACTGCGGGCGACCGCGACCGCGGGCTCCGGGCCCGATGTGGTGATGTTCCACGGCGGAGCCAACGCGTGGGACTTCGACGAGTTCCTCGAGCCGCTCGATCCGTACATCGAGAGCTGGCGGCACGAGATTCCCGAGTACACCTGGACCGCCGCCTCCTACCTCGGCGATCCGGACAATCCGGTGAAGATGGTACCGCTGACCACCCAGGGAATGGGCTGGTACTACAACAAGCTCAACTTCGAGAAGGCCGGGCTCGACCCGGAAGATCCCCCGACGACGCGGCAGGAGTTCCTCGACGCGTGTCAGGCGCTGCTCGACGCCGGCATTCCCCCGATCGTCACGGGTATGACGCCGAACAACACGTTCGTGGCGTGGGGTATGCGAGCCCTCACGGTGAACGCCTACCCGAACGAGGCTGTCCTCGACTGGCGAACGGCCGACCTGGACTTCATGGACGAAGGCTTCGTAGAGGCGGCGGAGTTCATCGACGAGCTCCATCAGCGCGGCTTCATCGATCCCGCAGCCTACGACATGCCGCTCTTCATGGAGGCGCTCGACAAGTTCGCGGCCGGACAAGGCGGCTTCTTCCTCGGCCTGCTCTCCGACATCGCGCACTGGAAGAATTTCGCAGACGGCTTCGGCAAGGGGAACGTCGGCTACTTCCCGACGGTCAATTTCCCGGGTCAGCCCGCGAGCGACATGCAGTACCTCCAGGGCGCCGGAATCGGCTACGCGATGATGACGTGGAGCGACAAGAAGGATCAGGCGGCCGAGTACCTGAAGTTCTACGGTTCCGACGGCGCATCGGTGCTCGTCGACATGGTGGGCGCCCTGCACCCGAACCAGACCGTGGACGTGACCGAGCTCGGCTACCCGTCGCTGGGGGTGATCATGCAGCACGTCGCGGACTCCGCGACCGAGGCGTTCAACCAGTACATCCCGCCGGCGGCCCAGGAAACCACGCTCACCACACTCAGCCAGAGCTGGTTGATCTCGGGCGACCTTACGGTCGATGAGTGGCTCGAGCAGTCCAACAAGATCCTCGCGCAGGAGCGGGCGAACCAGTAGCAACAGTCGCGGGTGCACGCCCGTTCGGGTAGTGCACGCCGACGATTTGATTGGCCCGGATGGATATCGGCGGCGTGAAGAGCGTCGCCGGTATCCGCCGGCATGGAGGTTTCGGTGAAACGTCGCAGGTCGATAACGAGTTACTACAAGAGCGAAGAGCGCGAGGCGCTCGTACTCATCCTTCCGCTCGTCCTGCTGCTCGCAGTATTCATCGCCTATCCGGTCGCGTCCAACTTCTACTACGGGTTCACGCGGTGGAAGGGATTCGGCGACCCGCGCTGGATCGGATTCTCGAACTTCACGCGCATGTTCGAGGATCAGATGTTCGGCCAGGCGTTACGGAACACCTTCATCCTCGTCCTCTACATACCGCTCGGCACGCTGGTTCCACTCATCGTCTCCGCGATGCTCCGCGAGGGCATGCGCGGCTGGGCCGTGTTCAAGGCGGTCCTCTACATCCCCAACGTGCTGGGCTACGTCATCGTGGGGATGATGTTCTCGGTAATCCTGCGCGAGAACGGCGCGGTCAACGAGATCCTTCGCGGGATCGGACTCGACTGGATGGCGATCGGATGGCTCTCGTCATCGCAGAGCGCGATCCACGTCATTGGCGTGCTCAACGGCGTATGGGCGCGGATCGGGTTCGGCTGCATCTTTTTCCTGGCTGCGATGAGCAGCATAGACTCGCAGCTCTACGACGCCGCGAAGATAGACGGTGCCGGCTGGTGGCGAACGTTCTTCTCGGTCACCGTACCGTCGATTCGCTTCGCCATCGAGTTCTGGATCGTTCTGCAGTTCATCAGCGTCTTCGCGCGGATGTTCGGATTCATCTACACGCTCACCGGAGGCGGCCCCGGGTTCGCGACTACCACGCTCGAGTTCGGAATCTACATCAAGGGCTTTTCGAACTTCCAGATGGGTTACGCGAGCGCGTGGGCGATGCTCCTGTTCTTCTTCTGCGCGATCATCGCGGTAGCGCAGATCTACGTGCTGCGGCGGAGGGGGGAGTGATGGCAGGCAACAGCTTCGTAGGCCAGCGCACCGCGAAAGTGGTCATCTACATCGCCCTCGTCTTCTTCTCGCTCATGGCGTTGTTTCCGCTCTACTTCTCGTTCAGTAACGGCTTCAAGACGCCGGCCGAGTTCGTGGAGAATAAAATCGGCCTTCCCTCCGAATGGACCGGTGAGAACTGGAACTACGTTGTCGATCGCGTCGGCCTTCCACGGTACCTCCGCAACAACGCAGTCGTGATCCCCATCGGGCTCGTCGTCTACCTCGCGATCTGCAGCGCAGCCGGATTCGCCTTCGGCTCTCTGCGATTCCGAGGTAAGCTCGCCATCTTCACCTTCATCCTCTTCCTGATGATCTTCCCGCAGATGATCATCTCGGTTCCGGTATACATACTCGCGGTTCGCATGGGACTCGTGAACACCTTCGCGGGTCTCATCATCGTCTGGGTCGCGTACTTCGCGCCGTTCGGCACGTACATCATGACCACGTACTTCTCGAGCATCCCGCGATCGTTGATCGAATCGGCCCGCATGGACGGCGCAAACGTCTTCCAGATCCTGATCTGGCTGATGATACCTATCGCGCTTCCCATGCTGGCGACGATCACGATCATCGGCTTCCAGGCGATGTGGAACGAGCTTCCCTTCTCGCTGCTCCTGCTGCAGCAGCAGGGGAAGCGGACCCTCACGCTGGGCATCGCGCTCATGAAGGGCGAGCACGGGCTCCCGGTGCCCATCATCGCCGCCGCGCTCGCCTTTGCAAGCGTCGTGCCTCTGGTGATCTTCCTCTTCTTCCAGCGCTACGTAGCTGGCGGCGCGACCGCCGGCGCGATGAAGTACTAGACGGAGAGAAGACGGATGACACCACGAGAACGAGTGCTGGGAGCGATCAACCACGAGAAGATCGACAAGCTGCCGAGCGACATGTGGGTTACGCCGGAGGTCATGGAGGCGCTGCTCGACCACTTCGGGATCGACCCGGGTGACGACGCCGACCAGGCCATCGTGACATTCAACGGGGGCAAGGTCCCCGCCGGCCCGAAGGCGATCCTCGAGTTGTGGGACGAGCTCCACATAGACGGCATTCTCAACGTTGCACCTCCGTACATAGGCCCCGAGCACGAGGAGCGCAACGGCATCCTCTACAACGAATGGGGTTTCGGGTACGAGAAGCAGCGCTACGGCAGCGGCACGTATCTGGAGCAGGTCTCCTACCCCATGGCGGAGCTCGAGACGATCGACGACCTGAAACGGTACCCGTGGCCCGATCCGGACTGGTACGACTACGAGGCGCTGCCCGGGCTCATCGAGCGATGCGGGGGACGCGTCGTGAACGTCGGGTACACCGCCGTATTCTACTTTCACAATCTGCTTCGGGGGCTCGAGCAGTCGCTGATCGACACGGTCGCGTATCCCGACCTCACCCGCTATCTCGTCGGCCGCGTATCGGACTTCTTCCACGAGTACCACACCCGCTGTTTCGAAGCGGCGGGCGACTCGATCGACACGACGCAGGTCACCGACGACTTCGGTTCGCAGCACGGGCTCCTCATCAGCCCGGACGTCTTCCACGAGTTCTACCAGGGCCCCATGCAGAAGGCGATGGACCTCGCGAAGCGGTACGGGATCAAGGTCTTCCATCACGACGACGGAGACCTGCGCGAGCTTCTCCCGGATCTCGTGGAGATGGGGATCGATGTACTGAACCCCATCCAGTACAAATGCGGTAACTGGGACCTTGGCGCGCTGAAGGCCGAGTACGGAGACCGGGTCTGCTTCCACAGCGGCGTGGATAATCAGGACGTCCTTCCCTTCGGCTCAGCGGACGACGTGAAGGCGGAGGTGAAGAAGCTCGTCGAAACGCTTGGCGGCGACGGCACCGGCTACATCGTCTGCTCGAGCCACAACATCCAGCCGAACACGCCGGTGGAGAACGTCGTCGCGCTCTACGAGGCGGCG
>CAZICD010000153.1:3343-5583 GCA_964537725.1 uncultured Spirochaetaceae bacterium | reverse complement strand
ATCTCCTCCAGGATGAGCTGTGAAGCATCGAATCGCAGACCATCCGGCCCGCCGTCTACCGCGCAGATGGCAGAGATGTCCGCGTGTATCGACTCACGATCGATAGCTCCATTCCGAAGCACATCCACGTCTCTCGTCGGACGGTACCGCAGGTCATCCAGGGCGACGGTCAGGAGCATCGCACCTTTCAGCACATGCCGTTCGCGAAACTCAGACTGGCCCAGACGATAGAGAAAGCGTTCCGCGACATACCGAGAGAGCGTCAGGTTGAAGTCCTCATGTCGATCTCGACTCAGATTGAGGAGGCGAGCGCGGATGGACTCGGCCACGTTGCGTTTGTCTGACGTCATAGAATGATGCTCTCCAGATAGGGAGTCATCACGTTGCGAACCCGACATATGTCCGCGTACCGGAGGAGCTCGTCCGGACTCACAGTGCCCGATTGCACGACATCGCGGAGTGCCTCTATCGCGATGTCGGTCCCGAGCTTGTTGCGGTACTTGAAGCAATCGGCAACGGTCTTGCCTGGGGAGTAGACTCGAACCTTCGCCCCACTGAGCTCATGCTCCTCCACTCCCTCCGAAAAGGCAGCTCCCGAGAACGTAACCAATTGAATCGGTATGCTCCCGGCACGCACGGTACGCGATCCGCGAGGAACGGCCATCCAGACCTCCCGTGGTATCTGCGTTCCGATCTGGTGGAACGATAGCGCCGAAAGCAGGCATATCACGCCTGACTCGATGATCTTCTGGGCCTCCACCAGTGTCTGGTAGCTGTGTGCATCTCCATCAGCCAGGCTGTAGAGACCGCGACTCACCCTGCTGACCTCACCACGATCCAGCATTCGCTGAATGGTCTTTCGATCAATGCCGTTCGCGGAGATCTCGCGTGAGCGCACCACCGGCGCCGAACGAAGGAGATCGAGGAGTCGTTCGCGCTGCGTAAGCGGTGACATGTCACATAATGTAATCACTCATGAATAAATGTCAACATTCTGTGACGTTACTCGATTCGTCCAAAGGCTCGTCCGTCAGGAAGTCGGAAACGCATTCCAGGTTCAGTTCGTAAAGACGGAAGTCACCCCGGAGGTTTCACCCACGGATCGACTGATCTCGGTGCTCGATGGCGAGCTGAGCCGCCAGGAGATCATGGCACGGCTGCGACTGAGGGATGAAGGACACGTTCGCGAGACGTACCTTAATCGCGCGCTGGAAGCCGGGTTGATCGAACGGACGATTCCCGCCACACCACGAAGCAGCAAGCAGCGAAGATCCAGTACCTGATGTCATTCGTCCGCGCGATACGCTGGATCTCGCTCCACGCCGCGGGAACGCTTTGCCTCCTTGACTACGTACGTACGTGATTCTAATATGTACGTATGAAGGTATCCGCAACGGAGCTGCGTCAGAACCTCTACCGGATCATCGACTCGGTCATTGAGAGCGGCGAGCCCGTTGAGGTCGAGCGCAAGCGAGGGACGGTCAGAATCGTTCCGGAGACACGCAGGTCCATCTGGGACTCGCTCGAGATCCACGACGTGATTGCCGGCGATGTCGACGTTGACTGGTCAGATGCGTGGGACGGTGAGCCGGAGGCTGGAACGCGGTGACACTGCACCTGGACACGCACGCGGTGATCTGGCTCTACGCGGGCGAACGGAGCCGGTTCCCGGCCCGGGCTCTGGCGGCGCTCGATCATGCCCGGCTTGTCTACTCGCCGGTCGTGGCGCTCGAGCTGACGTTTCTTCACGAGGCCGGTCGGATCAAGATGGGATCACTTCCGATCCTCGACTATCTCAGGGATCGGATCGGCCTCGTCGCGGACGACACTCCGTTCCTCGTCGTCGTTCGTGCAGCAGAGTCGCTCACCTGGACGCGGGATCCCTTCGATCGAATGATCACTGCGTCGGCATTTGCAGGCGATCATCCACTGCTGACGAGCGACAAGCGCATCCGCTCGCACTACCGCGAAGCAGTCTGGGACGATGCTCCACCCCACGCTTGATTCTTGCAGGTCACTGCGACTCTGACCGATCGCCGGGCGCGGCCGGTTGCTCCCGGCACCTTCGCGGCCGCGTTCTTGAGGCCATGGTGGTTGACTCCTACGGCCACTGGCCGGTGAGTCCACGCTTCAAGAAGCTCTGCACCCGCTCGTCGAGCTCGCTACAGAGCTTCGAGACTTCGCTCTTGGAGATCCCGCTCATGCCAAGCGCCTGCACGCTCAGCTTGTGAGGCTCGAGG
>CAZICD010000153.1:0-3243 GCA_964537725.1 uncultured Spirochaetaceae bacterium | reverse complement strand
CCATCCGTGTCTGTGGAGACCTGAAACGGCAACCGGCAGACGCCGGCTACCGCAGAACGAAGCCCATCACGGTGCCTGGCGGACGGTAGGCGGATCACCAATCGCGACATCGCCGAGGAACCCCGAGCGTAACGGGTCCGCCGGCGGGGGCAGCGTCTCGCTGAGGCGCTGCAGGGCGAGCTCGATCATGCGTTGCGTGAACAGACGCCTCTTGCGATCGCGTGCCGCGGCATCGCCGGGCCACTGTTTCAGTCCTTCTTCGATGAACCCAACCGTTCGCTCGGAAGTAGATGAATGGACGAGGAGCCAATCGACCGTGGACAGGAGCTCAAGAGCAAGGGGGGATTCGAAGCCGTCAATCACGCTTGCGGCGAGTTCAACAGCGTCGGCGTACTGGGCACCGTCGCCGTAGGAGAGGAAGTCCCTCGCCTTCTCTGCCATACGTGCGTCGTAGGAGATGAGATCGAGTGGACCCGCGTCGGCGAGCCGACGCGACGCAGACAGGAACGAGCCGTCGAGGCCATTGAGGAGGTGCCGCAGCCGGTCGGAGTATGGGCCGTACTTGTTCGCCTGGAACTTGAGGCCCAGTGGATCAGTGAGTCCCAGATGCCACACACTCCGTTCGAGGAACCAGCCAAGCTTCTGGACCTCGAGAATGGTGCACTCGAGTCCCTGGGCAGCGTACCTCCTGACCATGTCCACGATCAGCGCACGCGCGGGAGTAAGCCGGGTCAGCCCGCTGCGTTTCGAAACATTCTGGTACTTCGCAGTGGGCTCGTATATCACCACCTCAGTGTCCGACAAGGTGCCCAATACACGAACGATCAGATCTCTGACCGTCGCCCACTCCAGACCGCCATTGCCGGCGCCAAGCGGCGGCACAGCAAGTGAGCCAATCGACCGGTTGCGAACAACCGCAACCAGGTCCTCAAGTCCCGCCTCTATCCATTCGAGCCGGGATGGGCTTCGCCAGTGCTCCTTGGTCGGGAAGTTGATGACGTACTTCGGTCCGAACAGATCACCCGTCTCCGTGACGAACATGCGGCCAATCCGCACGTTGCCTTCTTCGCAGGCGCGCGCGTACTTCTGATAGTTCGCGGGATAGGCTTCCTTGAACATCAGCGCGATACCCTTACCCATCACACCAACGGTGTTGACGGTATTCACGAGCGCTTCGGCATCCGCCTCAAGGATGTTACCCTGGGTGTACTTGATCATCGGAAGTACCAGCGAGGCCTGGTTTCCACTCGGACCGCGCAACCTGCGTCCTCGGCCTCACGCATCAAGGTATCGTGGACCGCCGATGAATAGCAAGCAATCCCAGCGATGAGTTCCACCGGAAGGTGCCTATATACGAATGCTTCTGCCTGGTATCGCTCCGTCTTCCCGGGGTCGTCCGCATCGCGCTGGAAGTCCGAGTTCTGCAGAATCCGCCAGTCAATCTGATGGAGATCGGAGAGATCGGAGTAGAAGTTCGCTGTGCGCAGCGCAGCATGTCGGTCGGTGAAGACGACAGCGGCACCATGCTCGACCAACTGCGGGAGCGATGCAACGATATACACAAGGTCATCCGGCTTGTGCTGCTCGACGTCGTTGTATCCTGTCTGGATGTTGTACGCCATGACGGATCGAGGCGTGAAGTAGAACGGGACGTAGTCGGCCAGCGTGCCGCCGGGATCGGTAGGGACCGGAAACGTCCGGCGCCGTTCAATGAGTTGCTCCAACCCAATGCGGATGAACGCAGGATCACGCGTAGAAGAACTTCGCGCGTGCAACCCATGCTCCAGAATCCACCGGATGTTCCGCACGTGCGTTAGCCGAAACATGAGCGCCCGATCAGGGCTCAGGAGTTCTGCAAGATCGCGCGCCATGGTTGGTCCTCATCGTGCGGTCACGTGCACCGCGTCTGCAGCCGGCGGAGTCCGGATCTCCACTACGGAAACCCCACCGCACACTGGCGAGCGAGAGTTCCCATTGCTTCTCGGCCCACACGCAGGACCGCGGCAAGACGGGAACCTCGACGTCTTTCGTCCCCGCAGGAGTGACTGGAATCGTACACCTGCCAGCCTGACTCCGTTGTTCACTCCACCCGAAACACCTTCATCACCTCGTCCCCAAGGTGATTGATCACCTTCACCGCGATCCTCCCGGACGACGGCTTGGGAAACGGCCGTGACGTATCGCTGTACAGACTATCCCACGCCTCGGTATCGATCTCACTCTTCAACGTGGTCTTCAACGACTTGTACGGATCGCCGGCGCCCAGGAAGTACGCGTGCCGGATGAAGAAGCTCTCCTCGTTGTAGTCGGTGTCGATGAACCAGGTTGCGATGCCGTCCGGCCCGCTCGATCGTACTTCTCCGGATTGCGGATGAAAGACGTCAACGCCGTTGATCTTCACGCGGAGCTCGTCCGCGCCTTCTTCGAGGATCTCGATGTCCGGCTCACCAAAGATGACGAAGAGGTTCCCGCTTCCGGTGTTCGCGAGCTCGTCCGCCATGTGGAGGTCTGCGTTCATGCGGGCCTTCAGGATGGGGATGCGTCCGAGCTTGGAGAACTCGGATGACTGGGCGTCGTAGTTGAAGGCGCAGGCGATGAGGACGTCGAAGCCGGCGTCGCCTGCTTCGCGGGCGGCTTCTACCAGGTCGGGCTTGCTGACGGTGCCAAACTCCGGGCCAATGAAGATGGCGGCTCGCCGTTCGGCTTCATTCTCGCCTTCGGTGTAGCGGCCTTCGGCACCGATGAGCTCGCCGGGCCAGCCGGTGATGCTCGTGAAGGTGATCTTGTCCTCTTTGTGCGCCTGCTGGACGCCGCTTCGCCGGAGGTTCTCGAGGACGACGGTCGCGAAGTCGGCCTCTTCGTCGCGCCGCTCGCCGTAGGCGGGCGTGGCCTCGGCTGCTTCGTCGGCTTGAACGAGCTCCTCATCTTCATCGATGGCGAGCACGCGGTGGGGCGAGAGGCTCTCTACGGTGAATGGGCCGGCGACGCGGACCCGGGACTTGTCCTCGTACGGTTTGTCGTAGAGGTACTCCTGGTCGGCGTTGCGCTCGATGGACGCGTCGATCGCCTGCTGCCGTGCGATTCGGGCGCGCCAGAATTCTTCGAGCGCGGCGCCGGCGGCGGCGGGCCAGTCGGCGGGCGGCTCGCGCGGGACTTCCCACTCGAGGAGCGCGTTCGCCGGGGCGGGCTCACCGGACGGGAGCGTGACGGTCTCCTGGTCAGCTTTCGCGAAGTCGACGTTCT
>CAZICD010000152.1:0-5992 GCA_964537725.1 uncultured Spirochaetaceae bacterium | reverse complement strand
AGCGAGCTCTTCGCGTGCGCCGGCATGTCGTCCGATCCCTCGAGCGTGTGCTGGTAGTACGGCTCGTCCTCCGGCACGAGGTGGTTCAGGATCGACTCCATGTCGCGCCGCACGTCCGGGCTCGCGTTCTCGTTGAGCGAGAGCGAGGCCGATGTGTGCTGCAGGAAGACATGGGCGACGCCCGTATCGGGGGCGTCCATCTCGTCGAGCGCCCGCTCGATCTCGCGCGTGATGAGGTGGCACCCGCGCCCCTTTCCCCGAATGGTGACCGATGTCTGACGTACGCTCATGGGTTCAGGGTACCCGAAGTTGCCGTCCCTTTCACGCGCTGCATATATTCATCCCGACGCGATCACGCCATAAATATCGATAGTTTTTATCAACATTCCGGGCCGAACCTGGTTCTGGTTCGACCGGGCCCATGGTAGAATCGCCGGAGCAAAGGAGCGAGTCTTGATCAAGCATGAGTATGACGCAGTAATCGTTGGCGCAGGCGGTTCCGGGCTGTACGCGGCGCTCGAGGCGAGCAAGGCGGCGAAGACCGCGGTCGTGAGCAAGCTCTACCCGAGCCGCAGCCACACGGGCGCAGCGCAGGGCGGCATTGGCGCGGCGCTCGGCAACGTGGAAGAAGACAAGCCCGAGTGGCACGCCTTCGACACGGTCAAGGGCGGCGATTACCTGGTCGACCAGCAGGCGGCGATGTTCCTCGCCGAAGAGGCGGTACGCGCGGTCTACGACCTCGAGAACCGTGGGCTTCCCTTCAGCCGGACCGAAGAGGGCAAGATCGCGCAGCGCCGCTTTGGCGGGCACACGCGCAACTTCGGCGAGGCTGCCGTGCACCGCAGCTGCTACGCGGCGGACCGAACCGGCCACATGATCCTGCAGACGCTCTACCAGCAGTGCATCAAGAACGACGTCAGCTTCTACGACGAGTTCCAGGCGATCGACGTCATCCTCGACGGCACGCGGATCGCCGGCCTGCTCGCGCTCGAGCTCGCCACCGGCGAGCTCCACCTCTTCCAGGCCAAGGCGGTGCTGTTTGCAACCGGCGGCTTCGGTCGGATGTTCAAGATCACCTCCAACGCCTACGCGAACACCGGAGACGGACCGGCGCTCCTCGCGCGCGCCGGTATCCCCCTGATGGACATGGAGTTCTTCCAGTTCCATCCGACCGGCATCAAGGGCATGGGCATCCTCATCACCGAAGGCGTGCGCGGCGAGGGAGGGATCCTGCGCAACAGCAAGGGCGAGCGCTTCATGGAGACCTACGCGCCGACGCTGCTCGACCTCGCGCCGCGCGACATGGTCAGCCGCGCGATCATGACCGAGATCGCAGCCGGCCGCGGAGTCCGCGGCGACAAGAAGATAGACGACTACGTGATGCTCGACGCGACGCACCTCGGACGCGACGTCGTGTACGAGAAGATCCCGGACATCGCCGACTTCTGCAAGACCTACCTCGCGGTCGACCCGGCCGAGAAGCCCATGCCGGTCCAGCCTACGGCGCACTACGCGATGGGCGGCATCCCGACGAACGTGGACGGCCAGGTCACCACCGGCGCGGTCACGTGGGACGGCCTCTACGCCGCCGGCGAAGCGGCGTGTGTCAGCGTCCACGGCGCGAATCGGCTCGGGACGAACAGCCTCGTCGACCTGGTGGTCTTCGGTCGGCGCGCCGGCCAGCACGTGGCCGAGTACGTGAAGAACGCCGACATGCCGAAGATCCCCGATGGCGCCGAGGAACGCGCGGTGAAGAAGCTCGAGCGCCTGCACGACGGGAAGAAGGGACCGCACGTCGGACCCATCTACACCGAGATGCAGGAGACGATGATGGCGAAGGTGGGTGTCTATCGGAACGAGAAGCCGATGGCAGAGGCAGTCGACGAGATCACCAAGCTGCGCGAGACCTACCAGGACGTGCGCACCGAGGATACCAACCGGGCGTTCAACTCGGACATCCTGGGCATCCTCGAGCTGGAGAACCTGCTCGATATCTCGCTCGTCACCGCGGCGAGCGCGCTCAACCGACAGGAGAGCCGCGGCGCGCACAGCCGGGAGGACTACCCGGACCGCGACGACCCCAACTGGCTCAAGCACACGCTGGCACGGCTCGACGGAGCGAAGGTGTCGATCGACTACAAGGACGTCGACACATCGATCTGGGAGCCGAAGCCCCGGAAGTACTGATCCGCAGGAAAGGAGTGACGATGACGATCAACCTCGAGATACAGCGTTTCAACCCGGAGGCGGACACCGAGCCGCACTTCAAGACCTACTCGGTGGATGTCGAGCCGACCGATCGGGTCCTCGACGCGCTGACCACGATCAAGCGCAACATCGATGGGTCACTCGCCTTCCGGCGCAGCTGCGCGCACGGCGTGTGCGGGTCGGACGCGATGGTAATCAACGGCACCGAGGCGCTCGCGTGCAAGACGCTGATCCAGGACGTCGCCGAAGCAGACGGCGCGACGATCAAGATCGAGCCGGCGCGCCACATGGAGGTGCAGCGCGACCTGATGGTCCGGCAGGACACCTTCTTCGGCAACTACCGCGCGGTGAAGCCCTTCTTCATCGCCGACGAGTCGAAGCCGAAGCCGGAGAAGGAATACCCTCAGACGATCGCCGAGCGCGCCGCCTTCGACGATCCGACGAAGTGTATCCTCTGCGGGGCGTGCTACTCCGCGTGCCCGGTGATCGACAAGAATCCGAACTTCATCGGCCCGGCGGCGATCGTGCAGGCGTCGCGCTTCGTCTTCGACAGTCGCGACCAGGGAGTGGAGGCACGGCTCGAAATCCTCGACCAGCCCGACGGCGTCTGGGCGTGCGAGAACCACTTCGAGTGCACGAGGGTGTGCCCGCGCGACATCAAGGTCACCAAGATGATCAACTTCACCAAGCGTGAGATCAAGAAGCTGCGCGAAGAGCGCGGCGAACAGGTAAACGACGGAGGAGCTGCGACGTGAACGTCCACGAGTATCAGGGAAAAGAAATCTTCGCATCGTTCGGGATCCCGGTGAACGACCAGGAGGTCGTCACCACCCCGGAGGCCGCGAGGGCGGCGGCGGAGAAGATGGGGACGACGGTGGTCGTCAAGGCGCAGGTCCTCGTCGGCGGCCGCGGCAAGGCCGGAGGAGTCAAGCTCGCGAAGACGCCGGATGAGGCCGAGGCGAAGGCGCGCGACATACTCGCGCTCACGATCAAGGACATCCCGGTGGAGAAGGTGATGATCACCCCGGCGAGCGAGATCCGGAAGGAGTACTACGTCTCTATCACCGTGAACCGGAACGACAAGAACCTGCTCCTCATGATGAGCAAGGCCGGCGGCGTCGACATCGAGGACCTCGCGGTCAATCGGCCCGAAGAGATCATCCGCTTCCCCATTCACCCCACCGACGGCATCGACGAGCCAGGCCTCGAGAAGGCGCTCACCGATGTCTTCGAGAAGTCCGATCTCGTCGCACAGGCGAAGGACGTCGTGCACAAGCTCTACCGGGCGTTCATGGAGAAGGACTGCTCGCTCGTCGAGATCAACCCCTACGCGCTCGTCCCCGGCGACGGAGGCGACGGCGAAAAGCTCGTCGCGCTCGACGCGAAGGTGAACTTCGACGACAACGCGCTCTACAAGCACGCCGACGTCGAAGAGATGCGCAATCCGGAAGAGCTCTCCGCCGACGAGACGGCGGCGAAGGCCGCGAACCTCTCGTTCGTGAGCATGGACGGTTACATCGGTTGCATGGTCAACGGTGCGGGCCTCGCGATGGCGACGATGGACATCATCAAGCTCTACGGCGGCGACCCCGCGAACTTCCTCGACGTGGGCGGGAGCTCCAACCCGCAGAAGGTCGTCGACGCGCTGAAGATCATCACCGGCAACCCGAAGGTGAAGGCGATCCTCATCAACATCTTCGGCGGCATCACGAGGTGCGACGACATCGCGAACGGCATCCTCGAGGCGATGAAGCAGATCGACATCTCGCTCCCCATGGTGATCCGCCTGATCGGAACGAACGACGAAGAGGGCATCGCGATCCTCAAGGGCGAGGGCTTGGAGGCGTATTCCGCGCTCGGCGACGCCGTTGAGGAAGTGGTGAAACTGGCAAAGGCGCAGGGGTAAGGAGCAGACCATGAGCATACTCATCGATGAGAAGACCAACGTCATCGTGCAGGGCGCGACCGGCCGCGACGGCTCGTTTCACGCGCGCCAGATGGTCGCCGACGGCACCAACATCGTCGCCGGCGTCACCCCCGGCAAGGGCGGGCAGAAGCTCGACGAGATCCCCATCTACAGCAGCGTGGGCGACGCGATGGCCGAGCACAAGGTCGACGCGACGGTCATCTTCGTCCCGCCGAAGTTCGCAACCGCGGCGATCCGCGAGGCGGCCGACGCGGGCGTGCCGCTGATCATCACGATCACCGAGGGCATGCCCGTGCTCGAGATGATGGAGAACTACCGCTACGTCAAGGAGAAGGGACTCCGACTGATCGGGCCGAACTGCCCGGGCCTCATCTCGCCGGGCAAGAGCAAGATCGGCATCATGCCGTACAAGATCCACAAGGAGGGTGACATCGGCGTCATCAGCCGCAGTGGCACCCTCACCTACGAGGTCGTCTACAACCTCACCGTCAACGAGCTGGGTCAGTCGACCTGCGTCGGTATCGGCGGTGACCCGATCATCGGCACGACGTTCACCGACCTGCTCGAGCTCTTCGAGGCCGACCCCGGCACCGCCGGCGTCGTCGTGATCGGTGAGATCGGCGGCGAGGACGAGGAGCGCGCGGCACAGTTCATCAAGACGAAGATGTCGAAGCCCGTCGTCGCCTTCATCTCCGGGCGCACCGCCCCTCCGGGAAAACGCATGGGCCACGCCGGCGCGATCATCTCCGGCGGCAAGGGAACGCCGCAGGCGAAGGTAGCCGCCTTCGAGGACGCCGGCGTGGCGGTCGCCGACAAGCCGGACGAGATCCCGGGGCTGATCAAGAAGCGCTTGGGCCGATAGGTCACGCAGCTGCATGGAATGTGCGGGGCGCGAGCGCTGCGGCACCTTACGAACGGCCCGCCTGACGGCGGGCCTTTTCGTGCCCTGGTCCGCTACTGCGCGGGAACGCCGGCCGCACCATCAGAGCCCGCGCTCGCGAAGATCCGCACCGCGAGCCACCCGGCCACGATCGTGGCCGCCGCGAAGAGCACGAGCGGCGGCATCTCCGGGGTACCCTCGACGACCCAGGCGGAGACGACCATCGCGGTGATCGCCGCGGCCATCGCGACGCCCTTCACGACGAAGACCCCGGCGAGCAGGTATCCGAGCGGCCGCCTGCGCCACGCGAGCACGCCGGTGAACACGGCGAGCGGAACCACGATGCCCAGGTCGAGCGCCTGCACGACGAGCGTCGTCTGGCCTTCGAGCGTTCCCTCGATCTCGCCCTGCATCGCAGGCACGATGCGTCCGAGCCACATTCCGACGAGGATGACCGCCATGACGACCGAGAAGATCGCCATCCCGCGCGCCGGGAACCTGGCCGAAAATCGCTCGCCGAGCGAGGCGAGCGGAATCGTCGAGACGATCCAGGCGATACCGGCGAGGCTCGCCGCGTAGATCGCGACGAAGAGCAGGAAGAGCGGCCCGAAGGCCCAGGCGGTCGCGTACATGAGGTACTGGTAGAAGAAGTACGCGAGCATGCCGGCGGCGAGGAGCCGCCCGCGCAGCGTCCCGCGTGCAAGTCCCGGGAGCGCCGCGAGCGTCACCGGAACCGCGAGGAAGAGCGTGACGAGGTCCCACCCGATCCCCTCGGCGACCATGCGCTGCGAGTTGAACCGGTAGATCCCATCGACGACCATCTCAAACTCCTCGCCGCGGGGGCTCGTGACCGTGACCGTCTCGCCGCCGCCGCGGAGGAAGACGCCAAGACCGGACGCCGCCGCTACCATCGCGACGACGACGGCGCAGAGGACAACGACTCCTGTGTAGTTGCGTTTCATGATGACTCCCTGGTG
>CAZICD010000151.1:0-6574 GCA_964537725.1 uncultured Spirochaetaceae bacterium | reverse complement strand
TGGGGAGAGAAGGATTCGAACCTTCGAAGGCTTAGCCAACAGATTTACAGTCTGCCCCCTTTGACCGCTCGGGAATCTCCCCATACGCTGGCCGTGAAAATTATCACAGCCTGTAGTCCGAGTCAAGACCGACCCGTTCCGTGCTTAGCCATCTGCCGGACTCGAACCGGCGACCCCGAGATTACAAGTCACGTGCTCTACCAGCTGAGCTAAGATGGCGCAGCAGCCGCCAATATAGGAAGCGGGCCACGGGGTGTCAACCGGCGCGGGCGAGCGACCACGCTTCACCCGTACGGCGGCCCGGAGCCGGAGAGCGTGGCACGATGACGCCCGAGCGTCAGGACGTCGGTACGGTCCGAACGCACGGCCACGGTTACTTCGAACTGCGCTGCGAGCGTCCCGTCGGCGGTCACGTAGCTGAACCCGTCGTCGAGGCGGGTCACGGTTCCGTCGCCGAGCGTCAGCACCGGCTCGATGTTGAGAACCATGCCGGGCACGATCGGCTCGCCGGAGCCTTCCTCGGAGACGTGCGGCACGACGGGGGGCTCGTGCAGCTTCTCGCCCAGTCCGTGTCCGGTGAACTCGCGCACGACCGAGCAACCCGAACGGCGCGCTTCGCGCACGATCGCAGCTCCCACGTCGCCGAGCCGAGCCCCCGCGCGCGCGGCCGCCGCACCCGCGAGCGTCGATCGCCACGCGGCCCGCAGGAGTCTTCGTTGCTCGGTTCCGATCCGCCCGACGCCGTAGGTCCACGCGGCGTCGGCGAGCGCGCCCGCGCGGTGAGCGCTCACGTCCACGGTGATCACGTCCCCCTCGGCGAGCTCTCGCGCGCCCGGAATCCCGTGGGCGGCGACGTTGTTCACCGAGGCGCAGATCGCGGCGGGGAATCCGTCGTAGCCTTCGAGGACGCCCTCGAGCCCGTGACGCGAGAGCGCGAGCCGGGCGACCTGGTCGAGGTCTCCCGTCGTCACCCCGGGGCGGATCACCGTCGCGAGGTCGGCCAGTACCCGCTCGAGCGCCTCGGCGGCGAGGCGCAGCCGTTCGGTTTCGAGCCTGGTCTTCAGCGGGACGTACGGGTTCACACCGGCCTCACGAACGCGTCCAGGGCGCCGCCGGCGACGGTCACCGCCGCCGCGATGACCGTCGCCGCGAGGCCGTACAGAAGTCGCAGGACCATCAGGTGATGACGGCGGATCATCCAGATGACCAGCGTGGCGACGTACGAGAGACCGCTCGCGATGCAGAGCATACTCGCAAGCGACATCATCCGCAGCAGCATCAGCTGCGAGCTGTCGAGAAACTCCTGGAAGTTGCCGAGCACGAACAGCGCGAGGAAGAGGATCACCATGAGCAGGAAGAAGACGTTCGCGCCTTCGAGGAGCCGCAGGAGGTGGTAGAGCAGCGATCGTTGGGGCCGCAGTCGCACCGCCCGAGCATACCATGATCTTCCTTGCAATCCAAATCGACACTCCGTAGTATGAGCCGATGGGCACCTTCGAGACCGAGCAGGTCGGGCTCTTCATCAGATACAGCACGCCGCTCGCGCCCATCACCCCCGAGCTGCCCCCCGACCTGCGCCCGCTCGTCGGGCGCGCCCTCCCGCGTCCTCCGCGCGCGATCCTCTTCGACGTCTACGGGACGCTCGTCGTGTCCGGCTCCGGCGACGTCGGCACGGCCGCACCCGCCGGCGCGCCTGCGGCGACAGGCACCGGCAGCCCGTTCGTACGCGCCTTCGAAATCGCGAGCGGGTCGTCGCTGGCGCCGGGTGCCGAACGGACGATGCGACGTACCTACCACGACGCGATCGCGCGGAGCCATCTCGCCTCGCAGAGCGCCGGGATCGAGCACCCGGAAGTCGACATCACGCGCATCTGGCGTGCGGTGCTCGAGGAGCTCGCGCGCGAGGGCCTCGAACCGGCGCCGGTCGACGTGCAGCTGCTCGCGATCGCCTACGAGACCGTCGCGAACCCCACCTGGCCCATGCCGGGCGCCCGCGCGCTGCTCGAGCGACTGCGCGGCAGCGAAGCGGCGATGGGCATCGTCTCCAACGCCCAGTTCTACACCGAGCGCATGATCCGGGGGCTCTTCGGCTCGACACCGCAGGAGCTCGGTTTCGACCCCGCGCTCATCGCCTACTCCTACGAAGCCGGACGCGCCAAACCCGACCCCGCGCTCTTCGACGCGCCGCTTGCCGAGCTCGAGAGGCGCGGGATAGACTCGAATCAGACGGTCTACGTGGGCAACGACATGCGCAACGACGTCGCTGCCGCCCGATCGCGCGAGTGCATGACGGTTCTCTTCGCCGGAGACCGCCGCAGCCTCCGAGCGCGACGCGACACCCCGGGGCTCGAATCGGTGCGCCCGGATGCGGTCGCTCCGTCGCTGGACGCCCTGCCCGGCATGCTCGGCCTCGATCGCGCGTCGGACCCGTCGAACCCGCAGGGAGAGTGAGGGACGCATGAAACGGTTCGTAATCCTGATGGTCGTGCTGCTCCTGCTCGGTGGAGTCGCGTTCTACTTCGGATGGGTGCAGATCCATATACCGGCGGGTCACTACGGCGTCATCTTCACCCGCACGAACGGCTGGGAGGACGAGCCCGTGGTACCCGGTACCTTCGTGTGGCGGTGGCAGCGCCTCGTTCCCACGAACTTCACGCTCTACCTCTTCGACGTCGAATCGCATCGTACCGAGGTCCGCCTGGACGGCACCCTGCCCTCCGGCCCCGAGATCGACACGCTGCTCGACGACGCTGGAGACTTCGCCTACGACGTACGCCTCACCGTCGTCACGAGGCTGGCGGCCGACGAGGTCCCGAGACTCGCCCGTGACCAGGAGCTGCGCCCCGACGGGATGGAGACCTTCTACGACGATCTGGACGCCCGGATCGCGCAGCAGGCGACCGAAGCCGTAATGGGCGTCATCGAAGACGAGCCGCAATCGCTGTCGGTCTCACAGATCTCCGGCACGATCGTCGACGCCGTTCGCGAGCGGCTCTCAGGGGAGTTCCCGCGCCTCGAGATCGTCAGCGTGACCCCTCGGCGACTCGAGCTCCCCGACCTGCAGCTCTACACGACGGCGCGCCGTCTCTCGATCGACGTCCTCGAAGCGCGCGCGAGCGCGCTCCAGGAGGCCGCCTCGCGGCTCGCCGACATCCAGGCCGAGTCGGACCGCGGGCTCTCGATGCTCGAGCGCTACGGACAGATCCTGAAGGAATACCCGGTGCTGCTCGACTACTTCCGCGTCGGACAGGAGATCGGATCGGACCCGCTCAACCTCGAGGAGATCGTTCCGCGAACGTCGCAATGAGCTACTTCTTCAACTTCGACAAGATGGAATACGTGAAGGGCCCGCGTCCCGACGGGTGCATCCTCTGTCTCATCCGCGACAGGTCGGAGGCGGTGGCCGACCTCACGGTGTTCGCCGACGAGCTGTTCACCGTGAGCGTGAACCTCTACCCGTACAACCCGGGCCACCTCATGGTGTTCCCCAACCGTCACGTCGAAGACGTTCGTGATCTCACCGAAGACGAGGAGCACCGCGTCACCGTGCTCACGAGGCGGTTCCTCGACGTGCTCGATCGCACCCATCAGCCGGCCGGGTACAACATCGGCTACAACATGGGCGCGAGCGCCGGCGCATCGATCGATCACCTGCATCTGCACATCATCCCGCGCTACCCGCGGGAGATCGGGATCGCAGACCTCGTCGCCGGCAAGCGCGTGCTGATCGAGGATCCGCGCGTCACGCAGCGCCGCGTCCGCGAGGCGTACGAAGTCGACCCCGGGAGCCGGGGCGCTCAGTAGCCTTCCTCCATCGCGCGGACCTGCCTGATCAGACTCTCGAACTGCCGCACCTTCGCCTGATGCTCCTCGAGCAGCTGGTCGAGCCCGTCGAGCGAGTTCACCCGATGGTCTGCACTCGCGTACCGCTCGCGGATCTGATCGGTCAGTACCCGGGCGATCGTGTCGAACACACGTCCGAGCCCGCTGATGTGCTCGGTCGCCTTGTCGACGATGGAGTTCGCCTCGCGGTCGCGCTGGTTGACGATGTTCCGGAACGAACGCTGCATCGTCACGTCCTTCTCCACCTGGTAGCGAACCCGGTAGTACGATTTGCCGTCCTGGGAGTCCGGGGAGAAGCCCTCGTCGAAGTCCTCGATGTCGGCGAGCGCCTCCTCGACACCCGACACGTGCGCGATCAGATCGCTCGACGAGTCGCGCTGTCGTACCGGGAGGATCCGACTCAGCGTGCGGACCATCTCCTGCATGCGCCCACGGTAGACGAAGCGCAGGAAGTTGTACGTGATCGTCAGCGAGCGCATGTGGGTGAAGCCGGGCAGGCCCGCGTTCTCCGGCGTGATCTGCACGCCGGCGCGGAAGTACGTCATCGGCGGCGGCTCGCCCCCGAAGAGCTTTTCGGTCATCTGCTCGACCACCCCGCTTCGGATGCTCGGGAACTGCTCATCGAGCTGGCTCAGCACGCGGATCATGAGGTAGCTGCGATAGAATTCGCGCAGCTTCAACTCGGGCAGGTACGACTTGATACGCAGCCACGGGTCACGCGTGTAGTAGCGAATGAGATCGGCGAACGGGATCTGCCGCGCGAGTGTCCGCGCGGCCTTGTGCAGCGCGTGAATCTGGTCGCGCATCTCCTGAAGGTGCACCCGTCGGCGTTGATACGCGTGCTCCGAGCGATCGGTCTGAGGGTCGGTCCCCTCCGTGTTCTCCTTCGGCTCATCCTCGCTACGCGCGCTGCGCTCCTCCCGCTCCTTTATCTCCAGGTAGCGATCGAGAATCTCGGTGTGGAAGTAGAACCCGTCCTCGAGCTTGCCGGCCGAATGGAGGCCGTAGTAGAGCCGCTCCACCACCGGCAGCGCGGCGGACGTGGCGGCATCGCGAAACGGCGGGGTCTCTTCAGGGGGAGCTATCCCGGGGTCGAAGCCGAACACGCCGAAGAACTCGTTGTAGTCGAACAGGCAGATCTGACGGAGGTAGTAGAACGGCAGGAGTCCCTCCTCCAGATGCTCGAACAACTCGTCCGGGATCTCTCCGAGGTATCGATCGAGCCGGTCGACGACGAAGGACCGCACGTCGCTCTTCAGCTCGCTCTTCATGAATACTTCCTGCAGCCCCTCGAGCGACACGAGATCGTAGAGCTCGCTGCGCGCCTGAGGTACCCGCTGCGAAAGCAGATACTCGACCGACTCCTCCAGATACCGCCCGCCCTTCCAGAAGTCGAGAAAGAGCGGAATCACGGGGTACGCCGCGCGATAGAGCTCCCACGTTCGCATGGGAATGGCCGAGCTCACGCTGTGACGCTCGACGGGTGCGAGGTCGGGGCAGATCGATTTCGCCCTGCGACGCAGGCCGGCGAGGCGGAACTCGATGTACGTTGCCTCGTCGTTGTGCGTACTCAACAGCCGTCGCACGAAGAACCGCAGACGCTCCCAGAAACCCATCTCACGGAGCTCCCGGGCGATCACCTCCGCACGGCTGCCCTCGCCGACGACAGATCGGAACGGCTCGTCCTCGGTCCTGCCGCTGACGTCGAGGCTGGTCCTGATCCGCCTCAGCAGTGACCTGCGTTCATCCTCGCTCAGCGCGAGCGCGAGATCGCGAAACGTCGTGGAAGGTCGATGTACACCCGTCGACATCACTGGCTCCTCAGCGGCCTGACCATCAGCAGCCGGCCTTCCTTCATGCGCACGCGCACCTGCGACGAGACGAACTCATTGCTCACTCCCACGTCGCCGGGACCCCACGTCTGCCCGTCGAGCGACCAGCGCAGACCCGCAGACTCCATCCGGCACTCCTCGTGCCCGAGCGGAAAGAAGCTGATCAGGTCTCCGGGCCGGCCGGTGACCACGAGCTCGTCGGTCACGGCCCGAACTTCGGAGCTCTCGGTCACCCAGACGCTCGGCCGGCGCTCACGCGCGAAGATCGCCGCGATCGCGAGCAGGTGGTCGAGCCGTCCACCGCCCCCTCCGAGCAGCGCCACATCGCGCGCGCCCTCGTCGAAGGCGACCGAGAGCGCGATCTCGGTATCGGTGTCGTCCTTCGCCGATCCGAACCGGCGGATCGCCTCGTCCGGGTATCCGGCGAGCAGCGATTCGTCGCGAAGGCTGTCGAAGTCGCCCACGACGATCGAAGCGCGCACACCGTACGCGCGGGCCGTTTCGAGTCCGGAGTCGGCCGCGATGATCAGCTGACGATCACGCAGCCACGGTTGCGCGGCAGCGGCGGACGGCGCCGCACCGCCGGTGATGACGAGAGCTCTCACTGGTCCCGAGGATACTCCATTGTCTCCACCCGTGCAAAGGCGCTCGAGCGCACAAAAAAGCTAAACCGGCCCCGCGTATCGCCGAGATTCAAAACGAGGAGTCGTCTCCGGTTCGCGCCCGGAGACGACGAATCACACCGAGAACACGGACGTTCCGGTGAAAGTTCTCAAGGAGGATCAGATGATCATCAATCACAATCTGAGCGCAATGTTTGCCCAGCGTGAGCAGAAGTTCAACGCGATGGAGCTCGACGGCAACATTGAGAAGCTCTCTTCCGGGATGCGGATCAACCG
>CAZICD010000150.1:0-6727 GCA_964537725.1 uncultured Spirochaetaceae bacterium | reverse complement strand
GCGGTGGAGGCGCTCGCCGAGGCGCTCGCCTACGAGGTGCGCCCGTACGGGCTCGACGTCGTGATCGTAGAGCCGGGCAACATCGCCACCACCATCGCGCAGAGCAGGTGCGTGACCGACGCCGCGCGAGCGAAATCGGCCTACCCGCAGACGACCTCCCTACTCGAGACGATCGCGAGCGAAGAGCACGCTGGATCGGATCCGCAGGTCGTCGCGCGCCTCGTCGCGAAGGTCCTCGCCGCGCGCCGACCGCGTCTACGCTTTAGCGCGGGACCGGTGTCCGAGCGGCTCGCTCCCTGGGTGAAGCGACTGCTGCCGAACCGGGTCATCCACGCGCTCGTGCGATCGCACTACGCGGGGTGAGCGCTCCGCTCGTGCCGTCAGTCGTGACGCGGCCCACCCTTTGCGGTGTCCAAATTTCAAACTCAACTTGAAATTTGTCCAACACGCTGGTAGGGTGAGCCATGATCCCCCGCAGGCTTGAGCCCGTCCTGAAGAGGTCGGCAGGCCGGTTTCCCGTGGTCACGGTACTCGGACCCCGCCAGTCGGGGAAGACCACGCTCGTTCGGGCGCTGTTCCCCCACCACGCCTACCTGAACCTCGAGAACCCCGAGACGCGATCGCTCCTTGGTGATGATCCGAAGAGTCTGCTGCGCGATGGGCGTGAAACGCTCATCATCGACGAGGCTCAGCGAGCTCCCGAGGTTCTCTCGTGGGTGCAGGTCTTTGTCGATCGGGAGAACCGGCCGGGCCAGTTCATACTGACCGGCAGCGATCAACCCGCCCTCGGTGAGGCGATCTCGCAGTCGCTTGCCGGCCGCACCAGCGTCCACCATCTGTTGCCGTTGTCGCTCGACGAACTCGCGTCAGAGGGGCTTCTCGCCTCCCGTGACGAGATGCTGGTCAAGGGCTGTCTCCCACGGCTCTACGACGCGGGCATGAGCGCCGCGGATCTCTACAGCGCCTACTTCGCAACCTATGTAGAGCGCGACGTGCGCCGGCTGGTCAACGTGAAGGACATTACGAAGTTCGAGACCTTCCTTCGGCTGCTCGCCGGACGAGTCGGGCAGCTCGTCAATCTCTCGTCGCTCGCCGGCGACGTCGGGGCGAGCTCGACGACGTTGGCCGGCTGGCTGTCGGCACTCGAAGCATCGTTCGTCGTCGTTCGGCTCCCACCCTATCACGCGAACCTGGGCAAGCGGCTCGTGAAGACACCGAAGCTGTACTTCACGGAACCCGGTCTGCTCGCCTGGCTCCTTCAGATCGAGTCCGCCGAACAGGTGTCGCGCGACCCGCTTCTGGGAGGAGTCTTCGAGAACATGGTGGTCGTTGAGGCCGCCAAAGCCGCCCACAACCGCGGCATGGCTCCCCAGCTCTCGTTCTACCGCGACAAGTCGGGTCTGGAGATCGATCTCATCCGCGAATACCGGCGGCGGCCGCTCGCGATGGAGATCAAGGCGGGCACCACCTGGGTGAGCGAGTTCCTGACGCCCGTCCGGCGATTCCGCGCGCTCCACGGGAACCTTGCCGGCGCAGCCGTCGTGTACGGCGGGGTCGAACGAGCCATTGTCGATGGGATCGAGCTCGTGCCCTACTCGGAGACGGCAGATCTCCTGTTCGGCGAGGCATAGCCGCATCCCGGCCCCCTCGAGCTCACCCGTTCGGCGGGTTGATGATCGCGAGCTCCTCGCTCGTCACGTCGGTGACCCATCGCCCGCTGTGCACGCGCGCCCAGCCGAGCAGGAAGCGCGTCGCCTCTTCGAGCATGAGGCACCCGTACACCAGCGGCGCGGGCAGGCCCAGGGCGAGACCGGTCACGACGGCGAGCGGCACACCGATGAGCCACAGCGGCGCGATGTCGATCGCGAGCGCGTAGCGCGTGTCGCCTCCGCCGCGGAGGATCCCCACGATGACGTGGATATTCCCCGCCTTGGCGACGATGAGCACGCCGAACAGCCGCAGGAACTGCTGTACCAACGCGCGCGTGGTCTCGGGGATCGCGAAGAGCCCGGGCACCAGCGGCGCGATGACGAAGAAGACCAGGACTCCCACCGCGGCGCTCACCAGCGGCACCAGCCGCAGGAGCGTGCGGCCCATCCGCTCGGCCTCGTCCTGCGCCCCGCGTCCGATCGTGTTCCCGATGAGCACGGCGCTCGCCTGCCCCGTCCCGATGAAGAAGACGAGCATGAGCCTGCCCACGGTGTCTGCGATGTTGTACGCGGCGAGGTACGCGGTGCCCATGCGGCCGAAGACGAGCGCGTACATCACGAAGCCCGTGGACCACAGCACTTCGTTGAAGATGACCGGGGCCGATCGCGCGAGGTAGCGCCTCGCGAAGACTCGGTCGCGCTGCAGGAGCTCGGCGGGGCGCGCGGCGATCGGTCCCTTCCTCCGGTAGACGACGGTCAGGATGAGCCCGAGCTCGAGCGCGCGAGCGAGCGCGGTGCTTACCGCCGCGCCGGTGACGCCCAGCGCGGGCAGCCCGAAGGCGCCGAAGATGAGCACGTAGTTGCCCACGATGTTCACGCTGATCGACAGGATGGACGCGTACATGGGCAGCTTCGTGTCGCCGATGCTGCGCAGGCTGTGCGCGAAGGTCGCGCTCGCGGCGGTGAAGAGGTAGCTCGACCCGACGATGCGCAGATACGGAACCCCAACGGCGATCACGCGCGCGTCCTCGGTGAACGCCGAAAGCAGCAACCGGGGAGCGCCGATCGCGCCGGCGGAGAAGAGCAGCGCCCCTCCCAGCGCCACGCGCAGGCTCACCCCGAGCGCCTTGCGCACGCCGGCGACGTCTCCCTGCCCCCAGTACTGCGCCGCGAAGACGGCGCCGCCGCTTCCCACGCCCAGCAGGAAGAGCATCAGGAGGAAGAAGATCTGGTTGCCCAGCGCGATCGCCGCGATCTCCACCTCGCCCAGCCGGCCCACCATCACGGTGTCCACGAGGTTGAGGACGGTCATCATGAGCGACTGCGCGGCTATGGGCAGCGCGAGCCGCAGCAGCCTGGGTAGGAACGAAAGGTGCTCTGGGAGTTTCATCGGTGAGCGTCTACGCTACCTCCTTCGCGCCGGGAGGGCAAGACCTTGCCCGCTTCCCGGGCGCCGCCTATACTCGGGGCACTCAAGGTGCATCCGCATAGCGGATGAGGGGGCGCGAGGTGGACGTGATCTCCATCGTTCTGATCGTATTCGGCGTACTCGAGCTCGCGAACGTGCTCCTTCTCTACCTCGCCCCCGGCTCACGGCGCGGCAACAGCATGGGCTTCTTCACCGCCTACGAGAAGTCGAAGCAGGACCCGGAGGTGCACGCGCTGGTGAGCTACCTGGTGAACTGGGTCGCCGGCACGAAGCTGATCTTCATCGTGCTGCTGATCGGTATCCTGATCACGGGAAACCCCGCCACGAAGGTCTTCACCGCGATCGCGCTGATCTTCTCGATCCTGACCTTCTTCTCGCGCCTCTACCCCGTGCTCAGAACCATGGACGAGCGCGGCGAGCTCACGCCGCACGGCTACTCGCGGACGCTCCGCTACATGATCATCGGATTCATCGCGACCTTTGCCGTCGCGGTGGCCATCTACCTCATCGGATACCACACCCCCGCAGGATGACGGAGCACCTATGACGCCGCTCGACGAAGGGACCGTGAGAACGCAGTGGGCGAAGACCTACAACACCGAGGGCAAACCCGACTGGTCGCATCTCTTTCCCTACTACGACGACGCGATCGTCTTCCAGGATTCGATCCAGCGCGTGGAGGGCAAGGACGCGTTCATGGCCGTCTGCAATCGGCTCGCCGACCGCTGCAAAGAGCTCCACATGGACATCCTGAGCGTGTCGCAGAACGGCAACGTCATCTTCCTCCAGTGGGAGATGACGATGATGTTCAAGAAGTTCCCCAGCTCCACGCTCTACGGGTGCTCGAAGCTCACGCTGAACGACCAATCGCTGATCGTGGAACAGCGCGACTACTACGACCTGTGGGGCGACATCTTCGACAACATCCCGCGGTTCGGCAGGATGTACCGCCGCTTCATGCACCGGAAGTTCGGGTAGGCCGATGGCGCGATATCTGAAGGAGTACCGGATGGCCGATATGCGGGCGATGCTGCGCAACAGTAGAACCCCGCACGCGCGCTCGTCCGCCTCGCTCGCGGGGAGGACCGCGCTCGTGACCGGCGGAACCTCCGGCGTGGGGCTCGCCGCCGTACGAGAGCTCGCCCGCGGCGGGGCCGATCTGATCCTGCTCGCCCGCAACGAAGCGAAGGCGCGCGCGGTCGCTTCAGAGCTCGGCGCCGAGTCGGGGCGTTCGGTTCGCTTCTACCTCGCCGACTTCGCCGACCTCGCGCAGGTCCGCGAGACCGCCGATCGAATCGCGCGCGAGGAGCCGCGGCTGGACATCCTCGTCAACAGCGTCGGCATGCACTCGACGCGCAGGCGCCGGACTCGCGACGGGCACGAGCTCGTGTTCTGCGTGAATCACCTGGCACCGTTCGTCGTTACCCATCGGCTCACCCCGCTCCTGAAGCGGTCGGCACCCGCGCGCATCGTCCAGGTGAGCTCGCAGGGTCACCGGTTCAACGGGCTCGACGTGCGCGACCTCGACTGGCGCAGGCGGTGGTACACAGGGCTCAGGGGGTACGGGGCGTCCAAGACCGCGCAGCTGCTCACCGTCTGGGAGCTCTCCGATCGGCTATCAGGCTCGTCGGTGACGATCAACGCGATGCACCCGGGCGAGGTTCAGAGCGCGATCGGCGGCAACAACGGCCGCCTCTACGCCTGGTACAAGCGCCACGTCCTCTGGCGGACGCTGAAGGACCCGTCGGTCTCCGGCGAGTCCATCTACTACCTCGCCGCAGACCCGGCGCTCGACGGCGTCTCCGGCAGATACTTCAACCTGACGCACCCGGAGAAGCCGGCGCCGCACGCGCTCGACCGCGAGGCGGGACGCATCGTCTGGGAGGAGACGCTTCGTATGACGGGACTGACCGATGAACTATGACGTGATCGTGGTCGGAGGCGGGGCGGCGGGGCTGACCGCGGCGGCGTACGCGGCGCGAGCCGGCAGGAGCGTCGCGCTCTTCGAACGGCAGGCCGAGCTCGGCGGTCTCGTGCAGTCGGTGAGGCGGGGCGGGTTCGTCTTCGACATGGGCTTGCGCGCGATCGAGAACTCCGGGATCGTCCTGCCCATGGTCGCGGAGCTCGGCCTCCCGCTCGAGTACGTTCGCAGCCCGGTGTCAGTCGGCGTCGCCGACCGCGTCATCGCGGTCGAGACGAAGGAGTCGCTTGCCGACTACCGCAGGCTGCTCGAATCGTTCTACCCGGACAGCGTCGCCGACATCGAGCGGATCATGGACGTCATCCGGCGCATCATGAAGGACATGGACGTCCTCTACGGGATCGACAACCCGCTCTTCAAGGACCTGACGTCCGACTACTCCTACGTCTTTCGCACGCTCATCCCGTGGTCGCTGCGATTCCTCCTCACCATCGGACGGATCAACCGGATGAATACGCCGGTCGAACAGTTCCTCGCCGAACTGACGACGAACGAATCGCTCCGCAGTATCGTGGGCCAGCACTTCTTCCGCTGCACGCCGACGTTCTTCGCGATGAGCTACTTCAGCGTCTACCTCGACTATCTCTATCCAGTCGGCGGTACCGGCACGCTGATGGACCTGCTCGCCGATTACGGCTCCCGGCACGGCGTTTCCATCCGCCGCGGCACCGGCGTCGTCCGGATCGACCCCGACCGCCGTACGATCACCTGCGACGACGGCGCCGAGCACGAGTACGGCTCGCTCGTCTGGGCCGCCGACCTCAACGCCCTCTACGCGTCCATCGATCTCTCTCGCGTGGCGGACCCACGCACTCGCCGGGAGATCGCGGCGCGCCGCGACGAGCTCGCGAGGCACGAGGGCGGCGATTCGGTCTTCTCCGTCTTCCTCGCCGTCGACGAGCCCCCCGGCTATTTCGCCTCGAAGTCCCACGGCCATTTCTTCTATACCCCGGACCCCCGCGGCCTCGGCGACCGGCACACGAGGGGGCGCGAGGCGTTGCTCGCCGCGCTCGACGCCGGGCGCGCCGGCTGGGACGACGTCGCGGCCTTCATCCGCGGGTTCCTCGCGCGCAACACCTTCGAGATATCGATCCCGGCACTCAAGGATCCAGCCATGGCGCCGCCCGGGAAGACCGGGCTCATCGTGAGCTGGCTCTTCGACTACAGGCTCACGGAGCTCTTGCGCGAACGCGGGTGGTACGACGACTTCCGGGAGCTCTGCATGGACGAGGCGGTGGGCATCCTGTCGGCGAGCGTCTACCCGGGGATTCACACGAAGGTCGAAGACCGCTTCGCGACCACGCCGCACTCGATCGCCGAGCGCACCGGCTCGACCGGAGGGGCGATCACCGGCTGGGCGCTCGGCCCCGCTCCGGTCCCGGTCGTTCACAAGATGCAACAGGTCTCCGCGTCCGTCGCTACGCCCGTTCCGGGCGTCTTCAAGGCGGGGCAGTGGGCGTACAGCCCGTCGGGGCTCCCCATCGCGTTCCTCACCGGCAAGCTGGCCGCGCAGCGGGCGGTTCGGCGCGGGCGCGCGTAACCGGCGGCATCGCGACTCCCGGGCGCCTGCGCTGGACCGGCGGAGCCTCCGTGGCCATCTTCTACCGCAGGGGGTGAGCCATGGCAGCAAAGACGGCGCTCGTCACGGGAGCGAATCGCGGTATCGGT
>CAZICD010000149.1:4051-7297 GCA_964537725.1 uncultured Spirochaetaceae bacterium | reverse complement strand
GATCACTACGTCGGCGGACAGGGCCCGGGGTTCGACTATCGTCGCGCGATCGAGGCTGACGTTCGCGAGGGACGGGCCTACTACCATACGCTCGTCCGGCTCATCGACCGAGAGATGGGTCGCATCCTCGAGTCGCTCGACCAGCTCGGCCTCGCCGAGAACACGATCGTGGTCTTCACGACCGACCACGGAGAGCTGCTCGGAGACCACGGCATCTGGCTCAAGGGTCCCTTTCACTACGAGGAGCTCGTCAGGGTGCCGATGATCGTCCGGTGGCCGCGTGGGATTCGTGCCGGAGGGCGGTGCGACGCGCCGGTCAGCCACGTCGATGTGGTGCCGACGCTGCTCGAGGCGGCGGCCGTGGATGGTGCCGGCGCTTTCGACGGCGAGAGTCTGCTCGGGCACCTGGCCGGGGAAGAGACACGATCGCGCGAGCACGTCTTTGTCGAGTGCGTCGACGACCCTCGCGGGCTTCGCCTCAAGACGATCGTGACTCCCGATTGGAAAGCGACGCTCTACCACGGCGAACGCTTTGGCGAGCTCTACGACCTGCGCAACGACCCCGGCGAGCTCCGCAACCTGTGGGACGACCCCGAGTATCAGCGCACCCGAGCCGAGCTCGTCGCCCGCATCGCCGATCACCTCGAGCGAGTCGAGCCGAGAGTCCAGCGTCACTCGTACGCGTGATTGCGTCAGACGGACAGGGGATCCGGAGCGGGGGCTGCTCCCGTGCCGGCAGGTCGTCGACGCGGGGGGGGTGAAATCGGGGCATGTCTTCGATATAATAACCTCTATGGACATATTGGATCGCTCTCGCCCCGCCGAACGGCAGCGTGTGCCCGCCGGGACCGCGCTCATCGAGGCCGGGTCGCAGGAGAGCGCGCTCACGATCATCCATTCCGGACTCGCGGAGCTCCTGGAACCGGGTTCTCCGCCGCGACGCGTCGGGCTCATCAAGGGCGAGTCGCTCTGCGGGATACCCGGTCTGCGCGAACCGGGACCGGCGCGGTACGCCGTTCGTACGCTTACCGACTGTCTGGTCTCGAACGTCCCGGTGGAGCCCGAGTCGCTCGCGAGGAGGCTCGGTTCGGACGCGGCGCTCAACCAGCGCGCGCTCGGCGGGTTCGTGCAGCGCGTCGAATCGGCGATGTACCTCTTCCGCAACTACACGTACCTGTGGCACAAGCTCGCGTCGATCGCCGACTCGATCGCGCTGGTGAACGACTTCGGGCCCGAGCTGCTCAGCGTCGAGTCGGCCGACCGGCTCGAATCGCCGCTCGCCCGCTACTCGGCGTGGCTGCGCGCCCGGGCGGTCGAGGCCGGGGTCGAGCTTCCGTCGATGTGGGACCCGAACGTGCTCGGCGGCGAGATCCAGGACGCGCTGGCGCTCTACGCCGACCACGACCGCGTGACCGTCGAATCGACGATCGATCTGCCGCAGTTCCTCTTTCTCAAGCGACTCCTGAACCGCGCGCGGTCGAGCGTGGGGGAGTTGCTTCAGAGCGACGAGCCGAGCATCGTCTACATCTACCGCTTCTTCGGGCGCGCGCTCGACGCCATGGTCTCCCGGAACGCGCACCTCGTCGAGCAGATCGACCTGCTGCTCGACCGCCTCTTTGCGCCCGACGGGTGGGTCGCGCAGATGCTCGACGCCCAGTCCGGGACGCCAGACGAGAATCGGTTCACCTGGTACCTCGCGAAGGCGTGCTACCGGTTCCACAAGGACGGCATCAACCTGCTCGGGAGGCGGCTCGAGCGGGACTACCCGGTCTACCGGAGCCTCGGCGAGTTGCGTCGCGTCGGCGGCCCCGGCGGCGCGCGCCAGACTGCCCCCGGCGCGACCGGCGTGGAGGAGGAGAGTACGACCGAGGAGCGGGGGAGAGCCGGGGACGCCGTCGCGTCCGCGGGGCAGGAGTCTGCCTCCGATGCGGCCGCACTCGGTGCGGCCGCACTCGGTGCGGCCGCAACCGGTGGGGCAGGCCGCGGGCGCGATCCGCTCGCCAAGTACCGCGGGCTGGCGGACAAGCTGCTCGACTTCTCGGATCTCAGCCAGAAGGACCGCTTCGCGTTTCGCGATCTTCTCGAGCGCTTCCGGGCGCTTTCGGACCGGCTCACAGACAACGGCGAGGCCCGCGCGATTCGTGAGCAGCTATCAGAGCTCTACTGGAAGCTCTACGAGAGCTGCTTCCTGAAGCTCATCAGTACCGATCTCAAGTCGTTCGTCCCCGGAATCCTGCTCCACTTCGGTCTCGTCGACGAGACGCTCGTATCCGAAGACGATCTGCGCGCGATCGACGATGCGTACGCGAAGGCGCTCTACACCGACGATACGATCCCGGTGATGACGCTTCCGTACTTCCTGGAGAAGATCTACCGCAGCGAGCAGGATCCATCGATGACCGAGCTGGGCGAGACCTTCGCAAAACGACTGAAGGCGCAGGAGAAGCTCACGAAGCGCGAACGCGAGCGCACGACGGTCTACGAGGATACCCCCGAGGACCGGGTGCGGTACGAGATACGCGAGATCGTCGCGAGCGCGGCGCCGCTGGTTTTCGGCGCCAAGCGGCGGGCGGTGCCGGTTCTCTGCCGGGAGTCGATCGGCGGCGACGCCGCACGCCTGTTCATCGAGCCCGAGGAGATCGCGCGTCGCATCGACGAGGTGCGCTCGCGCGACTTCACGCTCTTCCATCGTGACGTGGGGCTTCGTCACAAGTTTGGCACCGACATCGTGCGCAAGGAGGTCGTTCCGAACGTCGTGCTCTATCCCGTGGTCGGGTCGCGCATGATGATGTGGCAGGAGCTCGACGGCACATCGCGTCACACGGCGGGGCGCATCTTCCTGCCGCACATGTTCACCGAGCGGTTCGACGATTCGCTTCTCACCGTGCTCGCCCACTTCCGCTGGGAGTTGCAGAAGACCGTCGCGGGTGCGAACTGGATGGACCCGGTGGACGGAGGGCTCGTGGGCTCGTACTACGACTACATCCAGTTCTACCAGCGCAACACGCATCTGACCGCGGAGGCGAAGGAGCGGGTGAAGCAGCTCGTCGCGAAGACACGGTCGGACAGGGACCGGTTCGCGGTCGACTACGCGAACTGGGTTCGCTACGAGTACGAGGGCAAGGTGCGGCTCAATCCCGTGGCGCGCGACATCTTCTACCGGCACTGCCCCTTCAGGAAGGAGGTGCGCGCGGAAATGGCGAAGAAGCCGCTGTACAGCGAGCTCGAGCGGAAGTATCAGAACCG
>CAZICD010000149.1:1712-3951 GCA_964537725.1 uncultured Spirochaetaceae bacterium | reverse complement strand
ACGCCGCGCTCCTTGTCCGCGTTGTACGTTCGCAGGAAGCGATACACCTGACCGTCCACACCGACCATCGACGCGGCCGCGGTCAGCAGCTCGTCGCGGACCCCGGCCGGCAGCCTCTCGTCGACGGTCCTCCGGAGCACGCGCAGCATATTCTCCTCACCCCCGATGCTCGCGAGCGCGTTCGCCCCGCGGATGGCCACGCGCGGGTTCGCGGTGGCTTCGAAGAGCGCTTCGATCCGTTCGTAGCTCTCCTCGTCGCGGAGTTGGACGAGGGCGGTCATGCAGCGGCCCTGCAGAATCTGGTCATCCGAATCGAGTCCCGCGCGAAGCGAATCGATCGCCTCGCGTCGGCCGCTCTCGCCCAGAACGTCGGCGGCGACCCAGGCGGTCGTGAACTGGCCGTGCTCGACCTCGTCGATCAGCGCGCGCGTGGTCTGCTCGCCGAAGTCGATGTTGCGCAGCGCCCGGATCGCTCGCAGTCTCACGTCCAGTCTCGGCGAGTTGAGCTGCTCCCGGATCTCTTCCTCGCTCACCGACGATCCGATGCGCTCGAGTGTGCGCAGATCCCGGACCGCCCGCGAGCCGTCCTGACTGCGGCGTAGTCGATTGAGCACGAACAGCGCGCGCAGGTCACGCGGCGAGAACATCAGACCCAGTACGTTCGAGATCCGCCACTCGGAGAGGCGCTCGAGCCGCACCGCGAGCACCACGAAGACGGCCAGCGGCACGAGCATGATCCGGAAGTACCCCTGGTAGATGTCGAGCCCGGTCAGTCCGCCGGCGCGCAGCACGTCGAGCAGGATCGCGCCGATGACCGAGCCCGTGATACCCGCCGCCGCGCCGCCGCCGATCCTCATCACGAGCGCCGCCCCGACGCGCTGGCTCTGCTCGGCGGCGGAGAGGAAGTAGTGGCCCAGCCCGATGATGATGCCCGCCTTGCACATCCCGGCGAGGAAGAAGGCCGCGCCCACAGGGATCGGGTAGTAGACCGCCGGGGCGAGCGCCCAGAACCCGGCGACCACGAGCAACCCGGCGACGTAGATGATGATGAGCGGGCGGGGACCGACCCGGTCGGCCACGAGTCCGTTGAGCAGCGCCGAACTGATCGACCCGACGACGAGGACCAGCGAGTAGGAGAGCGCCTCGTAGTCGGAGAGGCCGTAGCCGTTCTTCACCGCGATCATCGCGTAGGGGATCACGACCGCGAACGACACGAACCCTCCGGCCCATCCCGCGAAGAGGCGGCGCAGCCGCGGTGTTTCGGCGAGCTCGCGGATCACGTCCCGCAGGCCGATGCGCGCAGAGCGGCTGGGCGCTGACGACTCGGGCACGCGCGCGAGGATCGTCACCGCGTAGAATCCGACGAGACACCCGACCGTGATGATGATCTGGTAGACCCACAACGCGTCGGCGACCCGCAGAACGAGAACAGCGCTCGCCATGGTGACGATGAAGGCGCTCTGGACGCGCGTGTGGTTGCCGGATATGAACGTACCGCGCTCGTCCGGTGTGGTGATCTCCCCGGTGAGCGGGGTATTCGCGACCGACCCGATCGCGCGGAAGAAGGCGAACCCGAAGGCCCCGGCGATGATCGACCCGATCGCCGCCGCCTGCGAGCCGAGCGCGGCGAGCAGCGGCGCGAGCACCATGAGCATCGCCGAGACGTAGCGAAAGAACCAACCCAGCGCCATCGTACGCGAGAGTCCGAACCTGGAGACCCAGCGCTTGCCCAGTACCATGGCCGGCATCGTCAGGTGCACGAACGACGCGATGACGGCGACGACCGGGTCGCTCGCGCCGTTGCGGATCGCGTAGAGGATGAGCATGTTCTCCATCAGCAGCGCCACCGAGACGCCGTTGAGCAGGAGAAACTGTCGGAACCGTCGCTGACCGACGGCGCGCTGGTCTCGCGTGAGCTGGTTCGGGAACTCGCTGCCGGCCCGGAAGAGCGATGCGTCACCCATCGTCTCTACGGTACCGGCGCGGGGGTGCGGGGGCAAGCAGGGCCGGGCGCTACCCGAGCGCCTCCGGTACACCCGGGATCTCGCCGGCGCCGGTGGGGACCTGCACGCTCGAGTTCTCGAAGTCGTCGCCCGGCGGCTCTGCGCGCCCACCCAGGTGACGAGCGAGGAACGCCTCCGCGATCGCGAAGAACGAGAGCCGGTTCTCGGGGCGGGCGAACCCGTGCCCCTCGTCCGGGTAGAGGACGTAGGTGACGGGAATCTGCTTCTCCTGCATC
>CAZICD010000149.1:0-1612 GCA_964537725.1 uncultured Spirochaetaceae bacterium | reverse complement strand
GGTCCCACGATGTCCACGCCGCACGCGTAGTGCTCGGGGTGCATCGTAAGGCCCGCGAGCGTCGAGTAGCCGCCGAAGCTCCCTCCCATCACCCCGACGCGCGAGCGATCGGCGATGCCGCGCTCGATCGTCCACTCGATCGCGTCGAGCTGGTCTTCGAGGATCTTCGTCCCCCAGACCCGGTCGCCGGCGTTGATGAATCCCTTTCCGAAGCCCGTTGACGAGCGGAAGTTCATGCTGAGTACCGCGTAGCCGCGGTTCGCGAGCCACTGATGCGCCGAATCAAACCCCCAGTAGTCGCGTGCCCACGGGCCGCCGTGCGGGAAGCTCACGATCGGCAGGGGTTCGTCGGGGATGCCGTCGCCGTCGCTGTCGCTGTTCGGCGGGAGCGAGTAGTAGAGGACCATGCTGAGCCCGTCGCGCGTGGTGATCGTCGCCGAGTGCATGGGCACGAGCGGCTGATCCTCGAGCGCGGGACGGTTGGTGAAGAGGTACCGCGGCTCGCGGCTCGCCGTCTCGTAGAGGTAGTAGGCGACCGGCCCGTTGTCGGGGGCGAACGCGACCACCCAGTACCGGTCATCGAGGCTCCTGCTCGCGATCTCGACCTCGCCGCGAGCCGTCTCGTGGAGGACGTCCAGGTGCGCCCGGATCGACTCGTCGAGGATCTGCCACTCCTTGCGCTCGTACACGAAGGCGGCGGCCTGGACCGTGCGCGTGGTCGGGTGGCGGATGACGTCGGCGAGGTCGGCGCGCTCGTCCTCGGCGAGGAGCTCTCGCGAGCCGCTCTCGGTGTCGACCGCGTAGAGCGCCGCCGTGTCGCGGTCGCGGCTGTCGCGCATGTAGAGCGTGCGGCCCGACTCGTCGAACCCGAGCGGGTCGGTCGTCATCGAGTCCGCCTGCGAGACGTGCTCGGACTCCGTCCACTCGCCGTCGTCGCCGGGAAGGTACACGTCGACCCCGCCGTCCTCGGTCATCTGGTACGCCCGGCGGACGCGCAGGCGGTCGTCGGTCAGGACCTCGACGAATCGATCGTTCTGCAGGACGAGTTCGCGCTCGCCCGTCGTGATGTCGAGCCGGTAGAGGTCGTGCCACTGGGCGTCGCGGTCGTTGAGCGCGACGAGAATGGTGTTCGGGGTGCGGCGGCTCATCTGCTGGATACGCGCGTGGATCCCTTCCAGCGGTGTGAGGTCACGCGTCTCGCCGCTCGAGAGATCGGTCGCGTAGACCCGCCAGTTCTCGTCTCCTCCCGTGTCCTGGAGGTAGAGGATGTGGCTGTTGGTGAAGGCCCACGCGAAGAAGCGGATGCCGCGTCCGGTGTCGTTCGTGACGGGCTTCGCCGCGGCGATGTCCTCGCGCGGCGCGACCCAGACGTTGAGCACGCCGTCTCGCGGGGCGAGCCAGGCGAGCTGCTCGCCGTCCGGGCTGATGCGGACGCTCGCGCGTTCCGGGTTACCGAAGATCAGTTCGCGGGGTATGAGTGAAGCCATCGACACTTACCGTTCCTCGATCGGCACGAGCCGGCGCTGCTCGTGGCCGGTGTACTGCGCCTTCGGACGGTAGATGCGGTTGTCCACCCGCTGCTCGAGGATGTGGCTCAACCAGCCCGACGCGC
>CAZICD010000148.1:2557-7382 GCA_964537725.1 uncultured Spirochaetaceae bacterium | reverse complement strand
TAGGACAAGAATGGACAAAGTTGGTGGGAGACCGAAATCCGGAACTGCGCGCGGCGGCGCCCCTCCTCTTGCCGCGCTCCTCGGAGACCGGTACGCTCTGCTGTCATGCGAACGTGGCCGGCGGGCACGATCCCGCAGGAGCAATAGAATGATGTTCCAGATCGCGCTGCCCGCGGGGATCGACGCGTCGCTCTTCCTGACCTATCTGCTGATGGGGGTTCTCGGCGTTGGGCTGTGCGTCGCGAGGCGAGATGCGGTGCTGAGCGCGGTGGCGCTGCTGCACGCGATCGCCGGGATGCTTACGGTCGTCGCGGCGGACCTCATCACGCTCCTGATCGCGTGGGAGCTCCTCACCTTCAGCGCGTACGTGATCATCAGGCGGGGCGACGGTCGCTCGAAGGGCGCGGCGTTCTGGTACCTCGCCGCGCAGATCACCGCCGCGGCGCTCTTCTTCGTGGCCATCGTCGTCAACGGCGCGGACTCGCTCCAGGTGCAGACGCTCGGCGCGGCGGCGCAGCCGTTCATGGCGGCGGCGGTGCTGATCAAGACGGCGATGATGCCGCTGCACGGCTGGCTGATCGGCTCGTACACGCGCGCGAGTTACGTGGGGAGCTTCGTGCTTTCGGCGTACGCGACGAAGGTGGGCGTCTACACGGCCGCCCGAACGCTCTCGCTCACCGTCGCGGGCCTGCCGGTCCTGAGCCTCGTGGGCGCGGCGATGGCGGTACTCGCGGTCGTTGCGGCTCTCAGGCAGCACTCGGCCCGGCGGCTGCTCTCCTACCACATCATCAGTCAGGTCGGCTACATGCTCGCGGGGGTCGGGCTCGTCGGGTCGATCGCAGGTGCGCAGGCGGGTCTCTTCCACGCGGTAAACCACATCGTCTACAAGGGGCTCCTCTTCCTCGTCGTCGCCGTCGTAGCGGAGCGGCTCGGACACGACGACCTGCGGCGCATGGGCGGCCTCGCGCGGAAGATGCCGCTGGTCTTCGTCTGCGCGGTCGTGGGGGCGGCGGCGATCGTGGGCCTGCCGCTCACGAGCGGGTACGCGAGCAAGGAGCTCCTGAAGAAGGCGCTCGAAGAGCCGCAGACGACGCTCCTCATCGCGGCGAGCGTGGGGACGGCGCTCTCGTTCACGAAGTTCATCTACCTGATCTTCCTGCGCCGCGCGCATCACGCCGCGTCCACCGAGCTCCGGACCCCACGCTTCGCCGGCGCGGCGCTCGTCGTGCTCGCCGGGCTTTCGATCCTCATCGGCGTGGCCCCCGGGATGGTTCCCGGCGTCTCGGCCACGCGCTTCTACGCGCTTGATTCGGTCCTGTGGGGAATGGGCCCGGCGGTCGCCGGATTTGCGCTCTGGTTCCCCCTCCGCGGGATCCTGACCCGGGGGACGTCGCACGGGAGCGAGGTTCCGCCGTTGCGTCGTTATCTGCGCGAGGGTGCGCGACCGGCTCTCACGCTCCTGCGCCGGGCGTACCAAATCGACCCCCAGCACGCGATCACGACGGCGGTCGTGGGCGCCGTCGTGCTCGTCGCGATCCTCGTCTTCGTCGGGTAACCGGCGGGCGAAGCTACCCGGAACCGATCAGCGCGCGAAGCAGCTCCGCCCGGCTGGACGCGGCGAGCACGGCCTTGCGGTTGCGCTTACTCTTCAGCAGGCGACCGACCTCGGCGAGGAACCGCATGTGCGGACCCGTCTGATCGACCGGCGAAAGCGTCATGATGAAGATGTTGCACGGCTTGCCGTCGAGGCTGTCGAAGTCGACCGGTCGGGACGTCACGGCGGCCGCCGCGTGGAGCCGGTCCACCGCGGAGGTCTTGGCGTGGGGGATCGCGACGCCGTGCTGCATGCCGGTGGACGAACGCTTCTCGTTCGCGAGCACATCCGAGCGCGCCTGCTCGCGGTCGTGCACGCCGCCGCTCTTGCAGATCGCGTCGAGCAGCGCGTCGATCACCTCGGTACCGGTGGAGGCGTCGAGGCCGCAGATGACGAGCTCTTCGCTCAGGACTTCTTCGAGCATGAGTAACGACAGCCTACCCCACCCCGGCGCGCCGGTCAACGAAAAACGCGGCGACCACGGGCCCTTGCCGACGGGCGCGCGCAGAGATACTCTCCTTCCCATGCGGAAGATCGTCGTCGCCTGGGCGCTGCTCGGCGTGGTATGGATCGTCTTGACCGGAACGCTCGCCCCCGCCGTGGTGATACCCGGACTGATCGTGAGCGCGGCAGCCGTCCTTCTCTTTCGTACTCTCATCTCCGGCGATGCGTGGCTGAGGCACCGCGAGCGTCTGCGATCCGACGCAGAGGAGAACGACGGTTTCGCGACGCGGCTCCGACGCCTTGGCTGGCTGCTCCTCTTCGTCCCGGTGTTCGTGTGGAAGATCGTCCTCTCCGGCGTGAACATGGCGCTCCTCGCGCTGCGGCCGGGCGTCGACTTCTGGCCGGGGATCGTGCGCGTGGAGGGAGGCTTCAGCACGACCACGGGGACGACGCTGTTCGCGAACCTGTTGACGCTCACCCCCGGCACGCTCACGATCGACTACGACGAGGCCGAGGACGCGCTCTACGTGCACTGGATCGACATAACCGGATACGGCGAGGCGGACTTCGACACGCGCGTAACGAGCGGCCTGCGCCGTTGGATGCACAGGATCGGCGCATGATCGGGTGGTCGATCGGCGCGCTGATGGGATTCTCCGCGCTCTGTCTCCTCCGGGTGTTCAGAGGGCCGTCGCTGCTCGACCGGATCGCGGCGGCCGACGCGATCGGCGTGATGATGTCGGTCGTGCTCGTTCTGCTCGGCCTCCTCTTCGAGCGGGCGATCTTCCTGGACATCGCGATCGTCTACTCGCTGCTGCTGTTCGCGGACACGCTGGTGATCGCACGGTTCATGGAGCAACGGGGGCGCCCGTGATAGGCGAATCGGCACGGATGATCGCGGGGTCGGTCCTCATGGGTCTGGGGCTCTTCTTCTGCTTCGCGATGGCGGTGGGGATGCTCCGCTTCCCGGACGCGTACACGCGGCTGCACGCCGGCACCAAGGGCCTGACGGTGGGAGCCGGACTCCTGCTCGTGGGGGTCGCGCTCCGCTCGCCGTCGCTCGCCTTCGCGCTTCGGGCGGTGCTGGTGGGTCTGTTCCTCGCGATCACGAACCCGATCGCGGTGCACGCGATCGCTCGGGCGAACTACCGGTCCGAGCGCGCGCGGCGCCACATGATCGTGGACGAGTACGCCGAGCGGCTGGAGCGTGCCGATGACGCCTGAGATCCCGTACCTGCTCCTCCTTGGTCTCATCGTCGCGACCGCCTTCGGCGCGGTGCTGCTGCGCGGCTACGTTACCTCGGTCCTGATGCTGTCGGTCTTCAGCGTCTTTACGACGGTCGCCTACGCGATGCTCCAGGCGGTGGACGTGGCGATGGCGGAAGCGGCCATCGGTGCCGGGCTGATGACCGCGGTGTTCGTGACCGCCGTCCAGCGGATCAGGAGCCGTAGATGAGGAGCCGCACATGAAGGGACGAGAGATTCGCGGCCTGGTCGTGGCCGTCGGGTCGGCCGCCGCGTTCGCCGCGCTGCTGCTCTTCGCCGACCCCGGTGCGGAGCGTGCCACGGCGCTCTCGCAGACAGTCCTCACCCGGGGCGTCGCCGACACGGGGGCGATCAACATCGTCGCGGGCGTGCTCCTCGACTACCGCGGCTTCGACACGCTGGGCGAGGCGAGCGTCATCTTCGCGTCGGTCGCCGCGGTGAGCGCCGCCTTCGCCGGCTCGGTCGTCCCGCGCACGGACGCGGGGCTCGGTCTCCTCGTCCGCCGGGCGGTCGCCTACCTCGCGCCGCTGTTCCTGCTCTTCCCCGCCTACATCGTCCTGCACGGTCATCTCTCGCCCGGCGGCGGGTTCCAGGGAGGCGTGAGCCTCGCGGTGCTGCTCATCCTGCTGACGATCACCTTCGGCACGCGGAGGACCGCGGCCGCCGCCGGACCCGGGGCGCTACACACGACCGAGGCGCTGAGCGCCGGCGCCTTCGTTCTCGTGGGCATCGTCGGGATCGTCGGAGGCGCTTCGTTCCTCGCGAACCTCGCCGCGGGCTTTCCGCCGGGCGTGCCCGGCGACTTGTGGAGCGCGGGGGCGATCCCGCTTCTGAACGTCATCATCGGCGCGAAGGTCGCCTCCGGTCTCGGGTCGATCTTCTACGACCTCCTGTCGACGCGAGGTTCGTGATGCTGCAGCAGGCGACGTTCGTGGCCGCGGCGCTGGTCTTCGGGATCGGCCTCTACGGAGTAGTGACCCATCGCGACATGGTGAAGATCTGCGTCTGCCTGAGCGTCATGGAGTCCGCACTCATCATGACGCTGGTGGGCGTGGCCTTCCGCGCCGGCGGCACCGCACCCATCGTGGAGGCCGGGCAGAGCGAGTTCGTCGATCCGATCCCGCACGCGCTCGCGCTCACCGCCATCGTCATCGGCGCGGGCGTACTCTCGGTCGCCCTCGCGCTGACGGTGGTCGTGCACCGACGCTACGGCACGACCGATATCCGCGCCGTCTTCCGGAGGCGGCGGTGACGCACGGGGTCGTCTTCGTCGTCCTCGTCCCGCTCGTCGGCGCGATCGTCGTATCGCTCGTGCCGGGACCCCGCGAGCGAGCGAGGCGGGCGATCGCTGTCGTCTCCGCAGCGCTCCACTGCGCCGTCGTCGCGTGGATCGCGCTCTCGGCGTCGCGGTCTGCCGGCCTCGTCTACGAGGTGGGTGGATGGGCCGCGCCGCTGGGCATCGTCCTCGCCGCGGACGCGCTCACCGCCTTCTTCCTCCTCGTCCTGTGCGCGGGCCATCTC
>CAZICD010000148.1:0-2457 GCA_964537725.1 uncultured Spirochaetaceae bacterium | reverse complement strand
ATCGCGAGCCTGGGCGACGAGATGCCGATGCGCGCGTATCGCGCGGTCGTGGGACTCCTGACCGTCTCGCTCGGCATGAAGTTCGGGCTCGTGCCGTTTCACTTCTGGCAGGCTCCGGCCTACGACGCCGCCGGCAGCAGCGCGGCCGCCCTCCTCTCCGGCGCCGCGATGAAGGTCTACCTCTACGCGCTCATCCGCCTGCTGGTACACGTGCTTCGCGCGCACGAGACCGCCGCGGCGCTCGCCCCGGTGATCCTCGTCCTCGGGTCGGTCAACATCCTCGCGGGTCACACCCTCGCCCTCGCCGAGCGCGATCTCAAGCGCCTGCTCGCCTACTCGAGCGTCGCCCACGCCGGCTACATCCTCGTCGCGCTCTCCGCGGTACTCGCGTCTAGCCCGGCCACCGTGCTCGCAGCCTCCGCGGCGCTCCTTCACGCCGCCTTCCACGCGCTCATGAAGACCACCCTCTTCTACTCCGGCCGATCGCTCATCGTCCGATCGGGCAGCTCCACCGTGGAGCGTCTGCGCGGCGTCGCGCGCCTCGAGCCGATCGGATTCGCCGCGTTCATCCTCGCCGCGCTCTCGCTCGTCGGCATTCCACCGGCGAGCGGCTTCTACAGCAAGTGGCGGATCGGGCTGGGCGTGACGGCCTCCTACGGATGGGTCCCCGTCGCCGTGATCGCCGCCGGCACGGTCGTATCGATGGTCTACTACGCGCGGGTCCTGCACGTCGGTCTCGCCGAGCCACCGCACGCCGCCACCGCGCGTCCCGCGATCGGGCACCCGACGCGCGCGCTCCTCGTCGTGCTCGCCGCCGCGTGCATCCTCCTCGGCGTCTTCGGACCCGGCGTGGAGGCCGCCCTCGCTCGGGCCGCGACGGCAATCGCAGAACCGAGTGGGTATCTCGCGCTGCTGGGAGGGGGCGGATGAACGTCCGGTGCCCGGCTAACCCACCGACACGCGGATCACGTTCCACGACAGCGGCGGCAGGTTCGCCGTCATCGTGCCGGCGTCCACGGTCGCGTCGCTGCGATTCTCCGGCTTCACGTTCTGCGCCGTCGCGGAGTTCGTCGCCTTGATGTCGCTTCCGGTGAGCACGATCTCCTCCTGAACGGAGACCGTCCCGAACGAGCGCAGGTCGTAATCGACCGGCAGCGTCTGCTCGGGGTCGCGGTTGAGCGCGAAGACGGTGAGCATCCCCTGCGACTCGTCGTGCACGCCGATCGTCTCGAGCGCCGGCACGTCGCTGAAGTCCTTCGTGTCGTAGCGGGGCGAATCGACCACGGGCAGCAGCGCGACGCCGCGGCCGTAGCGCGAGGCGTGCAGCAGCGGGTAGTACGTCGGCTGCACCCACGCCGCGCCGCCCTTCTCGGTCATGATGGGCGCGATCACGTTCACGAGTTGCGCGAGGCAGGCGATCTTGACCCGATCGGCATGGCGCATGAGCGTGATCAGCAGTCCGCCTGCGAGCAGCGCGTCCTCCAGATTGTAGACGTCCTCCAGAAGCGGCGGCGCGAACTGCCACGGTTCGATCTTCCGGTCCTGCTCAACCGAGTGGTACCAGACGTTCCACTCGTCGAACGAGATGTTGATCGGCTTGCTGCCGCGCACCTTCGCCTGGACGAAGTCGCAGGTGGACACGACGTCGGCTATGTATCGGTCCATCTCCGTCGACTTCGCGAGGAAGTTTCGCACGTCGTTCTCGTAGTTCGTGTAGTACGAGTGGATGGAGATGTAGTCCACGACGTCGTAGGCCTCCTCGAGGACGGTGGCCTCCCACTGCGGGTAAGTGGACATCCGCGGGTTGGAGCTCCCGGCGGCGACGAGCTCGATGGACGGATCGGTCCACTTCATGACCTTGCCGGCCTCGTGCGCGATCCGGCCGTACTCGTACGCGGTCTTGTGGCCGGTCTGCCACGGGCCGTCCATCTCGTTGCCCAGGCACCAGGTCCTGAAACCGTGCGGCTCGGTCACGCCGTGCTCGACGCGCAGGTCGCTGTACTTCGTGCCGGCGGGGAGGTTGCAGTACTCGACGAGATTACGCGCCGCGTCGATCCCGCGCGTTCCCAGGTTCACGGCCATGTTCACCTGCGCGCCCACCTTGCGCGCCCACGCGGCGAACTCGTTCGTCCCCACGGTATTGGGCTCCACGCTCTTCCACGCGAGGTCGATGCGCCGCGGTCGCCGATCGATCGGCCCCACGCCGTCCTCCCACTCGTAGTTGCTGACGAAGTTGCCACCCGGATAGCGAACCAGCGGCACGTCGAGCGCCTTCACCAGGTCGATCACGTCGGTTCGAAACCCGTCCTCATCCGCGGTGGGATGGTCCGGCTCGTAGATGCCTTCGTACACCGCGCGTCCCAGATGCTCGATGAACGACCCGTAGATCCGCTCATCGATCTCTGAGATACGGTACGCCTTGTCCATGAGAACCTTCGCTCGCTGTGATGTTGCCAC
>CAZICD010000147.1:0-7676 GCA_964537725.1 uncultured Spirochaetaceae bacterium | reverse complement strand
CGGCACGAGCGTGGCGCTGGTCTGGGAGATGCCGAGCGAGAACCTCGCCGGTCTGCGCGAGCAGATCCGGGATCTCTCACGCGGCGCAGTCGAGATAGAGACGGAGTGAGGGGGCGCCGCGCGCGCGATGCCGTCCGCGCCGCGCGCGGCTGGGCGCGACCGTTGGCGCGCGTCTACACGCCGTGCCGCTCGCGGAACGCCTTGACTGCCGAGCGGTAGCGCTGTCGCAGGTCGCGCTTCTCGGCGTCGGTGAGGAAGGCCGCGTCGATCGCGCGTTCGTTGAGCGCGACCACGTCGTCGGCGGTGAGTGCGAAGTACTCCGCGGCCTTCAGGTAGTCGCGCGTCAGCGTCGCGTTCTGGATGGAGGGGTCGTCGGAGTTGATCGTCACCGGGATACCTGCGCGGTGCAGGCGACCGAGCGGATGGTTGCGCTCATCGGCCCAGGAGCCGGTCTGGTAGTTCGATGTGATGCATTGCTCGAGCGCGATCGCGTTGTCCGAGAGGAAGGTCTGCAGCTCCTCGTCGTTGATCGCGGCGACGCCGTGGCCGATCCGATCGGCCCCGAGGTCCTTGATCGCGCTCCAGATCTGCCACGCGGGTGTCACCTCGCCGGCGTGGATCGTGCTTCGAAAGACGCCGTCTTCGCGCACCTCGCGGAAGAAATCGGCGAACAGCTCCGGCGGGTAGTTGAGCTCGTCGCCGGCGAGATCGAGCCCGACGACGCGTTCCTCGTTCAAGTCCCTCAGGATCCGGTAGAGGCGCGCCATTTCGTCCTGCGTCTGCTTGCTCCGGTTGAAGGTGATCAGGTAGCGGATGTCGAAGCCGTGCGAGGCCGCTGCGGCGTCGGCGGCCGCGATCACCGCGCGCGTCGTATCCGTCCGATCGAACCCGTTATGGTCGGCGAAGTGCTCCGGGCTGAAGCGCAGCTCGATGTAGAAGATGCCGTCGTCGGCCATCTCGGCGACCGAGTCGTGGACGATCTCGGTCACGTCGTCGAGGGATCGGTACCACGTGTTTCGGAAGAGCGACAGGAACTTGAGGAAGTCCGGCTCCGAGTCCACGGGGAACTGCACGAGCTCGCAGAAGGACGCGAAGTCCGTCGGCACGTCCAGCCCGTTGCGTTGCGCCATCCGGTGCAGCGTGGCGAGCGCGAAGGTGCCTTCCAGATGCCGATGCAGCTCGATCTTCGGGAAACCTTTCATGACCTCGTAATTCGTGAGCACGCCTGTGGTTCCGGTTGCCAGCTCTTCGTTCATGCGCCCTTCCGTTGCAGGTAAATCTAACAGCTTCTCTTCGATTTCTCCAACATGGATGACAGATCCGGAAAAAAAGGTCACTCTTACGGGTAGCCCTGCCGAAGAAGAGTGAGAAGGGAGAACTCCGCCATGGGTGGCTTGCAGCAGTATATCGCATCCATACCGAAGACTGAGATCCACCTGCACATAGAGGCGTGCGTCGGCTCAGACTCGTATCATGAGCTGATGGAGAAGTACGACATCCCCCACGACGACAAGACGAATGCCCTGACCGATTTCTCGAAAATCGGAAGCCTCAAGAGCATGCTCGAATCGTTTTACTTCGTGCAGTCGTTCTTCCGCGAGCCGGAGGATTTCCTCCTCGTCGTGAACGACGTCGTCGACTATGCGCGTCGGAACAACATCTACTACATCGAAGCGTTCGCGTCGCCGTCGATGGTTCTCAATCGCGGCATGGTCAGCTTCGACGATATGTTCTCGACGCTGGTGTCCGGGTTCGACGAGGCCGAGAAGAAGCACGGGGTCGATGTTCGTCTGATCGTCGACGTGTCGCGCTCGTTCGGCCCCGAGAACGCGATGAAGAACCTGGGTCTCACGATCGATTTCCTCGAGAAGAACCCGACGCGCCGGATTCTGGGCATCGGGCTCGGCGGTCAGGAGATAGGCCATCCGTGCAAGGACTACGACGAGGTCTTCGCGAAGGCCCGGTCGAACAGTCTGCACGTGGTCGCCCACGCCGGCGAAGAGGTCGGTCCGGAATCGGTCTGGGAAGCGATCGACATCCTGAAGGCCGAGCGAATCGGCCACGGCACGAGCGCGATCCAGGACAGGAAGCTCATGGAACGGCTCGCCAAGGACCGCATCCCGCTCGAGATCTGCCCCACGAGCAACGTCATCACGAAGAAGTACGTCCCCGAGATGTCGAAGCATCCCATCCGGCAGTTCTTCGACCAGGGTATGCTCGCCACGGTCAATACCGACGACCCGGTGCTCTTCTCGGTCGAGCTCAACGAGGAGTACGAGCGCGTGGCGACGCAGGTCGGGTTCTCGCGCGACGAGATCCTCTCGCTCGTGAAGAACAACCTCATGAGCACCTTCCTCTCCGACAGCGAGAAGAAGGTCCACTGGTCGAACGTGCAGAAGGCCGTCGGCAGGCTCTGAACCCCCGCGTCATCGTCATCCACGCTCGATCAGCCTGCGCGCGATCGGTACGTCCGCGTCGCTGAGGCGAAGCGCCGCGAACTCGCCCGGTGCGACCCAGCGTAGCTCCGCGTGCTCGAGCGGCGTCGGCGTTCCGTCGACGATCGCGCATGCGTACGCGTGCAGCTCGACCGAGACATCGGCGTACTCCCAGGCGACCACGTCTACCGGTCGCCCGACCGATACGGCGACGCCGAGCTCCTCGGCGCACTCCCGCGTGAGCGCATCGGCGTGCGACTCCCCCGGCTCCACCTTCCCGCCCGGAAACTCCCACAGCCCGGCCCTCGGCCCGCCGTCGGCCTTCCGCGCGACCAGGTAGCGACCTGCACGTTCGATGACAGCCGCGGTGACGATAGTCGGTTGCGCGCTCACCGGCCCATCCTACATAATTCGCCGATCATGCTCACCTACGCGAAACTCGTCCTTGCGATGCTCTTCTACGGCGTATCGTTCGTCTCCACCAAGGTCGCGCTCACCGCCTTCGGGCCGGTCACCATCCTCTGGATACGACTCGCGCTGTCTGCGGGCTTCCTCGTGGCGCTGGACGCGTTTCTGCCGGACTCGTCGGCCGCACCTCCAGCCACGCGCCGATGGCCGCTCCTCTCCGATCTGGGCCCGATCCTGCTCGTCACCCTCTTCCAGCCGCTGCTCTACTTCCTCGCGGAGAACATCGGTCTGCAGTACGTCTCCGCCTCCATCGCGTCGATCATCATAGCCACCATCCCCGTGTTCACCCCGGTCGTCGCCCGACCGTTCCTCGGCGAGCGCGTGGGTCTGCTCACCGTCGCCGGTCTCGTGCTCTCGCTCGCCGGCGTCGCCGTGATCGTACTCGAGCGACAACTCGAGGCGCAGTTCACCGCCGGCGGCCTCGCGCTCATCTTCGTCGCCGTGCTCGCCGCGGTGGGCTACACGATCGCCGTGAAGCTCGTCCCGGCACGGTACCGGCCGCTGACGATCGTGAAGCTGCAGAGCGTAATCGGCCTGCCGATCGTATTCGTCGTCGCGCTCCTCACCGAGGGCCTGCCGACACGGCTCCCGGACCTCGACGTCGTCGCGCACGTGCTCTACCTTGGCATCTTCCCGTCGTCGCTCGCCTTCGTCTTCCTCAGCGGCGGGATCCGCGCGATCGGCGCGAATCGCGCGAACGTCTTCGTCAACCTCGTGCCGGTGTTCACCGCGCTCGTCGCCTGGGCGCTTCTCGGCGAGCTGTTCACGCTCCAGAAGCTCGCCGGCATGGCGGTGGTGATCCTCGGGGTGTTTGCCGCGCAGCGCGGTCAGGCGCGCGCCCGGGGTCTGGCGGGGTAGCTCGTCCGTGAGGAAACCGTCCGGGCCGATGTGAGCAGCCGGGCGTCGGCTTCACCGCCGGCCTTCAGCCCCGCGCCACCTCCCGCCGGTACACCTGGTACCGCTTGTACCGCACCGCTCCCGCCCGCTCGGCGATCACGGGCGTCTGCGGGTTCGCTTCGCTCGTCAACGACAGGTCGATCCACGAGTACTTCTTCCGCCTCGCGCGCTTGGCCATCTCGTCGAAGAGGAGCGCCGCAGCGCCGCTCGCGTGGTAGCGCGGCAGCACGAGCAGGCTCTTCGCCGCGAGGCAGCGCGGTCGGTGGAGGTAGGCCCACGGCACGCGGAGGTAGTCCCACGGGTAGCGCAGGCCGTTCAGGTGCTCGATGACCTCGTTCATGTTGGGGATCGCGGCGAACCAGCCGACGGTGTGGCACCCGTCCGGGCCGCGCGGAGTTTGCCCGGGCTCGCCGCCGCCGCCCCGCGGGTCGCGCGCCGCCTCCGCCACGCGCTCGGCGAAAAGCACGAGTTCCGGGTCGGCGATCTTCAGCACCGGGCGGATGAGGCTCTCCACGGCCTCCATGGGCCACGGGATGCGCTCCTCGCCGGTGTTGGCGAGCGAGTTGTTGAGCAGGTGGTGGACGCGGATCGCCTCCTCGCGCCAGTGTTTCACGTCGGCGCCGCGGATCCGGAAGCGGCCGCGGCGGCGCGCGATGTCGGCGGCGCGGCTGAGCCGGGCGAGCTGCGGCGGCGGGTCCTCCAGGTCGACGGCGAGCGCGATGTTGCCGGGGCGCGCCGGCTCGAAGCCGAGCCCGGTGACAAGCCGCTCGTAGTAGGCCGGGGTGTGGCCGCAGAGGATGACCGGCTTGCGGTCGCGCCCGTCGGTGAGGATACCGTAGCCGTCCTCGTAGTCGAGGTTGAACGGGCCGTAGAGCGAGGTGAGTCCGCGCTCGCGCGCCCACGCATCGGCACGGTCGAAGAGCGCCGCGGCGACGCGCACGTCGTTCACGGACTCGAAGAAGCCGAAGATCGCCTCGGGCCGGCCGATCTCTTCGACCTGCTTCCCGTCCTTCGCGACGCAGATCGTGCCCACCATCCGGCCGTCGCGGAAGGCGGCGAAGAAATCGGCCTCCCCCCGCTTGAAGAACATCCCCCGCTCCGGGTCGGTGATCTTCATGCGCTCCGGCAGAAGCGGCGGCACCCAGAGCGGGTCGTCGCGGTAGATCGTCCACCCGAAGAGGTGGAAGCGGCGCATCTCGCCGCGTGAGCGCATCGGCCTGATCTCAATCTCCCTCATTGCCGGCCCTCCGCAGCTCGAGCTCGCGCGTCACCCGACGGTGCTCGTCGCGGTCGAGCGGGTAGTAGATCGCGAAGACGATACCGGCGATGAGGAGCACCGCCGGGACGGGTCCGACGAGCACCCGGATCGCGTTGACCGCGCTCTCGCTCTGCGCGGCGACCATCTCTTCGGCGCCGGTGGCCGACGCGGCTCCCTCGTAGCCGGCCGCCTCGAGGAGCAGGAGCGCGAGCGGCACGGCGATGCTCGAGGCGATCTTCTGCGCGAGCGTCACGATGCTGTAGAACATGCCCTCGTGGCGCCTTCCGGTTCGCAGCTCGTCCCACTCGATCGCGTCGGGGATGATGCTCCACGGCAGCACGTGCGCCGCCGCCACGCCTACCCCGGCGAGGACGCACATCGCCATCACGACGGCGAGCGGCGTCTCCCCGGAGAGCAGGACGAGGACGACCTGGACCGCCGCCCAGAACGCGATGCCTACGACGTACGCCCTGCGCTTGTCCGAGCGGTTCGACACGGCGAGCCAGATGGGAAGCGTCACGAGCGCCGTGACGAAGATCGCGGCCATGATGAGATCGGCCTGCGCCTCGCGCACGAGCACGTACTTGATGAAGTAGAGCAGCGTCGCCTGGAGCAGGCTGATCGACATCCACGTGAGCAGGAACATGACCATTCCGAAGACGAAGGGCCGATTTCCGAACGCCGCGCGGATGGACGGAATGAGCTTCGGCTGTTCCTGGTGCTCGAACTCGGTGCGCTCCTTCGTCCCGAAGAACGTCACGAGGATGGGCGCGACGCACGCGAGCCCGAAGACGAGGCCCATCGTGAGCACGCGCGACGCGTTGCCGGGCTGGAACCGGCCGATCATCGCCGCCGGCACGACGAAGGCGATCAGGCTCGCGAGGATGCTGAACGCCATGCGGTAGCTCGTGAGGCTCGTGCGCTCGTCGTAGTCCTGCGTGAGCTCGGGCGTGAGCGAGACGTAGGGCATGTAGACGACCGTTACCGCCGCGTCGAAGACGAGGTAGGCGAGCGCGTAGTAGACGACGAGCCACGCGTGCGCCTCGAACGGCGGACGCCACCACATGAGCGCGAAGGCGAGGCCGAAGGGCACGGCGCCGAAGAGGAGGTACGGTCGCCTGCGACCCCAGCGCGAGCGGGTGCGGTCGGAGAGGTAGCCCACCAGCGGGTCGTTCACGTAGTCCCAGCTGCGCCCGACGAAGAGCGTGATCGCGGCGAGCCCCGGCGAGAGGCCCACGACGTCGGTGAGGAAGATCGCGAAGTAGGCGCCCACGATCGTCACCGCGAGGCTGATGCTCATGTCGCCGGCGCCGTAGGTCGTCTTCTGTACCCTGCTCAGCATGACAGCTCCTCGAGGATTCATTATACTGGGTCGACCCATGGGGACCACGATCGTTTTCGCCAACCAGAAGGGTGGCGTCGGCAAGACCACCTCCGCTGTCAATCTGGGCGCGTACCTCGCCGTCGCCGGCAAGCGCGTCCTGCTCATCGACTTCGACCCCCAGGGCAACCTCTCCAGCGCGGTCGCCGCGGAGACCGACAAGCCCGGCATCTACGAGGCGATCACCTCGGACGTGAGCGTGGCGAGCGTCACGCAGAAGACCTCGGTCGCGGGGCTCGACGTCGTTCCCTCGAGCATCAACCTCACCGGCGCGAACGTCGAGCTCGTCGACCAGCAGGACCGCGCGCTCTACCTCAAGCGCGCGCTCGCCGAGGCGCGGGCCGAGTACGACTTCGTCCTCGTCGACTGTCCGCCCTCGCTCGGCATCCTCACGCTCAACGGCCTCGTCGCCGCCGACAGCGTGCTCATCCCGCTGCAGTGCGAGTACTTCGCGATGGAGGGGCTCACGCAGCTCCTGCAGAGTATCAAGCGCGTGCAGAGCCAGCTCAACCCCCGGCTCGCGATCCTCGGTATCTTCTTTACCATGTACGATTCGCGCACGCGGCTCGCGCAGGACGTCGTCCAGGAAGTGATCGGCTACTTCGGCAAGCGCGTCTTCCGCACGATCATCCCGCGCAACGTCCGCCTCAGCGAAGCGCCCTCGCACGGCGTGCCCGTCCACCAGTACGACGCCGATTGCGTCGGCGCGCGCAGCTACCAGAAGCTCAGCGAGGAGGTGCTCGACCGTGTCTAAGCGCCGATTGGGCAAGGGGATCGATGCGCTTCTGCAGGGCCGGCCGCTCGACCAGCTCCAGCAGATGACGAGCATCGTCATGGTCGGCATCGACGACATCTCGCCCAATCCCGACCAGCCCCGCAAGCGCTTCAGCGACGCCTCGCTCGCCGAGCTCGCCGACTCGATCCGCGAGCGCGGTATCATCCAGCCCATCCTCGCGGAGGACACCGGCGACGGCACCTACGTCATCGTCGCCGGCGAGCGCCGCTACCGCGCCGCGAAGCTCGCCGGGCTGACCGAGGTCCCCGTCATCGCGCAGGAGCTCACCGAGGAAGAGATGCTCGAGGTCGCGCTCGTGGAGAACATCCAGCGCGAGGACCTCAACCCCATCGACGAGGCGCGCGCGCTGCAGAGCGCGCTCGACCAGTCCGGCGCCACGCAGGACCAGCTCGCGAAGCGGCTGGGCAAGAGCCGATCGGCGATCGCGAACTCGCTGCGGCT
>CAZICD010000146.1:2615-7713 GCA_964537725.1 uncultured Spirochaetaceae bacterium | reverse complement strand
GAGGCGGGAACAGCCTTCCGGATGTCGTTCGGGGTTCGGGCCGATGTGTTCTAGTCGCGCGGCGCAGCCCGCTCGGCGGCGTCGAGCCGCGTGAGCACCGCGTCGCGCACCGCCGGGTCAAGAGACGCGGCGGCGGCGCGAAACCGCTCCGCGTCGAAGGCGGCGGGCAGGCGGAGTCCGTCGGCACCCCAGAACCCGCGCTCGGTCACGACGTCGTCGCGGACCCGGGCGCGGCGCCGAGACCACGACACCCTCCGCTCGCGCGTCGTCCCGTAGAAGACATGAAACTCGGTGATCTCGCCCCCGGGCCGGTCGTACCAGACGTGCAGCGTGAACTCCTCGTTCGCGAAGAGGCGTCGGTAGCCGCGATCGACGTCGGGGACGTCCGGCTGCCGGGCGCCTCGGACCTCGTACATGGGTCGCACGGTTTCGATTATAGCGCGCGCCCGACGGCGGCACAGCGCGCGTGCCGCCCTCGCGTGGCGGGCCGCTCCCCTACTCCCCGAGCAACGCCCGCGTCCCGTCGAGCATCCGCGGAAGCTGCCTGCCGTCCGGGTCGAGCGCGAGAAGCTGACGGTCGATCCGCACCGGCACCGGCTCAACGTAGTGGATCTCGCCGTCCACGACTCCCACGCGAAGGAGCACGCTCTCCTCGCCGTACTCGGTGACGAACATGCCGGGGAAGACGAAGTTTCCCAGCGAGTAGGCGATGAGCGCGCCCCGGTAGCTCTCGAAGCCCTGCACGACGTGCGAGTGGTGGCCCAGCACGAGGTCGGCGCCGGCGTCGACGTAGGAACGGTAGAGCTCGCGCTGCGCGCGTGAGGGTGCCCTCGCCCACTCGGCTCCGCCGTGCACCATGACGATGTCGAAGCTCTCCTCGCCGAACTCGCGCCGCATCGCCTCCAGCGCCGCCGCCTGAGCGGTGGGGTTGCGCGGGTCCGCCCAGAGGACGCCGGGCCGATTCGCTGCCGCGGCGGTGGTCCGCGCCCCGTCGAAGCCGCTTCGCTCCACCGGGTAGGCGCCCACCGAAAGCACCGCGACCGGCAGGCCGGCGGGGCGCGTGCGGTCGGGCGCGGCGCCGGCGTCCGCCTCAGCGCCACCGGTCGCGTCGGGGGACGGGCCGTCGCCGCCCACCACCGTCCGGTACGCCCGACCGGCCTCTTCCAGGTTTCGACCGGCCCCGGAGGTCGCGATCGGGCTCTGCTCGAGCCACGCGAGGGTATCCAGGAAGCCGATCTCGCCGTAGTCGTAGCTGTGGTTGTTCACGACCGACAGGTAGTCGAACCCGGCGCGCGCGAGCGGGTCGAGCACGCGCGGGCGAAAGCGGAAGGTGAAGCCCTTGGGAAGCGGCTCGCCGCGCACGGTCACCGCCCCCTCCAGGTTCCCGAGCAGGAAGTCGACCCCGCGCATGAGCGGGAGCACGTCGCCGAACACGACCTCGAGGCCGTCGGGCCGATCGAGCAGGCGCGTCACCCCGCGCGCGACCATGAGGTCCCCTACCCCGCCAATCCAGACGACGTCCGGCGCGCGCTCGTCGCTTACCGGGAGCGAGGCGAACCACGCGGACAGCGCGGCGCGGCGCTCGTCGTCCGGTTCGAGCCCGGGCGCCTCCGGGTCGAGCTCGACGACGAGCTGGTCGACGAGCGGATAGTCGGGATGGTCGGGGTAGAGGCCTTCGGCCGGTCGCGCGGTCAGGGGCAGGCCGATGTCGACAAGCGGCGCGAGCTCGCCCTCGCCGCCGGCGGGTGACGCGTCGGCACGGCTTGCGGGTGTTACCTCCCAGAGCGGCGCTGCGGGGGCGAGCCAGCGGCGCTCGAGCACGCGGCGCGCCGGCGTCGACTCGAGCGCGGGCGCCAGGCGGCGGGCGAGGCGGATCGCCGGCGCGGCGTCGGAGCCGGCCTCGCCGGGCGCAAGGAGGTCGAACGCCTCCGGGGGCGGGTACGCGTCGAGCAGCGTGCGCCATCGGCCTTCCGCGCCTTCCTCCACCGACACGACGAGCTCCACCGGCCGCGAGCACGAGGCGAGACCGAGCGTCGCGAGCGCCGCGAGGACGAGAAGACGTAGATGCAGACGGCCGCGTCCGGGCAGGATCGTCGCCATAGCTCGGCTGAAGATAGCACGAGCCGTCGTGCGTGCCAAAGCGACGAGTTATGAAGCGTCATCGCTCATGCGCCCGTCTCTCCTGATGCCCGTCGAATTCGACCGGGCACCGGGAGGTCGGGTTGAGACGAATCGCACGTACACCGCTCGCGCTCGCGCTCTTCGCGTGCACCGTGTCCGTTGCCACGGCAGGACAGCTCACGGTACGCGTCACCGTCCCGGTCCCCGGGTACAAGCTGGTGCGGACCGAGCACGACATCACCGTATTCGACGACGGCGAGACGCGTACCACGACCAGAGGCGCCCACTACATCGAGACCGTGGGCGGCACGAACGACGGAGACCGCCGCCGGGTCGCCGCCAGCTCGACCTCGCGCCCCAGCCCGAACGGGGTTCCCTCCAGCTCGGTGACCACGCAACCGCGCCGCGTCATTCGGACCGTGGCACCGACGACCCGGGTCGAGCGGGTGACCGTGTTCTACGACTCCGACCTCACGCTCGCGACGCTGACGACGCGTTCGGACATCACCACGGCGTTCTTCGCCTACGACCCGCCGGCGACGGTCCTCGACGAGACCGACGCGGCCGTCGGATCGGCGAGCGACCGGATCGACGAGGCGCTCCTCGCGAGCCTCACCGCCGACACGCAGGGAGCACGCGCGGTGGACGAGCGGTCGCAGGAGCACGACGCCACGCTCGCCGGCGATCCGGTTTCGGTCGCGACCGGCGAGCTGGTCGTCGAGGAGACCGACTTCGTGCTCGCCGCCGGCGCCGTCCGCGCACGGATGGGACGAATCCACCGCGCGGGCCGGCGGGCGGGTGGCTCGTTGGGCCGCGGATGGTTCTTCCCGCTCGACTCGCGGATCGTCCTCGGCGAGTCGCCGGAAGCCGCGGAGGCGGTCGATCGCGCGCGCGCGATCCTCGCAGAGCTCCTCGACCCCGAGCGCGGACTGCGGGCGGGCGTCGACCGGGCCGCAGACGCCGCGATCGCCGAGCGCGCCGCCCCGCTGCGCGACTCGTCGCGGGCTGCGTCGCAGGCGCGCGAGCTTGAGGGAGCGCTGCGCGCGGTCGACTATCGCGGCCGCCTGCGGGACGACGTCACCGCCGAGGTCACCCGCCGTGCCAACAGGGCGGCGGCCATCGCCGCGGAGCTCGAGCGGCTCGCCCACCGGTTGCGCGACGAAATCGCCCGCCTCGACGGGCCCATCCGGGCCTCGGGTCGGGACCGCGTCGACGCGGCGGTCGAGGAGATCCGCAGGCGGATAGCGGAGCTCGAAGCCGTGGAGGCCGTCAGCAGGGCCCACCGACGGCGCAACGCCCGCTTTGCCGCCTTCCCCGCCGGCGAGCTCGCCGCCGCGGGGACAGACAGCGTCATCGTCGTGGGGCCGGACGGGCGCCCGCGCCGCTACCGGGCAGAGACGCCGCCGGAACCTGGCTCGTCGCTCGTCTACTCCGACGGCAGCCCGAACCGGTATCCGAACGGTTGCTCGTACGCCCCGGCGGACCCCGGTGCACCGCGGCTCGAGCTCCTGAGCGACGGCACGTTCAGCTTCCTGACGCGCGACGGCGTGAGCTACCGCTACGGCTTCTTCGGGGAGCTTCGCCGGATCGACGACGCCAACGGTAACTTCGTCGCACTGGAGTACGACCAGCACGACCGTCTGGTTCGCGTCGTCGACAGCCGTGGCCGCGAGGTCGTGATCTCACGCGACGGTTCCGGGCGAATCGGCGCGATCGACGCCCCCGGCGACCTGAACCTGCGGTACGGGTACGACGAGCGCGGGCGGCTCGTCCGCGTCGTCGACTCTGCGGGCGCGGAGACCGCCTACACGTACGACGGCGAGGCGGGCTCGCCACGGATGACCACGCTCGTCAACCCGGACGGGAGCGAGCGCTCCTTCTCGTACCGACTGGTGCGCGGCAGGTGGCGAACGGTCGCCGTCACCGACGAGACCGGCGCTACCGAGCACTTCGACTTCGACCGCCCGGGCCGGACCGTCCACACGAACCCGAGCGGGATCGCGACCGTCTACGAGTACGACGAACGCAACCTGACGACGAGCGTCGTCGACGCGGCCGGGTACGAGACGACGTTCACCTACGATGCGCAAGGACGCCTCGTCGCCTCGCGCGCCCCCGACGGCGCTACGACCCACCACGAGCTCGACGAAGCCGGCGACCGACTCGTAACCCGTCACCCGGACGGGACCGTGGAGCGATGGACCCGCGACGCGCGAGGCCGGCCGCTTCGCTCGACCGATCGCGCGGGTCAGACGACCCGCTACGCCCACGACCGCTTCGGCAACCTGGTTCGGGTCGATCACCCGGACGGGACGCGCGACCGGTACGAGCGCGTGCCGCCGGGCGAGCCGGCGGCGGGCTCGATCCGCGTCCACGTCGATCGCCGGGGAAACAGGACCGAATACGAGTACGACGAGCTCGGCTTCGTCCGCCGGATCGCCGACAGCGAGGGGCCGGTCGCCCGCTTCGAGAACGACGAGTGGGGGCGCCCCCGCTCGGTCGCCGACGGCACGGGCGCCACGACGCTGTTCACCCGTCGCGCGGACGGGCTCGTCACGAGCGTACGCGGCCCCGAGGGGCTCGCGGTCGACGTCGAGTACAGCGTGCACGGCGACGCGGTCCGGGTCGTCGAGAACGGTCGTTCGACGAGCGTGGACTACGACGACCGTCACCTGCCGGTGGTCGTGACCGACGCCGCAGGCGTGACGACCCGCTACACGTATCGTGCCGACGGCATGCCGACCGAGCGGCGCGTGACGGACGCCGACGGAACCGTCGAGCGCGCGATCCGTTATGCCTACGACGCGCGGGGGCTGCCGGTCGAGCTGCTCGTTCACGGCGCCGAGGCGCCCGAGCGGCGCGAGTACGACGCGCGTGGTCGCGTGGTCGCGGTCGTGGACGCGGCGGGAAGCCGCACCGAGTACGCGTGGAACGCCGACGACCGGCTCGTGCGCCTCACGCGCTTCGTGGGTGCCGA
>CAZICD010000146.1:0-2515 GCA_964537725.1 uncultured Spirochaetaceae bacterium | reverse complement strand
TGACCGGCGTATGGAACGGGGAGCGTCGCGAGGCTGCCTACGAGTACGACGCGGCGAACCGGCTCGTGGGCTTCACCGACGGCGAAGGCCACCGGTGGCGATACCGCTACGACGGGCGAGGCCGGCTCGTGGGGGTCGTCCACCCCGACGGCGCGTCGCGGACGATGAGCTACAACCCGGACGGGACGACCGCGGCCGTCATCGACGAGACGGGACTCGTGACGCGCTACGAGTACGATGAGGCCGGGCGGTTACGGGCGCGGATCGATCCTTCCGACCAGGCTCGCGAACGGCGAACGCGCTACGAGCGCAACGTCGCAGGCGAAGTCGTCGCCGTCACCGATCCGACCGGCCGGACGACACGGTTCGACCGCGACGACCGGGGCCGCGTCGTGGGCGTCGTCGACCCCGCGGGCAACCGCACGACGTTTCGGCTCGACCCGGTCGGCCGCGTGCTCTCGCAGACCGATCCCACCGGGAGGACCGCCTGGTACCGCTACGACGAGCTGGGCCGCCTCGATGCCCGCGGACGCGGCGAAACCATGAGCGAGAGCTACGCCTACGACGCGGCCGGCAACCTCCTCGCGCGCGTCGACGCGCTGGGGCACGCGCATCGGTTCGCCTACGACCGGGCGGGGAGGCTCCTCGCCGAGACGAACCGGTCCGGTGCGACGCGGACGTACCGCTACGACGCCGCGGGGTCGCTCGTGGAGACGACCGGCTACACCGGCCTGCGCGCACGCTATCGATACGACGCGGGCGGAGAGCTCGTCGCCGTCGACTACGGCGACGGCAGCGGATTGCGCTACGAGTACGACCGCGCGGGACGGCTTCGCGTCGCGGAGAACGAGCACGAGCGCGTCGAGATCGAGCGCGACGCGCGCGGCAGAGTCACTTCGGTCACGGCGCCGGCGAGCGGCTCGTACCTGTCCTTCTCGTGGGACGAGGCGGGCCGGCGCGTCGCCCGCGAAGACCGCGCGACCGGCGCGCACACGACCTACCGCTACGACGCGCGCGGGATGCTCGCGTCCGTCGGCGACAGCGCGGCGGGAACGATCGTCGCGGAGCACGACGCGGCGGGCCGGCGGACCCGGATCACGATGCCGACCGGCATGACGACGGATACGACCTACGACACCGCCGGTCGCGTCGCGTCGAACGTGATCCGGTCCACCACCGGCGAGGTGATCGCGGCGCTCGCCCACGTCTACGACGACGCCGGCCGCCGCAGGTACGACGTGGATCACGTGTCGCGGATCACGTCGTACGCGTACGACGAGACGGGGCGGCTCGTCGCCGTCGAGTACCCCTTCGACGGGCAGAAGCGCGCGTCCGACTTCGAGCGCTTCGTCGCGCTCGGGCGTGCGGACGCGCTGCCGAACGATGCCGCCGAGCTCCCCGGCCCGCAGGCCGCCGGCGCGGGCGCGACCGTCTTCGCCGGACGTCTGTCGGCGACGCAGGAGGACGCCGCGGCGATCGAGGTCGCCTACCGGCGGATCTACCCGCTCCGCAAGGGCGACGCGGTGCACCTCCAGCCGGTCTGGACGGAGCGGTTCGAGTACGACGCGGCGGACAATCGCACCGCCTGGCGGACGGGTTGGGGTAGCATCGAGTATACGTACGACACGAAAGGTAGACTTGCGACCGCAGGGGAGCTAGCGTACAGTTACGACATGGCCGGCAATCTCGCCGCCGCGCACGGCCCCGGCGGAACGACGACGTATGGGTACTCGCCGCAGCATCGGGTTGTCGAAGCGGCGACGCCCGCCGGCCTCCTCACCTACGCGTACGACGCGCTCGGCAGACGCATCGCGCGAACCGAGCACCCGCCGGCCGGCGGCGCCGCGTCCACCCCTCTCCGCAAGCCCACCGTCCCGAGCGGCGCACGCCGGACGAGCTACCGATACGACGGGCTCGGCTTCGTCGTGGCCTCGCGCCTGGTCACGGATCTCGCGGCGGTCTCCACCGCGACCGGCCTGCGCAAGCCGGTGGTCGGGGCACCCGGACGTTTCCGGGAGCCGCGGGGCGCGCCGCGATCGGCAAACGCGGGCGCACGGACGTTTACCGAGGTGACGGTCGGCGGATCGACGATCGCGGTTTCCGGACCGGAGGGAACGAGGTATCTCGCGCACGACCTGCTCGGCAGCGTGGTCGCCACGACCACGGGGTCTGCAGCAGCAGCCGAACGATACGAGTACGACGCCTTCGGCACGAGTCTCGCCGGCCCCGCGTCGCCGGCGATGCCGTACGGCTACGCCGGCAAACGCCATGACCCGGTCACCGGCCACAACGACTACGGCTTCCGCGACTACGCGCCGGAGCTCGGACGCTTCACGACCCCCGACCCGGCCCGCGACGGCGCCAACTGGTACGTCTACGTCCGGGCCGATCCCGTCAACTACGTCGACCCGTGGGGCCTGGAAGCGGCGGCCGCTCAGATCACCTTCACGATGACGCTCGACTACACCCACGCCACCGACACGCTCGCGATGGACTTCCGCGAGCTCCACGACGG
>CAZICD010000145.1:0-7740 GCA_964537725.1 uncultured Spirochaetaceae bacterium | reverse complement strand
TCGACCGCCTTGTAGTGGACGGGGAAGGTCATGAGCGTCGTGCGGTAGACGCCCATCGCGATCGACTTGCGCCGCTGCCCGAAGTTGTCGCAGAGCTTCTCCTGGCTCTGGATGAGGTCCTTCAGCGCCGGCTCGTCGATCGGCTTGCCGCTGACCGCGAACGCCGCGATGTACGGCCGGTACTCCGCGAGCGCAGGGTCCACGACGACGCGGCGCTCGCCGGCGTCGTGCACGCGACCGGCGCGCGAGAAGAAATCGTAGTCGGGGATGTCACCGCCCAGGTAGATCCGCAGCTGACGGCCGAGACCGGCGGTGGACCAGAGGTCCGGCCGGTTCGTGTCGTTGAGCTCGATCTTCATGATGCCCTCTGCATCGACCGGCTCGTCTATCTCGCCCTTCGCAGCCTCGAGCAGCGCCTCGAGCTCGTCGTCGGGCATCTTCGTCCCCATATAGGAGAAGAGGGTGTCCTGATAGAGTTCGATCTTCGGCATCAGCCTACCCTCCGTCGTCGTACGTTCTGAATATCCGGCGTGAAGAGCTCGCGCAGGTCCGACAGGCCGAGCTTCATGAGCGCCATCCGGTCGATGCCGAGGCCCCAAGCGAGGACCGGCACGTGCACGCCCTGCGGCTCGGTGACCTCCGGCCGGAAGATGCCCGACCCGCCGAGCTCGAACCAGCCGAGCACCGGGTGCTTGATGTGCACCTCCACGCTCGGCTCGGTGAAGGGGAAGTAGCCCGGGACGTACTTCACGTCGGTCGCGCCGGCGACCTCGACGGCGAACATCTCGAGCAGGCCGAGCAGCGTCTTCAGGTTGACGTCCTCGCCGAGCACGATGCCCTCGGTCTGGTAGAAGTCGGAGAGGTGCGTCGCGTCGACGTCGTCCGGGCGGAAGCAGCGCAGCATGCCGAAGTATCGGCCCGGGATCTTCGCGCGCTTGAGCGTCCGCGCGCTGACCGCCGTGCCCTGACTGCGCAGGATGAGCCGCCTGGTGAAGTCGCGGTCGAAGCCGTAGCGCCAGCCGCGGCTGCCGGTGGTCCAGCCGTCCTCGTGCGCGCCGGCGACCTGCGAGAGGTACGGCTCCTCGATCTCCTTCGCGTGCGTGGGCTCCTCGAGGTAGTAGACGTCGTGGATGTCGCGCGCCGAGTGGAACTGCGGCATGAACAGCGCGTCCGAATTCCAGAACTCGGTCTCGACGAGCGAGCCGTCGAACTGCTCGAAGCCGAGCGAGATGAGCTTGTCCTTCACCTCGTCGAGGTAGGCCGGGTACGGGTTGCGCCGGCCGTACTGCGTCTGCGACGGCGGGACGTTGATGTTGTACGCGCGGAAGCTCTTCTCGCGCCAGCCGCCGGTCCGCAGCAGTTCCGGCGTGAGCCGGCCGATCTCCTCGCCGCTGATCCCGGCGTCGGCGAGCTGCTTCGCGACCGGGCCCGCGGCGTCGGTGAGCCGATAGGTGACGACGTCGCTCTCGGTCAGGCGGAACGGCGCGCTCGCGGCGCCGCGCTTCTTGCTCACGCCGTCGAGCGTGGCGCGCGCCTCTTCGGCGAGCTCGCTCTGCGTGAGCACGCCGTCTTCGCTCGCCGCGGCCTTGTCGAGCAGCGCGCGGACCTTCTTCACGTCGTCCGCAGCATCGGCGTCCTTCAGCGTGATCCGCTTCTCGCCGTCCATCGCGAGGACGCCCATCTTGCTCAAGGCCCCGTACGCAGAGCCGACGTCCTTGTTCTCCAGGCCGAGCGCCTCGACGATCTCCGGTATCCGCGAAGGTCCGTGCGCGTCGATGAAGCGGACGATCCGCTCCTCGGGCGTGCCCTGCTCGGCGTACTCGCGTCCGAGATCGGTGAGCTCGTAGGCGACGACCGTCTCGCGCGAGGTCTCCTCGACGAGCCCCTTCGCGCCGAGCCAGCTCACCGCCTGGTTCGCCTGGCCGGTCTTGTACCCGAGCCGCTCGGCGAGTACGTCCGCGGAGATCGTATCGCCGGGGTCGAACTCGCGGAGGACCCGCACCTCGAGCGGGTGAAGGCTCTTCAGATCGATGTCGTTGCTCATAGGCATACTCGCTCTCCTCGTGCTCGTTCCGTGGACCGTCGGACGTCCGCGCACAAAAAACGGCGCCTCGTCGGCGCCGTCTGCTGCGATGCGGGTTGTACCGTCGCGGTCGGTGCCTTCAGCCGGATACGCTGAAGGCGCTAAACAAAATGGAGGATAGCGGATTTGAACCGCTGACCTGTTGATTGCGAACCAACCGCTCTACCAACTGAGCTAATCCCCCTCGTCTTGGGATGAAATGTAGTCGAACGGAAGCGAAAACTCAAGAGGACTGGTGCCGGAATTGTTGATGGCCGCCGAGCGGGCGTCGGGAGGCGAGTCGCGGGCTCAGCGGCCGCCGGGCAGGCTCCAGAGGCTCACGAAAACTTCTCTCGCGCCCCGTCTGCTGCTACTATAGGGGCACGAGACGCCGACGCGCTTCATGACCCCGGCGGACAACCGCGAAAGAGAGACACCGAATGATCGACCGCCTGACAGACGCATTGAGCCGGCACGGCAGGATCGTGCTCGCGATCACCGCCGCCGTGATGACGCTCGCCGCGATCGGATTCTTCCGCCTCGACGTGACCACCGAGTTCGCCGTCTTCATGCCGCCCTCGTCGACCTACCTCGACGCGATGGAGGAGATGCGCGCGTCGTTCGGCGACGGCGACCAGCTCGTCGTGCTCGTCGACGTGGGCGCCGATGACGACGCGCTCGGCGACCTGCCCGCGATCGCCGAGCGGCTGGGCGCGATCGAAGGCGTGGCGAGCGCGCGTCTGCCCGCGCCGCCGGACGTCCTCGGGCTCCCGCCGGCCGAGCGCAGCGTGGCGATCGAGGAGCTCGCGCATCTCACCGGGGGCACGCTCGTCGCCGAGCACGAGGGAGCCCGCTATACGGTGGTGCGGGTGCTGCTCTCCGGCGACCGCAGTCCGAGGACGGTCATCGCGGACGTGGAGGAGACGTTCGCCGCGGCGTCTCTGCCCATCGTCGTCTCCGGGGAGCCGTACCTGCAGTCGGAGGTCTTCTCGTACGTCGTGCGCATCCTGCTCACGATCCCGGCGCTCGTGATCGTGCTGATGCTCGCGGTCTTCAGGCTGCGCATCGGGAGCTGGCGCGCGACGATCCTCTCGCTGATCCCCGCCATCGTGGGCGGCGTGCTCACGCTGGGCGGTATCGCCTGGTTCCGCGGTACGATCTCGATCGTGAGCGTGCTCGTGCCCATTTTCGCCATCGTCCTCGGCAGCGCGGACGGTCTCCACATCACGAGCCACGTGATGGACAGCCTGGGCGCCGGCGCGTCGAACCGCGACGCCGTCCGCGATACGCTGGCGGCGGTCGGCGGTCCGGTGATCATGACGACGCTGACCACGATGGCCGGTTTCCTGTCGCTGCTCATGATCAACAGCGGCGCGATCCGGGAGCTCGGTGTGATGGCGGCGATCGGGGTGCTGATCGCGGGAATCGCGACCTGGTTGATCATGCCGACGGTCCTGCTGCACCGCAAGCCGCTCCCGAAGGCGCCGAAGCAGCGACGCGGTTTCATCGACCGCCTCATCCCGCGACTGCGCGGCTGGCCATCGATCCTGCTCGCCGTCGGCCTGCTCGCCGTCTTCATCCCGGGAGCGCTCCTCCTGCGCGCGAACTTCTCGATGATCGACCTCTACAAGCCGTCCACCGAGGTGCGACGAAACATCGACCTGACTGCCGCGGTTCTCGGCGGGTCGATTCCCATGTCGGTCGTCTTCGAGGCACCCGACCGGATCGACCCCGAGGTCGCGAACGCGGTCCTCGAGCTGCAGGACGAGGCGGAGGCGCGCGGCATCGCCGGAACGACGCTCTCCGCGTACACGATCATCCGCGCCATGTGGAACGAGGCCTCTGAGGACGACGCCGAGGGGTACCCGCAGCGCGCCGTCGTCGCGCGGACGATGCTCACCCGGCTGCGGCTCCAGAATCCGGAGGTCGTGGAGACCTTCTTCGCCGACGACGGCAGCGCACGCGCGGTCTTCTTCTTCAGCGACCTCGACGACCGGACGCTCGCGAGCTTCCTCGAGCTCGCGCGCGAGGTGGGCGACCGGCACGGCGTCGAGCTCCAGCCGGTCGGCTCGGCCTTCGTGATCAAGGAGATGAACGACCAGATCATCGGGCAGCAGGCGTGGTCGCTCGCGGTGGCGCTGATCGTCGTCGTCGTGCTCACCGGCCTCACGCAGCGCAGCCTGTCGCTCGGCCTCGCGGCGGCCGCCCCCATCCTCGTCACGCTCGTGACGCTCTTCGGCGTCATGGGCTACGCGGGCATCGACCTGAGTATCACGACGGGGATCATGTCCGGGCTGACCGTGGGCGTCGGCATCGACTACGCGATCCACTACATCTCGCTCCTGCGACGCGAGCGGCGCAGGGGCGCGCCGGACCCGAACGGCTCGGCCCTGAGGTACGTGGGTACGCCCATCCTCGCGAACGCGCTCGGGCTCGCGGTCGGGTTCACCGCGCTGGTGATATCGCCGCTTCGCATGCACACGACGCTCACGATCCTCATCTGGACGACGATGATGGCCAGCGCGGTCCTGAGCCTGACCCTGCTCCCCACGATCACCGGCGGGCGGCGCGTCGCCGCACCCGCCGAGCACACGGCAACCGTGAGCGATGCCAGGCCGGAGGACGCGCGGGCGAGTACGTAGGCCTCCCGCGGGCACCACGCGGTGGGCCACGCGACCACCGACTCCGCCCGATTCCCGCATCCCCGCACGGCTGGTACAATCGACCCATGCACCGCCCGAACGTCCTGCTCATCTGGACCGATCAGCAGCGCTGGGACACTGTCGGCGCCGGCGGGTTTCCGCTGGTGAAGACTCCCAACCTCGACAACCTCGCGGCAGCCGGTACGGTGTTCAACAACGCGTACGCGAACTGCCCCGTCTGTATGCCGAGCAGGCAGAGCACGCTCTCCGGCCGCTATCCCGGGACGCTGGGAGTCCGGTCGAACGGAATCGAGATGCCGACCGACGTCGAGTGCATCCACAACGTGCTCGCCGGCCACGGCTACCACACCGCCCAGCTCGGCAAGCTCCACTTCCTCAACCACGCCTCCCCCTTTCGCGACCACCGCGAGCCGCACCCGGCGTACGGCTTCGACACGTGCATCGTGAGCGACGAGCCGGGCTGCTACGACGACCCGTACATCACGTGGGTGGAGGAACACGATCCGTCGGCAGTCGAGCGCTGCCGGGTCGACACGCCGCCGGCCTGGACCGGAGCGCCGGTCCACGTCCACCCGCGCAACACGCACCAGCCCTACGTCTTCGGCGGCCCCGAGGAGCTCACGCACTCCGCCTTCGTCGCCGACATCACCTGCGACTACCTCCGCGCGCGCGCGGCCCGGGCGAAGGAGGGCGAGCCGTTCTTCGCCGTCGCCGGATTCTACGCGCCGCACGCGCCGCTCAACCCGCCGGCGCGGTTCCTCGACCTCTACGACCCCAACGAGATGCCGCTCCCGGCCCGCGCCGAGGGCGAAAACTTCTTCGACCGCGACACGGGACTACCGGTCACCGACGCGCAGTGGCGGATCATCAAGCAGCACTACTACGCGCTCGTCAGCCACGTCGACCATTGCGTGGGCCGCATCCTCTCGTGCCTCGACGAGACGGGGCTCGCCGACGACACGCTCGTCGTCTTCACCTCCGACCACGGCGAGAACCTGGGCGACCACGGCCTCATCCAGAAGTCGCACTGGTACGACTCGAGCACGCGCGTGCCGTTCATCGTCAAGCCGCCCCGGTCGCGGCCCGCGCACGCCGGAGCCGCGGGCATAGCGCCTCCGGCTGCGGCCCCGGGCTCCGCCGGGCGCGTCGTCTCCGACACCTTCGTCGAGCTCGTCGACGTCGCGCCCACCGTCGCCGACTACTGCGGTGTGCCCGTGCCGCCCTTCTTCCAGGGCGCGTCGCTGCGACCGCTGCTCGAGGGCCGCGCCGCCGGCCACCGCGCGAGCGCGTACGTCGAACACGCGACCCCCGGCGGCCCCGGATACAAGGCGGTGCGCACCGACCGCTACCTCTACGCGCGCGACGGCGACGGAACCGAACGGCTCTACGACCTGGAATCGGACCCCGACCAGACGGTCGACGCGCTCGCCGCGGCGGGTGGGGACGACGCCGGGCGGACCGGAGCACCGCACGACCTCCTGCACGAGGCGCGCGGCGAGCTCCTGCAGCGGATCGCCGACGCCGAGCCCGCCTACCCGAAGCGCACCGCGTACTACTGATACCGACCGAGGGAGAATCGTCATGGCATCGAAGACACCGAACGTCCTCGTCCTCTTCACCGACGACCAGCGCTACGACACGATCGCCGCGCTCGGCAACGACGCGATCAGCACGCCGAACATCGACCGGCTCGTCGCGCGGGGGACCGCGTTCACCCAGGCGCACATCCCCTCCGGGATGCACGGCGCGGTCTGCATGCCGAGCCGGGCGATGCTGCACACCGGTCGCAGCCTCTACCACCTCGACGGAACCGGCGAGACGATCCCGGAGCGCTTCGCGCTCATGGGTGAGACCTTCGCCCGCGAGGGCTACGCGACCTTCGGAACGGGAAAGTGGCACAACGGGCCGCGCGCGTTCAACCGCAGCTTCGCCGACGGCGGGGAGATCATGTTCGGTGGGATGGCCGACCACTGGAACGTGCCGATGTGCGACTACGACCCCTCAGGAGAGTACGACAACGTGCGCCCCTCGACCCCGGACGCCTACGGCAGCAACCGTACGATGCGGCTCCACGTCGACCACATCACCCCGGGCGAGCACTCGACCGACCTCGTAGCCGAAACCGCGATCGGTTTCCTCGAAGGCGTCGATCCTTCGACGCCGTTCTTCGCCTACGCCTCGTTCCTCGCGCCGCACGACCCGCGCACGATGCCGCAGCGCTTCCTCGACATGTACGACCCGGCTTCCGTCGAGCTGCCCGAATCGTTCGCAGGCGAGCACCCCTTCGACTACGGCGTGCGCTCCATCCGCGACGAAGAGCTCGAGGCGTACCCGCGGACCGGGGACGCCGTTCGTCGGCACATCGCCGAGTACTACGCGATGATCAGCCACCTCGACGACGCGGTAGGGCGGATGGTCGGAGCGGTCGAAGAGCGCGGCCTGCTCGACGACACGATCGTCGTCTTCGCCGGAGACAACGGGCTCGCGCTCGGCAGGCACGGGCTCATGGGCAAGCAGAGCACCTACGAGCACAGCGTTCGCGTGCCGCTCGTCTTCGCCGGGCCCGGCGTACCCGCGGGCGCGACGAGCGACGCCTTCGTCTACCTCTTCGACGTCTTCCCCACGCTCTGCGAGCTCATGGGCATCGGCTCACCCGATACCGTGGAGGGCACGAGCCTCGTACCCGCGATGACCGACCCCGGGGCCGGTCCGCGCGACGACCTCTACTTCGGGTACGGCGAGCTCGTCCGCAGCGTGAAGAGCCGTTCGCACAAGCTCATCTGCTACGCGTACGAATCGCAGAACCACGTCCAGCTCTACGACCTCGCTGCCGACCCGGCAGAGACGCGAAACGTCGCCGGCCTGCCGGAGCACGCGGAGGCGTTCCGCTCGCTGCTCGCGCGAGTCGAGGAGCTGCGCGACGCGTGGGACGATCGGCAGAGCGAGTGGGGTCGTGCGTTCTGGGACCGATGGGAGCGCAACGGCGGGGTCGCGGGAGCCGCGATCGTGCGGTGA
>CAZICD010000144.1:5025-8043 GCA_964537725.1 uncultured Spirochaetaceae bacterium | reverse complement strand
ACGGGCCTGGGCCGATTCAAGAACTTCCGGATTTCGAACTACCAGCTGATGATGGATCTCATCGACTACTGTCGCGAGTACCCCATCGAAGAGATCCTCAAGCTGCAGGATGTCCGCGAGCGCGTCGAGCTCTACCGCGAGCACGAACGGCTCTTCCAGGAGCAGACGCGTCGCTGCTCGACCGTGCATGACAATATCCTCGTCGTCGACCTGCGCGGTGAGGAGACGATCTACGCCGGGAACCGGTTCATCAAGTACGCGCTCTTCCCGGAGACCAACGTGTCCATCCAGGTCATCTGGGGTTTCAAGAAGCAGAACACGGTCCTCAGCGTGGGCAAGTCGATCTTCAACCGCAGCTCTGACGCGAATATCGGGGAGCTCATGCTCGAGTACGGCGGCGGCGGGCACGAGGCGGCCGGCACCTGCCAGGTCGACAACGACGCCGCGGACTCGATCGTCGCCGAGATCGTCGAACGACTGAAAGCCACCTGACCATGCGCCTTCCCGAAGACCTGAACGCCCCGTCGCGGCCCGAGCGCCTCGCGGCGCTGCAACGCCACGTTAACGAGAACACCGACGGCATCGCAGACCGCTCCTTCTCCGACGAGGTGAACAACCACGTTCACACCATCTACTCGTTCAGCCCGTACTCGCCCACCGCGGCGGCCTGGATGGCGCGCGGCGCCGGCCTGCGCGCGGTTGGCAGCGTCGACCACGACTCGATCGCAGCGGCGCCGGAAACGCTCGATGCGTGCCGGATCATCGGGATCGGCAGCACCGTCGGCTGCGAGGTACGCGTCAACTTCACCGGAACCGCGATCGAGGGGCGCAGGATCAACAACCCGGACAGCCCCAACCTCGCGTACATCGTCTTCCACGGCGTACCCGCGAACCGGACGAGCGAGATCGACCGCTTCCTCGGGCCGATCCGCGAACGCCGCAACGAGCGCAACCGTGCCCAGACACGCGCGATGAGCGCGCTGCTCGAGCGCGCGGGAGCACCGCCGGTGGAGTTCGCGGCGGTCGAGGCGGCGTCGATGGCGCACGAAGGCGGTGGCATCACCGAGCGTCACATCCTCTACGCCGGAAGTCTGGCGCTCATCGGCGCCTTCGGCCGGGGCGAGGAGCTTCGTCGGTTCGTCGAGGACCGGCTGACCGGCGCGTTGCCGGCGCGGCTGCGCGGCTACCTCGACGACGGCGAGAACCCGCACTATCCCTACGACCTGCTCGGCGCGCTGAAGGGCTCGTTTCTGCCGCGCTTCTTCATCCAGCCCACCGAGGCCGAGTGTCCGCCCGTCGCCGAGGCGGTTGCGGTGGCGAACGACGCGGGGGCGATCCCGGCGTACGCGTACCTCGGCGACGTGGGCGAATCGCCAACCGGCGACAAGAAGGCCGCGACGTTCGAAGACGACTACCTCGACGAGCTGTTCGACGAGATCGCCCGCACCGGTTTCCGCGCGGTGACCTACATGCCGCCGCGCAACACCGTGGAGCAGCTGCGTCGCGTCCAGCGCCTCTGCCGCGAGCACGGGCTGATGGAGATCAGCGGCGTGGACATCAACTCGTCCCGGCAGGAGTTCACGTGCAGCGAGATCCTGCAGCCGGACTTCCGCCACCTCGTCGACGCGACGTGGGCGTTGATCGCGCACGAGAAGCTCACCGCAGCGTCGCCCGGCTTCTCGCTCTTCGCAGACGACAATCCGGTCGGCGGCGATCTGGACGCGCGGATAGAACGGTACGCGCGGATCGGCCGCGCGATCGACCCGCATCACCCCGAGGCCGCCGCCGAGGTGGCCGGATTCTGAGAGGACCCCATGGCATCACCCGAGGTGACGACGATTCTTCCCGCGATCCGGGGCGCCTTCGCGCGCTTCGGCCCCGCTCCCACGCTCACCGTGGTCCCGCATAGCGAGGAGCCGGCGCTCACGATCGATCCCGGCGACGAGGCACCGGGCGGGCCCGAGCTCGTTGCGGCGATCGAGGCGCACGCCGAGCAGACCGGCGCGCTCCCGCGGCGTCTGCGCGTGACCGGCGGGCCGGAGGTCGTCGTGGGCGCGACGCTCGCCGGCGCCGCGGAGCGCGAGCGCGAGGCGCTGCCGGACGCAGGCGCGAGCGCCGGCCGAGACGGCGTCGTGCGCGGACGCGTGGCGGTGGTCACCGGCGGTGCCCAGGGGTTCGGCGAGCAGATCGTCCGGTCGCTCGTCGCTCACGGTGCGCTCGTGGTGATCACCGACCTCAACGTCGACGGAGCCGCAGCGCTCTGCGAGGAGCTCAACGCCGAGCACGGCCCGGTGACCGGCGCGGCACGAGTGGACGTGTCGGACGAGGACTCCGTCGCCGCGATGATCGAGGAGGTCGTCCGCATGGCCGGAGGAATCGACCTCTTCATCTCGAACGCGGGGGTGCTCAAGGCGGGGAGCGTGAAGGAGTTGTCGAAGGACGACTTCGACTTCGTCACCCGCGTGAACTACGGCGGATTCTTCCTCTGTACGAAGCACGTCTCGCCCGTGATGGCCGCGCAGAACGCCGCCGCCCCCACCGACCGCTACGCCGACATCGTCCAGATCAACTCGAAGAGCGGCCTGACCGGCAGCAACAGGAACGGCGCGTACGCCGGGAGCAAGTTCGGCGGCCTCGGACTCGTGCAGAGCTTCGCGCTCGAGCTCGTCGCCGACCGTATCAAGGTCAACGCGATCTGCCCGGGCAATTTCTTCGAAGGCCCCCTCTGGTCGGACCCCGACCGGGGACTCTTCGTCCAGTATCTGCGCGCGGGAAAGGTTCCGGGCGCCGAGAGCGTCGCCGACGTGAAGGCGCACTACGAGGCGCGCGTGCCCATGGGTCGCGGCTGCAGGGGCGAAGACGTGGCGCGCGCGCTGCTCTACCTCGTCGAACAGCGATACGAAACCGGCCAGGCCGTCCCGGTAACTGGCGGCCAGATCATGCTCTCGTAGGAGTCCCCATGCGTACCGCCAGCCGCATCGTTCTCATCGTCGCGCTCGTGCTCGTCGCCGCAGCAGC
>CAZICD010000144.1:0-4925 GCA_964537725.1 uncultured Spirochaetaceae bacterium | reverse complement strand
ACGGTACCAGCTGTGAGAGCGGGGGTCTGCACGATCGCGTTCAAGGACCGACCGCTCGACGTCGCGCTCGACGCGATCGTGGCGTCCGGCGCGCGCGGCGTCGAGCTGTGGGGGAGGGCACCCCACCTGCCCGCGGAGCCGGCCGACCGCCGCGCGCTGCGGGATCGGCTCGACGAGGCGGGGCTCGAGCTCTGCGCGCTCGGCTCGTACTACCGCCCGGACGGTCGCACCGCGCTCCGCTCGGGCGCGAGTCCCGGCCACAGCGCCGGTACCGGCCGGGATCCCGAGGTCGACCCGCTCGCGGTGCTCGACGCGGCCGAGGACCTGCGGGCCCCGCTCGTGCGGATCTGGCCCGGTACGCGCGACTACGAGGCGTGTGCGGACGGCGAACGGGCCGCGATCGTGGAGGAGATCCGCTGGTTCGCAGACGAGGCGACACGGCGCGGCACGAAGGTCGTGCTCGAGCGCCACAACGGCACGCTCACCAACAGCTGGGACTCCGCCGCGCGGGTCATCGAGGAGATCTCGCACGACAACGTCGCGCTCTGCTACCAGGTTCCCTATCCCGCCCCGGCGGACGAGCTGCGAACGCGCACCGCGGCGGATATCGATCGATTGCTGCCGCTTTCGGCGCACGCGCACCTCCAGAACTACGCGCTCGCCTCAGACGGCACGCTTCCGCGGACGTCGCTCGCCGGCGGAGTCGTCGACTATGCGCCGCTTTCGGCCGCGGTGGCGAGGTCGGGGTACGACGGCTGGGCGATGGTGGAGTTCGTAGGGGAGGTGAGGGCCGAGCTCTCCGAGGCGGAGTCGCTCGCCGAGGACGTACGGTTCATCGCTTCCCTGTAGGCGCGCCGGCATCGGCTCCGGAGACAGGGGCGGGGACCCACTGCCGACCGCGGCGGGTGAGCCGCAGCGCGGTGATCTGCGTACCGACCGGCGCATCCGACGCGGCGATTCTCGTCCCGTCGGCGGCAACGGCGTAGCTCGGGCCGGCCCAGACGTGCCCGAGGAACTCGCCTGTCAGCGAGGCGTTCAGGCCTGCCGACGCGTCGGTCGTCGCCACGCGTTCGGGGAGCGTCCCCAGGAAGCGGCGGTAGACCTCATCGGAGTAGGGCTCGCCGTTCGCCCGCAGGTCGATCCACAGATCCACGCCGCCCAACCGTCCCGCCCACGAGTCGAAGAACGTATCGCGACAGATCGTGAAGCCGATCTCCACTCCGTCGACGAGCACGGGCGCCGCGTCGGCGAGCCGCCCCGGCTCGAGGCCGAGCACGTCGGCCTCCACCGGCGTGAGGTAGACCTTGTCCTGGGTGTAGACGAGCTCGCCGTCGGGATCGAAGACGAGGAGTCTGTTGCGAAGCCCGGTGTCCGTCCGGGGCGCATCCGATCGCGCCGGCGACCGGGTGGCCGTCGCGAAGCGGTCGTCTCCCGCGCGGGCGAAGAGCGTCCCCGCGACGAGCACGACGTCGTGCCGGTCTGCGATCGCGCTCCACATCGCAAGCGTCCGGTCGGCGATCCAGCCGGCCTGCTCGACGAGGACGCGGCGGGGCGTCGCGGGATCGGCGCGCCCCGCGGGAGTCGCGGGCGCGTCGACCGGGTGCGCGCGCGGGGTCGACGCTGCTATGCCGGCGAGCGCCGCGTACAGGTCGTCCGCCCCACGGAGGGCCTCGGGGTAGCGGGTGGCGAGCAGAAAGACGTTGAGGTACTCGGGGAAGACGACGACGTCCGCCTCGTACAGGCGGGTCGCCCGCTGCACGAGCCGGTCGATCTCCTCATGCATCGCGGCGAGCGAACGCAACCGCGCTTCGGACACCTCGAACTGCACCGCCGCGACGGTCACGGCCTCGTCGGCCGACGCCGTGACGATGACGGCCGGCTCGACCGGAGTAGCGGTGGTTGGCGGCGCGGTCGTGGCGACGAGCACGGCGAGCGCTATCAGGATGGTGAGCGGGCCGGGACGCCTCATGCGACGGACTACGCCCCTATGTCCGGTGCGTTCTCGAGCACGAACGCTTCAGCCTCCTCGCTCCAGAGGTTGTTGTTCGCCTCGCAGATCTCCGCGAGCCTCGCGTAGAACGGATCGTCCTTGCCGCGCTCGGCGAAATCGTCGATCGCGACGAGCGGCATCTTCTTGTTCGTGTAGATGAGCTTCTTGCCGCCCGGGATGTCCGGCAGATGGAGCGTCGTCTCCACCACCGCGTCGAGCCCCCCCACGTGCGTGATCATCGCGACGGGGTTCACGACGCCGCGGCCCATCAGGTCGAGCGCCTCGCGCATGTCGGCGGTGTTGCCGCCGGAGGTGCCCACGACGTGGTGCGCCTCGTAGTGGACGTTGTAGAAGTTGAACTCCGCGCTGAAGCTCGTGTCGGTGGGACCCGCGAAGAAGTTGAGGCAGCCGTCGGTGCCGAGCAGCGCGTCGCCCTGCTCGACGACCGGCTTCACCGGCGCGAAGACGAAGACGTCGTCGAAGCCGTTACCGCCGTTCAGCGTTCTGACCTCGGCGACGGGGTCGGCCATGTCGCGCGTGTTCACGTAGTGGAGCTCCACGCCGTGCTCGGCGGCGTGTTCGACGGTGTAGATCGACTTCGCCCGGTCGATCCTCGCCTGGTCTATGTCGGTCACCACGAGCAGCTTCGGTCGCGGCGACGAGTGGATCGCGTAGTCGATCGCGCCGAGGCCCATCGGCCCCACGCCGGCGAGCAGCGCCATGCTCCCCCCGTCGACCACGCCCATCGCGTGCTCGTAGCTTCCCTGCTTCGTGTGGTACTGCGCGTGGAAGGCGCCGGCGATGCAGCTCACCGGCTCGGCGAGCGAGCCCATGAAGTACGCCGCACCCTTGTAGGGCAGCAGGCAGTCCTGCTCCATGACCTCCTTCGGGATCACGATGTAGGTCGCGTCTCCACCGATGTGCCGGTACGTATACCCCGGGGCGGACAGGATGCCGACCGGACCGCCCTCGTAGAACATCGCCGGCTGGATGCCGAAGCGCTGGCCTGGAGCGAACTTACCGGCCCACTTCGAGCCCACCTTCACGAGCTCGCCGCAGAACTCGTGCCCGATCATCACCGGGTTCTCTGCGATGTCCGCGGGAACACGCTTGTGGTCGCTTCCCTGCTTGGCGGCCTTGTAGCTCGACATGCAGATGCTGTCGCTCACGATGTGCGCGAGGATCTCGTCGTCGGCGATCTCGGGCAGCTCGAAGCTCTCCATCCGGAGGTCCTGCTTGCCGTACATCCGTATTGCGGTCGTCTTCATCTATACTCCTTCCTGATAGCGCCGGACGAGATCTGCGCCCGTCTGCACCGTGCTCACCTCGTGGCCCGGCAGCGGGAGCAGTCGCTCGTGCAGCGCGTCGATGATCCATTCCTTCTGCGGGAAGAACTCCGGCTCGAGCTCCACCGCCGGCGTGATCCAGTTCCGGCTGCCCACGACGACCGGCGGGCCGTCGAGCTCGTCGAAGGCGGTCTGCGTGACCTGCGACGCGATCGTGTGGAGGAAGCTCCCCCGTTCGCACGCGTCGGAGGCGAGCACGAGCTTGCCGGTCTTCGCGACGCTCTCGGCGATCCGCTCGACGTTGAGCGGGTTGATGAACCGCGCGTCGATCACCTCGGCCTCCACGCCGTACTTCTGCTCAAGCTCCTCGGCCGCCTCGAGCGCGACGTAGAGCGTCGCGCCTATCGTCACGATCGTCACGTCTGAGCCCTCGCGCTTCACATCGGGCTCCCCCTCTTCGACCTCATAATACTCAGTGGGGACCCCTCCCGGGTGGAAGCGCTCGCCAATGTCGTAGAGCCGCTGGCTCTCGAAGAAGATCACGGGGTCGGTCCCCCGGAGCGCGAGGTTCATCATGCCCTTCGCGTCGTAGGGGGTCGCCGGGAACATCACTTTCAGGCCGGGTATATGCGCGACGAGGCTCGTCCAGTCCTGGCTGTGCTGCGCGCCGTACTTGCTGCCCACGCTCACGCGGACGACGAGCGGCATCTTCAGCACGCCCGCGCTCATCGACTGCCACTTGGCGGCCTGGTTGAAGATCTCGTCGCCGGCGCGGCCCATGAAGTCGCAGTACATGAGCTCCACGAGCGCGCGGCCGCCGGAGAGCGCGTAGCCTACGCCCGAGCCCACGATAGCTCCCTCTGAGATGGAGGCGTTGAAGAGCCTGTGGTAGGGAAGCGCCTCGGTGAGGCCGCGGTAGACGGCGAAGGCGCCGCCCCAGTCGCGGTTCTCCTCGCCCCAGGCGGCCATCGTGGGGTCTTCGGTGAAGCGGTGCAGGATCGCCTCGAAGAGCGCGTCGCGAAGCTGGGTGACCTTCATCTTCGAGAGCTCGTTGCCGTTCTCGTCGAAGGCGCTCCGGTTGCGGCGGGCGATCTGCTGCACGCGCGGGTTCTCCTCCTTCGGGAGGAGCAGCTCCGGCTCGCGTCCCTCCTCCATCCGGTCGGTCGGGCTGTTGCTGAACATGACGCTCTCGATGAAGCGTCCCGGCGCCCGCGGCGAGAGCTCCTCGTCGATCGCGAGCCTGAGCGTCGCCTCGATCTTGCCGGTCACCTTCTCCTGCATCGCGGCGATCTCGCCGTCGTCCACGACGCCGGCCTCCTTGAGGCGCTCGCCGAACGAGCCGAGCGCGTCGGCCTCCTGCCAGAGCCCGATCTCCTCCTTCGTGCGGTACGAAGAAGCGTCGCTCGGGCTGTGCCCGCTCACCCGATAGGTGATCGTGTCCAGCAGCACCGGGCCCCGGCCCTCCTCGAGGATCTGCTTCTTGCGCGCGACCGCGTCGGCGACGGCGAGCGGGTTGTACCCGTCCACGCGCTCGGCGTGCATCATGTCCTCGTTCACCCCGGCTCCCGCGCGCGCGAGCACCTTGAAGCCCATCGTCTCGCCGTAGGTCTGGCCTCCCATGCCGTAGAAGTTGTTGATGAAGTTGAAGA
>CAZICD010000143.1:0-8139 GCA_964537725.1 uncultured Spirochaetaceae bacterium | reverse complement strand
GACCGAGCTCGTGCCTACCCCCTACCTGAGCCACTTCCGCGATCTCGGCCGGACGGCGGTTCAGGCGCAGGGGGAGCTGACTCTGCGGATCGACGTGAATCCGGCGGTGGTCCTGCGGCACCTCGCAGCATCGCCGGTCACGGGGCGGATCGAGGTCGTCGATTCGTACGGCACGAGTGTTGCGAGTGCCGAAACTCCGCTCGGTGCGAGCGAGCCGCACGAGTTCCGCCACGAGTTTGCCGGTAGCGGCACGCTCGCCGGCTGGGCGATCGAAGGGGTCATTACGCCGTTAGGCTCGCCTCCGCCGTGGACCTACCGGTGGACCCTGCTCCTCGTTGTCTCGGGGCTAAGCATCGCCTTCTCGTCGCTCTTCGTTCTCCTCCTCTCGCGCTCGGTCACCTCTCGCCTCGGCAGGCTCGGTCGCCAGATGCACCGGGTCGCCTCCGAGGACTTCTCTCCGATCGAGGTGCACAGGCAGGCCGACGACGAGATCGGCGAGCTCATCCGCGACTACAACATCATGGCGAGGAAGATCGAGTCGCTCATCCGCGATCGGTACAAGGCCGAGATCGAAAACCACCAGCTGCTCGTTGCCCAGCAGCAGGCGCAACTCGACGCGCTGCAGAGTCAGGTGAACCCGCACTTCCTCTTCAATGTGCTCGAATCGGTTCGGATGAAGTCGGCAATCCGGGGTGAGCGGGAGACCGCCGACGTTGTCAAGCGAATCAGCCGCTCGATCCGTCGCCTCACCTCCTGGAATCACGACCTTGTTCCGATCCGAGAAGAGCTGGAGTTCACGCGCGAGTACGTCGAAATCGAGCAGTACCGTTTCGGCGAACGGCTCTCCGCTGAGATCAATGTGGACGGCGCGGTCGACGACCTTCTCATCCCGAAGCTGACCATTCAGGGACTGGTGGAGAATGCGTGCGTTCACGGGCTCGAGCCGAAGACCACCGGTGGAACCGTTGGGGTAGACATTCGGCTCGACCGGGATGCGATCCATGTGTGCGTACGCGATGACGGGATTGGGTGCGATGCCGAGCTCGTCCACGCTTTGCTGCACGGGCAGTCGAGTTCGTCACGTCACATCGGTATTGCGAATATTCATCGTCGCCTGCTACTCCATTTCGGCGATCGTGTTGACTTTGTTTTCAGCAGTCGTCCGGGCGATGGTACGAGCGTCGAGATACTCCTTCGAGGTGTGCATGAAGTTGCTCCGATTGCTCACAGTTGATGACGAGCCGCACATTCACGAGGGTCTTGACGCCCTGATCGACTGGGAATCGATCGGCTTCGAGCGCGTCGGATCCGCGCTCAATGGTGAAGAGGCGCTCTCTCTTGCCGCTGATTTGCATCCAGATGTCGTTCTCACCGATATTCGCATGCCTGGCATGGACGGGCTCGAACTCATTCGCCAATTCCGGGAGTCACCGGGGCTCGATGTGGATATAATCGTTGTGAGCGGTTACGACGAGTTCGAATATGCGCGTACCGCCATACGATTTCGCGTAAGCGACTATCTACTCAAACCGATCGACGAGGATGAGTTCACGACTATTCTCGGTACGATTCGCGAACGACGCCGGGAAGCGGCGGAACGTGCATTGCCCGACGACGATCCACCGGCATCTGCGGCTGTGCTGCGGTTGCTGAGCGGGAGTCGCGACGAGGAGGTCATTGCCGCCGCGACGAGGACCCTGAGCCTCGGCGATGATCAGGTCTTCGTTCCTCTCGTCGTTGTCGCGCTCGTCTCGGATGTCTCTTTGCGTGACCCGCTCACGGCCGTGACCGTCCGTGATGCACTATCGGCGACGAAGGCGCGCGACACGAGCGAGTGGGTCGTGGACTCCAGCCCACTCAGCGTCGTCGCGCTCGGCAGGGTGCCCGCCGCGCAGACCTCTGACGATCGACTGACCCTCTGGGCGCGGGGGCTGGTGAACTCCCTGCAGGCCACGCTCGCTCGCCGACTCGTGGTGCACTATGGTCAGCCTGTGGCGAGTGTCATCCATCTGCCCGAAGCGCTGACCGAGTTGCGCAACTCTCTCGCTGAGTCGCCTCCCCCCATGGACCCAGGAGTCGTTGCCCACATAGGGAACCTTGGTACGCGTCGGGCGGCATCCATCGGAATCGAGTCACTGATCGACGCGCTTGAGCTTGCGGACCTCGGGAAGGCTTCCGCCGCGCTCGACGAGATCGTTGCGCCGTGGAACGCCTCGCCGGTTCCGGCACGCGCCATACGGGACTGGTCCACCCAATTGCGTTTTCGGGTGTCTGAGTTGCTCGGCATTCTCGAGGCACCCGCAGAGCATGTGCCCGCTGACGAATCGATTCGGACCGCGGCGCGACTCGCAGAGTATCTGCCCCCGAGCGTCGTAGCAGGCGTCGCTCGAACCTTCGTCGAGGCGACTGTGGGTGCAGTAGCGCTGTGCCGCGCCAACGGCCGGAACAGCCTCGTGAGCCTCATGAAGCGCCGGGTCGACAGGAAGTATGCCGAGGAGATCACACTCACGGAGATCGCGGCAGCGTACTCGATGAACGCCGTCTACCTCGGTCAACTCTTCAGAAAAGTGGAGGGAATGGGGTTTCGTGAGTACCTTCGGGCGAGGCGGATTCGCGAGGCGCGCCGACTCCTGCGCGATACCGATCTCCACATTCCGGAAGTATCGCATTCCGTTGGATACCGCGATACGGACTTCTTCGTCGATCAGTTCAGGCGGGAAACCGGAACGACACCCGCCGCGTTTCGTTTGCTTCACGCGACAGACCCTAGATCACTCCGGTAGAAACATAAGGTTGATCCGGTTGCGCCGTCGTTATTGGGTGCTAACATGAAACAAACCTTCAGAAAGGAGTGTGTATGAGGAATTTGGTTACGCTACTTCTCATTCTCATGATTGCGGGCTTCGCGTTTGCGAGCGGCTCGCAGCAAGCCCAGGGAGAGGGGGTCCGCGAATACGACCTGTTCCTTGGGTATGAGCGAGAGGACTATCCGGCAGATGGCACCATCTTCGGCGACTGGCTCGAGGAGCAGACGGGGGTGCGGATCAACTGGGAGTTCGTCGTTGGTGACCTGCAGCAGAAGGTGGGCTTGATTGCTGCTTCGGGAGACTACCCGGACATCATTCACCCGCGGAACTACACGAACATCTTAATGGAGGCGAACGCAATTCTCCCGATGGACGACCTGATAGCCGCGCACGGCCCGAACATCGAAGAGATGTACGGCGAGCGTATCGACTGGATCCGTCAGCCGGACGGGAATATCTACTGGTTCCCGCAGGTCATGCCCTATGGCGACGAGTGGGACGCCCCCAATCCGCCACAGGCGCTGTGGGTTCAGGAAGCCGTTCTTGCCTCCTGGGACTATGAGTATCCGGAGAACTTCGAGCAGGCGATGGATTGGCTGATCGAGTACGCGAACGAGAATCCGGAGATCAACGACAATCAGACCTTCGCCTTCACCGGGCAGTACGACAGCTGGCGCTGGTTCGCGACGGCGAACATCCCATCGATCTTCACCGGTCATCCGAACGATGGTTCGGTGAATGTGGACTGGGTGAACGGCAAATGGATCCCGAGCCACTACTGGGCAAGTGATGGCGAGTATGAGTCGTACCGGATCATGAACAAGGCGCATCTCGAGGGTGTCTACGACACCGAGTCGTTCGTCATGAGCCACGACCAGTACATCGCGAAGCTGACCGGCGGCAGTATCCTCGCTTTCCACGATCAGGACTGGCACTTCAACAACGCGCAAAACATTCTGCTCGAGCAGGATCAGGGGCGCTGGTATGTCCCCATTCCGGTCGTTCTCGACGGGTACGAGGAAGAGTTCATGAATCCGGCTCAGCCGCAGGTGTCGGAAGGGATCACGATCTCCGTGGACGCAGAAGATCCCGAGGGCATTATGCAGTGGTTCAACGCGCTCGCGAGCCGCGAAGCGCTGCTGATGCGCGAGTGGGGCCGCGAGGGCGAAGACTACCTTGTCGACGAAGACGGCTTCTTCTACCGTACGCCCGAGCAGATTTCGCAGTGGCAGGACCAGGACTGGGTGAACTACGAGTACGGTGCGTACTTCTTCACTCCGTTTCTTCGCATCGACGGTGGCTCGACCATCTGGGATGGCAAGAACAAGATGAGCCCCGCTGTTCAGCCTTCGCTCTACTTCGACAGCCGTCGCGAGCCCGAGCAGCAATACCTGACGCGAATGGGCTACCAGACGCGCTCGGAGCCGTTCAACCCGCCGGATCTGCGCCGTTCGACCTACTTCCCGGCGTGGACGATCACCATTCCGCCAAACAGCGACGAGGGTATCTTCCGTCAGCGCGTGGACGACGTGCGCCGCAAGTATATTCCGCTGCTGATCATGGCCGAGCGCGGCCAGTACGACGCGGTCTGGGACGAGTACACGTCCGAGCTCGACGCTCTTGGCGAAGAGAACTTCGAGCGTGACCTCGAGTTCTTCGAGCGTGAGATCGACCGACGTGTCGAGCAGCGCGGCGGCTACTGAGCCGAACTGGTCTCGTATTCGAGTTTCGCCGGCCGGGCCCCTCGGGGTCCGGCCGGCGCGACAAAGAGGAGCTGCCATGGCACCCCCGCCCACTGTCACCGGAGCACTGAGCAAGGAACAGGCACCGTCGCTCGGTGGAACGCGTTTCAGTACCAAGTTGAAGGCGCAGACCGTACTTCTGATCATGTCGGTCCCCTTTCTCCTCCATCTCATTCTCTTTCGATTCGGGCCGCTCTTCGGCTGGATCATGGCCTTTCAGAACTACCGACCCGGTCGAGCGCTTTTCGATCAGCAATGGGTCGGACTCGAGCAGTTTCGTCTGCTCTTTGAGGACGCCCTCTTCTGGCGTGTGCTGCGAAACACGCTTGCCATGGCGAGCATCAAGCTCGTGATGGGGACGTTCTTCTCGGTGCTCGTCGCGATCATGATCAACGAGACACGCCACCGCCCGTTCAAGCGAACCGTGCAGACCATCAGCTACCTCCCGCATTTCGTGTCGTGGGTCGTCGCTGCGAATATAGTCCTCGAGGTTCTCTCGCCTCGGGGTATCATCAACGAGCTCATCGTCAGTATGGGATTGGTTGAGGATCCGATCCTGTTCATGGGCCGCCCGCGCCTCTTCTGGTGGATTATCGGGTGGTCGCACGTGTGGAAGACCGCGGGATTCGGTGCAATCATCTATCTGGCGGCAATGACGGCGATTGATCCTCAACTCTACGAGGCTGCCGACATCGACGGAGCGAGTCGGCTTCAGAGGATCTGGCACATCACGATGCCGGGTATTCGTGCCACGTTCGTGATTCTGCTGATCCTCAACATCGGGCATCTGATGGAGGCGGGATTCGAGCAGCAATACCTGCTGCAGAACGGTCTCGTGCAGGACTACTCCGAGGTCTTTACGATCTACGTGCTCCGCTACGGCTTGCGAAATACGAGGTTCTCGTTCGCGACGGCTGCCGGAATCTTCCGCAGTGCTGTGAGTATTACGCTTGTCGTTATTGCGAACACGATCGCGAAGCGTATGAACGAAGAAACACTAATGTAGGAGGTGCACCATGAAGATGACGAGACAAGACTACGTATTCGATACCATTAAGGTGCTCTTCCTGTTCACGCTTGTGGTATTGACGCTTTATCCGTTTCTCAACGTCCTCGCGATCTCGCTGAACGAATCGTTCGATACGATCAAGGGAGGTATCCGCGTCTGGCCGCGTGCGTTCACCTGGGAAAACTACCGAGACATTCTCGACGATCAGAACATGTTCGTCGCGGTGCGTAACTCGGTGGGCCGGACCGTTATCTCGGCGCTCGTGCAGACATTCTCTACCGCAATGGTGGCATACGTGCTCTCGCGGCGTGAGTTCATGTTTCGCATCCCCATGGCGATGATCTACGTTGTCACGATGTACGTGGATGGCGGTCTCATTCCGACCTACTTTCTCTTCCGCTCGCTCGGTCTCATTAACAGCTTCCATGTCTACTGGCTACCGGGCCTCACTGTAGCGTTCAATATGCTCGTAATCCGTACGTACATGCGGGGCATCTCCGAGAGTTACGTGGAATCGGCGAAGATCGAAGGCGCGAACGACTTCTGGATCTTCATAAAGATCATGCTTCCGCTCTGTGTGCCGGTCCTTGCTACGATCATCCTCTTCACCGCCGTGTGGCAGTGGAACCACTGGTGGGACACATTCGTCTTCAACTCGTCGAAGATCAACCTCACAACGCTCCAGTACGAGTTGATGAAGAAGATTCAGTCGGCGAATGCAGCGATGTCGGGTTCGAGTATGCAGGAGGCATTCAGTCGTGCCGCAGACACCACGGGCAACATCGTGACCCCGACTTCGTTGCGCGCGGCCATGACGATCGTGGTGAGCCTTCCGATCATCATGGTCTACCCCTTCCTTCAGCGCTACTTCGTGCACGGCCTACAGATTGGAGGTGTGAAAGGATGAGTCTTTCGACTGCGATTCGGAGGAATCGCTTCCACGATTACGAGGTTTCCATCCCGTCGGGTACGGCTTCGGCTCGAGTCTGTCAGACGCGGCATGACTACTCGTTCGGCACCGCAGCGTTCGCGCTCGTTCGCGATCCTGACGCGCCCGAACGCGCCGAGTACGAGGAACGCCTCGAGCGGTTCATGAACTTCGCGACGTTGCCGTTTTACTGGGGGCGCTATGAACCCGTTGAGGGGCAGCCGATGGAGACGGAGACACTCGCTGCGGCGAGATGGGCGCGCGAGCACGGGTTCACGACGAAGGGGCATCCGCTGTGCTGGCACACCGTCTGCGCGGACTGGCTTCTGCAGTACGACAATGACACGATCCTCGCCAAGCAGCTCGATCGTATCCGCCGCGACGTGAGTCTCTACCGGGGTGTGATCGACATCTGGGACGTGATCAACGAAGTGGTGATCATGCCGGTATTCGACAAGTACGACAACGCGGTCAGCCGGATCGCGAATCACGTCGGCGCGGTCGAGCTCACGCTGAAGTGTTTCCAGGCGGCGCGCGAATCGAACCCCGAAGCGACGCTCCTCATAAACGACTTCAATCTCTCGCCCGACTACGAGCACCTCATCGAGGAGCTGCTCGACCGTGGCTGCCCGATCGACGCGATCGGCCTGCAGACGCACCAGCACCAGGGGTACCACGGTGTGGAGCGGACGATGGACGTGATCGACCGGTTCGCTCGCTTCGGCAAGCCGCTTCACTTCACCGAGATCACGATTCTCTCCGGGCACCCGGTACCGCCGCACATCACCGACCTGAACGACTACCAGCTCGAGGAGTGGCCTTCCACCCCCGAGGGCGAAGAGCGTCAGCGCGAGATGGTCGAAGAGTACTACAGCGCGATCTTTTCGCGCCCCGAGACGCACGCGATGATCTGGTGGTCGCCGACCGACGGCGGCTGGCTCGGAGCTCCCGCCGGTCTGCTGCGGAAAGACCTCTCGCCCAAGCCCGCATTCGAGCGACTCGAGCAGCTGATCCGGGGCGAATGGTGGTTCTCCGAACAGGAGATCGGCGCGGAGGCCGATGGAAAGCTTCACTTCACCGGAGCCGCCGGCGAGTACGAAGTCCTGATCGGCGAGACTGCGCATCGGGTTGCGCTCGGTCCCGCGAGCCCGGCGGCGGACCTGACCGCCTGACGATCTGAGCCTGGAGGTTCGATGAAGTATCAGTACATAACCAGCGAAGACGTAGAGCACTTTACCACGTATGGCTTCCTGAAAGTCTCCGGTGCGCTCGACGAGAGTTTCTGCAAGGTGGAGGCGGCGCGAGCGTTCACCCGTCTCGGCTATGATCCGAATGACCCTGAGACGTGGGTCGAGGGCAAGATCCACATGCCCACGATGGACCGGTGGCCCGTGAGTCGGATCGCTCCGAAGGCATGGGCCGCGATCTGCGATCTCGCAGGAGGCAGCGAGCGCATCCAGGGGTCCGACGACGCGGCCTGGGGCAACGGCTTCATTCTGAACTTCCACTTCGGGGCCGACCGACCGTGGCAGGAGCCGAGCGCCGAGAGTCCCGGCTGGCACAAGGACGGTGACTTCTTCTATCACTTCCTCGACAGCCCTGAACAGGGTCTGCTGTGCGCCGTCTACTGGAGCGATGTGCGGCACCAGGGTG
>CAZICD010000142.1:0-8317 GCA_964537725.1 uncultured Spirochaetaceae bacterium | reverse complement strand
GCGAGGCCGGCGACGGCGAGCGCGCCAACGACCAGCTTGCTCAGGAACCCGCTCGCGGAGCGGGTAGGTCGGGGCTGAGCCGACGGGCGGGTCGATGGCGCATGTGCGCTGTGTCTGGGAGCTGTGTGGGCGGACGGCCGCGCGCTGGGCGCAAGGACCGCGGCGCCGGGCTGGCTCCGCGCGCCAACAGGTTGGGCCGCGCGCGTGTCGAGCACGCTCAGCACGCGGTCGAGGCGGAACGTCCGTTGCTCGCCGCGCAGGTGGCAGTACGCGACGAGGTACGTGACGCCGCGCTCGCTCGTGAAACACTGGTCGATCGTGATCGTGCGCTCGGAAGTTTGGCCGTTCCCGTCGACGTAGAGGATGCGGGCGGTCGTTCCGGTGCGGAGCGTCGGCAGGTTGGCGGTGAGCGAATCCACGCATAGCAGAATGCAATCGGCGTGCCAGACGCGCCGCGGCGCTCAGACCCCCGGGAAGCCTGAACGGGACCCGACTGAACGCGGTGCCCGCAACCGCGGTGACGTCCACGTGCAACGGCGGTTGCGATCGACCCCCTCAAGAAGCGACACCTGACGAGGCTCTCACCTGGCACGCTCCGTGTAGCGATGGTATAGTCGAGGTGACCATGCACGAGATACTGCTCACGTTCGTCGGGAATCGTGATCCCTTTCCCGAACGCTCCCAACACGCCGGTGAAGGCGAGGCGGGGCCGGTTCTCTCGCTTCTGCGGGCTCGTGAGTTCTCCCGCGTCGTCCTCCTCTGCACCGGCTCCTCGTACATCGAGCGGGCGAGGATGGTCGAGGAGACGGCGAAGGCGGAGGGCATAGCGGCGCGGTTCAACTTCGTGTCCATCGAGCTCGCTTCGCCCATCGACTACGACGAGATCTTCCGCGAGCTCACGAACGCCATCGAGACGCTGCGCCCTTCCTTCGACCACTCGGCCCATCGGTTATCGGTACTGCTCGACCCGGGTACACCGCAGATGCAGACGGCGTGGTTTCTCATCGTCGCGAGCGGAGGGCTGGACGCCGAGCTGCTGCAGGGAGTCCCCGCCAGATTCGCTGGGGGCGCGTACAAGGTCCGCCGGGTCGACGTGGGACCGGAGCACTTTCCGGGAATCTCCATATCCGCCGCGCCGCGGAACGAGGAACGCGGCGAAGTTCGTGAAAGGACCCGGCACGAAGCGAGTGTGTACGGGGCCGACGGTCTGGCTTCCGGCGCGCGATGGATTCGCAGCTGGCACACGCAGATCATCGGTTCGAGCGGCGCGTTCCAGGCGTCGCTCGACCAGGCCTCGCGCGTGGCGAAGTACGACGTGTCGGTGATGATCCGCGGCGAGACCGGCACCGGCAAGGAGCTCATCGCGCGCCTGCTGCACGAGGAGAGCGAGCGATCGAACTCCGCGTTCATCGCCGTGAACTGCGCCGCGATCTCGCCGGCGCTCGCAGAGAGCGAGCTCTTCGGCCACGAGAAAGGGGCCTTCACCGGAGCCGATCGCGCGCGGCTGGGCCAGTTCCGGGCCGCCGACGGCGGGACGGTCCTCCTCGACGAGGTGGGCGATCTCCCGCTCGAGGCGCAGGCGAAGCTGCTGCGGGTGCTCGAGAATCGGACCGTGACACCCGTTGGGTCCGATGCGGAGGTGCAGGTCGATGTCCGTATCATCGCCGCGACCAACCGTGATCTCGAGCAGCGCATCGAGGACGGCGAGTTCCGCCGCGATCTCTACGAGCGACTCGCGCAGGTGACGGTTCAGATCCCACCGCTGCGCGAGCGGCCGGAAGACATCTCGCTTCTGCTGCGACACTTCATCGAGCGCTGGAACGAGCGGTACAACGAGGCGAAGGGGTTGTCCGACGAGGTGACGCGCTACCTGCTCGAGTATCCGTGGCCCGGCAACGTGCGCGAGCTGCAGAACACGGTGGCCGCGCTGTGCGCGATGGGCCAGTCGTCGCAGATCGGACCGGAGCTCCTCCCGTCGGCGATCACGCGCTACTTCGCGCGCGAGCCGGCCGGTGCGGTGCTACCCACCGAGCTTCCCTCAGACGGGCTCGACCTCCGCGCGGTGCTCCACAACGTCGAGCGCGGCTTCTACGAGCAGGCGCTCGACCGCACCGAGGGCAACGCGGAGCAGGCCGCGCGCCTACTCGGCGTGCAGGGCGCCGCGTTCCGAAAGGCAGCGCGCGAGCGGCTGGGTATCGAGTGGAGAGACCAGTCGGATGAATGAGTCGGGCGACTGCTGAGCGTCAGACCGAAACTCACAAGCGCCGCTGGACGTCATCGCGCGAGCGCGCGCCTGCGGTTACGCGGCTCCGGGATTCCGGTTACGCCGATCTGCTCCGTTCCTTCCACTACCAGCACCAGCGCGCCTCTCACGGCCGACGAGGCGGACTGGCACGGCTCGTGCATCTGAGAATCCGTCATGGAGGTGATGCATGAGATCGAAACGAACACGGACCGGATCGAGAGCTCGCGGCGGGCTCGCCGTCGCGATCACGATCGCGCTGCTCGTCGCGCTCGGCGGCTGCGGCGTTCCCGGCGACGACGGTCGCACGTATCTGGCGATCGACTGGTCATCTGCGCCGGAGGCGCTCTACTTCCCCGCGTTTCCGCAGACAATCTACGCCGGTGAGTACGTTGAGCACGAGGCCGGCAGCTACGAGGGCGAGTACGTCGCGTGGGACGGCACGTACTGGGAGGCCGACTACTGGATCGAAGTAGATCCGGGTGGCGACGCGCCGCTCTTCGGTACCGGCGACCACGGTGACGACTACTATCTGAGCCTCTGGCTCTGGTCGTTCGGACCGGAGATCTACACCGACGAGATCGAGTCTCGCGCGGCAGCATCCGGGGCTGACGGCGACCCGACACGTCTGGCGAAAGAAAACGACGTCGTCCCTCCAGAGATCGTCGCGGCGAGGGAGCGGGTGGCCACCGGCGAGCCGATCGAGGTTCGCGAGTCGCGACGGGTCGGCAATTACGTCGTGACGGTGAGCGCGCGCGCCTACCGCTGACGCGCCCGTAGACGTGAGCGAGATGATGGACGCCCACTACCGGGCCTACCTGCAGCTTCTGGATGTCTGTCGGGAGACCGATGTGACGCCGCCGCTCTCCGACGAGGCGATCGCCGAGCTGACGATCGAGCCGATCCTCGCCGTCATCACGCTCCGGGAGCAGGATCCCGAGCTCGTGTCGCTCTGCGTTGGCGTCGCTCCGTCGCGAGAGCTTCCTGATCTGATCATCCGGCGCGATCTCACCCCGTTTTCCGAGCCCTACCAGATGCCGATCGGCGTGCTCTCAGGCGGGCGCGCTGAGCGGAGCACGATCGGCACGCTGCTTGCGGTGTCGCTCGCCGAGACCAACGGGGCCGCGGCGCCGTTCTGCAGGCCTCTGGTGAGTGAGTGGCCGAGCGCCGTGATGATCTGCGAAGGCCTGGCGGACCAGGTCGAACGCGTGGGACCGGCGTTCATGGCGGGCGCGATCCGCGCGGGCCTTCCGCGCGAGGAGGTGGCCGAACTGTGCGACCGCTGGGACGCGATGACGTCGAAGAACGTCGTGTTCCTCGCGGTGCAGCGTCTGACGCGATCGTGGCGAACCGCGGTGCAGCGCAGCGACTCGATGCCCAACGTGGGACTCGGCGAGTTCCAGGAGTGGTTCGGAGCGTTCGTGCGGTCGTGGAGGAGGACTGCTGGTGGCGAGGCGGAGGTTGGGGGAGGGCGGTGAGCGCGTTGAACACTACTGCGGTTTACCTGGAAGGCAAATCGCCCTACTATTGACCCGGGTTTGGTTTGCACGATCGTGATCACGTTTGCAGGAGACTACCGTGGCTGAACGGATTCCAGCACATCCGGACACAACGCCCCATCCCGGGGAACACCTGAAGGACTACCTCGATTCCCACGGCATGTCGCAGCCGGAGTTCTGCCGTCGGGCGGGTGTGAGCGAGAACCACGTGAGTCGGATCATCAACGGCGAGGCGCGCATCACGGCGGACATGGCGGTGACGATCGAACGGGTCCTTGGCGGCGGTGCTGCGATGTGGGTGAACCTGGACACGGCGTACCGTCTGCGCCATGCGCGCGAGAGGCGACCCTAGGTTATCGCGGAGAGCGCGGAGCGGCCTGTCCGCTTTCTGGCCCCGGATCTCCGCGCGAGGGGGATTGTACAGCCGAAGCGAATGGGCCCAACGACTGTCGAGAAACTCGCTCGCTTCTTCGCGGTGGCCGGACCCAAACAATGGGACGTATCTACCCGTTCTTCAGGTACGTCACCTCAAACGCCCTGCATCGCCGCGCTTCCTGCACCGTGTTCTGAAGGTCGAAGGCGTCCTTGCGGTTGAACGGCTGGAAGATGTCCAGGCCGCGATCGAGCGTGATCTTCCAGCCGTTGTCGGTGGTGATGTAGCGCGCGTGCAACGAACGTTCGTCGCTGATCGTGTACTCGAATGCCACGGAGGTCCCGGAAAAGGCCTCACGAATCTGGTCGAGGAGGTTCTCCTGGTCGCTGTCGAAGTCGCCGGCGCGCGCGGTAACGAGAGAGACCTGTACCTCGTCGCCGACGGCCTGGAGGCTCATGACCATCTCCAGAAACTCGAACAGGTTCTTCGCCTGGTGAAAGTTTCTGATGTACGGATCGACAAGTTCTATCGTGGTCGCTCCCGTGAGACAGTCGGCGAAGAGGTTGCGGTAGGAGACGCCCGTTTCGTTCTCGCTGATCAGACGCTGCGATCCCGGCTGTACCGGCCCGTCGCCTTCCGGTGTACGAGGTGCCTCTTCAGCGTCGGAACCGGAAGAAGTCGGCGTCGCTTCCGCGTCATCGGTCGTCGGCGCGTCTGAGAGACCACGAGTCAGCTGCGGGTAGTTCCGCTCTTCGAGCGTGACGACGCTCTTGCGCTCCTGTGTCTGGTTGTCCGTATACACGAACTTGCGGTGCTCGAACGTGTCGTCGATCTTGATGAGCTGGTTGTAGACGCGCTTGCGGCCTTCGATCGCGAAGCGGAAGATCTCCTCGACCTGTTCCTTCGTCGCGTCGTGCGCGGGAAAGAGGATCTTCAGCAGCCCGCTCGTCGTCTTCTCGATCGCGGTCCGGTCGCGGGCGGAAAGCCCGCGGTCGAGGTCGAAGTGTCCTCGGTAGTCTTCGGCGAAATCGGCGGTGCGCAGATGCTTCAGCATCTCGGCGAAGTAGTCCACGATGAACCCGTACCCGTCGCTGAAGAGCTCGTTCCGCAGGACCGAAACCTCCCACCCCGGCAGGTAGTAGTGCAGACGGTCGATAAACGCCGAGTCGTGATACGCCGCGGGCAACTCCTCGAAGAGGTCGGAGTGCTTGAGCATATAGGGGACCGACCGGCGGGTGTTGCCGACGAAGGCGAACGATGCGGCCGCGCTCTGCGTCTCCATGCCGCGGGAGAACGACTTGTTCGCAAGGTAGTTCTTCATCACGTCTACCAGGCTCTTGTCCGAGCGCTTCTTCTGGCCGGCGAACTCGTCAAAGGCGACCGTATCCCAGTATCCGACCAGGCCGATTCGGCCGTTGCTGTTGTTCACGAAGAGCTTGGCGAGCGTAACCTCTCCTCCAGAGATGAGGATGCCGTGCGGTGAAAACTCGGAGTAGATGTGCGACTTTCCGGTTCCTTTCGGACCGAGCTCGATCAGGTTGTAGTTGTTTTCGCAGAAGGGTACCAGGCGCGAGATGAGCAGTAGCTTCTCCCGGTCACCGAACAGATCGGGGTTGAAGCCCATGCTCTGGACGAGCAGATTCATCCACTCGTCGAGCGTGAACTGAGCCCGGCCTCTGAGGTACGGCTCAAAGCTGAAGCTGGAAACCTGAATGGGCTTCAGCGACTCGACGCTCCACGGGCCGACGCGCGAATCGTCGTGATGCTCGTAGGTGATGTCCACGATCGACCAGACTCCCCCGACAAGCAGCTTCGGGTGCTTCCTGATGTAGTCGCCGTCGATCGGAACGTCCTTCAGCCCGAGGTTCATGAACGTCGCTTCGTATTGATCGACCTTGTCGTTCAGTTCCACAACGACTCGATCGATCACGCGATGGTTTCCCTGTTCCTTGATGCGCGATCGGACGAGGCCGGCCTGATTCTGAATGACGTAGTGGTCCCTGAGAATCTGCTGGACCCGCTCGAGCCCGGTCTGGATCGCATCCTCGTCGTCGGTCGAGCAGTACTGGCCGAGCAGATACTCGAGCACGTAGACCGGCACCAGGGCGTTCCCCTTCACCAGCTTCGAGAGATCCTTTCGGACTACGAATCCAGGGAAAGCCGCGATGATCTTGGCGTCGAACTCAGAAGGTTTCATCAGAAGTCTCGCTCCCCGAAGGTCTGGTACAGATACGTCTCTTCGGAGTATCGCACCGGCGTCCCGCCGATGAGTCGCTCGAGGCGCAGTACGATCTGCGTGCCGTTGTATTGCACGGCACTCGGTGCGAAGTGCAGCTCGACGGTCCGGCTGCGGTTCTGCGCGTTTGTGTCGGGCGAGTCGAAGGTCAGCTCGGCGGTATCGCTCAGGACGGTGCCGTCTGCCGCGACGAAGCTCGCCCGCAGCGTGACCGGCTGGACCTTTTCGGAGACCGGCTCCTCCTGGAAGAGGCTTACCTGGTGCGTGGGCGTCGTTATGACCGCCTTCGCCGCCTTGAGAATCGCCACCCCGACCGGTCGCAGGTCGTCGCTGCGACCCGCTCGAATGTGCACGAGCGGGATGACGAGCTCCTGGATAGACATTCCTCCGTGGACGAATCTGACGCCTCCGCCTTGTTTTCGGATACGGTAGAGGCCGTCGGCGAAATAGAATGAATGGGGGGCGTCGATCCCGAGCTGCTCGGCAGAGTACTTGCGGAAGTGCGGCCCGGGACCGGTGGTGCCGGTCATGTACCGACGATCCTTGTAGCCCTCGCTCGGCGTCTCAGCCGCGATAAGATGGGCGTCGTCGGTGGCGGTATTCTGAAAGATGAACCCATGATCCGCGGTGACGAGGATGTGAGTCCGGTTGAGCTGACCGGCGAACTTCCTGATCACTGCGAGCAGGTGGGCGAGCTCAGCCTCGACCGCGTCGGGCAGAGAGGTCTCGGTCTTCGCGTCATCGCCGAGCGCGTCGATCTTATCGCTGTAGAGATAGATGACGTCGAGGCCCTGGATCCGTTCTCTCGCGGCGGCCGCGGGAAGCTCGCCGATATCCTTGGCCCAGAACGCCCCGGCACGCTTGTCCGGATAGAGCCGGGCGACAACGTCTGCGATGAACGAGGCGCGCCCCTTAATCCCGGCAACGGATCGTTCATCGACCAGGACCGACCCGTCGGCCTTGATCGAGAGTTTCTTGTGCGGAAGTAGCGCGTTCATCCCCATCGCGGTGACGCTCGGCGCGACGGCGAGCATTGGTGATGAGGTAGCCGAGAGGCGATTCGTCGCGACTACGCGTTCCTCGAGTTCCTTGCCGATCTCGTAACGCATCGCATCCGAGACGATTACGACCAGCTTGTCGCCTCGTCCGAGAAACGGAGCTACGACGGACTCGAAGAAGCGCCGCTGCGATCGTATCGCGACCGTGGCGTTGTCGCTTGCCGACCGGAGCGAGTCCCACGTCTCTGCGAGCGGCTGGAGGAAGCGATGAAGGTAAACGCCGTCGATCCGGTCGACGATTGGGGTGAGCGTGCCGGGGCTGCCCGCGGCACGGTAAGCGGCGAGGCATTGGCGGTGCAGCTGATCGACGCGATAGAGGCTCTTCGTGTAGCGATCCACGAGTTCGTCGGCAGAAGACGCCTGCAGATCGACGGTGTTCATGCGATCAAAGAAATCTGCGTGCCGGATCAGGAAGGTGTACACGGCACCGACCTCGGGCATCGTCGTGCGGACCCAGTACGTCTCTCTTCGCCTGGAGGCAATCATGCGGATCCGAGTCCGATCTCCGGTGTCGCTCGCTGCCTCTGCTACGAGCCGCTGCGCGAGGACGGAGTCGACGGCGGGGAAGAGCTCGAGCTTCGCGAGTGCGTCGACCTCGAGGTCCTGCACCTCGTCACGGATGCCGAGCGCGTTCTGCCCCGCCGTGACGATCGCGAGATATCGATCGTCCACGCCGTACTGGTCGCGCCACTCGTGGAGCAGGACCCGGGCGCTTCGCGCCTGCGCGGTCGCCTCTCCCGAGCGCTCGAAGCGCCACGCCTCGCGCAGGAGCGCGATGGCGGCTCCGTCGGGCGTGAGTTCGTGCGTAGGTACGCCGACGAACCGCGCGAGTTCGCGGCGAAACGCATCGGCAAGATCGTGCTTCACGAGCGCGTCCCATACCCTGGAGTCTCCGGAAAGCGCCTCCTC
>CAZICD010000141.1:6150-8422 GCA_964537725.1 uncultured Spirochaetaceae bacterium | reverse complement strand
GGAGTAACCCCTCCTTGCACGGCGGTCATACTCTGGTTATACTGTAGCCGACATGAAGACCGCGGTGTCCATCCCGGACGACGTCTACGCCGACGCCGAGCGCACTGCCCGCCAGCTCGGCATTCCCCGGAGCCAGCTCGTGACGCGCGCGCTCGAGGAGTTCATCCGCAACCACGAGCGGGATCGGCTCACGAAGAAGCTCGACGCGGTATACGGCTCCGAGGACGGGGGCGAACAGCGCGGCGTCGCGGAAGCAGACGTCTCGATCGAGGCGCTGCGCGACCTCACCCGCGATGACGCGTGGTGAGATATGGTGGGCCGATTTCGGCCTGCCGTTCGGCAGCGAACCGGGCTTCGAGCGACCGGTGCTCGTCGTCCAGGCCGACGCGTTCAACGCGAGCCGAATCGCCACGACGATCGTCGTTCCCTTCACGACGAATCTGCGCCTTGCCGATGCGCCGGGCAACGTGCTCGTTCACGCGGAGGACACGGGACTGCGCAGGACGTCGGTGATCGTCGTGTCCCAGCTCGCGGCGCTCGACAAGCGGCGCCTCACCCGCCACCACGGCGTGCTCGCCTACGAGCTCGTCCGCGAGGTGGAGATCGGTCTCGAGCTCGTGCTCGCGCTGCGAGCCTGACCCTCAGTACACCTCGGTCTCCCGCTCGATGCGCCTCTCCACTTCGCCGGCGAAGGCGCGCGCCGTGAGGGTCGCGAGCCGATCGGTGCCGGCGAGCTCGCGGTAGCGCTTCTCCTCGTCGTCGATCATGGCGAGCATGCGTTCGTGGTGCTCGGCGAGCGAGAGCAGGAGCTCGCGCGTCTGGTACTGCTCCTCGTGCGCGTAGAGCAGGCCGGAGCGGACCTCCACCGCCGCGCGCGACTGCTTGAGGAACAGGCCGGAGAGCTTGTCGAGCGGGATGCGCAGCAGGATGTTCTGCGGCTGCGTGGGAATGGAGCGCCGCTCCTCCTGCTCGAGCTCGCGGTAGTTCTTGCGGATGCTCGCGAAGATCTCTTCGGTCGTCTGGCGGAAGCCCTTCGCGATGTTGCCCCGCTTGTCCGCCGGCGTGCGCGCGGTGACCTCCTTGAACTGCTCGAGCTCGCGCGAGTAGCGGGAGAGTTGCATCAGGATGTTCTTCACCGGCTGGCGCGTGCGCAGTTCGGGCTCGCTCTTCACGCGTTCCTGGATCTCGGCGATGATCTGCTTGACGTCGGTCTCCGCCTCTTCGGCTTCGGAGGGTTTGGGCTCTTCGGCTCTGGGCCGATGTTCGCGCAGCGGGATGGTTCCGTCGGCCATGAATCGCTGGACGGTCGCGACGTACGCGTAGACGCCGAATTGCTTCGCGATGCCCAGAATCTGTGCGTTCGTCAGCGATCGGTAGCGAGCCTCTTCGATCGCCCGGAACGCCTCGTTCAGGAGCGTCCGCTTGTATTCGACGATGCCGCCCTCCACGGCGAGCTCCAGCGGTTCGACCTGCGCGGCGAGGTCCTCGCGCTCGAGGCCCAGCGCATCGGCCCGGGCCTCCAGATCGCGCCCGGAGGCGTCGAACGTCGTCCAGTCCGCTCGTGCCCGGCGGCTCTGATCGCTCATGACTGGAAGCATAGCGAATTCCGGCGCTTCTGTAGCGGTCCCGGGCGAAGAAATGTCCTCGTGTGATACCCCTTCCTGGCCGCACGGCCGGCGAACGGGGCCGGGTGGGGCATCGTGCGGCACCTCTCCGCGGGGGAGTACAGCTCGGCCGGCGACCGAATCTCACCCGTTTGGGTGAGACGAAGTCCTTGTGAGTTCGACAGATAGCCGCTCCGCTAGAAAGCCGTGAAATGCTTGACACCCCGTTGGGGCTCGGCTATACTACCGGACAAATCCTAAGATGGGGGGACGACCTCGGGTCGTTGACCTGAGCCCCTGAAGCTTCAAGGAGGAACTCTAATGAAGAAGCTGAGTATTCTGTTGATTGGACTGCTTCTCGTTTCCGGGTTCGCGTTTGCTCAGGATGTCACCGTTGATGGTAGCGCTACGCTTACCTTCGGCATGGACCTGAACAACAACGCCACCGGTTTCCAGAACGAGGCATCGAGCAGCATCTCGCTCGAGTGGCTCAGTGGCGACGCCGAAAGCGGCACGCAGGGCTGGATCACGCTGAGCGGCTGGGAGATCTCGTTCGCAAGCGACGACGCCGTGACCGTTGCTGCGCCGACAGTAGAAGCGGGCTGGACGTTCGACCCGGTCACCGTGACCATCTGGTCGGCCCCGAGCTTCGCGGCCGGTAACGCGGC
>CAZICD010000141.1:0-6050 GCA_964537725.1 uncultured Spirochaetaceae bacterium | reverse complement strand
GGTGACACGAGCTCGAGCTACCAGGGCCTGACCGCGAGCAGCACCATCGGTCCTGCTACCCTCTCGCTGATCTTTGCGTCGGCCGGCACCTGGGAAGAGAACGTGACCAACGCGTACTCGCTCGGTGGTATCGCAGCCGTCGCAGCCGGTCCCGCGACCATTACCCTCGGCGCGCACTACGGTCCCTTCGCGGATCCTGGTGACATCGGCCTCACCGCCGGCGTAGACGCCACCGTCGGTCCCGCGACCGTCGACCTGGGCGTGGACTTCTGGGTACCCGATGAGACGTACGACGCCTCGCTCGGCCTGAGCGCCAGCGTTGCCGGTCTGGGCCTCGGTGCCACGACCTACGTCGCAGACGGCGATCCTCTGCAGATCGACCAGGAAGTCAGCGTTGACGCATCCGGACTCGTCGAGGGCCTCGGCCTCTCGAACACCTTCCAGATGGTCGACATCATGGCTAAGTACGGCATCTACAACGAGACCGCGCTCTCCTTCGCAACGGGCGGAATCAAGCCCTTCGCAACGGTCGGGTATCTGTATCAGACCACGGAGAACACGGATCCGGACTTCGGCGAAGTTGCTACCACTCTCTCGCTCACCGCCGGTGTCGAGCTGAGCGGCTTCGTTGAGAACACCGTCTTCACGCTCCAGTACGAGTCGGAAGACCTCGCCGAAGACGGCGACAAGGGTGTGATCACCGCTGCGGGTGCGATCTCCTTCTAAGCGTCCATCTTCGACGCAGACGGAAATCGGGGCTGCCTCAGAGGAGGCAGCCCTTTTTTTGGTGCGCCCGGCAGGGCGCACCCGGGTGAAGGCGAAGGCGGGGCCCGTGCCCCGGCGGCCCCGCGCGCGTAGCGGGGTTGTCGCGAACGGCTACAGTCTGAGGAAGAGAACGATCATCTGCGAGTCGGTGGTGGTGACGCTGAGCGGCGTCCAGCCGTCTTCGACGGTCGACTGAATGGCAACGACGGCTTCTTCGGGATCCTTCGATACGCCCATGATGATGGGCGCGGGGGTCTCCTGCTCGGGGAGGTCGAGGAGCAGCAGCGCGAGCTGGCCGTTTTCGAGCGCGGATATGCCAACGGGCGTGAAACCTTCTGCCTGGTATTCGGCTATGGTCTTCTGAACTTCGATCGTGGAGGCTTCGGTGCTGATCAGTCGCCATCCGTCGATCACGTCCTCTGAGTTGGTGAAGAGCAGCGCGTTCGACTCGCCGGAGAAGCTGAAGTCCATGGGAAACCAGCCCTCGCGGATTCGGCTCGTGACGACCTCGTTGAGCTGGTCGAGCGACGGGATCTCTTCGACCGTGTACGTGTCGGCCTCCCAGGCGCCAAGCCTGGCGTAGAGCACGGTCAGGCCCAGGTCGGCGCTGATGTCGAGTCCGACGGGCGTGAAGCCTTCGGCGATCCGGGCCTCGCTCGTTTCACGGAGATCGGCCTGGTCTTCGATCCGTTGGAGCGCCCAGTCCTGACCGAACGCCGGAAGCGCGAGGACGGTGGCCGCTATGATCACAATTGATACGATTCGCATGCGCCCACTATAGCGGACCGCTTTGCTGTCATCCACTCCCCCCTTTCGAAGCACCACGCACCTTTCCTCCGTATACCTTCCTGAGCGGCGCCGGTCGGGCCCGACGGTGTCGCGAGGAGGAATGTGTGAACGATCTCAATTCGGTACTCATCGAGGGAAACCTCACGCGAGACCCCATGCTCGCGTCGACGCCCAAGGGAACGCCGGTGTGCAACTTCGGCGTGGCGGCGAATCGGTACTACCGCGCGGACAACGAGATGCAGGAGGAGGTCTCGTTCTTCGAAGTCGAAGTCTGGAGCCGGCTCGCCGAGCGCTGTAACGACGAGCTCGAGAAGGGCCGCGGCGTGCGCGTGGTGGGACGGCTGAAACAGGACCGCTGGGAGAACAAGGACGGCGAGCCGCGCTCGCGCGTCAAGATCGTCGCGGAGCACGTGGAGTTCAAGCCGCAGTGGAAGAAGCGCGACGAGGAGCAGGCCGATCTGCCGGCGGAGGAGGGCGAGACCGCGGAAGCCGAGAAGGAGGCGGTACCGGTCTTCTGAGCGCGCCGTGCATGACACGAGCCACGGGCCGATGGGCGGGCGACCGTCCGTCGGCCCTGCGCGCGCCAAGCATGACAAGTTGACAAGTAATGACAAAGAGGCTACGATCATGAACAATGAAGACGATGCCGGTGGGAGACTTCAAAGCACGATTCTCCGAAGTGATCGACCTCGTGAAGCACGGTGAGGAGGTGGTCATCTCCTACGGCCGGAGCAAAGAGCCCGTGGCGGTGCTCGTTCCGTATGCGTCGTACCGGTCGAGGAACGCGGTTGCGACGGGCGCCCTCGCCGGGAGCGGTTCGGTCCGGTTCGCCGATGACTTCGAGATGACCGACGAGGAGCTCGTCGACTCGTGAACGTTCTGGTGGATACGCACTACCTCCTGTGGACGCTCGTCGAGCCAGATCGATTGGACCAGCGCGCGCGGGAGATCATCGAGAACGACGGTGACCCCAAGTACGCGAGCGCGATCACCTTGTGGGAGATCTCGCTGAAGTACGCTCTCGGGAAGCTCGAACTGGGCGGCATCACCGCGGAGCAGACGCTGTCCGCCGCGATCGACTCCGGCTTCCACGTGCTCCCGCTGGACGCGGAGGTCGCGGCGTGCGCGCACCGCCTGCCGAAGCTCGCCGGCCATCGGGACCCCTTCGACCGCCTGCTGATCTGGCAGTGCATTCAGGCCGGGTACGCCATGCTCTCGTGGGACCGACGGTTCGACGAGTACGCGCGGTTCGGGCTGATTCTTGCGCGATAAGGCCGAATACCGTATGTTATTCAGACTGGAGGGTGCCGTGAAGCTCGACGAATCCATACGCCCCATTTCGTACGTAAAGACGCACGCGGCAGAGATGCTCGAGCGCGTGAACGACAGCCGCAACCCGATCGTCATCACGCAGAACGGCTACGCGAGGGGCGTTCTGCTCGATCCTGCCTCGTACCAGGAGATGGTCGATGCGATCGGTCTGCTGAAGCTCTTTGCCCACGCAGAGCGCGATATTGACGCCGGAGCGACCGTGTCCCACGATGAAGCGATCGCGAACGCGATGAAGGCGGTCGACAACACGTGAAGCAGGTCCGCTGGGCGTCGGTAGCCGCCGCCGACCTGCAGGATCTCGTGACCTACCTGGCCATCGAGTCACCACAAGCGGCGACGGCGCTCGTCGAGCGTGTCGAGGCAGCTGCCCGGCAGATCGAGTCGCACCCCGAAAGCGGACGCATCGTGCCCGAGCTCGAGCGCTACGGCGTTTCGCGGTACCGGGAGGTCGTTCTCTCACCGTGGCGTCTGTTCTACCGGGTCGACCGGGACGCGGCGTTCGTGGTAGCCGTCATCGACGGGCGCCGGGACGTCCAAGACGTCCTTCTCCGGCGCGTGACGCGCATCGACGGCGGCCGTAGCTGAGCTACTCCTCGGCGCCGTGCACGAAATCCAGGTAGTTCTCCGGCGTGATCACGGTGTAGGTCGCCTCGGGATACGTCTTCTGCCACGCGGTCGGCGCGGCCGAACGACCCTTGCGGCGCCACTTCATTTCGTAGGCGGCGATTCGCCCGCCGCGCTCCTCGACCATGTCGATCTCCTGACCCTCCCACGTGCGCCAGAAGTACGCGTTCGCTGCTTGCCCGCGGTAGGTGAGCCGCTTCAGGCGCTCGACGAAGATGAAGTTTTCCCACAGCGCCCCCCGGTCGTCGCGATCGGGCAACTCGTTGAAGTTCGCGATCACCGCGTTGCGGATGCCGTTGTCGTAGAAGTAGTACTTGCTCTTCTTGGTAACTTCCTTGCGCAAGTTGCGGCTGAATCCCCGGACGTTGTACAGGACGTACGCCTTCTCGAGCAGATCCAGGTACCGGGCAACCGTCTTGCCGTCCAGACCGATCTGCGTGGCGAGTTCGCGATGGGATACCTCGGAGCCCACCTGAAAGGCGACGAGCCGAAGCAGATCCAGCAGAACCTTCGAGCTCCGGACACGGTCGAGCTCGAGTATGTCCTTCAACAGATACGATCCGGTGATCTCCTGGAGTACGGCACGCTTCTCCTCGCGGGTCGCCGCGGTGATGACCTCCGGATACGATCCGTAGACGAGGAACTCGTCGAGCTTTTCGGTGAGCTCGAAACGATTCCAGATTGACCTGAGCTCCACCTGCGAGAGCGGAAGCAGTGTCAGGGTCCGCTTGCGGCCGGTGAGCGGCTCACCGACCTGCCCGGCGAGCTCGAATGCCGACGAGCCGGTCGCGATGAGCCGGACCGCGGCCCCGGCGTCGATGAGTAGCTTCAGCGATACTCCGATGGACGGAATGCGCTGAGCCTCGTCGATCACCGCGACATCGTAGCCCTCGGCCATCCGGAGCAGGAGGTCGAGGTCATTCGAACCCCAGTTCGCCTGGTTGCGCACGTCGTCGCCGTGCACGAAAAGCGCTCGCCCGCTCTGCTCGCGAATGAACCTGCGAACCATCGTCGTCTTGCCCACCTGGCGGGGTCCGAGAATCACCAGTACCTTCTCCCGACTGATGGCTGCCGAAAGCGGCTCGTATGCGCGTGGAACGTACACGTCTCACGGTAGCACGACGTGCGGAGGATCACAAGAATGCAGAGCGTGTCTCCGCATAATCAACCTATTTTGCGGAATCGCACTCCGCATAATCGGAAAGATGCTGGAAGCGAGACGGTGCCTGCTGTCCACATCGCCGTACGTTGCCAATTACGCAAAACATCGCGATGGATTTTGATCGGCTCGTCGAGATCGCCTCGAATCTTCCATATTGTCTAGCATGGGAGGCGCGAGTGCCGCAGGTATCATTGTACCTGGACGAGACAACGCTTCGGCGCATCGAACTCGCGACGACGAGCTCAACCCAAGAACGCTTGACGCAACCCGCCCAATCCGGTAAGGTTCCCGCAATGATCACCCCTGTCGTACGACAGATCAGCATGAACTGGTGGTGGACCTGACTCAGGTCCCGGTACCGGTATGCCGCCGACCTGAGAGAGATCCTGGTCGTCGCGGCAGCGAGAAAGAGCCGCGCGCAAGCGCGGCTTTTTTTGTGGGCCGGCGGCCGGGGTGAGGTCGGCGCCAGCGAGGAGGACGCATGGCACGAAGCGACACGATCATCAAGATTCTGCCGGGCGAGCGGTTCACGCCGTACGGGCTCGCGCGCAAGCTCGACGCGCTCGCGATCCTCGAGTCGTCGTCGTTCCACAAGGGGCGCGAGCGCTACTCGCTGCTCGTGGTGCGCGAGGCGTTCCGGCTCGAGCAGGTGGGCAGGGAGATCGTGCTCTGGACGGGTTCGCAGCGGCGGACGGTGCGAAGCGACGCGAAGGACATCCTCGACGTCCTCGTCTACTTCTCGAACCAGCACACGCTGCCGCACCAGGACTTCCCGTTCCCGGCCGGCGGCATCGGCTTCCTCTCCTACGAGTTCGCCGCGTACTGCGACACGATCCGGATCGCGCAGAAGGCCGATGAGCTCTCGCTGCCCGACGCGTCGTTCCTCTTCGGCCACGTCTTCGTCGTCTTCGACCACTACACCGACCTGATCTACCTCATAGGCCTCAACTACGACGAGCACGAGATCGACCTGGAGCAGGCGATCGCGGAGACCGAGTCGCGCATCACCGACCTCGACTTCAACTACCTCCAGGCCGACGAGAAGTCCTACGAGGCGACGGTGAAGGACCCGGGGTCCGATCGCGCGGCGTACGAGGCGGGCGTCGCCGAGATCCGCGACGAGATCGTGAAGGGCAACCTCCTGCAGGCGGTGCTCTCGCGGCGCGTCGAGCTCGAGACGAAGCTCCCGGCGGTGGAGGCGTACCGGAGGCTGCGCACCGCGAACCCCTCGCCGTACCTCTTCTACCTCAACTTCGGCGCGTACGAGCTCTTCGGCAGCTCGCCGGAGGTGCACGTTAAGCTCAAGGACGACCGCGTCTTCATCCGCCCGATCGCCGGGACGCGCCGCCGCGGCGCGGATCGGTACGAGGACAGGAAG
>CAZICD010000140.1:5930-8560 GCA_964537725.1 uncultured Spirochaetaceae bacterium | reverse complement strand
AGGGCGGCGAGCACTGCCACGCCGTCGCCGGCGACAACCGCTACCACGCGATCCTTGGCGGCGGACCGTGCCACATCGTCTGCCCGTCCGACCTCGCGCCGGCGCTTCTGGCGCTGGGAGCCGAGGCGGTCGTCCTCGGCGCCGACGGCGAGCGCACCATCCCACTCGGCGAGCTCTTCGTGGGCCCGCGGACCGACCCGCACAACGAGCACGTGCTGTCGCGGACCGACGTTATCACGTCGATCGCCGTGCCGACGGCGGCCGGCGGTTCGGCCACGAGGCCACGGGCGGCAGCCGGCGGCGGCTCGACCTCGAGCGTCTTCCTCAAGGCGCGCGAGCGCAGCGCCTGGGACTTCGCGCTCGCGAGCGTGAGCGCGGTCGTCGAACGCGACGGAGACGGTACGGTCAGCCGCGCGGCGATCGTGCTGGGCGGCGTCGCGCCGATCCCCTGGAACGCGGAGGAGGCGGCGGCCGCGCTCGCCGGGACGAGCCTCGACGAAGAGACGATCGCGGCCGCCGCGAGGCTCGCCGTGAAGGGCGCGCGACCGCTCAAGCAGAACGCGTACAAGATCGGGCTGACCGAACGGCTCGTCGCGCGGGCGCTGGTAGCGGCGAGAGAGGCGAAGCAGCGATGAAGATTACCGAAATCAGAGCGACAGGGCTTCGCGGCGCGACCCCGGAGGGCGGCTGGTCGGAGGAGCTGCGTCCGGAGGATTCGGTCCACACGATCGTGAGCGTCCACACCGACGAGGGCGTGACAGGATACGGCAGCGTATTCACGAACGTCGATCTCGTCCGCGCGGCGCTCGCGATGCTCGAGCACCTCTACGTGGGCGAGAACGCGCTCGAGGCCGAGCGCGTCGCCGAGAAGCTGCGCCAGCACATGTTCTGGTTCGGGCGCGGCGGATCGGTCGAGCACGCGATCAGCGGCGTGGACACCGCGCTCTGGGACATCCTGGGTAAGGCAACCGGCCAGCCGGTGGGCCGACTTTTGGGCGGGCGCTACCGCGAGAAGGTCAGGCCGTACGCGTCGATCATCATGCGCGAACCCGCCGAGCTCGCGGAGATGCTCACCGAGCTCAGGCGGCGGAAGTTCGCCGCGTTCAAGATCGGCTGGGGACCGTTCGGGCGCGAGGGCGCGAAGACCGACGAGGCGATCGTCGCCGCGGCGCGGAAAGCGATCGGCGACGACGGCTTCCTCATGGTCGACGCCGGCGGGAGCGCCGCGTACTGGCGGCAGGGCTACAAATGGGCGCTCCGCACCGCGCGCATGCTCGCCGACTACGACGTCGCCTGGTTCGAAGAGCCGCTCGAGCCCGACGCGATCGCCGACTACCGCGAGCTTCGCCTGCGCGCTCCGGTGCCCATCTCCGGCGGCGAGGTACTGACGCGCAGGCAGGGCTTCGAGCCCTGGCTCACCACCGGCGCGCTCGACATCGTCCAGCCCGATGTCACGAAGTGCGGCGGCGTCAGCGAGCTGCGACGCGTCGCGTGGATGGCGCAGGAGCACGGCGTGCGTCTCATCCCGCACGGGTGGAACACCGCCGTGGGACTGGCGACGGATCTGCAGCTCGCCTCGGCCTTCGCCGACACCGACTTCGTCGAGTACCTCATCGGCTCGCCGTACATCGACGAGCTCGTCACCGAGCCGTGGTCGCTCGACGAAGACGGCATGCTCGCGATCCCGGCGAAGCCCGGCCTGGGCATCGAGCTCGACGCGGAGGCGATCGCGAAGTACGGAGACGACGAGCGGATTCTGGACTGATCGGCACGAGAACATGACCACGCCCCCGCCGGCGGCGTAGGCGAGGCTGCACGCGCAGGCCCCCGGCTCCGGCATCCGGGAAACCGGCGCGCGCCGGTCACCGCGGCGGCGCGCTCGCGAGTGCCCGCCCCGGGCCGGGCGCGGTGACGAAGGCTCGACGCTCGGCGTCGAACAGCACCCCCGGCCCGTCGAGCCCGTCCGGATCGAGGCCGATCATCCTCGCCGGATTCTCCACGCCCATCCTCACCGCGTCCGAGGGCGTCAGCGCGCCCGCGCCCACCGCGTGGTTCGCGCACTCGAGAAGCGTCCGCCCCGACCCCGCGAGGTAGCGCGTGCGCGGGTTCACGACGAGCCCGTCGGCGGTGACCTCCACCTCGTTGCCGAGTGTCGTGTAGCGGCCGGCCGGTAGCCCCGCCACGGGCGCGGCGTCGCTCACGAGCACGACCCGGTCAGACCCCTTCACGCGCACGATCAGCCGCACGAGCTCGTCGGGCAGGTGGTGACCGTCGGCGATGACGCCGGCGGTGAGCCGTTCTTCGGCGAGCCCCGCGAGCAGCGGATTCTCGTGCCGGCCCACCTCGTGCGGGAGGCCGTTACCCAGGTGCGTGAGCATCGCCGCGCCGGCGTCGGCGGCGAGGCGGACCGCATCGTAGCCGGCCATATGGTGACCGAGCGAGACGAGCACCCCCTGCGCGGCCGCGTGCTCGATGAGCGCCTCGACGCCCGGCACGCCCGCGGATACCGTGAGCACGCGGATCATCCCCTCGGCTGCCTCCTGCAACCGGTCGAAGAGCGCCGGGTCGGGCGCGAGCACCCAATCCGGGTTGTGCGCGCCGATCGCGCCGGGCGTGGGGTCGAGGAAGGG
>CAZICD010000140.1:3227-5830 GCA_964537725.1 uncultured Spirochaetaceae bacterium | reverse complement strand
GATCAGCCATCGGCACCGGAGAGCTTCGAGGCCGCGGCCGAATCGAGGTAGAGCGAGCAATCGGCGTGCTGCTGGAGGATCGACGCCGGGCAGTCGGGCGTGACAGGCCCCTCGACCGCGCAGGCGACCGCGTCGGCCTTGCGCTCGTCGGGTACGGTGCAGACGATGCGTCGCGACCTGAGGATCTCGTGGCAGCTCATGGAGATCGCGCGTTCGGGCACGTCGTCGATCGTGGCGAACCAGCCCTCGCCCATCTGCTGACGCCGGCACGCCTCGTCGAGATCGACGACGATGTAGGGGACGTTCGTCTCGAAGTCCGCCGGCGGGTCGTTGAAGGCGAGGTGTCCGTTCTCGCCGATTCCGACGAACGCGACGTCCACGGTCCGGGCGGAGATGAGCGCGGACAGGCGGGCGCATTCGGCCTCCGGGTCGGCGGCGTCGCCACGGACGTACTCGAAGTCGGCGAGCGGGGCGGGCAGGCGCGCTGCGAAGCGCTCGCGGAGGTAGCGGCGGAAGCTCGCCGGGTGATTCTCGTCGATGCCCACGTACTCGTCGAGGTGGAAGGCGGTCACCTTCGTCCAGTCGACATCGAGCTCCACGAGACGCTCGAACACCGTGAACTGGCTCGCGCCGGTCGCCACGATGATCGTCGCGCGACCGCGGTCGCGGATCGCCTCGCGAATCGAGTTCGCGCCGGCCTCCGCCGCGGCACTGCCCATCTCATCGGTTGTTTCGGATACGTTGATCGTCATCTGTCGCTCCTGTCGGCGTAGTAGTCGTCGGCGTCCCCGCCGATCCGATCGGCGAGGAAGGCCGGCGCGTCCACCGGCACGCCCACCACCGCACCGCCGTCTTCGGCCACGCCGGCGGCCAGCGAGGCGAGCGCGCAGTCGCAGACGAGCGTCGTGTAGAGCCCGAGCTCGAAGGGCGAACGCAGCTGTGCGACGCGATCGGCCCGCAGCTCTCCGTCGCGGAAGCTTCGGATAGCCTGCACGATGCGCCCGGGAGCGTCCATCCCGTACCCGCTCACCGTGCCGTCGTCGGCGAAGGTGCGGAAGAGCACGTTTCGCTGCTCCATCGAGCTCGCCGTGACCTCGCGGTAGCCGTAGTGGTCGTCCCAGAGGTCGAGCATACCGTCGCTGAACACGAAGCGCGCCGACTGAACCGTCAGACAGTCGGCCGTGTCGGGGAGCGCCCAACCGGTCACGATGTGGCACGAGACACCGCCCTCGAAGCGGACGCTCGTGTCGACGAGGTCGTACCCGTCGACGGCGATCGGCTCGAGCGAGGGAAGCTTTTGTCTGTAGCCGATCGCGCGCACCTCCACGGGGCGCAGCCGGGTGATATGCATGAAGGTGTCCGCCATGTGCGAGGTCAAAAAGGTGACCGGGCTGTTCCGTGCGGCGAAGTCGGGCGAAGAGAAGAAGCGCGGCTCGTGGTTCGGATCGGCGACGAGCAGGCGGTCGAGCATGTGCATCGTCGTACTCTGCAGCGTGCCGTAGGCACCGGCGCCCACGCGGGCGCGAGCCTCCTTGACGACCGGGTCCTCGCGCTTGTGGAAGTCGACGCCAAGGAGGCGGTCGGTCCGGTGCACCGTCTCGATGATCCGGTGGACATCCTCAACGCGCTCGGCGGTCGGTTTGGGTAGCACGACGTCGAGGCCGGCCTCGAGCGCGGCGATCACGGGTTCGGCGTGCGCGCTGTCGGGCGTGTTCACCGCGACCGCGTCGAGCTCGACGCGCTCGAGCATCTCGCGGTAGTCGGCGAAGCGACGGTCGGCGGGCACGCCCCAGCGGTCGGCGAACTCGGCGAGCACAGCAGGGCTCGCGTCGCAGACTGCGGCCACGTCGATGAGCCCGCTGTAGGCGCTGCGGTAGTAGAGGTACTGATAGATCTCGCGGACGACCGACCCAGTGCCGATCACGCCGAGCCGCAGCGGACGCGCTGACGAGATCATGCCGCCCCGGCCGTCTGGCGTGCGCGCATCGGCTACTCCTCCTGGTTGAGCGACGCGGTCTTCCTGAGCACGTCGAACCAGCGATGCCACCGCTCGACCGACTGATCGATCACCCCGATCAACGCGTCGGGCGACTCGAACGGCTTGAGCACGAAGTCGGTGGCGCCGTGCTGCAGCGAGACGACGACGCGGCCGACCGTCGAATAGGCGGTGATCATGACGACGTGGGTCAAGGGGTCGAGCGACTTCGCGCGGTCGAGCAGGTCGATCCCGTCGATCTCGGGCATCACGACGTCGGCGATCAGGATGTGCGTCCGGTTCGCCTTGAGGAACGCGATCGCCTGCGCCGGATCGGTGAAACCGTGCACGTCGAACCCGTCACGCTCGCTGAGAATGGTCGAAACGTACTCGACGATCATCTTGTCGTCGTCGACAACAACGCAGGTCAGCTTCATGCGGCCTCCACCGCCAATAGTCTCACCGATCGGCTTCCCCGTTCAAGTGGAGCCGAGCGGTCCTATCTCGCTCGCCCGCAACCCCACGTAGTGCGAGTTGACCAGCGTCGCGTCGCCGGTGCGCTCGATCTCCGCCCACATCCGCGCGGTGACTTCGCGGTACGCCGCGGCGACTTCGCGGTACGCCGCGG
>CAZICD010000140.1:0-3127 GCA_964537725.1 uncultured Spirochaetaceae bacterium | reverse complement strand
GACTTCGCGGTACGCCGCGGCGACTTCGCGGTACGCCGCGGTGACTTCGCGGTACGCGGCGCCAGCCTCGCCGTCGCGCGCGAGCGCCGGTCCGTCGGCGCCGGCGAGATTCGTGAGCTCGCCGGGATCCTCGGCGAGGTTGTAGAACTCGTGGTCGTCGAAGCCGTTCCAGACGAGCTTCCAGTCGCGGTGGTAGTAGATCCGCTGCGTGAGAAGCAGCCGGCCGCCGTGGTACTCGGCGAGGCCGTCCCCGTGGCGCTCGTCGGCCGCGGTCAGGTCGCGTCCTCCGCTTGCCGCGAGCACGTCGTCGAACAGCGGCGCGTCGCAGTCGACGCGCGTGGGGATGCCGTAGTGACGGAGCAGCGACGGGAAGACCGCGTGCGTCCCCACGCGCGCGTTGGAGACGAGCGGTGTGGCGCCATCGGCCTGTTCTCCGGGTCCGATCCCGGGACCGGCGATCACGAGCGGCACGTTGTACGCCTCCTCCCACGCGCCCAGGTTCTTGCAGTACATGCCGTGTGCGCCCAGGTAGTCGCCGTGGTCGGTGAGGAGCACGACGACGGTGTCCTGCGCGATGCCGCGGTCGTCGAGCTCGCCGAGCAACCGCCCGAAGAGCGCGTCGATCTCGCTGATGCTCGCGTAGTAGCAGCGCGCGGCGGTCAGACGGTCCGCCTCCGAGAGCCCCTCGAACACGCGCGCCGCGCGCTGGTAGACGCGCGGGCGACCGCCGAGCTCGTCGTGCCAGTTCGCCGGAACGGGGATATCCCGACCCTCGTACCCCCGGTACGCGTCCCTGCCCGCGATGTAGGGGTCGTGGGGCTCGGGCACGCTCACGAAGAGGCACCACGGGTCATCCGGCGTCTTCGCGAGCTCGTCGAGCTCCGTGGCTGCGAGATCGGTGATGACGCCCATGGCCCGCTCACCGGGCGGCACGTCGGTCACGCCGGCGAGCGTCGCCGGGCGGTATCCCTCCCCGGTGATCGTGATCTCCGGGTCGAGCTCCCCGTGCGCGCGCGGCTCGCGACGAGCCATCGTCGCCGAGCGCCACGAACGGTCGCGCTGCCAGCCGTACCACGAGGGGCGCTCGCTCGGCTCGACGTGCCACTTGCCCACGTAGCTCGTCGTGTAGCCGGCGGCGACGAGGTCTTCGGCGAAGTGCGGCAGGCCCTCGCGGATCCGCACCTGGTCGTGCGGCATCGTGTGCGTGACCCAGAGCACGTTGTGGTTGTGCGGGAGCTTTCCGGTCATGAGGCTCGCGCGCGCCGGCGAGCAGACCGCGTTCGGCGTGTACGCGCGCGAGAAGCTCACCCCGCGGCGGCGCAGCCGGTCTATGTTGGGCGTGTCGCACAGCGCGGCGTCGCCGATCGCGCGGGCCTGGAGCTGATCGCACATGAGGACGAGGATGTTCGGGCGCATGGCATCTCCGGTCGGCGGCGACGGTCTACTCGACCGCGAATCCGTTCTCCTTCAGGAAGGAGAAGCTCTTCGCGACGTTCTCGATCGGGTCGTCGTCGTAGTGAGCGTCCTGCTCGACGATCACGAAGTCGATGGGCGCGCTGCGGATCGCGTCGAAGACGCGTCGCCAGTTGAGGTTGCCCGAGCCGACCGGCGCGAAGCGCTGCTCACGCTCGCTTGTGACGATCATGTCCTTCACGTGCACGATCGACATGTACTCGGAGAATCGCTCGATGTACTCCGCGGGATCGGCGCCACCGGCGACGACCCAGTAGGTGTCGAGCTCGAACTTGATGTTCAGCGCCTTGCCCTGCTCGAAGAGCTGGTCGATCCACGTCTTCCCGCCGAAATGCGCGAACTCGTGGTTGTGGTTGTGGTAGCTGAAGTCCATCCCCTCGGAGGTGATCTCGGGCAGCACCTTCCTCGCTTCCTCGAGGAAACGGGAGACTCCCTCTGCGCTGCGGTAGTCGTCGGGCAGCGACCCGATCGCGGTGTGCGTCGTGCCGTAGAGCTTGTGCAGGTCGATGACCCCCGGCAGGTCTTCGAGGAAACGGTCCCACCCGAGGTGCGTGGCGCACGCCTTCAGGCCCGATGCCTGGAACGCCTTCGCGATATCCTCAGGATCGATGTTCCGGATCCCCGAGATCTGCACGTAGCGATAGCCGGCCTGTGCAACGCGATCGAAGGTACGCTGGAGTCCATCCAGGTCCCCGCAGAGCTCGCGGAGACTGTACATGTTGAGTCCGATTTTCCCGGTCATGGGTGCTCCTTGGTTGATGCTTGCCCTATCCTACACGAAGGCGACGGTCGTGCAAAACCGGCACGCGCCGGGCACCGCCTTTCGTCGCCTCCCGATTCGTAGTATCGTGGAGTACCCGAAAGGAGCAGCAATGAGCAACCCCATCCGCATCGGGCTGGTCGGCCTGGGCCGGGCCGGCATGCACGGTCATCTTCGCGAGCTCGCGAACTACCCGGACCGGTTCGTCGTACGCGCCGGCTACGACCCCATCCCGGAGCGCCGCGCCGAGCTGCAGGAGAAGACGGGCGCGAGGCCGCACGACTCGCTCGATGCGCTGATCGACGATCCGGAGGTGGAACTGGTCGACGTCGCGAACCGATCGGTCGACCATTTCGAGACGGTGAGCCGCGCGCTGGACGCCGGGAAGATCGCGCTCGTGGAGAAGCCGATGTCGGTCACCCACGACGACGCGCGGCGGCTCGTCGAGCGGGACCGCGAGCTCGGCGGCGGCAGGCTCTACGTACGGCACAACCGCCGGTTCGACCCCGACTTCGTGCAGCTGCAGGAGATCATCGGCTCGGGCATCCTGGGCACGGTGTACGAGATCAAGCTGCGGCGCCACAAGTTCGACCGACGCAACGACTGGCAGACGGTGCGCGAGTACGGAGGCGGTCAGCTCCTCAACTGGGGCGCGCACGTCGTCGACCACGCGCTGCGGCTCCTCGGAGGTCCGGTCGCCTCCATGTGGAGCGACCTCAAGCGCGTGGCCGCCGCCGGCGACGCGGAGGACCACGTCCGCATCGTGCTGCGCGGCGAGCCGCTGTCCGGATCGGGCGCCGGCGGAGGACGCGGCGGACTCGGCGGTCGCGTCGTCGACGTGGAGATCTCCGGCGGCGTCGCGATCGGTGAGCCGGTCTACCAGGTCTACGGCAC
>CAZICD010000139.1:2381-8804 GCA_964537725.1 uncultured Spirochaetaceae bacterium | reverse complement strand
GCCGACGCAGCTCCTCGCGCGGGACGGGAACGCGGTACCACTGGATTCTGTCTGCAGCCTGTGCCATGCGAGAATACTACACCGGATTGGTCGGGTACGCGTGCACGAGCTTTCGGCGGCGACCGGTGCACGCGCGGTGCGACCGGCGGGCGTCCATGGCCGGGGGCGTCCGTGGTAACATACGCAATGGCACCACGGAATATCATCATGATCCAGTCAGATCAGCACCGCGGAGATTGGATGGGATGCGCGGGAGCACCGCACGTCTGTACTCCGGAGCTCGACGCCCTCGCGTCGCGCGGCGTGCGCTTCGACCAGGCGTACAGTTCCTATCCGCTCTGCGGACCGGCGCGGATGGCGTTTCTCACCGGGATGCACCCGTTTCGCAACGGGCTTCACACGAACGAAGAGAGCCTTTCCTCCGATCGGCCCACGTTCGCGCACGCCCTCGGGCTCGGCGGGTATCGCAGCGTGCTGTGTGGCAGGATGCACTTCTGCGGGCCCGATCAACGCCACGGCTTCACCGAGCGCGTCTTCGGCGACTACAACGCCTCCTACCCAGGCGGTCCGATCGCGGATATCCCGGAGGTCTACCGCCGTGGGAGCAGCAACGGGCGATTCGGCGTAGACCACAGCCATACGACCGAGCGCGACTACTATCTCGACTACGACGAAGGGGTGACGCGCGCGGCCGAGGAGTACCTCGCGTCGCACTCAGCCGGAGACGACCCTGAGCCGCTTGCGCTCTGCGTGGGGTTCTTCATGCCGCATTCGCCGTACGCAGCCCCGAAGAGCTACGTGGAGCGGGCCCGCGCGCGCGCGGCGCACATGCCCCGTCCCTGGGCCCGGCGAAGCGAGCTCAACCACTGGGAGCGCGCGTGGCTCGAGTACAACGAGATGGTCGAGCTGGAGCCGGATGACTTCCACGAAGTCCGGATCCAGTACAGCGCGATGATCTCGTACCTGGACGACCGGATCGGCCGGGTCGTGCGCGCGGCGGAATCGCTGCCCGGCGAGACGCTCGTGGTCTACTGGAGCGACCACGGGGAGGCGGTCGGCGACAACGGGAACATCGCCAAAGGGGCGTTGGCCGAGACGTCGCTGCGGGTGCCTCTCATCGTGGCGCCGTTGCGCGCGGGCGAGTGCGGGATCGCCGCGGGCGGTCGAGTCTGGCGGCAGCCCGTGAGCACGCTCGACATCGCACCGACACTCTGCGAGGTTGGAGACGCGCCCGCGATGCCGGACGCAGACGGCGATTCGCTCGTACCGATCCTCACGGGTTCAGCCGATGAGGCGGTCTGGGCCGGGCGGCCGGTTTTTTCGGAAGTGAGCATCCTGCCGAATCTGCCCCCGGCCCGCTGCGTCCGGCGCGGCAGGTGGAAGTACTGCTACTACCACGACGACCGGGATACGCTTTTCGACATCGAGGCGGATCCGACCGAGCAGCGGAACCTGATCGACTGGGGAGGCGGGGGAGGGTTGCTCGCCGACGACCAGCCCTGCGCCGAGCACGAGCTGCGAGCTCTCGTGCTCGATGGCTGGGACCCGGAGGCCCTGCGCGACGAGTGCAGACGCGCGTGGCGCCGTCGCGACTTCATGGCCCGCTGGGGGCGAGAGATTGGCCGGGCGCAGTGGGGGTACATGGACGTGTGGCCGGGCGTTGACCGCGCCGAGGCGTGATGGCCGGGCGTTGCCAACGGCACTATCTTCCGCTCATGACCTACGACGCGGATACGGTTTCCGACTACGTGAGCCAGCTTCCCGACGACCGTCGCGGGGCGTTCGAACGGCTGCTCGAGGTCGTCCGGGAGAATATCCCGGAGGGGTTCGACGAGTGCATGTCCTACGGATTCCCCTCGTTCGCGGTGCCGCACTCGATCTACCCGGCAGGCTACCACTGCAAGCCCGAGGAGCCGGTGCCCTTCCTCTCGCTCGGCAACCAGAAGAACTTCATCGGCTTCTACCACATGGGCATCTACACGAGGCCGGACCTGCTCGAGTGGTTCGAGCGCGAGTGGGCGAGGCGTGACGTGGGAAAGCTCGATATGGGCAAGAGCTGCATCCGGCTGAAGAAGCCCGACCGGATTCCCTACGACCTGCTCGGCGAGCTCTGTACGAAGATCACCGTCGACGAGTGGATCGAGACGTACGAGCGAGAGATCAAGCGCTGAGCAGCCACCGAACCATCGTCCCGCTCCATCCGCGCAGCCGCTCGTCGTCGAGCGCGAGGCCCACGCCGTGGCGGCCGTGCTCGTAGACGTGCAGCTCCACCGGCACACCGTGCTCGACGCACGACTGCGCGTAGAGCAGCGAATGCGTCACCGGCACGACCGGGTCGTCGGCGGTGTGGAAGAGGAAGGCAGGGGGAGAGTCCGCGCTCACGTGCAGGTGGCTCGAGAGCTGCCGCCTGAGACCCGGTTCCGGGTTCGGCCCGAGCAGCGCCTCGAGGCTCCCTGCGTGCGCGTCCTCCCCCAGGCTGATCACCGGGTAGCCGAGGACCACACGATCCGCGCGCGCGGAGGTCGATCCTGCGAGCTCGTCGAGCGGGTCGTGGTACAGGTTCGGTTGCGTCGCGACGAGCGAGGCGAGGTGGCCGCCGGCGCTGAATCCCATGATGCCGATCCGCGCAGCGTCGATGCCGTAGTGCCCGGCGCGCGAGCGCAGGATGCGCATCGCGCGCACCGCGTCCGCGTAGGGCGCCGGATACGCGTCCGGCGCGACGCGGTAGGTGAGGACGGCCGCCACGACGCCGTGCATCGCGAGCAGCTGCGCGAACGGCTGGCCCTCGTGGCGAGCCTGCAGCGTGTACCCGCCGCCCGGGCAGACGAGCACCGCCGGGCGCGGGTCACCGAGTCCGTTCGGGTCGTCCTCCGGCGGCCAGAACGCCGGGTAGGAGATGCGGATCATCGGCCGGTAGTCCGGGTTGCTCCCGTTGTTCGGCGAGCCGTCGGGCCACAGGTCGATCGTCTCGTCGAGGAAGAGCGGGTGCGGGGAGGGAGGCGTGTCGACGGCCATGGCGTACTCCTTTCGTCGTGCGCGACGCGCGAGGGCGCGGTACCGGGCGCCCGCGCATCGGCCTTATTCTACCAGTACTCCGCTTGCCTCGCATCCCGGCGTTTGACCGCCGTCACGGCCCGGCCTATGCTGAACGAAAGGGGGCTGCCATGGCGCGCAAGCTTGAGAACGTGAAGCATCCGGTTCCCGCAGATCTCGTTATCTCCCAGGAGTCCGAACCGTTCCCGATCGCCGCGATCGCCGACGAGGCGGGGATTCGCGACGACGAGCTGGACGCCTACGGCTCGCACAAGGCGAAGGTGCGCCTGTCGGTACGCGACCGGCTCGCCGATGCGCCCGACGGGCACTACGTCGTGATCACCGCGGTCACGCCCACGCCGCTCGGCGAGGGGAAGACGACGACCACCGTTGGCCTCTCGCAGGCCATGGGCGCGCACCTGGGCAAGCGCGTGTTCACCTGTATCCGCCAGCCCAGTCAGGGGCCCACCTTCGGGATCAAGGGCGGCGCGGCCGGCGGCGGCTACAGCCAGATCATCCCCATGGAGGAGTTCAACCTCCACCTCACCGGGGACATCCACGCGATTACCGCCGCGAACAACCTTCTCGCCGCCGCGATCGACGCGAGGATGCACCACGAGTCGTACCAGTCGGACGCGAAGCTCTTCTCGCGCCTCTGTCCGAAGGGCCGCGACGGTCGCCGCCGCTTCTCTCCGGTGATGCGCCGGCGCCTTCAGAAACTGGGCATCGAGAAGAGCGATCCCGACGAGCTCACCGACGACGAGATCGCGCGGTTCGTGCGGCTCGACATCGACCCCGAGACGATCACCTGGCGTCGCGTGATCGACACGAACGATCGCTACCTTCGTACGATCACGGTGGGCCAGGGCGAGAAGGAGAAGTTCGAGCGGCAGACCGGTTTCGATATCACGGTGGCGAGCGAGATCATGGCGATCCTTGCGCTCGCGACCGACAGCATCGACATGCGCGACCGGCTGGGACGGATGGTCGTGGGTATGAGCAGATCCGGCGTGCCGGTGACCGCCGACGACCTGGGCGTCGGCGGGGCGCTGGGCGTGCTCATGCGCGACGCGATCATGCCCAACCTCATGCAGACGCTCGAGGGGACTCCCGCCTTCGTGCACGCCGGGCCGTTCGCGAACATCGCGCACGGCAACAGTTCGGTCGTCGCCGACCAGCTCGCACTCAAGCTCGTCGGTCCCGACGGGTACGTCTTCACCGAGTCCGGCTTCGGCGCGGACATGGGCATGGAGAAGTTCTTCGACATCAAGTGCCGGGCGAGCGGACTGGTGCCCGACGCGGTCGTCCTGGTGGCGACGATCCGCGCGCTCAAGATGCACGGCGGCGGACCGAAGGTCACCGCCGGCGCGCCGCTCGCGGCGGAGTACACCGAGGAGCACCTGGACCTCCTCGAAGCGGGCGGAGCGAACCTGCGCAGGCATATCGAGAACGCGGCCTCCTTCGGCGTGCCGGTCGTCGTCGCGGTGAACCGCTTCCCGACCGACACCGACGCGGAGGTCGACCTCGTGCGGCGCATGGCGCAGGAGGCCGGGGCCGTGGACGCGGTGGTGAGCGACCACTGGGCGCAGGGGGGTGCCGGCGCGCTCGACCTCGCGCGCGCGGTCGTCGAAGCGTGCGAGCGACCATCCGACTTCCGGTACCTCTACTCGCTCGACGCGTCGATCAAGGAGAAGATCGAGACGATCGCGACGAAGATGTACGGGGCGGCCGGCGTGGAGTACAGCCCGCAGGCGGAGGAACAGATCGATCGGTACACGAGGAACGGGTTCGACGGGCTTCCCATCTGCATGGCGAAGACGCACCTCAGCCTCAGCCACGACCCGGCGCTCAAGGGAGCGCCCACCGGATTCACGGTCCCGGTCCGCGAGGTGCGCGCGAGCGTGGGCGCGGGCTTCCTCTACCCGCTGCTGGGGACGATGAGCACGATGCCGGGGCTGCCTACGCGGCCGGCGTTCTACGACATCGACCTTGACCCGGAGACCGGTCGGGTCGTGGGCCTCTTCTGAGTACCCCGGGGGATACATGAGCACCACTATCGTTGCGGCCTTGCTCGCCTTCGCGGGCTACTCGCTGCTCAATTTAGGTCAGGCCGGCCAGAAGATCGGCCTGGGCATCCGGGCGGACCACCCCGCGGGCGGATGGATCCTGTGGGTCTTCGCCACGCTCGCGACGTCCGTGTCGTTCTTCATCGTGTTTTCGGCGATCTCAATCGGCGCGGTGTCCGTGGTGGGCGCGATGGCCGGGACCGGGCTCGTGTCGCTCGCGGTCTTCAGCCGGATCGTGATGGGAGAGCGCCTCGCGGCGAAGCACATCGCGGCGCTCGTGGCGGTCATCGCCGGGGCTGCGCTCGTCGCGCTCTTCGACGTGTCCCATCGCGGCGAGGCGCGCATCGCGCTCCTGTGGGGGGTGCTCGCCGTGGGCACCGTCGTCTACGGCGCAGCCTGGCTCGCGATGCGCACGGGCCCCGGCGCCGGCGTCGCGCTGGGCGGGCTCTCGGGGTTTCTCGGCGCGTACTCGCAGCTCTTTCAGGAGCTTGCGACCGCAGAGCTCGACTGGTCCGAAGGCCTTGGTGCGGTGGCGCGGACCGTCGTGTCCGATCCCGTGACGCTCGTCTGGGCGGGTCTGTCGGTCGTGTCCATGGTGGTCATCCAGTTCTCCTACCGGCACGGTCAGGCGACGCAGATCATTCCCGTCTTCACGGGTAACTTCATCCTCGTCCCGGTGGTCGGCGGGGTGATCGTATTCGGCGAGTCGCTCGGCATCGTGCAGTGGGCCGGTATCGTGCTCATCGTCGCCGGCTCGATCGTGCTGGGCCGCCGGCGTGCGTCCGGAGATGAGGATACTTGACCCTGCAAGCATCGCGTGGCTACGTTCCTGCGCAGTCAGGGAGGCAGCGATGAACAGACCCGCTTTGATCTGCGGAGCAGGCTTCCTGCTCGCGCTCGGTGCCGCGACCGCCGTTTCGGCCGCGGGCTCCGGGGAGGCCGATGCGCCCGCGTTCGCAGAGCGCTACGAGCGGATGAGCTGGGACGAGATCGCGTCCGAGGCCGCCGGCAGCGAGCTCTACTGGTACATGTGGGGTGGTTCGGACGCGACGAACGCCTACGTGCAGGAGTTCGTCGCCGACGGCCTCGCGGAGCTCGACATCGACCTGCAGATGGTGCCGGTGACCGACGCGAGCGTCTACGTGAGCAAGGTCCTCGGCGAGCGGCAGGCGGGTCGCGACAGCGGCGGTTCGGTCGACCTGGTGTGGATCAACGGCGAGAACTTCCGCAGCATGCGCGAAGCCGACCTGCTCTTCGGGCCGTACGCGCATCGGCTCCCGAACATCGACCTCGTCGACACCGACGACCCCACCGTCGCGAACGA
>CAZICD010000139.1:0-2281 GCA_964537725.1 uncultured Spirochaetaceae bacterium | reverse complement strand
TCGCGCCGCGCGCGTGGGAGCTGTTCAACGAGATCGAGCCGCACCTCTGGCGGGGGGGACGAACCTACCCCGAGACGAGCACGCAGCACCAGAACCTCTTCGCCAACAGCGAGGTCGACTTCGACATGAGCTACAACCCCGCGTCGGCCGCCAACCTCGTATCGCAGGGGCGTTACCCCGAGACGACGCGAACCTTCGTCTTCGAATCCGGCACGATCGGCAACACCCACTACGTCGCGATTCCGTACAACGCGACGAACAAGGCGGCCGCCATGGTCGCCGCGAACTTCCTACTGGAGCCGGCGGCGCAGCTCGAGAAAGCGCGACCCGGGGTCTGGGGCGACCTGCCGGTGGTCTCGGTCGACAGGCTGCCGCGGGAGTGGCGGGACCGTTTTGCGTCGATCCCCAGGCCACCGTCGGTGCTCCCGGCGAGCACGCTGCAGGAGCACCGGATCCCCGAGCTGCAGAGTGGCTGGCTCGAGGCTATCGAGGCCGGATGGATAGCGAACGTCCTCGAGCGATGAGCGGCCGCCGGCTTCCGGGGGCGTTCGTCGCCCTGGCGCCCGCCGCGCTCATCGTCGTGCTGCTGTTGGGCGGGGGCGTGACGACCGCGCTCGTGGAGTCGTTGCGCCCGTTGACGACGCAGGCCGGCGCGCATCCGGATGTCGGTGCATTCACGCTCGAGCACTTCCGCGCCGTCGTGACCGCTCCCGGCTTCGTCGCGAGCCTGGGGCTCACCGTCTGGGTCTCGTTCGCGTCCACCGCGCTCACGCTCGTGTTCGCGGTCCTGACCGCGCTCGCGCTCAGACGCACGCGCCGCCTGCGCAGATTCGTGACCTACGTGTACCAGCTTCCGTTGACGCTGCCGCACATGGTGCTCGCCGCGGCGGGCATCATGCTGCTGTCGCAGAGCGGACTGCTGAGCCGCGTCGTTACGGCGGTCGGCCTGATCGAGACGCCCGCCGCGTTCCCGGAGCTCGTCAACGACCGCGCGGGCATAGGTATCATAGCGGTCTACGTATGGAAGCAGGTGCCGTTCGTCGGCCTGTTCGCGCTCGCCGTTCTCCAGTCGGTGGGCGAGGACTACGAGGCGACCGCGCGTTCGCTCGGTGCCACGCGCCTTCAGGCGGTGAGGTACGTGCTCGTGCCGCTCGTCGCGCCGGCGCTGCTGCCGGCGGGCGTGATCGTCTTCGCCTTCGTGTTCGGAGCGTTCGAGGTTCCGTTGCTCCTCGGGGCGCGGTACCCGAGCATGCTCAGCGTCCTCGCGTATCGCCTCTATACCGACGTGGACCTCGCGCTGCGTCCCCGTTCCATGGCGCTCTCCTTCGTGATCGCCGCGATCGTGTTCGGGCTCGTCGGTGCGTATCGGGCCGTTCTCGCCGGTCTCGGGAGGCGGCGGTGAGGCAGGCTCGGGGCGCGCAGATGCCGGCCGCCGACGGGCGCCGCCTGCGCGCGGTGGTCGTGGCCGGGATCGTCGTGCTCGTCGCGCTCCCGCTGGTTCCGCTCGTCCTGCACTCGTTCGCCGGGCGGTGGCTCTACCCGGACCTCGTGCCCGAGTCGTGGGGTCTGCGCGCGTGGGAGTACGTCGTCCGGCCCCGGTCGCGCGTGCTCGAGGCGGCCGGTACGAGTCTTGGCATCGCGGTCGCCGTGACGGTCCTGAGCCTGCTCGTCGGCGTGCCCGCCGGGCGAGGCCTCGCGGCGATGCGTCCCGGAACGAAGGCGGTGCTCGAGTATCTCTTCTTCGCTCCGGTGATCGTTCCCGCGCTTTCGGTTGTTCTGGGGCTTCACGTCGTCTTCGTCCGGTGGGGCCTCGCCGATTCGATCACCGGTGTGATCGTCGCGCACCTCCTGCCGACGGTTCCGTATATGGTCCTCGTCATGGCGAGCACCTTTTCAAGCGCGCACCTCGAGCTCGAGTACCAGGCGCGCACGCTCGGCGCCGGCCCCGTCCGCGCGTTCGTGAGCGTGGGGCTGCCGTCGGCGGTGCCCGGAATGCTCACCGGGTCGCTCTTCGTCTTTCTCATCTCGTGGAGCCAGTACGCGCTCACGGTGCTGATCGGAGGCGGTCGTGTCCTGACGCTGCCGCTCCTGCTCTTCTCGTTCGCCTCGGCCGGCGACCTTGCGCTCACCGCGGCGCTCGGCATCGTCTTCCTCGCACCTGCCGTCGTCATCCTCGCGTTCACGGCGCGCTATCTCAGCGGCCGGTCGCTCGCGCTCGCGGGGGTAGCAGGATGAGCACGAGGGTCTCGCTTCACGCGCTCTCGCATCGGTACCCCCGCGC
>CAZICD010000138.1:7746-8955 GCA_964537725.1 uncultured Spirochaetaceae bacterium | reverse complement strand
CTTGCCCACGCGGTCCATCGCGTCTGCGATCAGCGTGCCGATCGTGCGATCGTTGTTCGCCGAGATCGTCGCGACCTGCGCGGTCTCCTCGGGCGTCCTGATCGGCTTCGCCTGAGACTCGATCGAGCCGACGGCGACGCGCACCGCGTGGTCGATCCCGCGCTTGAGGTCCATGGGATCGAGCCCCGCCGCGACGCTCTTGACCCCCTCGCGGAGAATCGCCGCGGCGAGCACCGTGGCCGTCGTCGTCCCGTCGCCGGCGACGTCGTTCGTCTTCTTCGCGACTTCCTTGAGGAGCTGCGCGCCCATGTTCTCGTACGGCCTCGGGAGGTCGATCTCGTTCGCGATCGTAACGCCGTCGTTCGTGACCGTGGGGGCGCCCCACCTCTTGTCGATGACCACGTTGCGGCCGCGTGGTCCGAGCGTCATCCGCACCGCTCGCGCGAGTGCCTCGACGCCCTGCATCAGCTCGCGCCGGGCGAGCTCATCGAATACCAACTGCTTTGCCATGCCGAATACCTCCGACACTCTGTGAAGTGGTGATCATAAGATACCGACGATTGAGCCGGTCGAGGACGGCAAACCGTCACATGTTTTCGCACCGCTTCCACGCGGAAGACACGCGATCCTGCCCGTGCTACAAAGGGGCGGGGGCAGCGATGATCGACCAGATCCATCTGAGCTGGACGGGCGACCCGGCGACGACGATGACCTTCTGCTGGCACTCGAACATAGGCGGCGGTAACCCGCGGGTGCTCGTCACCGGCGAGTCCCACGGCCCGATCGAGGTGCCGGCGAGCCGATGCGACTCACCCGGAGACGGCTACCTCTTCACCGCGGAGGCGACCGGGCTGCGTCCCGGGACGCGATACGACTACCGCATCGTCTCAGACCACGAGGAGAGCCCGGCCTGCTCCTTCACGACGATCGATGACCCGGTGCGAGACGACCTCGTCTTCGCCTTCTTCACCGATACCGGGCTCATCGGGAGGCCGGACGGCAACGCCACCGGTACGACCCGGGTCTACCGCGAGCTCGCGAAGGCGCAGCCACGATTCCTCCTTGGCGGCGGCGACTACGCGTACGCGAACCGCGACGGCCGCTTCGAGCGGGTCTGCGACGCGGTGGACGAGTGGTTCAACCAGGCGCAGCCGGTGGTCGCGCGCTCGCCGTTCTTCCCCCAGTTCGGAAATCACGAGGCGGAGCTCG
>CAZICD010000138.1:0-7646 GCA_964537725.1 uncultured Spirochaetaceae bacterium | reverse complement strand
ACGAGGCGGAGCTCGAGCGCGTCGACCGGTTTACGATCCGCGCGTAGGAGCGATCATGCAGACGGTAGCGAAATGGGACGTCTTCGAGACCTCGTTTGAGCTCGCCGGAGCCCCCGGCGAAGACCCGCTGCGGCGGGTGACCCTCGCCGCGACGTTCGTCTCGCCCGGTGGCGCGCGCCGGGAGATCGAGGGGTTCTGGGCCGGCGGGCGAACGTGGAAGGTGCGCTTCATGCCGAACGAAATCGGCACCTGGCGCTACTCCGTCCGGCTCGGAGAAGAGGAGCACGCCGGGGCGTTTGCGTGCACCGCCTCCGACCTGCCGGGCATGGTCACCGCGCACCCGCAGAACCCGATCTGGCTCGGCTATGCGGAAGGCGAGCCGCTGACGCTGCGCAGCCTCCACGCCGGCGACCGGCTCTTCGCGTCGAACTTTCCGGACGCCGATCGCGCCGCCTTCCTCGACTGGCTCGTCGGGCAGGGCTACACGATGCTCTCGGTCGCGAGCTTCTGGGTGAACCGTCAGTCGCCGGGACGCGGCATGGGCTGGGAGACTCCGCGGCTGTGGCCCATCGACCCCGCCGAGTACGATCGGCTCGAAACGATCCTGGACGACCTCAAGGAGAGACGCATCGTCGTCTTTCCGTTCGCCGGTTTCTTCGGTCGGTCGGGCTTCAACCCGAACGCCTACCAGGACCAGGTGCTCTACCTCCGCTACCTCATCGCGCGGTACGGGTCGTACTGGAACCTGATCTTCAACGTTGCCGGGCCGGAGCCGCTGCTATCGGCCAATCCCTTCATGACGAAGGAGCAGGTCGATCGGCTGGGCCGGCTCGTGAAGCGGCTCGACCCGTATGGACACCTCGTGACGGTCCACAACGCGACCTGGGAGAACCCCTTCCTGCTCGACGACGACTACATGGATGTGGCGACGATCCAGGGCCCGAAGACCCGCGACCAGGAATTGCTCTACCACCAGACGATGAACAAGCGCGTCGCCGGCGGGCCGGTCTACGCGCAGGAGACGCTGTGGCCCGGCAACACGCTCGGACACCCGGACTACGATCTCACCGACATCCGCAGGAACGCGATCACGCTGTCCATGACGGCTGCCACGATCAACTTCGGCGACTTCGCGGGCACGTCCTCGAGCGGCTTCAGCGGGTCGCTGCGCCTGGACGACCGGCGGCAGGCGATCCACGACGAGATCCACCGCGTCTGGGACCTGCTGGACGGCTTCGTCCCGCAGCGGATGCGCCCCGAGCCCGGTCGAGTCGACACCGGCTTCTGCCTCGCAGGTGAGGAGTCGCTGCTCGTCTACCTCCCGGACGGCGGCGAGGTCACCGTCTCGGATCTCCCGCCGCTCGCCGACGCGCGCTGGGTGAGTCCGCGCGAAGACGCGGCCATCGAGCCGGCCGGCGACGGTCCGACCTTCACCGCGCCCGGTTCCGCGACGGCGTCCACGACGGAGCCCGCCGTCAACGCGCGCGGCGAGGAGGACTGGTTGCTGTATCTCACGTTCGCAGGAGCGTAGCTTCGGCGACGAACCGCCGGCGACGAACCGCCTTCGACGATCAGCCCTCGGGAAAGAGCGTCTCGTAGAGGTACTCCATCGTGCGCGAGGGGTTGCGCACCGTCATGAGCTCGCGCATCCGCTCGCGGTCGATCCGGTCGGCCATCCGTTCGATCCGCCGCGTCAGGCGGGCGACCGTGGTGAAGTGCTCGCTCGTCTCCACCTCCTTGGACATGACGTCGTGGGCGTACCAGTCGTCGTCGTAGCCGATCTCGCGGAGGTAGTAGAAGAACTCGACGAGCTCGAGGAGGTTGTAGGCGCCGGGCAGCATGTCCCAGTCCCACTGTCGGTCGTTGTCGTTGACGTGCACGTAGAAGAGCCTTCCCGCGCGGTGCAGCAGCGCGGCCGACATCGCCGGTCGCTCCCCGGCGAGCAACGCGTGCCCGAAGTCCATCGTCCCGCCCAGATTCGTCGCACCGGTCTGGTCGGCGAAGGCGACGACCTCCGCCGCGCTTCCGATCAGGCAGCGCACCCGGGGGTCGTTGATCTTGTACTCGATGCAGACGCGCGTCCCGCGGTCGTGCTCACAGATGGCGGCGAAGCTCTCCGCGGCCCACGCGAGCGCGTCCAGGTAGTTCATCTCGAAGACGTAGTCCTGCCCATCGTTCAGCGGGCAGGTCGTGATGCGGTCGGTCCCGACTTCGCGGGCCAGGTCGATGGCGCGGCGAAAGTCGTCCACGACTTCGCGTCGCTCGCGCTCGTCCGCCGAGCTGAACGCCCCGCGCAGCCACTTGCCGGTCCGTCGCGACCGTACGTTGACGCCGGACACACCCAGCCCGTGCTGCTCGAGCAGCCGTCGCGTCTGCGCAACGTCGTCGAAGTCGGCGGGGTAGCAGAGCTCCACCCCGTCAATACCTTCGGCGGCGGCGGCGAGCGCGAGCTTCTCGTCCAGTCCCCGGTCCTCCTGGTACTGCAGGTAGCGGTTCTTCACTCCCCCGAGAAAGGCGGTAATCGCGGCAAGTTTGTTCATCGTGCCTCCCGGGACCCGTGCGAGGGCCGTTGGTACGACCGTACTATGACCCGTCCAACTGACGCAAACGGTCGCCGCGCGCCCACCGCACCGTGACGAACGCCTATCCGACCGTGAACCGCCGCCGCGATCCGGTCGTGCCCAGACGCCACACGCGGTCGATGTACCGATGCGTATAGAGTTGCTCGACCAGATGAAAGAGGCGCGCGCCGCGCGGCGTGAGATCGTAGCCGTCTCCATGGTGCGTGACGATTCCCAGCGTCCACGCCGCGCGCAGCTCGATCGCGAAACGGGTCTCGATCGGCTCGCCGAAGAGCTCTTCGTAGTCGTGCCGGTCAAGCCGCAGGTTGTACGACCGCCAGAACATCCAGAAGAGCGCGCGCTCTCGTGGGGAGAGATCGACACGGAACGACAGTGGCGAACCGTCGGCGCGCAGATCCCGGACGTACTCGTCGACCGAGAAGACGTTCGCGCGGAAGCTCGAGCGCAGCAGCGAGGCGGCGCTCGGCCCGAGGCCAACGTAGGCGTCGCGCGTGACCGACGAGTAACGCTCGGTTCCCGGTCGTGCGAAGGTCCAGACCGATGTGCGCTCGAGCCCTGCTGCAGAGGTAGCCGCCAGAAGCGCGTCCATGAGTTCACGCTGGCGGCGCCCGCCCAGCGGTCGCACGCGGGCGGGCGTGAAGCTGAAGTCGATGAACGGGTAAGTCGAGACCTGGGTCGCGCCGCGGTCGACGGCGGTGCGCACGTCGGCGGCGAGCGACGCGCGGGTCTGCCCGGGGATGCCGAAAATGAGGTCGACGTCGATGACGCTGAAGCCTGCCCGGACGGCCGTATCGATCCGGGGCGACAGATCTTCGGGCGCGCGTCCGAGCGCGCGCAGGTTCGCCGGATGGAACGACTGCATGCCCAGGCTCACCATCCCCACACCCGCGGCCCGGAGCCTCGCCAGCGTTTCCTCGTCGACGTCGTCCGGGTGGAGCTCGATCCCCCACGGCCCGCGGACGTCGAAGGCGCGTTCGATCGCCCGGCGGATGCGCGGCAGGTACGCGGCGAGCAGCGCCGGTGTCCCGCCGCCGAAGTAGACGCTTGCCGCGGGGATGCGTCCATCGGCCCTGAGAGAAAGGATCTCGAGCTCGAGCGCATCGACGAAGGCCGGCACGAGCGCCTCCCGGTAGCGCACCTTGTAGTACGGGCAGAAGCTGCAGATCGACCGGCAGAAGGGGATGTGCACGTAGACGCCCAGCCCGGGAAGCGCCGCCGGCTCCTCGCGTTCGCGCGTCGGCGTGAAGACGAACGGCCGCAGCGATCGCTTCAGCACCGCGGACACGGCGCGGGCGATCATCGGTGGCCCGCCATTGCGCGGAACGCCTCGTAGATCGCGTCCGGCTGCAGCCGCGCGATGCAGTCGAGCTCGGCGTAGCCGAGGTACCCGCACTCGCGGCACGCCTCGGGCGAGTCGATGAGGCGACAGCACCGGTACATCGTGCGATCGGCGTAGAGATAGCAGGAATCGGTGGGTCTGCGCCACGTGTCGTCGCGCACGCGGCGAAGCGCGGCCCGCGAGTTCAGCACCGGCAATCCCGCGCGTTTGAGCTCGAGCAGCCGCGTCATCGCGCGGCGCTTCTCGTGCGGCCGCAGCATCAGCTCCGGGTGCGACCCGCCGGGCGTGTAGCAGTAGAAGGTGACCCCGCGCACCGTCGGCAGGTCGCGCGCGAGCTCGCTGATCGGTCCGATCTCGCCGATGTTGACGCGGTTGATCGTGCAATTGATCATGACGTTCGGATGCCTCGTCGTCCGAAGCGTCTCCATGACGCGGTCGAACGATCTGCCACGGAGGGAGTCGTTCGTTTCGCGCGTGCCGTCCACGCTGACGAAGACCGCATCTGCGCTCGTATGAAGGGGAAACGTGCCGTTCGTGTAGACGACGACCGCGAGGAACCCCAGCTCGCGGGCGAGCCGTACGACGTCGTCGAGCTCGTAGCGTCCGTCCCGCCACAGGTACGGCTCGCCCCCCTCCACGTAGAGCAGCCTCGCACCGAGTCGGCGCAACGAAGCGAGCCCGGTCCGGATCTCCGCGTAGGTGAGATCGGCGATGCCACGGTTGGAGACGCTGCACTGGAGGCAGTTGAGATTGCACGAGTCACCGAGCGCGATGCCCCCGATCAGCGGTCGCGACCGGCGACCGATAGCGCGACCGACACCGCGGCCGACAGCGCGCCCGACCAGCCACCACGCAGACGAAGCGCCCAGCCGGGCGAGCTCACTCCACGTCATAGGCCCGCCGCTTCATACCTCGCGTCGTGCCGGCTACCCGGCAGTAGTAGCGGCCGGTGAAGAACCCCTGCCGCACGACGACGTCGACCCTTCTCGTCTGCGACCCGTCGACGATCACGCCGTGCAGCGCGAACGTGCCGGCGAGCGCATCGGCCTCGTCCTGCTTCACGCCGTCGATGAACAGCGCGTACTGCATTCGATGCACGAGCGACGTCTTGCGGACGAGGATCTCATGGCCTTCGAACGAGAGGACACGCTCCAGCGAGAGGATGTTGAGCCACATGAACGACCCCGTCGCTACCCATCGTACGCCTGCCGAAACGAGCGTACAAGACCGAAGCGCGGTACCCGGAGACGGTTCGGCAGGCTGCCGGATTCGCTCAGGAATGGTACGATGACGGATGATGCGGCTGACCGTACCAACCGTCGTCTTCGTTCTGACCGCCGTAGCGCTCTCGGCCCAGCAGCCCGAGCGCATCATGTTCGGCTCCTGCCTCGCCCAGCGGCGCGACCATCCAGCGCTGTCGGTCGCGGTCGAGCGGGATCCCGAGGCCTTCGTCTTTCTGGGCGACAACGTCTACGCCGACAGCCCGGACCCCCGGGTTATCCGGCAGTCGTACGAACGGCTCGCCGCGAGCCCCCGGTTTCGCGCGCTCATGGATACTACGGGCGTCTACGCCACCTGGGACGATCACGACTACGGGCGCAACGACGCCGGCCGCGACTTTCGTGCACGCGAGGCGTCGGAGGCGATCTTCGAATCGTTCTGGGACGTCACGGGGCCGGCACGCGAACGACCGGGCGTCTACCAGGCCGTGGAGCTGGGCGGGCAGGGGTCGCGCGTGCAGCTCATCCTGCTCGACACGCGCTACTTCCGGAGTCCGCTCGAGCGCGCTCGTCCGCGCCCGGAAGGCAAGGGTCCCTACGCCGTGCGCGAGGGAACCGGTACGATCCTGGGCGACGAGCAGTGGGCGTGGCTCGAGCGCGTGCTCCGACGTCCCGCAGACCTGCGCGTGGTCGCGTCGAGCATTCAGGTGCTCGCCGAGCATCACGGGTGGGAGAGCTGGGCGAACTTCCCCCACGAACGAGAGCGCCTTCTCTCGCTCCTCGCGCAAAGCGGCGCGCCCGCCGTCATCGTCTCCGGCGACCGCCACTTCGCGGAGCTCTCACGACGAACCGTGACCGCGGACGGGCGCGAGGTCACCTTCGTCGATGCGACCTCCAGCGGGATCAACCGCGGGTATCCGGAGCCGACGCCGACGGAGAACGATCGCCGCGTAGACGGTTACTACCTGGGTCACAACGTCGGCGAGCTCGAGCTCACGTGGCCCGAGGACGACGGCCCGCCGTCGGTCCGGATCAGGATCTACGACGCCGACGGCGGGGTGAGGATCGAGCACCGCTTCGTTCCCGATTAGTCCGCCTCCGCGGCGACGGCAGGCGCGCCGGCTCCCCGCTCCGCCCCGCCCGCTGCCGACCGCGCTATCGAGAGCTTCCTTCGGCTCCACCAGAGGCTGAACACGGCGGCCGACCAGTTTACGACGACCAGCCCCCAGAACACACCGTCCACCGCCATGCCGGCCGTATAGGCCAGAAGGGGAAAGACGATGAACGGAGCGGCCACCTGCCGATAGAGCCCCACCCACATGATCGCGACCGGACGCTTCAGCCCGCGCAGGACCGCGTTCGAGAGGTTCATGAGGATATACGAGAAATAGGTGATTCCCTGGATGTAGAGGTACCGGCGTCCCACCGCGACGACTTCAACGGTATCGGAGAAGAGGCGCAGCAGCGGCGCCGCCGCGAGGAGGACGGGCGTGAGGATCGCGACCGCCGCGAAGAGAGCGAACCGCAGCGAGACGCGAAACGACTCTTCGACCCGGTCGAGTCGCTGCGCGCCGTTGTTCTGGCCGACGAGCGTCGCGAGCGCCGTGCTGATCCCGAACAGGGGGAGCAGCGCGATCTGCTCGATGCGCAGGCTCGCCCCGTACGCGGCGATCGCGTTGCGCCCGAAGTCTGCGACGAAGTAGTTGATGACGAAGGCGCCCAGCGTGATCATCAGCACGTCCAGCGTCGCCGGCGCCGACTGTCCGACGAGCTCTCGCATGACGCCCGCCCGCGGCGCGCACCGGCGCAGCGACGCGCGTCGGTAGACGCCCTTCCGCACGCCGCGTACGACCAGATAGCCGAGCCCCGCCCCCTGCAGCGCGACCGTGGCGATCGCGGTACCCGCCTCGCGAAGCGGCGGGACGATGCGTACGCCGCCGATCGAGAGCCCGAACATCAGAAGCGGATCGAGCCCCACGTTGAGGATCATCATCGCGAGCAGGACGTTGCGGAAGGCCTTCGTGTCGCCGCGCGCGACGAGCCCGGCGTTCAGGACCTGCGCGAGCACGATGACCACGCCGCCGCCGGCGATCACGCGCATGTAGCGCAGGCCGCCGGCGAGCACCTCGCCGTCGGCGCCAAAGAGGAGGTAGAGCGGACGCAGGAAGACGAGCATGAGCGCGGTTACCGTCACGGCGACGATTACCGCGAGCACGATCGCCTGGAGCTGGTACTCCACCGCCCGGTCTTCGTCGCCGGCGCCCAGCGCGTTCGAGATGAGCGCCGATGCGCCGGTCTGGATTCCGATCCCCGGGCCCAGGACGAGAAAGAACATGGGAAACGAGAGCGAGAGCGCGGCGAGCGCGTCGGTGGACAGTCGACCGGCGAAGAAGGTGTCGGTCACGTTGAACATCGTGTTGAAGATCATGCCGAGCGCGAACGGCACGGCGATCTTGCGGATGAGCGGGGGTATCGGGTCGCGTACGAGATCCACGGCGGCCTCCG
>CAZICD010000137.1:0-9012 GCA_964537725.1 uncultured Spirochaetaceae bacterium | reverse complement strand
GCGAGCACGATGGGCCCGATGCCCACGACCGCCATCGCCATGCGGGCGGTCTCTCCCGGGATCTCGATGCGCGACATCTGCGTGGACACCGCGGTCTGGCGCAGCAGGAAATCCAGGTTCATGATCGTGCGGTAGAGGTAGTACTGGATGTTCATCTTGTCGATCCGGCTGATGAACAGCAGGCTCATGAACCAGTCGTTCCAGTAGACGAGCATCGTGAACATACCAATGGTCGCGAACGCCGGTAGCGACAGGGGAAACACGATCCGGCTGAGAATGGTGATCTCCTTCGCGCCGTCGAGCTTGGCCGACTCGATCACGGTGTCCGGGATCGTGTTGGTGAAGAAGGTGCGCATGATGATCACGAAGAACGGGTTGATTAGGTAGGGCATGACGAGAACCGTGAGGGTCTCGCGCAAGTCCAGGTAGTTGTTGTAGAGGATGTACATCGGCACGAGCCCGCCGTTGAAGAGCATCGTGATCACGACGAAGATCGTGAAGAACCGGCGGAACGGGAAATCCCGCCGGTAAAGCGGATACGCGAGCGTGGCCGTGAGCGCGACGCTGATGAGCGTGCCTATGCCGGTTACCCAGATCGTGATTCCGTACGATCGGCCTATCTGGCTGACGTCCTGCGCGAGTAGACGGTAGGCGGAGAGCGTCATCGCGTCGGGAATCAGCTTGTAGCCGTCCTGTTTGACCTCCGACTCCTCGGTCAGGCTCACCGAGATCACGAGCAGAAACGGGATGAGGCAGATCGCGACCAGTACGACGAAGATCCCGTGGATCGCCAGATTCGCGCGTGGCGAGATTTCGTTGACACCGCGTTTTGACATGGTTCGTTCCTCAGAAGAGCGCCTGTTCGGGGTCGTACCGCCGAACGATCGTGTTGGTCGTGAGTACCAGTACGAAGCCCACGAGCGACTGGTAGAACCCCGCCGCGGACGCCATTCCCAGGTCGTTCGTCTGCGTGAGCCCCCGGTAGACGTAGGTGTCGATGACGTTCGTTACCGAGTAGAGCGCACCCGAGTTGAGCGGTACCTGATAGAAGAGGCCGAAGTCGGAGTAGAAGATGCGCCCGACGGCGAGGATCGAAAGGATGATGATGACCGGCCGCAGGAACGGGATCGAAATGAAGCGCGCCTGCTTGAACTTTCCGGCGCCGTCGATCGCAGCCGCGTCGTAATAGCTGGGATCGATTCCCGCGAGCGCGGCGAGGTAGATGATCGTCGTGTAGCCAGCGGTTTTCCAGACGTGGACAGTGGGCAGGATGAACGGCCAGTACTCGGTTTCCGCGTACCAGTTGATCGGTTCCCGGCCCAGCGCAGGAAGGACCGACACGTTCATCAGGCCGTTCGCGTGCGACAGCATCGCGAAGACGAGGTAGCTCACGACGACCATCGACATGAAGTACGGGAAGAGCATGATGGTGTGGTAAAGCCGTGGCAGAACCTTTCCCCGCAGCTCGTTCAGCAAGAGCGCGAGGCTCACCGGGATGAGGATGTCCAGGAAGATGAAGCTCACGTTATAGAGCAGCGTGTTTCGCGTGATGATGTACGCGCTGTTGGTCGCGAAGAGGTACTGGAAGTTCTTGAACCCCGCCCAGGGGCTTCTGAGGATTCCCAGCGAGTAGTTCACGTCCTTGAACGCGATGATCACTCCGATCATGGGCAGATAGCGATTGACGATCAGCCACACGATCGCAGGGATCATGAGTATCAGCAGCTCGCGGAACCGGTAGACGTTGCGGCCGAACCGCGCAAGGCGGCGAGACCCGTGTTCGCTGGCGTTCAGTGTGTTCATCTCACTCATCTTGGCGTGTCCATGATTAGGATACGCGACGGCCCCGCCGGACGGGCCGCAGCCCGGCCGACGGGATCGGTCGTGTCTCGAAGTGTGCGAGAACTACTCGTTCTCTTCCATCCATTCCGCGAGCTGGCGGTTCGCCTCGTCGAGCACCTTCTCGATGCCTGCGTCCTCCATCTTCGCGATGAACTCGTCGTAGAGTCCTTCGGTTGCGTCGACGGAGCCCGATGCGATGACCGGATCGTACTCGCCGATGATGTTGGCGAGCGCGGCCATCTCGGTTTTCACCGGCTCGGGGTCGAAGCTGAACCCGAGCGCGGGCGACTGGATCGCGTTCTGGTTGAACGCATCGAGCGCTTCCGCCGAACCGCGACCTTCTTCGGTGTAGTCGTAGAGCAACGCCTGGTTGCCGAACATCCACTCGAGGTTGTAGTACGGATTGCTCTGCTGGTTGATGCCCGGCGCGGGCTCGATCAGGTTGTCCTCGGCCATGACGTAGTGCTCACCCTCGATACCGTAGGTCAGCATGTTGACCAGCTTCTTGTCGGTGTGCATCCGTGCGATGAACTCGAGCGCGGCCTCGGGGTTTTCCGACTGTCGGGGGATCGAGAAGATCGCGCCCTGAACGAGGCCCGTTCCCACGATCGGCGGCAAGATCGGATAGGCGACCATCTCGTAGCCGACAGCCCGGCTCATCGACGCGGCAGCGCCCACGTTGGTCTGACCCGAGGATGCGAACGCGGCACCTGCCGAGATGACGGACTGCGGGCTTTCGGTCGTCGTCGCAGCGTCCTTGTTGATGTAGCCCTTCAGGAACCACTCGCGAGAGAGTTCCATCGCGTCGCGATAGTAATCGGTGTCGAAGACGTTATAGAAGCGCGGCTCCTCGTCGGTCACGTCGATGGAGATCGGCTCGAGCCGTCCCTGCGCGTCGAAGGGAACCATGAAGCGCAGCATCTTGCCCGGCACGCCGTACCAGGGAACCATGCCCTCCTCGTTCTCGAGGATCGCGTCGAACAGCGGTTCAAGATCCCGCGGGTCGTTCTGCAGCGGATCGATCTCGAACCCTGCAGGCGCGTACTTGTCGACGAGATCCTTTCGCAGGAATAGACCCCGAGACTGCGCGAGCATCTGGTAGGTCGGGACGCCGTAGATTCGGCCGTCGATGCGTGCCGCGTCGAACGTCCACGCGTACTCGGTCTCGAAGAGCTCCGGCGCGACCTCGGGAATCATGTCGGTGAGGTCTACGAACGCCCCTCGTGCGGCGTTCGTCGGATATCCGGTCCAGCCGGCGTTGTAGAGTACGTCGCACTCCTCTCCGGAGGCGATGATGAGGTTGCTTCGGTCGACCCAGGCCGCGAAGTCGGTCTGCTGCAGGTCGAGCTCGATGTTCAGGTCGTCGGCGAGGTACTCGCTGACAGCTTCGTTTACCATCTGCTGGTCCGGCTGCGGCGGTCCCGGAATCTGCATGATGATGCGGGTGGGCTCGTCGCCCGCCGCCTCCTGATCGCCCGACGCGAGCGCGAACGAGGCGACGATCGTCGCCAGCACGAGCGCGAGCGCCGCGCGTAGCCATGTGTGTGATCTCATAGATCCTCCTTCTGAGCGTTGTAGGGCGACGTCTTCCTCGACGATCGCCCGCAAGAGTATTCTTGGCCGGGTTCAGAGCGCGCGCAATCGTGGATTTCTGTGATCCTCTTGAGATATCCTGCATCGAACCGTGAAGTTCTTGACGTCCTCTTCGAAATTCCGTGATAACCGTAGCATGCGGTATCCGGCGAGGCCCGATCAGAAGCGCCGCTACCTGCGTCGACTCGCGATTTCGCTCTTCGGGTTCAGCGCGCTGCTTATCCTCATCTTCGGCGGCGTGGTGGTCAACCGGTCAATACGGACGCTCAAGGACGACTACGCGAGCTTCTCCCGGCAGTTGCTCGGCTCGGTCAGCCTGTCGAGCGAGGCCCGCTATCGGTCGGCCATGTCGCTCGTTATCGGTGCGCTCTGGCGGCGCGGCACCCTATCGAGCTTCATGTACGCCCGCGAACACGACGCGTTCGAGGAACAAAAGGCGCTCAACGAGCTCCGACTGCAGATGGCGCACAGCGATGCCATTCACTCGGTCTACCTCTACAACCGGCGCACCGGCGTTTTCAGCAGCGTGGAGCCGGTCTACGCCGAGCACGGACCCGCGGAGGCCACGTACCTTCGCTATCTGAGCGACGGGTTCTCAGGTTTCACCCGCGCGATCGCGCTCTCCGCTTACGAATCCGAGGCCCGAGTCGACTCCCTCCAGCTAATCTCCATCATCGCGAAGGACGTCTGGTGGGCCGACCCCGCGGTAGACCGCGCGATCATCGTGAATATGAGCGAGGATGCGTTTCTCGGGTCGACTGAGGGGTCCGAGTCAGACCCGGGAGGCCGGCTCTTCGTCGTGGGACGCGACGGCGTAGTCCTCGCATCTTCCGATCAGACGCACTTCGGCAGCGATTTCTCCGCCTACGAGGCGGTCCGGCGTGCGATGGAGAGCTCGTCGGTCGCCGGAACCTTCGAATCCGGGCGCGACGATTTCCTCGACGATTCGACCTACTTCGTCTCGTACACGAGAAACGCCACCCTCGGCTGGACCTTCCTCCACGCGACCGACAGCCGCCGCCTGCGCGCGGAGTACTACGGCGCGCTGACGAGCACGCTCTGGATCCTGCTGCCCATTCTGGGGCTGGGTATCCTGCTCGCGTTCGGACTCGCACGGCGACTCTACCATCCCATCGAGAACATCGTCTCCAGGATTCAGCGCGCGCATCCTGGCGTTGACGTCCACGAGCGAGCGCTCGACGACCTCGACTACATCGACGCGACGATCGACGAAATGGCGACGGAGATCAGGTCGCTGTCCGACGCCGCGGTCCACCAGACCGACGCTGAAATCAGCCAGCTCGCGCACGGCGCGCTTACCGGTACGATCACCGCCGCCGAAAGCGAGCAGCTCGCCGACTACATCGGGCAGCGCTTCCCCTCCTTTCCGGTCGTCGTGGGTACGGTCGCGCTCGACATCCAGGACTACCACGGGCAGGTCCCGCCGGCCGCGAAACCGACGCAACTCGATCACCTCCGTTTTCTCAGCACGATCCGTGCGTGGTCTGCCGACTACGAGGCGGCCATTGTTCTCGAGCATCAGCCCCAGCACGCGCGCGTCGTCTTCCCCCTCGCCAAGGGCGCGGCGGCCGCCTCGTTCCGCTCGGCGCTCGAGGAGGTACTCGGTGCGCTCAACAGCGGAGCCGGCGGGTCGTACTCAGCGGCGCTCAGCGAACCGGTCGACAGCGTCGAGGACCTGCACGAAGCGGCGGAGATGACCGACGACCTGCTGCGATACCGTCGTTTGCTGGGCAGGCGCCGTCTGCTATCGCCGCGGGACATCGAGCTCACGGGCACCTCCGACTTCTCCTACCCGGTCGAGCTCGAGCATCGAATGGTCGCGGCGGTCCGGTCGGGCCGGAGGGGCGAGTTCGACGCCGCAACCGAGGAGCTTTTCGGCTATTTGCAGGGTTACGACGTGGAGATCTTCGAGTACGCCGCGACCCAGGTTCTGCTCAACGTCATCAGGGAGATGAACGACGTCCTCCGTCGTGGTAAGGCGTCCACGCTCGTCGGGTACGACGAGGTCAGTCGGCTCGCGCTCGCGATGGGCGTTCCCGAACACGTCGAGCGCTACCGGAGCGTCTTCGATCTCTTCGCGGAGAAGTACGAAGCCATCTCGCGGCGCAAGTCCTCGCGTTCGGAGCTCACCGTGTCCGAGGTCCGCCGCATCGTGGACGAGCATGTCTCAGATCATAACCTTGACTTGACCCTTATTGCAGGCGAGCTCAACCTCTCGCCCAATTACCTCAGCCGACTCTTCAAGGACGAGACCGGGCAGAACCTCACGACCTACATCCGGGACGCGCGCATGGAACAGGCGTGCACCCTGTTGATTTCGCATCCCGACCTGTCCATCGCGGACATCGCCGCCAGGTGCGGGTACGCCGACGTGAACTACTTCTCCTATTCCTTCCGTACCTGCATGGGCGTTGCGCCGTCGGTGTACCGATCGAACCGCGTCGTGGAGGTTGAGTAACCACGCTCGGGCACGCACGCAGGCGAAGGCAACCGTGCGAAGGACTCCTTAGCGTACGACGCAGGTTATGTAGTGCACCATGATACGGTCGCCGAACTCGGCGTTTTCGGGCAGGTACGGCTGCGCGTCGGTGATCTCGATGATCTCCCACAGGCCATCGGCCTGGATCGACGCGAGAACGGCGTCGAAGTCGCGCTCCTCGTACAGATCGCTTCGCTGGGTCATGACCGCGACCCCGCCCGGGCGCACGATCCGGCAGAACTCGCGAAAAAGGTCCGCGCTGTCCGGGAGGTAGGTGAGAACACCGATGCACTCGAGTCCGTCGTAGGCGTCGTCCTCGAAGGGAAGCGGGAGCTCCTGCATGTTGACCTGACTCAGCGCGCGATAGACGCCGTGCTCCGCCGCGCTCTCAAGCGATCGTGAGGAGAGGTCGATCCCGTCAAGCGTCGTGAACCCGGCGTCGGCGAGCGCCTTGCCGGTCAGTCCGGTGCCGCATCCGGCATCCAGGATGACGGCGTCCGGGCCCAGACGCTCACGAAGGATCTCCGCCGCCCGCGTCGGCGCCTCGTAGCGCCACTCCGCAAGCGTCCGGTCGTAGTCCGTGGCCCAGTCGTCGTAGTATTTTTCGATCTCCCCGCTGTCGCTCGGAAGCCGGCTCAGTCCGTCGCGGTCCGATACGCGTTCCTTGTCCATACTTGTACTCCTCCATGGTTGACCACGACGATTATACCAGAGTCGCCGCCTCCGGCACGTACACCGCGCGCCGCGCGCCGCGCGCTTTGACAATCCACGCGATCCCGGTGCACGCTCGAATCATGCGCAGAGCCGCCATTGTCATCGCAGCCGTTCTCGTCGTGGCCGCCGGCGCGTGGCTCGTCGTCCGCGCCCCCCGCCCGGAGGCCGCACCTCCGGTCGAGACCGACCGCATCCGCGTCGAGGCACCGCGGCCGGGTGACGTCGTCGAGAGCCCGCTCGTGGTGCGTGGCGAGGCGCGGGGAAGCTGGTACTTCGAGGCGGACTTCCCCGTCGTCCTCGTCGACTGGGACGGGCTGATCATCGCAGACGGTATCGCCCGGGCCCAGGACGACTGGATGACCGAGGACTTCGTCCCGTTCCGCGCCGAGCTCTCCTTCGAAAGCCCGTACGAGGAGGGTGACCCGGACTTCATGCAGCGCGGCACGCTCATCCTTCAGCGAGCCAACCCGTCGGGCCTGCCCGAGAACGACGCCGCGGTGGAGGTGCCTCTGCGCTTCGGCGGGTGACCGACCGGGGGCCTGAGCCCGCCCGGCGCGGCGCCCCCCGGCCCCCACGACGCCTCGCCCCTCCTACTCCGTCTCCACCCGAACCTCCTCGCCCCGCGCCGCCGACGCGTAGAGCGCCTCGAGCGCGCCGAGCACGTTGAGCACCTCGGCGGGCCGCACGATTTGCTGCTCGTCCCCTTCGATGAGCGCCGCCACGTGCTGCATCAGCCGATGGTGTCCGTGAAACGGCACGTCCGGGGCGTCGGGCACGACGGGAACCGTGTCCGACTGGTATGCGCCGGTTCGCCCGACGATCGACAGCGGGTTGAGCGTCATGCCGGCGTCGGTGCCCACGATGACCGGGCGCGCGAAGCCGTCCGGGATGTTGGCCGCCCAGCTCGCGCGCAGCACCATCGTCGCGCCGTTCTCGAACCGCAGGAAGCCCGATCCCAGATCCTCAACGTCGAAGTCGGCCGGGTCGAAGGGCCGCGGATCGTCGACGCCGGCGGGGGCGCCGCTCGAGGCGAGCGATGTCACCAGCCCCTCGTCACGGTGCGCGAGCTTGCGGTAGGTCGCGCCGGAGGCGGCGACGACGCGCGGGTTGCCCATGATCCAGAGCATTGCGTCGAGCGCGTGGACGCCCAGGTCGAAGAGCGGCCCGCCGCCGGACTCCGCGGCGACGTGAAAGGTGCCCCACGTCGGCACGCCCCGCCTTCGAAGCGCGGCGGCCTCAGCGTAGTAGACCTCGCCCAGCATCCCGGTCGACGCGATCCGGTGCGCCGCCTCGATCTCGGGCGCGAAGCGCAGCGTCTGCGCGGGGACGAGCTGGAGCGATGAGGTCTCGGCGAGCCGGTAGAGCTCGGCGGCGTCGGTGCGCGTGGTGGTGAGCGGCTTCTCGCAGACCACGTGCGCGCCGGCTTCGAGGCAGGCGCGGACGATCGGCGCGTGCGAGACGTTCGGTGTGCAGACGGAGACGACGTCGGGCCGCGCGTCGGCGAGCATCGATGCAAGATCGTCGTAGACGCGCGGGATTCGGTGCTTCGCGGCAACCGCCTCCGCCCTGCTTCGCCGTCGGTTGAACACCCCCACGATCTCGGCTCGCTCGCCGAGCGCCTTCCACGCCGGGATATGCGCGACGTCTGCGATCATCCCCGTGCCTGCGACTGCGACTCTGATCGGCATCCTGCCCTCCTCCCGGCTGCCAGGCCGGGCTCCCAGCATATCGAACCCGCTCCGCGCTGCCCACAGGTATGTTGTGGACAGCTCCCTGCCTATGTCCGATACTTAACGTCGAGGTAGATCGATGCGGATGCAGCGAAGCGGACTCCCCCTCATGATCCTCGCCGGCGTGCTTCTCGCGGCTGCCGCGGTCGTCGTGCTGCTCGTCGTGAGCCCCTTCGGGGATGCCGATGCGCGCACGCGCCGCCCGGACGCCGAACCCGCCGCCGAAGCGCCGGCCGAGGGCGACGAGCCCGACCCCCAGCCGGCGCCGGCCGAGGAACCCGCTCCGGAACCGGAGCCCGCGCCGGCCGACCAAACCACGCCCGGCGTCGCCGCGGCCGACCAGCAGCCCGTTCCCGCTGCGACCGTGACCGTCGATCGCGGCGATACGCTCTACGACATAGCCGGCCGCCGCTGGGACGACCCCTTCCTCTGGCCGCTCCTGCTCGCCGCGAACGAAGACGACATCGAAGACCCCGACTACCTGCGCCCGGGCCAGCGCGTGGACGTGCCGGCCTGGGTCACCGTGGAAAGCGGCCTCACCGACGAGCAACGTTCGCGCCTCTCGCAGGCGCACGTCCTCGCCTATCGCCACTACCGCGACCTGGGCGACGCGGCGATCGGGCTGGGTATGGG
>CAZICD010000136.1:0-9134 GCA_964537725.1 uncultured Spirochaetaceae bacterium | reverse complement strand
GGCTGATAACGGTGAGTGGCGGCGGGCTGACGGAAGAGGTTGCCGTGAGCCAGAGTCCAGCCGATGCAACACTGAGCATTGCTCCTATGGCTCGAGCGCATGACGCCGGGGCTGATACAGACAGTGTTCTCGTCTCATCGAATGCTTCGTGGGCTGCTTCATCACCGCAGGGCTGGATAACGATTAGCGCTGGAGCGATTGGTAGCGGTGACGGCACAGTTGAGTATACGATCGCGGCCAACACAACGGTCGAGGCGCGCGCCGGATACATCACAGTCTCCGCCGGGGCGCTGTCGCGCCAGTTCGATGTGACACAGGCGGCCGGCGACGCCGCGTTGAGCATAACGCCGGTTGAGCGATCGCACGATCCCGGTGCTGGCTCGGGAACAGTCAATGTAACGTCGAACACTTCCTGGACTGCATCGGCCGATCAGACGTGGATTTCGATCCGAAACGGGTCCACTGGTGTCGGCAACGACACGATCCGGTATGACGTGGAGCCAGCTTCGTCCGCATCTTCGCGGTCTGGAACGATTACCGTGTCCGGGGGCGGATACTCCCGCACGTTCACCGTGACGCAGCTGGGCGTTGAGCTGGAGATAAGCCCGACGAGTCGGAGTGTGGGCCCGGCCTTCGTGACGGGTACTGTTTCCGTATCATCGAACATCGGCTGGAGTGCCTCGTCGAGCGCGACCTGGCTTTCGATCACCAGCAGCAGTGCAGGCACTGGTGACGACACTCTGCGGTACAGCGTTTCGAGCAACACATCAACGGCTTCTCGTGATGCGACCGTAACGGTGACCGGTCAGGGCTTCACACGCACGTTTGCGCTTACTCAGGCCGGAGTCGCGCTCAGCATCAGTCCCACAACTCGAAGCATCGGACCTGGAGGAGGCGCGGGAAGCATCACGGTTTCTTCGAACACCACATGGTCGGCTTCCCGGAGCGACAACTGGATCTCGCTGACGTCGGGAACCGCCGGTAGCGGGGATGGGTCTGTCCAGTACAGCGTCGCGTCTACCTCTTCGACCTCATCGCGCTCGGGAACAATCACGGTCAGCGGTGATGGACTCACCAGATCTTTCACGATCAACCAGAGCGGGGTTGCGCTGTCGATCAGTCCATCGGGCAGGAACCATGGACCTGACGGTGGTTCCTCGAGCATCTCCGTCTCTTCAAACGTAGGCTGGACCGCGTCATCCAATCGTACATGGATCTCGGTTACCGGTGGCAGTTCAGGCAGCAACAACGGCACGGTCTCCTACAGACTGAGCTCGAATACGTCAACCTCATCGCGTTCGGGAGCGATCACTGTGACCAGCGGCGGGCTGACGCGCACGTTCAGTGTTGCCCAACAGGCTCCGTCGCTGAGTCTGAGCCCTACAAGTCACAGTCATGGAGTCGGTGCCAGTTCGGGTAGCGTGTCAGTAACGTCCAACACGTCGTGGGCCGCTTCCTCGAACCGCTCCTGGGTCTCCATTACCAGTGGCGCTTCCGGGACCGGGAGCGGTACCCTTCGGTACAGCGTATCCTCCAATTCATCAACATCGTCGCGATCTGCGACGGTTACCGTGAGTGGTGGTGGACTTACGCGTTCGTTCAGTGTCCGCCAGACTGGCCGAATCGCAGTGACCAGTCCGACGTCGTCGACATCGTGGGATCTCGGGCAAGGCAATGTTCCGATCTCATGGAACACCGGCGGAGCCGGGGGCAATGTCGCGATTCGACTCTATCGCGGGACATCTTTCGTCGCGACGATCGCATCGTCGGTGTCCAACAGCGGCTCCTACAGCAGCTACACGGTCCCAACATCGCTGACACCGTCGACCAACTACCGAGTTCGTATCACGAGCACAAGCGACTCTGCGAATAACGTATACAGTGGCTACTTCACAGTCAGTGTCCCGAATCCGACCATCAGTCTGTCGGGATCGCGATACACCTGGGGTCAGACTCTGTTGGTCGATTCAGTGTACGAGTACAACGTCTACGTGAAGTCGCCCGGCGGCAGCTACGAGCAGCCGTACTGGCAGGATGTCTCGCCGACTACTCGACAGGTCTCTCTCAACACGTGGCAGCTGGTGACTACTGGACATGCTACCGGGTTCCCGCTCACAGTTACGGTCAGGTCCACCGGTCCCACCAGTTACTACTACTCAAATGAGGTAACCTTTGATCCTCGCATTTACCCCGTAAGTGACACCGTATCACCGTCGCTATACCCGACCAGCTTCTATCTGGATCCAACCTCAGCTGTCCCACAGTTCTGGTTCAAACTGGACGTTGAGAATGCAGGCTGGTTCTCGAACTACCGTGTCCGGACGTACCAGCGCTTCAGCGCCCCGGCATTGAGCAGCGGCACAACGATCTGGTTGTATGACAGCAATCTTACTGCGTTGCAGTTGGAGAACGACACTGGATTCCAGGAACTGAGTTTCGGTCCGGACAACAACAGAACGTACTACGTTCTGGTCCTACCGGACTTCTCCGGCAACCAGTACACCAACGAGTACGGGAGCGTTGGGGTGGAGTTCAGCGGATGGGACTGACCTTTTCGTGGGAGGCCTTGAATCGTTGTGATAGGCGTCAACGATCATCCGTCTCCGCGGCGACATGGTAGCCGGACTCGACGTGCCGGCCGGCGACACGGAGATCCAGCACGCGCTGAGGGCGGCGGTATCGCAGGAACAAGAAAGTGTTTGCACTCCGTGCCGTCTTGAACAAGAATGGCGTTGGCGCTCCGAGTGCATAGAAAGGTCTACGAAGGGTTGTTGATGAGGAAAGCCGTTCTAACATGTATTCTCCTGTGCGCGGCGGCCGTGATCGCGATTGCCGAAGGCACAAGCGACATCGTAGAGATGGAAGACGGTACGGTGCTGCGCGGCACTATCATCGATTCCGATGAGGAGAAGGTTGTTCTCGAGTCCGGTTTGGGTATTCTCGAGCTGTCCCGGGACAAAATCGCCGAGATACGGGTCGACCGAGTAAGAGTCGTTATCGACGACGGCTCGGTTATCATCGGAGAGCTTCGGAAAGAGACGGCTCGGAGTATCGTGCTAGACACTTCCGCAGGCGAGCTCACTATCGACAAGAGAGACGTCCAGTCCGTGGTATACAATCCCGGTGATAACGATGAAGCCGGGGATGGAACAGCCGGTCAGAGTTCGGGGGCGCCACTCAGCTCACAGTTTGAATCGACGTATCTCTACGAGCAGCAGAAGAAGAGCGTCGCTACCGGCGTTGCTCTCGAAGTTCTGGGAGCCGGACTGATCTACGCCGAAAACTACTGGCTCGGCATCCCGCTCTTCCTGGCCCAGAACGCTCTGATCGTGTCGGCTCCTTTCTCGAACAACTTCGTTCCCCTATTCATCGGTGGAACTCTTCTGAAGACTACGGATACGATTCTGACTGTAGTAACCATCAATCGTTACAACCGGGAACTCCGTGCGCGCCTTGGCATTGAACCATCGGCACAAGAGAGTTACGGGCTCACCGGGCACTCGGTGCATCTCGGCCTGGGAGGAGGGCGGTTCAGCCAGGATTGTACGGAGCCCGACGGCGAACGAAACGCAACCAGCGGGGGGCTGTTTGATGTACAGGCGGGATGGATGTTTCCAGGTTCTGAACGCTTCTCCTGGGGGCTTCTTGTGTACGCGGGCTTTACGAATCAGGACGACTCTGCATGGCTTCTCGGTGGTGTCAGTCCCCGTTTCGTTTTCGGAGATCGTCTCGATGGATTCGCCGGCTTCATAGATGTCGGATTCGGTTCTCCTTTCCTCTTCCAGTTGGGCGTGTATGTGCACAGCTTGTCCATAGCAGTTCAACCCTTTCAGCCGCTGTCTCTCTTCGCGGCAAACTGCAGCATGACCCAGTTCACGGTTCATGTGGGCTACGACTTTCATCTTGGGAAATAGGCCTTCGTGAGGAGCATGCGCTTCTCGCCGACCACGAGGGAAAGACGAGCCTGCACATCACCTTGCTCGAGTGATCGGCTGGCCCGACCGACCCGGTCCGTGCTGGGGGGGGCGGCGCCGCGCGCCTAGTCGAAGAGAATGTAGTCGATCACGACCGACGCGCCGTGGAAACAGAAGATGCTGAGACTCTCGAGGCGCCGGCTCATCACGCGCTCGTAGTTGTGTCCCCGTACGATCGTCGTGTCTCCGTCGGCCGCGATGAACTCCACCAGCGTCCAGCCGTTGTCCATGAGCCCGGCTCCACCGTTAACGCTTACCGGGTTCCCGCCGTCGCCTCGTATGTCACCCCCCGGATACACTTCCACGAAGCCGCTCCCCCGATTCCAGGCCTTCGCCAAAAACGCGACGCGTTCGAGGCGGCCCCCGTTTCGGTCCTTCAACGGTTCGAGCTCAATATGGAAGTGCGCGTACTCGGAATCGGCATCGTGAGCGAATCGATAGGCGCCGTCTTCCACCGTCCCGCTTCCGGTCGCTTCCCGTATCACCGCTGCGTCGCCTGCGGAGTCGAACGGAACGATGTGCGTGTAGTCAGATGACATCTCTTCGAACCGATCCAACTCGTTCCCGTCGGCTTCGTAACTCCCAGTCTGCCATTGATCGTAGTTTTCGAACGAGACGCAGCCGGCCAGCGAGGCGAATAGCGCGACGACGAGAATACCAGCCAACCGAGTGGCGGAGTTCTTGCTCATGAGATAACCTCCATGTCCACTAAACACGAGAAAGCAGGAAAACACAATGCGCCCGTGCCGCTACGACCGCCGCCCCACCGACTCGCCCTCCAGCAGCACCGGAGGGTGTGTGTACTCCACACCGGCGGCCCCACGTAGAAGCTCCAGCAGTGCCTCGGCGGCGGTGCGGAAGAGCGCGCCGATTTCGATGTCCACGGTCGTGAGGGTGAACGGAAGAGCCGCGTTGATGGGCATGTTGTCGTAGCCGACCATCGCGACGTCGTCCGGGATGCGGATGCCGGCTTCCAGCAACGCCTGCGCGACGCCGAGCGCGGTGATGTCGTTGACGACCCCCAGCGAATCGATCTCTCCCGTCCGGATCCCGGGTGCAAGCTCCGCGCCGGCCCGCCGGCCGGTCTCGATTCCAAGGCCCGCGTCCACCCGCCTCACGGGCGTCTCGCCGAACGCGTCGGTGAAGCCGCGGCGGCGGGACTCGTGAACCGCCGGGTTGAACGAGGGGCCCATTACGTAGGCCGGACGGCGGTAGCCGTTGCCGCTGAGAGCGGAGCCTGCGAGGTAGCCTCCATGGTAGTTATCGCTTGCGACGCGGTTGAAGCCGTTGAGCCCCTCGACGTGCCAGCAGAGGACGTACGGCAGGCCGGCAGCCTGCACGCGCTCGGCCTCGTCCAGAGTCTCCACGTCGAAGCAGATGATCCCCGCGGGTCTGTGCTTGCGGACGATGGGTGCGAGCTCCTCCTCGACGTTCCACGTGTCCAGCGTGAGGTAGTAGAGCGAACCGTGGAGCGCGCCCATCACCGAACGGACGGCATCGGCGAAGAACCAGCCGTAGGATCGGCTGTCGGTCCAGTAGTGTCTGGCCTGGTGACGAAGCTCGAGCACGAGGACCTGCCCCTCGGTCATTCGACGCAGCGCACTCGCTGCGCGGTTGGGCTGATAGCCCAGCTCTTTCGCGGCCCGTGCTACCGCCCGACGCTTCTCCTCGGATACGGCGCCCGGCCGATTGTAGACGCGCGAGACCGTGGCGGTGCTCACGCCGGCGAGGCGTGCTACGTCGTCGCGTCGCGGAGGCCGGCTCATTTCTCCATGCGGGCGCCGATGGTAAGCGCCTTCTCCACCTGCTGGCTGATGATCAGGTAGAGGACGACCGTGGGGACGCTCGCTATGGTCAGCGCGGCGCCGGTCGCGCCCCAGTTCGTCGCGAACTCTCCCCGGAAGTAGAGCAGGCCCAGCGGCAGCGTCTTCAGCGCTTCCGAGCGAATGATGATGAGCGCGAGCGTGAACTCGTTCCACGCCGCCAGGAAGATGAAGATCAGCGACGTCGCGATCGCCGGCTTGAGCAGCGGGATGATGATGCGCCCGAACGTCTGGTAGAACGACGCTCCGTCTATGAACGCCGCCTCCTCCATCTGCGTCGGGATCGTTCGGCAGAAGCCGTAGAAGATCAGCGACGCGAAGGCGAGGTTGAACGCCACGTAGGGGAGTACGAGCCCGACTCTGGAGTTCGTGAGTCCCAGATTCGTGATGAGCTGGGAGATGGGGATCAGGATGACCTCGGCGGGGATGAACAGCCCCGCGACGACGAGCAGCCTGGCAAGGTCGCGGCCGCGCCACTGCAGGCGAGCGGTCGCGTAGCCGAAGGTAACCGCGAGCAGCAGCGTGATCACCACCGTGATGACCGAAACGATGAGGCTGTTCATGAAGTAGACCGGCACGTCGAACGCGGTGAGCGCCTCGCGGTAGTTTTCGATCCGGAAGCTCGTGGGCGGTCCGAAGGGGTTGGTGATGAAGATCTCGTTGTTGGACTTCAGCGAGTAGAACACCATCCAGACGAGCGGATACGCCGAAAGCGCCGCGTAGAGCCAGAGGAAGCCGATCTTGAGTCCGTGGTACGTCCGGTTCAGTAGTTTGTCCATTCCCATCACCTCCGCCTCAGTACGTGATCTGCTCGCGCGCCACGGTCTTCATGATGAGATAGGTGAACAGCAGCGCCTGAAGGATGAGAATCACCGCCACGGCGTTGCCGTAGCCGTATTCGTTCACGCGGAAGGCCGATCGGTACACGAGGAATGTCAGCGTATACGACGCGGTTCCCGGGCCTCCGCCCGTCATGATGAAGCTCTCGGCGAAGAGCCGCAGACCTCCGGTGACCGCGAAGATCAGGCTGAAACGGTACGTCTCCTGCAGGAGCGGGAGCGTGATTCGCCAGAACTGCTGCGTTCCGTTGGCGCCGTCGATCGTAGCCGAGTCGTACAGATCCCGGGGGATCGATTCTATCCCGGCGTAGATGAGCACGAAGTGGATGCCAAGGTAGTGCCACGCGTTTGAGAGCGTGACCGCCCAGATCGCCGTGTCGGTCTGAGAGACCCACTCCTGCGACCACGCCAGACCCAGCCGCTCGGCGAGCTGATTCAATAGCCCGTATTCCGGGTTGTAGACGCTCATCCAGAGCTGGCTCACGACGGTAACCGACAGGACGACGGGAATGAAGTACGTGCGGCGCAGGAAGCCTCGCGCGAACGGCTTGCCCGTGAGCCCCACCGCCAGGAACGTGGCGATGCCCAGCTGATACACGACGACGAAGCCGAACACTCGGAAGCCGTTGGTGAACGAACGCCAGAACAGCGAGTTGCCCACCATGTCGCGGTAGTTCTCGAAGCCGATGAAGGTGGCGTCGCTCAGCCCGTCCCACTCGAAGAATCCGTAGTAGAAGACCTGGAAGAGTGGATACAGGATCAGCCCGCCTACGACGAGGAGCGCCGGTGCGGCGAACAGGATCGTCGCCGGTCGATTGTGGAATATCGTCTTCATTCCTTGTCACCCCGAAACGAACGGCGGGCCCCGAAGGGCCCGCCGAGCGTGTATGAGTCGCCTAGAACTCGCCTTCAACGCCTTCGATGAACTCCTCAGGAGACATCGACCCCGCAAGGAACTCCTGCGTCGCGTCTTCGAGCGCCACCTTGCCGCTCGCGTTCTGCATGCCCCACGCGAACGTCGTGTTGCTCTTCACGTCCGGCAGCATGTCAGAAAGCTTCTGCATCATCGGCGCCATCTCGACGTCCGACTCTACGTCCACGTCGAGCGCGACGATCGGGTTGCCGCGGAACTTCACGCGCGCTTCGGCGTACTTCTCCGCGAACAGCGCTGCAACTCGCGCGGCCATTTCGGGATAGTCGGTGTTTCCGGATACCGCGAACCCGCCGATGCCGCCGCCGCCGGGGAACGCCATGCGGTTCTCCGGATAGTCGGGGTGGATGGGGAAGGGGATCCAGTCCACGTCATCGCCGAGCGCATCGGTCGAATCGGTGATCTCCCAATGGCCGTTCATGAACATCGCCGCCCGCTCCTCGTAGAAGAGCGAACGCGCCTCGTCGTACTCCATCGTCGTCACGCCGCGGGCGGTGAAATCGTTCTGGATGAGGTTGTACATGACCTCCGCTGCCCGCAGGTACGCGGGGTCGGTGATCGACGTCGTGCCCTGGTCGAGGCCCAGGATGCCCTTCGGCTCAAACCTCGTCGCGAAAGCATCGTAGGTGGACACCGTCAGCCAGCTCTGCCCGCCGAACAGCGACACCGGAACGATATCGTTCTCGCGGAAGATCTCGACCGCTTCCTCGAACTCGGCGAACGTCTCGGGGATCGGAGCTCCGTATTCTTCGAAGAGAGCGCGGTTGATGAACAGCAGGAAGAACTCGTTTCCCACGAACGGGAACGCGTAGACGTTGCCGTCGGTGTGGTAGAGCGTGTTCATCGCGCTCTGAAGCATCTTCTCCTCGTAGCCGAACTCCTCGACGTACTCATTCAGCACCATCGCGTCGCCCGAGTCCATGAAGACGTCCAGAACGTCGAGCCGTGCGTCGAATATGTCCGGCAGCGTGTTCGACGCGGCCATCGTGCGCAGCTCCTGGCCGGGATCCGGCCCCTGCTGGACGTGCTCGATCTCGACGTTCGGATAGGTCTCCTGCAACGCCTCCATCGCGTAGTCGTACGGAATCTGCGACTCCTCGTCGCGATAGCGCACGTACATGCTCAGCTCGATGGTCTCGTCCTCGCCCTCGGCGCCCTCTTCGGCACCCCCGGACGCGAGCACGGGGCTCGCCGCGAGCAGGAGCACGAGAAGCGCCACGGTGATTCGTGCGAAAACCTTCAGCATAGAATCCTCCTTTGTACACGTGTACAAGTATACGTTCAGTCTACGCACGCGCCCGTACGAGCGTCAAATCGCGGTGCTGCGAAGCACCATCCACACTCCGCCCCTAGTGTAGTACTACGAACGAAGAATCCATGGCGTTTCCGCGGTCAGACGTGGCTGATCGATGTGGGCTTCGTGCTGATCAGCACGCTGACGAGCCTGTACGGGTTTCTCGGGTGAGCGTCGGCCCGACGCCAGGCTCGGGCCGCACGACCGCCGACAATTTCGGCACCAGTCCTTAGTCGATATCCAGCAACTCCAGGATCACGCCCAGATCCCCCG
>CAZICD010000135.1:0-9178 GCA_964537725.1 uncultured Spirochaetaceae bacterium | reverse complement strand
GGCTGTACCGGCCATCAGAATGGACTCGGGACGGTACTCGAAGTGCAGGTTGTCGAAGAAGAGCCATTTGCCGCCCCAGACGAAGCCCTGCTCCTCGAACGCGTCGATGACAAGCTGTGGGATCTGCCACCGCGATTCGAGCGGCAGCTCCCACCATCGCTCGATCCCGCCCTGAGCGGCCCACAGCCAGTACGGCCAGCTGCCCGCGTAGGAACGCGGAACGAGATCGACGGCCACGCCGTAGCTATGGTAGCTGCGACGTACGGTGCCGGCGATAGTTCGCCAGTTGTAGCCGTGAACCGCGTCGAGCTCGCGTACGAAGTCGGCGACCTCGGGTTCGTGGGGCACGAGCGCCCGTATCGTCCGCTCGACGCGTTCCAGCGGCTCGACGAGCAGCGGATGAACGCGGGTCGCGCTGCCGAGGAACTCGATGCGGATCACCGTGTACTCGGCGTCGTTGCGGGAGGATATCTGATAGAGCGTATCGAGGAAATCGTTGAACCGCTCGCGCGCATCGGTCTCGCCGGAGGCCTGGACTTCCGTGCGTTCCTCGAGAATCCGCTCCAGCTCGCCGTCGACTGCGCGGATGCGCGCCGGGCCCTTCCGATAGCGGTAGAAACGCAGCGAGGCGTACGACTCGGCGTCATCGCGCAGTTCGTCGGGAAGGAGCCGGCCTGCCGCCCAGTAGTACCACGCGCCGTCCATTTCGAGCGCCCACTCGCCGTCGCGGACCGCCGTATCGGTGATGCGCTCCGGGTACGCGGCCGCCATCGCCGCAATCTCGCGCGCACCGGGTAACTCGCCGGATGTCGATGTGCCCCCGGACTGCTCGGACGTCCCGGCGTCCGCGGCATCGTACGCGTCGCGATGGGCGGCGGATGCGGTCCGGGACCCGGTCAAGACCGCGGCAGCGATCACCGCCACGATGAGGAACACGGCAGCGACAAACAGGCGTCGGCGGGTGCGCATGTGCTTAAGGTACAACCTGACGCCGCCGGAGTCCGCACCTGCCGCCGCCGCGACATCGGCATGGTTGAAGGGGCCTGGAGGACCGTGTATACTCCGTCGCACACGGTACAGGTGTAGCCGCGCCGAAAGGACGGCTGTGAAAAGGGAAGACGGTGAGAGTCCGTCGCAGCCCCCGCTACTGTAACCGGGAAGATGCTCTCTGCTCGGCCACTGGGACGACTGGTCCCGGGAAGGCTGGGAGCGTCGTTCGACCCGGAAGCCAGGAGACCTGCCTGTAACGAATCCAGACTCACCTTCGGAGGGAAGGATGAAGAGAATCTCTTCAATCATCACAATCGTGCTCGTTTTCGCTCTCGTCGCAGCCACCACGGCCGGCGCAACCGGCGTGGAGGAGGTCGCGGAGGGTTCGTCGCCCGAAGCCCCGGATCCGACTACGGTCGACGGACTCGTGGCAACCGGAGAGCCCATCGCCGAGGTCGCGCGCAACGCGACCGGGTTCGAAGCGGTGCGTTCGGGCGAGATCACCGTCGTAACCGTGACGCGTCCCTGGCAGGCGGCAACGGAGGACGACGCGCTCACCTACGTGCTCTATCCCCGCGGTTCCGGGCGGCCCGAGGTGGAGGATGCCGATCTCGTCGTGCCGGTGCCCGTCGAATCGATCGTCACCATGTCGACGACGTTCCTGCCCCATCTGACCGCGATCGGCGGGCTCGATTCGCTCGCCGCGGTGGACTCGGTCGCGTACGCCTACTCGCCGCGAGTCCACGACATGAACGATGAAGGCAGCATCGTGGAGGTGGGTTCCGGACCGAACGTCGACATTGAACGGCTTCTCGCGCTCGACGCGGACATCATCATGGTCAACAGCTACGGCGGCGACTGGGACGCGCAGCCGGTGCTCGAGGAAGCCGGGCTGCCGGTGGTGGTATCCGGAGACTGGGCCGAGACCTCGCCGCTGGGCCGCGCCGAGTGGGTTCTGTTCACAGCGCTGTTCTACGGCGAGCTGGAGTCCGCGCTCGACCTCTACGCCCAGATCGAACGCGACTACAATCGGCTCACGGCGCTCGCATCCGACACATCCGACCGGCCGACCGTTCTCGCGAACGCCCCGTACCAGGGGAGCTGGGCCGTGCCCGGCGGCGCGAGCTACGCCGCGCAGTTCATCGAAGACGCCGGCGGCAGCTACGTCTGGGCGGACGACGACTCCACCGGCGCGCTGTTCTTCGACATTGAATCGGTGTACGCAGAGGCCGGCGACGCCGACGCCTGGATCAACACCGGCACGTGGTCGAGTCTCGAGCAGGCGGCCGCCGAGGACGAACGCTTCACGAACTTCGCCGCGTTCGAGAACGGTATGCTCTTCAACAACAACCGTCGCATGGGTCCGGGCGGAGGTAACGACTACTTCGAGTCCGGCGCGCTCAACCCGCACATCATCCTCAACGATCTGATCTGGGCGCTCCATCCCGAGGTAGTCCCCGACTACGAGCCCTACTACTACCAGAGACTCAGGTGAGCCGATCTCCGGCGGCGACGCGCCACGGTCTCGTGATCGTGAGCGCGTCGCTCCTGCTCCTCGCTGCGGTGGCGGCGCACCTCGTGCTCGGCTCCGTTCGGATTCCGCTGGGCGAGTCGCTGCGGATCCTCTTCGGGGGCACCGCGAGCGAGGCGGTGTGGCAGCGAATCGTGCTCGAGTTCCGGCTCCCCCGTGCGCTCACCGCGCTCGTCGCCGGTGCCGGGCTGGCCGCCGGCGGTCTGCTCATGCAGACGCTCTTCCGAAACCCGTTGGCCGGCCCCTTCGTGCTGGGCATCAACGCCGGGGCGAGCCTCGGCGTCGCGCTCGTCGTGCTCGCCGGCAGCTCGCTCGGCGCGCGCCTCGTCGCCGGCAGCGGCCTCCTCTCTGCCGTGGGGACGGCGGGCGACGCGGTGATCGCGGTCGCGGCGATCGCCGGGTCGGCCGGGGTGCTGGGTGTGGTATTGCTCGTCAGCACGCGCGTGGCAAACGCCCTCACGCTCCTCGTGCTGGGCGTACTCTTCAGCTACGCGGTCAACGCCGGGGTCAGCGTGCTCATGCACTTCAGCATCCCGGAGGAGATCCAGAGCTACATCAACTGGACCTTCGGCAGCTTTGGCGGAGTGACCAGCGGCCAGCTGCCCATCATCGCCGGGGTCGTGGGCGTGGGGCTCGCGCTAACGGTGCTCCTCCTGAAACCGCTGAACGCGATGCTGCTCGGCGAAGGCTACGCGTCGAGCATGGGCGTGCGGGTCCGTCTGGTCAGGGTGTCGATCATCGGTGTAACCGCGATGCTCGCCGGGATCGTGACGGCGTTCTGCGGCCCGATCGCGTTCATCGGGGTGGCGGTGCCGCACCTCGCTCGCGCTTTTCTGAAGGACGCCGATCACCGGATTCTCATGCCCACGACGGTGCTTCTGGGGGCGCTCACCGCCGTGGTCGCCGACCTCGCCGCGTCGCTTCCGGGCGTGCGGATCACGCTTCCGCTGAACGCGGTGACGGCGCTGATCGGCGCGCCCATCGTCATCTGGGTCGTCGTGCGACGCGGTGGGCTGCAGGGGAGCTTCTCGTGAGCGCGGCGGCGAGTGCGGCGCAGCTGCAGACGATCGGGCTGCAATGCGGGTACGAGCGGACCGGACGGACGGTCCTCACAGGTGTCGACCTGGAAATGCGACGGGGACGGTTCATCTGCATCATCGGTCCCAACGGTGCGGGCAAGACGACCCTGCTGCGTACGATCGCGGGGCTCCTCCCGCCGGTTGCCGGCAGAGTCATCCTTGCCGGTTCGCCAATCGAGCACATGCACGCGCTCGAGCGGGCGCGCCGGCTCAGCGTGGTGCTGACCCACCTCGACAGCCCCGGCTACCTCACGGTCGAACGATTCGTCGAGCTGGGCCGTCACCCCTACACGGGTCTGCTCGCCCGGCTGACCGCCGCCGACCACGCGGCGGTGGACGATGCGCTCGCGCAGACCGGTATCGCCGGCCTGCGCGGCAGGTGGATGGCACAGATCAGCGACGGCGAGCGACAGCGAACCGCCGTCGCGCGGGCACTCGCCCAGGCGGCGGACGTCATGATCCTCGACGAACCGACGGCGTTTCTCGACGTCGCCGCGCGCGCGTCGATCATGAGCACGCTGCGCCGGATCGCGCACACGACGAACCGGCTGATCGTGACGACCAGTCACGACGTCGAGCTCGTGCTCCGTACCGCGGATGTCCTGGTCATCATCGCCGCCGACGGATCGCTCCAGCTGGGCAGCCCGGAGGATCTCGTCCTCAGCGGAGCTCTCCAGTCGCTCTTCCCTGACCCGGCGCTCCGCTTCGACCCGGCGAGCGGCTCGTTCCGCCTCCCCCACCCCACCGGCGCTCCGGTGCGGCTCGTCGGCGAGGGGCTGCCGGCGCAGTGGACGGCGCACGCGATCGAGCGAATCGGCAGGCCGGTGACCGCCGTCGCCCCGGATGGCGCAGCTCCCGGCGACGACGCGTCCGCGGGCACCGCGACGCAGCGTTCGCCCCTCGTACGGATCGCGTCCGAGTCGGGCCGGCTCGTCTGGGAGCTCGAGGCGGAGGACAGCCGCAACCGGTTTGCGACCATCGAAGCGCTTGCTGAATCGCTTCGCGAATGAGTACGATCGACGTGTGTCCACGATCCTCGTCGTCGACGACGACCCCAGGACCGTCGGCGATCACGCCGCAGCGCTCAGCCCCCGGGACGACGGGGGCTTTCCGTCTGGGCGCATCAAGGTATACTCGCCCCATGGACGACGATCAGCCCATCGAGCGCAGGTTGCGGGCGCAGGCCGATGCCGCACCGGCGGCCCGGTACGAGCGCCGGTTCCGTGACGCTGCGCGTCTGCTCGCGGCGCTTCGCAGACGCGGCTTTGCCATGCACGAGGTCTCACCGTTCGTCGATGAGCTCGAGCGCGCGGCGCGCGAGTCGGACGCGCGAAGCGTTCGCGCGGTGTACGGAAAGCTTCTCGAGCACCTGGAGAAGCAGCACGGTCTCGTGCTCCCGGATCACTACCAGAATCAATGGATGGCGCTCGGCATGAGCGCGTTCGGATTGCCGATCGGCGTAGCGTTCGCGTTCGCGATCGACCAGACGGCGTTCATCGGCATCGGACTGCCCATCGGGCTCGCAGTCGGCATCGCGATCGGTGCCCGCAAGGATCGCGAGGCCAGAGCGGCCGGCCGCGTCCTGGAGCTGGACACGCCGGAGGCGACGTGAACGAGCTCGTCCTCTGGTTCGACATCGTGAGCTTCGCGGTCATGTCGGCCTCCGCGGGTCTGACCTACGTCGTCTACACACGGAACCGCGCTGCATGGCTGCGGGACTATCTGGTGTACGCGCTGAGTTACGGCCTGTGGGTGCTCTTCGCGGGCTGGGTCTTCTTCCAGCAGGTCTACCTCAGCGGCCCGCTCCCACAGCTCGTCCTCGCCTTCGCGTGGGTACGCGTGGCGGTCTCGGTCGTCATCGCCTACTTCGGGCCGATGTTCTTCCTCCGGGTAGCGACCCGTGCGCCGGTCGTCCGCATCCGCGCCTGGGTGATTTCTGCCGACGCGGCGCTCGCGCTGGCGATGCTTCTCGTGATGCTCTTCGGGATCGCCCCGCTCGCGCGCGCCGCCTCTATCGCCTTCAACGTCGCGTTCGCGATCCTCTCGTGGGCCGCGTTCGCCGCGGTGCGCACGAACCGGGCGAGCCCGGCCCGCCCGATGATCCCGGTGATCCTCTATTCTGCGGTGGGCTACACGATCCTTGCCGCGCTCACGATCGCCGCGCCGGCGCTGTTTCCCCCGGAACGGTCGATCCAGGCGAACGTGATGGGCGGGTCGATCTTCGTATTCGGCTGGGCGGTGATCGGGATGGTCGTGAGCGCGCGCTGGCTCGGCGGACGCGAGGCATCCGAGCCCGTCCCCCCGGCGTTCATCAACGACCACGGGATCACGCCGCGGGAGGCCGAGATCCTCGGTATCCTCGTTGGCGGCCGTACCGCCTCGCAGATCGCCGAGGAGCTGTTCATCTCGCAGCGCACGGTGGAGGCGCACCTCTACAACGTCTACCGTAAGTGCGGCGTTCGAAACCGCGTCGAGCTGGTGAACAGGATCGCCGACTACCGCGGATAGCGTCCCGCCGCCTACAGCACGGAGAGCAGCAGAACCGCACCGAGCGCGATGATCGCGCCACTGGCCGAGTACTCGAGAATCGTGGCGGCGCGGGCAGCGGTCGGCCCGCGTACCGCGCGGAGCAGGGTCGATCGGCCGGTGATGACGGCGATCGCGATCACGGACATGGTGAGAAACCCGCCGACCGAAACGCCGACGACCATGAGCAGCATCAGGAGGACGACGTCGTTGGCAACCCCGTAGACGAGCAGGATCGTGCTCACCGGACAGGGGACGAGCCCGACCGACACCGCGAGCAGCCACGGGGGCCTGCGGCGGACGCCGCGCTCGGTGGCGACACGGGGATCGGTGGCGGCACCGCGGACGGTGGCGGCACCGTCATCCCCGGCCGACGCACCGAGGAGGGCCGGTTCGGGGCTGTGGCCGTGCCCATCGGCATCTCCGTGCTCGTGCGAGCCGCGCAGATGCCCGACGAGGTGCGCCACCCCGAAGACCACGATGAGCGCGTAGCTCACGAGCTGGAGGATGCGCGGAGCCTGGTCGCGGGCTTCGGGCAGCACGGCACGGAGGGCGACGTAGCCGACCATCACGACGAGCGCCGCCGACAGGCTGTCCACCGCGTTGACGACGGCGCTGTACGCGAGGCCGTCGCGGGGACGCGCGTCGCGCCCCGCGAAGTACGAGACCGCGAATACCTTTCCGTGCCCCGGCCCGGCGATGTGGACGACGCCGAATACGATCGACAGGAGGAATGCGCTCACGGCCGCGATCCACTCACCGTCGAGGACGCGGCGACTCAGCGACGCGATCGCCTGCTGAAGCGCCCTCGACCACTCGACGATGAAGCGCGGGACCGGCCCGTCGTAGAGCTGCGCCTGCTCGTCGCCGCTGCCGCCGCCGCGAAGCGGGTTCTGCGCGAACACGAGCGCCGGAACGCTCACGAGCAGGACAGCAGCGACGAGCGCGGCGAGAACGCGGCGGCTCACCGCTCCTCCAGGCGAAGCGCGGGCACGCGCACGGTGCCCCATCCGTCGCTCGCGAGCCGCAGCGTCTCCTCGCCCACGACCACGCGGCGGCCCTGCCCGCCGTATTCGCTGTTCCGCGATTCGGTCAGGAAATCGATGTAGTAGCTCTGATCGAAATGTCCCACGACCAGGTCCTCCATCCGGTCCCAGCCGATACGGACCGGGACGCGGAAGACGTAGACGAGTCGCCCGTCATCGATGCGCGCGGTGAACTCGTCCGCCGCGGGCATCTCGAGCCGATCGGAACCCGCGAAGGCCACGAGGAAGTAGTCGACCTGATGAAGGTGAGCGAACGCGTCGCTTCGAATCGTCGCGATCTCCGCGCGCGAGAGCGCACCGTCGAGGTTCTCGTCGAAGGAGAAGATGAGATCGGCGCTGGAGAACTCGTCGAAGGTCCACTCCACATCGACAGCCGCCACGCCTCCGCCGTCGACCTCCAGATCCACGCCCGCGTCGATCCACATGTGGGGGTGCGCCACACTCACGGAGGGCAGAAGCAGGAGCGCAATCACGACTATCGAGCTCGGAAATCGCATGGCCACAAGGTACTCCCGGAGCACGGCAGTCGGCACTACCCTGCAGCCGCGCGCGGCGGGCTTGACGCGAGCGCCGGTGGAGGATGATATTACTTCGTAATACTGCCGATGGAGGCCCGGATGGCGACACCGAGACGAAAGGAAGAGGTGATCACGTTCAAGGTGGATGAGCATCTCGCGGAGGCGCTCGCGGGGATCGAGAACCGCAGCGCCTTCATTCGCGACGCGATCCTCGCCGCGCTGGGCAACACGTGCCCGGTCTGCCGCGGCACCGGCATTCTCACCGTCGCGCAGCAGGACCACTGGAACGAGTTCACCGAGCACCATCACGTCGAGCAGTGCGAGACGTGCCACGAGGCGCATCTCGTCTGCGATCACGAACCGGCCACACGATAAGGAGCCCATCAATGAAGTATCGATACCTGCAGACTGTCCTCGTTCTCCTCGCGGCACCGATTCTGGCGTGGGCCGGCGGAGCCGCCGAGTCGTCGGCCGACGATCACGACGGTCATGACGACGACGATCACGGCGCGATCGAAGCGCAGGCGCTTCCCGAAGTCGGCAGGCTCGTCGACGAGGGCGAGCGGCTGAACCTCGTGGCGAGCACCACGATCGTAGGCGACGTGCTGCGCAACGTCGCGGGCGACGCCGCCGACGTCACGGTCCTCATGAACGTGGGCCAGAATCCCCACTCGTACGAGCCGCAGCCGAGCGACCTCAGGGAGCTCGAGCGAGCCGACCTCGTCTTCACGAACGGGTTCGGGCTGGAGACCGACCTGCTCGACGACGTCGACCGGATGGCCGGCGGCCCGGTGGTGCCGGTCTCCGCGGGCGTCGAGCCGATCGAAGGCGATCACGACGACGATGACCACGATGACGATCACGACGCCGAGGACGACCACGACGACCACGACGACCACGGGCACGACCACGCGGTGGACCCGCACGTCTGGATGGACCCGAACAACGTCCTCGTCTGGGTCGACAATATGGAGTCGATCCTCGGCAGCGCCGATCCGGCGAACGCCGCAACCTACGAGGCGAACGCGAACCGCTACCGCGAGGAGCTCCGCGAGCTCGACCGATACATCCGCCGCGAAGTCGAATCGATCCCCTCATCGCGACGGAAGCTCGTACTCGACCACGAATCGTTCTCCTACTTCGCCGACGAGTACGACTTCGAGACCGTGGGGACGATCGTACCGGGGACCTCCGACCGTGCCGAGCCCTCGGCGCAGGAAGTGGCGCGCCTCGTCGAGGTGATTCGCGAGGAAGACGTCCGCACGATCCTCGTGGGACGCACCGCGTCGCGCAGCATGGAACGACTCGCGCAGACGGTCGCAGACGAAGTCGGCAGGCCGATCGAGATCCTGCCCACGCTCACCGGCTCGCTGAGCGCACCGGGCGAGCGGGGGGATACGTACCTGGACTTCGTGCGCTACAATGTCGAGCAGATTCTCACCGGGCTGGGGGCGCAATGAGGAACCATCTCCTCTACGGAGGTCAGTG
>CAZICD010000134.1:4728-9302 GCA_964537725.1 uncultured Spirochaetaceae bacterium | reverse complement strand
CGGCCGCCCTGCAGCCGTTTGCACGCCGAGCGTTCCGGTCAGTAGCTTATGCTCGATGAACGAAACGCTCTTTCGCGGCGGAACCGTCCTGACCGTCGACCAGGACCAACCACGCGCCGAGGCCGTGCTGGTGCGCGGCTCACGGATCGTCGCCGTTGGTGACGAGTCCGATGTCGCCGCCGCCGCATCGCCGGATGCCCGCGTCGTCGAGCTCGACGGTCGCGCGCTCCTCCCGGGCTTCAACGACGCGCACCTTCACCTCGCGAATCTCGGGATGCGCGAGACCCAGATCGACCTGTCGGGTCTGTCCAGGGCCGAGATCCTCGACCGGGTGGTCGAGTACGACCGGCAGCACCCCGGTCGTCGGCCCATTCTCGGGTTCGCGTGGGACTATCCAACCTGTCCCGACCCTCATCGGCGCGACCTGGACGCGGTTCTCCCGGACCGTCCGGTCATCCTCATCCAGTTCTCGGGCCACGGAGCCTGGCTCAACAGCGCCGCGCTGCGCCTGCTGAAGCTGACGCGCGCCAGCGCGGACTGGGGAATCGGCGGGGCCGAGCGGGACGAGTCGGGCGAGCTCACCGGGATCCTGCGCGAACCGGGCGACAACCCCCGTCTCAAGCGCCTCTGGTTCTCGCGGATGCGCGACCGGCACGCCGTCCGCGCGGGTCTGTCCGTCGCGATGGAGCGGCTCGCCGAGCACGGCATCACGAGCGTGCAGGACAACACGTGGTGGCCGGTGACGCTCGGCGAGATCCGCCGCCTGCACCGGCGGGGAGGGCTCACCTCCCGGATCCAGTGCTGGTCGCTCGGCAAGGTTCCCCTGCTCGACTTCTGGTTCTCGCTCCATCGCTTCAACGAGGACTGGTACGCGCGCGGACCGCGCAAGTACTTCTGGGACGGGGCCTTCTCCTCGCATTCGGCGTGGTTGCTCGAGCCGTACGCCGATCGTCCGGACACCCGGGGGCACGGCATGGACGCCGACGCGATCGAGCCGAGGCTGCGGCGTGCGGTGCGCGGCAACCGGCAGGTCGCCGCGCACGCGATCGGCGACGCCGCGACCGCCGCGTACGTGGAGGCCGCTTCGCGGGTGAGCGACCGCGAGCGCGTTCGTCGGCTCCGCCTGCGCGTGGAGCACGGCCAGCTCATAGACCCTGCCGACATCGCGCGTATCCGCGACCTGGGCATGATCGTCAGCGCTCAGCCCCACGCGGCCGCCGACCCGCAGAAGGACCGGCGGCTTCTTGGCGAGGAGCGGGCCGCGCGTGCGTACCCGTTTCGCTCGCTGCTCGACGCCGGGGTGCCGCTCGCGTTCGGATCGGACTACCCCGGCGAGGCGACCTACGATCCGTTGTTCGGCATTCATCTCGCGGTCAACCGTACCGACGGGGAAGCGATCGGTGTGGACGAGGCGATCGGGTGCTACACCGCGGGCAGCGCCTACGCCGAGTGGAAGGAACACGAAAAGGGGCGCATACGCCCCGGCTATCTGGCGGACCTCGTCGTGTTGTCGGCCGATCCCACCGCCGTCGATCCCGCGATCATTCGCGAGCTCACGGTGGATCTCACCATGGTGGACGGTACGACCGTCTACGCGCGCGAGCCCGAAGGGTCATCGCGTCGCGAGACGCCGGTCGCCCGTGACCGACGCTGACGCGGCGAGGCAGCGCCCCGCCGCCGCGTCGTGATTGCGCTCCCCGGGAGCGCGCGCCTCAGGAGCGCGCGCCGGCGTGTTCCGGTTCGTGCGCCGGTCCACCGAGGCGGGCCGGTTCTTCGTTGCCCTCGAGCGAGCGGTTCTCGTGCTCGGTGCTCGAGCCGTTGCCGGCCCCGTTACCGTTGTTGGAGCCCGCGCCCTGCTGGATGCGCAGCGGCGACTGCTCGTCGTGATGCGCGATCCGGTACTCGGCGACGAGCGCACGGAGCTGCTCGGCCTGCGAGGCGAGCTCCTCCGCTGCAGACGCGCTCTCCTCCGAGCTCGCCGTATTCGCCTGCGTGACCTGATCGATCTGGTCGAGACCTTCGGTCACCTGGCTGATCGCGTCGGCCTGCTCGCTGCTCGCCGCAGCGATGTCGTCGAGGTACTCGGTCACCCGACGGGCGCCGGTGACGATCGCGTCGAGCTGCTGCGCGGTGACTTCGCTCGCCTCGGTGCCGGATTCCATGTTTCGGACCGACTCCTCGACGATGCCGGTCGTCTCCTGCACCGCCTCGGCGCTGCGGCTCGCGAGGTTTCGCACCTCTTCGGCGACGACTGCGAACCCGCGGCCGTACTTCCCGGCGCGCGCCGCCTCGACGTTCGCGTTGAGCGCGAGCAGGTTGATCTGGAAGGCGATGTCGTCGATGACCTTGACGACCTTCTTGGTCTCTTCGGACGAGCCGGCGATCTTCGCGATCAGGCCCTTGAGCTCCTCCATCTTCGTGTTGCCTTCCTCGGCGTTCTGCTGCGCCTCCTTCGCGAGCTTGCTCGCCTCGGCGGCGTGGTCGGCGTTCTGTCGGGACTGGCTGTTGATCTCGGTGACCGACGAGGAGACCTCCTCGAGCGAGCTCGCCTGCTCGGTAGCGCCCTGGGAGAGCTCCTGGCTCGCCTGCGACACCTGCGACGCGCCGGCGGAGACCTGGTCCACGGAGTCCTTGGTCTGTCCCAGCAGGTCGTTCAGCGCCTCCACCATGTCGCGGAACGCGTTGCCCAGCACATCCTGCTCCGAGGCCGTTGAGACGTCGATCTCCAGGTTCTTCGACGCGATCTCCCGCGCTATCTCCGCCTTCTCCCGCTGATACTCGATCAGATCGGTGAACGAACGGCCGATCGTTCCCAGCTCGTCCGAGCGCGCGTTGATCCGCTCGATCTCCGTCTCCTTCACGCCGGTGAGACGGATGTCTCCAATAGAGAGCCGATCGGCGCCCGAGGCGAGCGTCGTGATGGGCTTCGAGAGGCTGCGCGAAAAGAGGACCGCGGCGACGATCGCGAGCACGATCACGACGAGCGCGCTGCCCACGACGAACCAGACGAGCCGGTTGACCGGCGCCATCACCTCCGCCTCGTTGATCTCAGCGAGGATCGCCCAGGTCGTGTCGTATACGTCGACCGGAGAGTACGCCGACAGTACCTCGCCGCCGGTGTAGTCGACGACGGCCTGCGCATCGGTGTTGCCGGCGAGTGCCTGCTCCGCTGCGACCGTCTTCACGCTGCCCGTCTCATGATTCGCGAACGAAGCGCTCACGCTGTGGTACTGAGGGTCCAGAAACGAGTCCGATCGCATCAGGTGATCCGGGCCCACGAGGTAGGTCTCGCCGGTCTCGCCCATGCCGGTGCGCTCGTTCATGATCGCGTTGATCTCCTCCAGCGGCATCTGGAGCGCGACGATGAAGTCGACCTCGCCTCCGTCCATGATCGGGTCGGCGACGAAGGACGCCGGCTCTCCGCCGGAGGGCTCGTAGGGTGCGAAGTCGCCGAAGCCGAACTCCTTGCTGGTGACCGTCTCGGTCACCGCCTCGTTGAGGCTGGAGTCCGCGAACTCGCCGTCAATGATATTGGTCTGGTAGTCGCTTTCCTTCGCGACCGAATAGAAGATCTCTCCGTCCGGATGGATGAGGAAGAGGTCGTAGTAGCCGAGTTGTTCGGTGTATCGCGTGAGGTAGTCCTGCTGCGAACCACCGAGCGTCACCGTGAGCGCTTCCTCCAGATGCTTCTTCGTCACCAACGCCATGTTGGCTCCGCCGTACTCGATGGGCGTGTAGACCGCCATGATGAGCGTGCCCTCACTATCGGTCAGGATGTCGTGACCCGACTCCCCGCGGTGCGCGCGCTTCATGTACTCCGGCGCGATGTCGGTTACGTCGGTCCCGTGGACGAGGTCGCCGCCGCCGGTGATCGGGATGTCGCTGCGCAGCGTGTATGTTCCACCGTCGTACTCGCTGAGGTACGTCTCTCCTGTGGCTCCCATGCCGACCCGGCTGTCGACCAGCTCGGTCAATTGCGCTCCGACCTCGCCGTCGGCCCTCTCCGAGTACGCCTCCGGGGTCGTCCGGAAGTAGCGCTCGACCGCCTCCTTCTTGGCCAGGTGGAGCCCCTCGATCTGGGCGAGCGCCTGCTGCTCAATCGTGGCGACTGTGTCCGACAGGACGTTCAGCTCGTTGCGGGTCTCGTCGAAGTAGGAGGCGACCTGCGCCTCCTTGATATCGCGGACCGCGCGCAGCTGGTCGGTCTGCGTGTCGCTGAGAGCCCCCGATGACTGCAATACGGATATGACCGTGACCGCGCCGAGTGCGACCAGCGCGATCGCGACCGTCATAACTGTGATCCGCCCGCCAACACCGCGGACGAATCCGAATGAACGTGTACCCATGAATCCTCCCTGACGCCCATGGACGTCGATCACGAGCATAGCGCCGGCGCGAGCCGGGACGTATCAGAGGATCTCGACACTTCGTGTAGTGAGAATGCCTACAATGATTCAGGACCTATGCAAGGCGGCTTTCATGGACGTAACGCGCGATGTCGGCGTTCGTTTCCAGTCCCAGCTTGCGGAGGATCCTCGTGCGGTAGGTGCTCACGGTCCGGTCGTTGAGGCCCA
>CAZICD010000134.1:0-4628 GCA_964537725.1 uncultured Spirochaetaceae bacterium | reverse complement strand
CCTTCGTACGGCGCGCAGGTTGAGCCCCACGAGCAGCATGATGTAGACGGTGAGCGCGACGCCGAGCATCGTGCCCAGCGCCACGTCGATGACCGATCCGAACGCGCCTCGCAGCCACGTGACGACGTCGCTGAACTCGATCGCGACGAGACCGGCGAGGATGAGCGTTCCACCGGCTGTCCAGCCGCGCAGACCGACCGGGCGCGGTGCGGGCTCGCCCGCCGGCGGTCGAGACGCGGCCGCCTCCATCACGCGGGCGGTGAAATCGGCGCGTCGCCGAGTGGTCTCGGCTTCGGCGCGTCCGGGCGCGGCGGTAACCAGACCGGCGGCCGCTTCGACGCGCTGCATGCGCGCGAGGAAGGCCCGGCACTCCCCGCAGGAGCGGATGTGAGCGGCGAGCTCGCCCGTCGGGGCGCGCCGCGCGTCGAGCTCGAGGATGCGCGCGCGCGCGCGTTCGCACGTCATCGGGCACCCCCGCTCTGCGGCGGCCCGAAGGCGTCGCCGAGCCGATCGGCGAGCACACGTTTGGCGCGCCGAATGTGGGAGCGAACGGTGTTCAGCGGATGTCCGGTCACGTCGCTCACCTCCTGGTAGCTGAGCTCGAAAAAGTAGTAGAGGCCGATGCAATCCGCGTAGCGCCGCGGCAGCGCGCGGATCGCGTCCACCACGAGCCGCCTCGATTCCGCCCGTTCGTACGCCTCGTCAGGGCCCGGAGCAGGATCCGGCATCGGCCTCTCCCCGAGCGCCTCGTAGTCGGCGCGACGGCGCAGCACGCGCGTGCCCCGCGTGTAGGCGATCCGCATGAGCCACGAGTAGAATCGGCCCGTTGCCCGGAAGGTAGACAGCCTTCGAAACGCCTGCAGAAAGACCTCCTGTGCGAAATCCTCCGCGTCTTCGCGCCGGCGGAAGAACCGGTGCCCGAGAGCGAGGACAGGCCCCTGGTATCTGTCGACGAGGGTCGCGAACTCCGCCGTTCTGCCGTCCCGGACCCGGTCGACGATCTCCTCGTCGCTCCGTTCGACCGGACCGCCGTCACCGGTTCCGCTCATTCTGGCTGAGCAGGTAGAAGGCCATCAGGCTCAGTCCCACGCCCAGCGGGATCAGGCCGCCGAGCAGGCTGTAGCTCGCCCCCTCCTTGAACATGATGAAGATCGTCAGCACGAAGCCGACCGCGCCTGCGATGAGCCCGGCGAGCAGGCTGAACGAGCGGACGTCGAAGGCGTCCGCCGGCTCCTTGCCCTGGCGAATGAGCTCCATGCGCTGCTTGTGTCGCCACAACAGGAAGAAGAAGATGATGACGCTGCCCATGACGATGCCCACGATCGGAATGATCGTGATCATTACCTGCGCTGCGGTCGTAGGCTCAGCTCCCATCGGTACCCTCCGTCGCGAACGTGCCCCCTATCGTAGCACGCGTCATTCGGAGAGCGCCATCGGCGTCGAGGCCGCCGGCTCCATGCTTGTCCGGCCGCTCTCCCGTCTCGTCCGTTGCTGCGGGCGCTCCACGGCGCGGGCGCGTGCTCGCTCGCGCGACTCGTGTACGGTCTTCCTCGTCATCGTGAAGTAGTGGTGACCGAGCACCGCGAGCGTGACGACGCGAACGATGAGCCGCGGGCGCCGCGCGATGCCCAGAACGAGGTAGCGCAGGTAGGAGAGGCCGTAACGCGAGAACGCCTGGCGCACGAGCGAGTGCAGGAATCCGGTGATCTCGCGTAGCTTCACCGACGCCGACTGCGTGCGGACCGTCGGTCGCCGCGGATAGCGTCGCAGGAGCTCGAGGCAGCGGTCGAAGTAGCGCTTCGGGTCGTAGACGCGCTCGAGGACGCGCCGGTACCCCGCCTCGAGCACATCCGCCGGCAGGCGCGGGACGAAGTTGAGCAGCGTCGCGTGCGTGTTGTTGCCGTTCGCCTGCGAGAGGATCCGGCCCTCGGCTTCGAGTCGGTCGTAGAGCTGCGTTCGCGGCAGCGCCATCAAGAGCCCCACCATCGCGGTGGGAATCGCGAGCTCCTGGATGAACTCGACCTGGAGGTCGAAGATCTCGGGCGGGTCGGAGTCGAAGCCGATGATGAAGCCGCCGGTGACCTCGATACCTCGCTCCTGGATTCTCCGGACGCTCTCCGCGACGTCGCCGCGCAGGTTCTGCTTCTTGCCCACCGACTCGAGCGAGTCGGCCACGGGGGTCTCGATCCCCACGAAGACCATGCTGAACCCCGCAGCGACCATCGCGTCGAGCAGCTCCGGGTCCTCGGCGAGGTCGATGCTCGCCTCCGTGGAGAGGTTGAACGGGTAGCCGTGCGCGGCTTGCCACTCGGCGACCTCGCCGAGCAGCGCCTTCACCGCACGGCGGTTACCGATGAAGTTGTCGTCGACGACGAAGAGAGAGCCGGTGAAGCCGGTCGCCCAGGCTGCGTCCATCTCGCGGACGAACTGTTCGGGGGTCTTCGTCCTGGGGCGGTGGCCGAAGAGCTGGACGATGTCGCAGAACTCGCAGTTGAACGGGCAGCCCCGGGAGAACTGGATGGGCATCGTGTCGTACGACTCCATGTCGAGCAGATCGAAGCGCGGCACCGGGCTTGTGGTGATGTCCGGTCGCTCGGTGCGCTCGTAGACGCGGCGCGGCGTCCCGGCGAAGTAGTCGGCAAGAAACTCCGGGAAGGAGACCTCGCCCTCGCCGAGCACGAGGTAGTCCGCGTCAGGCAGCTCGTCGGGGCAGTTCGTCGCGTAGGGCCCGCCGACCGCGACCTCCGTGCCGGCCGAACGGCAGCGACGGATCACGTCGAGCAGCGAGCGCTTCTGGACGATCATCGCGGAGGCGAGCACCAGATCGGCTTCTCGGAGCTCGTCCTCGTCGAGCTCCTCCACGTTCAGGTCGACGACGCGCAGATCGTGCCCGGCCGGGATCATCGCGCCGATCGTCGCGAGCCCGAGCGGCGGCATGAGCGCTTTCTTGCCGATGAACGGCAGCGCGTACCGGTAGCTCCAGTACGTGTCGGGCGTGCGGGGGTAGACGAGCAGAAACTTCATGCGGGGTACTCCTTGCCGGGACAGAGGCACCCTGAGGCGGGAAAGTTGCAGCCGAGGGGAGAATTCGGCTCGAGCGGCGAGGGTGGCGGCTCAGCGCTCGAGCGGGAGCGACACCGGCTGATTACCGGAATCGGCAGAGGCCCGGATCGCGAGGATGATCTCCTGGTCGAGCCGTGCCTGCGCGGCGCCGTAACTCGGGGGCGAGCCCGACCGGATCGCTTCGACGAGGCTCATGATGCAGCCGGCTACGCCGATCTCGTCGTCGTGCCAGACCGGGTTCCAGCCCCGTTCGCGCCGGCCGAAGGGGTTGTGCCACTCGACGATGGGCAGGTCGGGGTCGCCGGTGAGCGCCCGGACGACCTTGAGCGCGCCGCCGTCGACCCGTTCGAGCTCGCGCACGATCGTGATCTTTCGCGGGCCGTGCCGGTCTGGTCCCATCGACGTGAGCTCCATGACCGGTTCTTCGAACGTGCCGTACATCACTCCCATGCCACGCTCGGCGTAGAATCGGCTCGCTCGCCACCATCGGAGTCCGCTGTCGTATCCGACGCTCGTCCAGTGGAAGATCCCCGTGCGCCCGTCGTCGAACTCCACGATGCCGTGCTCCTGCGTCTCCGCGCGTTCGGCGATCGAGCCCGTGTTCGGGGAGTAGTGCGTGGCGAGCGGATACTCGTGGACCGATCCGACCACGCGCACCGGCTTCGCGTCGAAGCCGAGGTAGCTGCGCATGACGCTCGCGCCGTGGTAGCCGTGTCCGACGTAGTCGTTGAACGACGAGTAGACCCGGCCGAAGACGCCGGCCTCGATGAGCATGAGCTTGATCTGTTCGAGCGGTCGGCGGTGAAACTGCTCGGCCACCTCCACGTGCACGCCCTGCTCGCCGGCGATGCGGATGATCTCGTCCGCCTGCGCGAGGTCGTGCGCGATGGGGGTCTCGGTGAGGATGTGAAAGCCGTGCGAGACCGCCTGCACGCCCACCGCGCCGTTCGCCGCGTAGCTCACCGTCACGATCCCCGCCTGCGCGCCGGTCTCGTCCTTCAGCTTCGCCATGTCGGTGAACCACGGGACGCCGAGCTTCTCGCCGAGCTCGCGAGCGGACGAGTCGCTTCGGCTCCACACGCCGACGAGCTCGACGTCGTCGATCTGTGAGATCAGCCGACGGTAGAGGTAACTCGCTCGACTGCCGGCGCCGAGGAATGCGATGCGGATTGGTTCCATTACTGCCTCTCGCGGGCGAAGATCTCCACGCGCCGGTTGAGCCGTCTGCCCTCCGGTGTCGCGTTGCTCGCCTCCGGGTCGCGCGCGCCCATACCGCGGACCACCACCGAGCGCGGGTCCGGGTCGAGGCGTTCGAGGAGGTAGTCGGCCACCGCCTCCGCGCGCTCTTCGGAGAGCGCCTGCGACGTCGCCGCGCTCCCCACCCGCGCCGTGTGCCCGACGACTTCGAGCGTCCACGCGTCGTCGTCGGGAAGCGCTCGGGCGAACGAGTCGAGTGTACGCCTCGCGGGCCGCAGCAGCAAGGCCGAGTCGGCGGAAAAGTAGACGACGTCGTCCCACCCGAGCGGCTCGGCCGGCGGCTCGGTGGCGGCCTCGTCCCCGTCTGC
>CAZICD010000133.1:0-9494 GCA_964537725.1 uncultured Spirochaetaceae bacterium | reverse complement strand
AGATTCCTCGGCGACGCCGACATCCCCGTGCGCGTCTTCTCGCTCAGTCAATCGGACCTCCGGGTTCACCGCCACGACTTCACCGAGCTGGTGATCGTCCTCGACGGGTCGGGCGACCACCTCTTCGACGAGCATCAGTTCCCCATCGTTCCCGGCGACGCGTTCGTGATCGACGTTCACCACGCGCACGGCTACCGAAACACGCGGGGCCTCCAGATCGTCAACGTGCTCTTCGACGAGGGGTTCCTGCTCGAACGCGAACCGTCGCTCGCCGCGATGCCCAGCTATCAGGCGTTCGTCCACCTCGAGCCACGGGCGCGTCGCCGGCTCGACTTCACCGGGAAGTTGCGCCTCGCGTCGGTCGTGATGGAGGAAACGCGCGCGCTGGTGCGGCGGCTCGAGCACGAGCTCTCCGCGCGCGCCGAGGGCTACGTCGCGGCGTCGGTGTCGTTGCTCGTCGAGCTCGTCGTCCTGCTCTGCCGCGCCTACTCGGACACCGAAGGAGAGGGCCACCGCGATCTCACCGATATCGGGCGAGTGATCGGATACCTCGAGAGTCGATACGCCGAGCGGATCGAGCTCGCCCACCTCCGGGACGTCGTCGCGATGTCCGAACGAACGCTGCTCCGCAAGTTCTCGCTCGGCACCGGAACTACGCCGATCCAGTATCTGCTCCGCGTTCGGGTCGCGCACGCTGCGCGCCTGCTGCGCGCGACGGGGCTCCCGGTCACCGAGATCGCCGGTGCCGTGGGTTTCGACGACAGCAACTACTTCACGCGCCAGTTCCGCCAGGTCATCGGCGTGAGCCCGACCGCGTACCGGCGGGGAGCGGCGGCGCGGTAGCCTCCACCAGCAGCTCCACGAAGCTGACGTCCACGTAGTTACCGTACCTAATTATGATATGTCGATTGCAAAGACCCGTACGAGCTTCGCGCTCGACAACGACACGGCCGATCGTCTGCGCCGTCTTTCGCGTCGCTGGAAGGTCTCGCAGGCGGAGGTGGTCAGGCGCGCGGTGAAGATCGCGGAGGAGCATGCCGATGCCGAAGGGCTGTCGGTCGCAGAACGGCTCGAGTCGTACCGCGCCGCGCGTCGGGTCGATCCGCGCGAGGCGGACCGCTATCTCGAGCAGGTTGCGCGTGACCGCGCCGAGTGGGGCCGGGATGATCCTGCTTGACACGAACTACCTCATTCGCGCGCTGATCGCCGACACCGAGGAGGCATCCCGCGTTTCGACGTGGACCGATGTCGGCGAGGACCTCTGTACCGCGAGCGTCTCCTGGTACGAATTCCTCTGCGGTCCGGTTGACGAGGAGGGGGTCGATCTCATGCGCGCGGTCACCGCCGACCGCGTCCTGCCGTTCACGGCAGCGGTAGCGCAGGAGTCGGCGCGCCTGTTCAACGCCGCCGGACCAAGGCGTCACCTGCCTGCCAGCGCGATGATCGCGGCTACGGCGGTCGTTGCCGGCGCCGCGCTCGCTACCGGGAACGGCGACGACTTCTCGCCGTTCGTGCCGGAGGGGCTGCGGCTGGCGTAGACCTGCTCGGCCGCCACCCGCCGGCTGCGACCCGCCGCGCGCGCACCGGCTACCCCGTTGTTGGCGGTTTTGTGCTACTTCTTGGCGCCTCCGTGAAGGCGTGACCACCCGGGGTCGGCTACCATGCGCGCATGACCACGCACGGCGCCGGCGGCCAGCCGCTCGTCATCGTCATCGGCAGGGGGCACTCCGGCACCCGTGCGATCTCGCGCACGCTCTGCGAGAGCGGCGTGTTCATGGGCGAGACCCTCAACGGATCGTACGACCTGGTTCCGGCGGAAGATCTCTACGCGGCGTGCCGGCTCGCCGCGCGCCACGTCGTGCACCGCGGCGGAACCGACTGGGACTTCACCTCGCTCTTCGAGGCGCCGGTCGACGACGCGTTCGAGCGGCTCGTTCGCTCGTACGCTCGGTCGGTGCTCGAGCACGCCGATGGCCCGCGCGGCTGGAAGCTGCCCGAGACGACGCTCATTCTGCCCTGGATCGTGCGGCTCTTCCCGCACGCGTACTACATCTCGTGGGTACGCGATCCGCGCGACTCGATCGCCGGGGAGCACCTCACCGACGACCTCGCCGACTTCGGCGTTCCGTACGAGCGCACCGAGGACGTACGCGAGATGCGCGCGGCGAGCTGGAAGTACCAGCGCGAGATCGTCGCGGCCACGCCCCGCCCGGCGCGATGGATAGACGTGCGGTTCGAGGACTTCGTGCTCGACCAGGATGCGACGCTCACGCGGCTCGAGCGGTTCCTCGGGATTCCGCTCGTCCGCGTTCCGGTGAAGCCGGAGGCGGTAGGCCGATGGCGCACCGATGCGGCGCATCGCGACATCGGTTTTCTTCAGGACGACCTGCGCGCTCTGGGGTACCTCGAGGACGCGCTCGGAGGACAGACATGATCGAGATAGGCGTCGTGTCGCGCAGCTTTCCCGACCTCACCAACGCGGAGGTCGCCGCCTTCCTCTCAGAGGGCGGCTTCACCTCGACCGAGCTCTGCTTCCGGAACGCAGACGCCGACTATTGGGTCTACAACGGCCGCAGCGACCTCTCCGCGATGACCGACGAGCGCAGCGCCTCGATCGTGGAGACCTACCGGAGCGCCGGCATCGACGTGCCGGTTCTCGGCGTGTTCACGAACCTGATCGAGCCCGACGACGAGGAGCGCGACGCGAACCTCGCCTACTTCGCGCGCATGATGGAGATCGCCGCGTACAACGGTGTCCCCATCGTCGCCACCGAGTGCGGCTTCCGACCGGGGGCGCGGGGGATCAACGCGGACACCTACGAGGCCGACTACGCGCGGCTCGTCGACTCGTTCCGCCGCCTCTGCGACCTCGCCGAGCGCCACGACCTGGTCGTCGCGCTCGAGCCGTGCGTGCTCGACGTCGTGCCGAGCGCCAGGCGCGCCCGCGATTTTGTCCGTGAAGTCGGCTCCCCGCGCGCGCAGATCCTGCTCGACCCGGCGAACCTGATCGCGAACAGCACGGAGGAGGAGATGTTCGTGCACCTCGCACCGCACATCGCCTACCTCCACGGCAAGGACCGCAAGGTCAACGACGCGAAGGGGCGGATCGTCGGCGACGGCGAGATCGACTGGGTGAGGTTTCTCGCGCTCTACCACGAGCACGCCGAGGGAAAGCCGTTCATCCTCGAATACGTGAATGCAGATAACGTTACGATGGTGCGCGACCGGGTCCTGGAAGCCGAGGCGGCTTCCGCCGATCGACGCGCCGATAAGGAGCGATCATGATCAAGCTGGGCGTGAACAGTGTCCTCTTCCGGGACTACGATTTTGCGACGGCGGTGAAGTACATCGCCGAGTGCGGCTACGACGGGGTGGAGATCTCCGCGATCTCCGGGATGTGCGAGCACCTCGAGCTCGACCGGTGGCAGGAACAGGCGAGTGAGCTCAAGTCGATCGTCGCAGACGCGGGGATCGAGTTCCTCTCCATGGAGGAGGCGCGGCTCGACGAGGAGCGTCTCCTCGTCGCCTTCGAGGCGGCGGCGGAGATCGGGATCCCGGTCGTCAACGTGGGACCAGGCGGGAAGAGCGGCGTGGAGGAAGACGTCGCCGCGACGATCGACACGCTCGCGAAGACGGCCGAACGCGCCGAGGGCTTCGGCGTGAGCCTCTGCGTGAAGGCGCACGTGGGGGCGGCGATCCACGACACGCCCACGACGCTACGGGCTATGAGAGAGATCGACTCGCCGGCCTTCGGCATCGACATGGACCCGAGCCACATCCATCGCGCGAACGAGAACCCGGAAGAGGCGCTACCGGCGGTGCTCTCGCGCGTGAAGCACGTGCACATCCGCGACTGCAAGGGACGCCAGCAGGGGCCGGGCACGCCGCGCGACCAGGCGTGCGGCCGCGGCGACATCGACCTCTACGCGTACTGCAGGGCGATGGTCGACGGCGGCTACGACGGGCCGGTGTGCCTGGAGGTGATCGGCGCGAAGGATCACGAGCTGCCGCTCGTATCGATTATCGCAGCCGAGAGTTATGGATACCTGAACGCGTGCCTGAAGGCACTGGGAGGACGATAGATGGGACGGCCAAACCTGATCCTGATCGGCATAGACAGCCTGCGGCGCGACCGCATGAGCCTCTACGGCTACCATCGGCTCACCACGCCGCACATCGACCGGTACGCCTCGGGCGGAACCGTATTCGAGGAGCCCTTCAGCCCGAGCATCCCCACGACCCCCGGCTACGCGTCCATGCTCACCGGCATGGACTGCTTCGGGACCGATGTCGTGGCGCTGCGGCACAAGGGCCCCATGCACTCAGGCGTGACGACGCTTGCCGAGGTACTGCGCGAGAACGGCTACGAGTCGACCTGCGTCGGCTTCGAAGGCAATCCCGCCTCGCGCGGCTTCGACCACTACCTCCAGTTCGAGGGCTGGGCGTCGGACGCGACCGGCCGCAGCCCGAAGGCGGAGGCGCTGAACGCCGTCACTACCCCTGAGCTCAAGCGGCTCGCCGGCGGGCAGAAGCCGTTCTTTCTCTTCATGCGGCACATGGACCCGCACTCGCCGTACCTGCCGCCGCGTCCGTTCGAGCGCATCTTCTACGACGGCGACGAGTTCGACCCGTCCAACGAGTCGATGAAGCCGGTCTTCGAGTTCGCGCCCTTCGCCGACTACTTCCGCTCGTGGATGCCCGAGGGCGTCACCGACACCGAGTACGAGAACGCGCAGTACGACGGCGCCGTCGCGTACATGGATGCTGCGATCGCGAACATCTTCCAGTCGATCCGCGACCTGGGGATCGAGGGTGAGACGCTCGTCGTGATCACCTCCGACCACGGCGAGACGCTCGACGAGCACGAGTGCTACTTCGACCACCACGGGCTCTACGACTGCACGCTCGTCGTGCCGCTCGTCCTGCGGATGCCTGGTGTGGTGCCCGCGGGAGCCCGTGTGCCCGGCGCGTGCCAGCTCAAGGACCTCATGCCCACCGCGCTCGAGCTCATGGGGATCGAGACGAAGATCGATTTCGACGGGCGAAGCCTCGTGCCGTGGATGCGCGCGGCCGCGGGGCGGGCAGACGCGGGTGCCGACGGCCCGGGCGGCCCCGGCATCCGGGGCGCCGCGGCGGCGGCCGCGTACGACGAGCGGCCGCCGGAGCCCGAGTTCTACATCACCGAGGCGACCTGGATGCGCAAGCACGGCTGGCGCACGCCGGAATGGAAGCTCATCCACGCGCTCGAGCCCGACCTGCACGGCAAGCCCGAGGTGGAGCTCTACAACCTCGTCAACGACCCGGAAGAGAACCACAACCTCGCGGAAGACGAGCCCGAAGTCGTCGCGTACCTGGAAGCGCGTATGCAGGCGCACATCGCCGGGCGCGAGCAGCAGACCGGCCGCACGAACCCCATGGAGACGAATCTGGACTGGCACGGAAAGGGGACAGGGCCCTTCAAGAGCAGCGAGGAGGCGTACGAGGCGATGCACATTGGCAGCAGGAGCGCCGCGGCGAAGCTGCAGGACAAGTCGAAGCCGGCCGGCGGCGGCGCGTCGAGCGACGGTGGCGGTGCACCCGCCGGGGGCGCCTGATGGCCGGCGAGAAGCGCGTGCGCGTCTGCGTAATCGGGCTGGGACCGATCGGCAACCTGCACGCGACGATCTACGCCGCAGACGACGTCGCCGAGCTCGTCGGCGTCTGCGACCTCGTTCCCGAGCGGGCGCAGGCGACGGGGGCGCGGCTCGGCGTCCCGCACTACACCGACGCGGCGACGATGCTCGCCGAGCTCACCCCCGACGTCGCGAGCGTCGCGACCGGCGGCTTCGAGTACGCCTCCGACCACCACCCCGCGACGATGGTCGCGCTCGAGGCCGGGTGTCACGTCCTCTGCGAAAAGCCGCTTTCGAACGAGCTGCACCTCGCGGCCGACATGGTCGCGGACGCGGCGAAGCGGGGCCTCTGCTTCGGCTGCGACTTCAACCATCGGTTCACCCCGGCGGCCTACACGGCGAAGCGGTGGGTCGACGAGGGACGGATCGGCGAGCAGCTCTTCGCGCGGATGTCGCTGTGGATCGGGCGGTTCAAGGATCCGGAGACCGACGTCTACCACCTGAAGGCGCTCAACCCGCACTCGGTCGACATCCTGCGCTACTTCTGCGGCGAGATCGAAGCGGTGCAGTGCTTCGCGACGAAGGCACCCGGCCGCTCGATCTGGTCGACGGCGTCGATCAACCTTCGCTTCGCCTCGGGCGCGGTTGGCAACCTCACTTCGAGTTATGACTTCGGCCGCGGTCACCCGATGGAGCGCTGCGAGGTGGGTGGCACGAAGGGGCGCTTCGTCATTGACGACATGTGGCGCGAGGCGACGCTCTACCCGGCGGAGACTCTGGAGAAGCAGGTGTACACCAACCCGGTCTTCGGCGGGTACGCGAGCTTCGACGACACCTTTCGCGCGCGGCTGCACCGCTTCGTCGAGCAAGTGCGCGACGGCGCGAAGCCGGATGAGATAGACGGGTCGGGCGCGGACGCCCTCAAGGGCCTGCGGGTGATTTTTGCGGCGATCGAGTCGCTGCGCACCGGGACGATCGTTGACGTAGCACAGGAGTAGGAGATCGATATGGCACTCAAGACTGGAATCGTAGGGGCGCGCGGGATCGGCGGGAATCACGCGGCGAGTCATATGGCCGACGACCTGTCCGAGCTCGTCGCCATCGCGGACGTCCGAAAGGAGCGGGCCGACGAGCTCGCCGGGAAGCACGGCGTGAAGTCGTACGGGAGCCTGCGCGAGATGCTGCGCAACGAGGAGCTCGACGTCGTGGACGTCTGTACCGGCGGGAACGAGAACGGGAGCTGGCACTACGAGCCGGTGATGGAGGCGCTCGAGGCCGGCAGGCACGTCCTCGTGGAGAAGCCGATTTCGAACGACATCCGCGAGGCGCGCGAGATGGTCGCGAAGGCCGCCGAGCTCGACCTCTACCTCGGCTGCAACCTCAACCACTACTTCACGCAACCGGCGGAGAAGGCCGACGAGTACATCCGCGACGGGATGATCGGCGAGCTCGGCTACTGTCTCCACCGCATGGGCTTCCCCGGCGGTGAGGCGAGCTTCGTGCCTTCCGACGCGCCGCGCTCTGCGGACTTCCCGTACTTCCACGTGAAGGCGTTCCTCCACCATCCGTTCAGCATCATGCGCCACTTCTGCGGCGACATCACGCACGTGCAGGCGTTCTTCGATCGGCCCGGATTCCGACGGAACGCCAACGATCTCATGGTGAGCGTGAACAGCATCCACGTGAAGTTCCAGAACGGAGCGGTCGGCTACCTGCTGAGCCAGCGGGGCGACTACACCTTCGGCCTCGGCGGCTGGTGGAGCGTGGAGGTGGCCGGATCGAAGGGCACCTTCTGCATCGAGAACTGCGTGGAGAAGATCAGCTACTGGCCCGCTCCCGACCCCGGGAACGCGGCGCAACCGCAGGACCTTGGACTCGGCCAGTCGCCTCCGCCCGAGGTCACCGAGAGCGGCGTGACCGACTTCGGAACCACCTTTCCGAACCGGATCCACGCATTCCTGGAGGATGTGACCAACGGGGTTCCGAAGGAGAAGCTCCGCGCCTCGGGCCGCGACGCGCTCGCCGCGCTCGAGTACACCTTCGCCGCGATCGAGTCGTACGAGGCGGGCGGGATACTCGTCCGGCCGGCGCCGCTGCCGACGTTGAAGGGCGACCCGCTCGCGCAGTAGCGAGCGGACGCGGGATCGGCGCGGTGCGGCCGGATGGCTCGCGCCGGTCTTGCGTCGTGTACACAGTCTGTGTACACTCTGTGTATGCCATCGAAGACGATCTCCGTGTCGGTGGAAGCGTACGACAGACTTCGGCGAGCCCGGCGGAGCGAGAGCGAATCCTTCAGCCAGGTCGTGATGCGCGCGACCTGGCCGGAGGTCGCGGTCACGGCCGGCGAGCTCCTCGAGCGGCTGGCGTCGGATGGAGCGCTTCTCGAAGAGGATGAGCTCGACCGAATCGAGGCCGCGAGTCGCGACGACCGACCGGCGGAGAACAAGTGGCGGCGGTAGTCGTCGAGACGTCCTTTCTCATCGACCTCGAGCGCGAGCAGCATGCCAGGGTCGGTGGTTCGGCACACGCCTTTCTTGAACAGCACCCCGCCGATCGGCTCTACATTACCGAGACAATCGTCGGGGAGATGGCCTGTGGTGTGGTGCCGTCCGGTTTGTCCCGGTTGGAGCGACTCCTGGAGCCGTTCGGCGCGCTCGCGATCACCCGGGCCGTAGCTCTGAAGTACGGGGAGATCTATCGGCAGCTGAGCGCCGACGGTCTGCTGATTGGATCGCATGATCTGTGGATCGCCGCCGCGGCTCTTGCCTATGAGTGCGCGATCGTCACCGCCGACACCGACCACTACGTCCGCGTCCCCGACCTGGAGGTTCTCGGGTACCGGTGATTCGGGGGGCTTCGTTCAGCCGGCGGGGACGTCGGGACCACGCTGCTCCGCGATAAGCGCCGCGAGGTCACGAAGCGAGATCGCCTCGAGCGCCGTCGTCACCGGGTAGCGTTCCTCGCCCGGGTACACCACGAACTGCCTCGCCGGTCCGATGTCGTCGACCGCCGAGTGGAAGCCGCGCTCCGGTCGTGGATCGAAAGACCGCTTCGCTTCGATCGCCCATACGTCGCCGTTGCGCCATTCGAGCAGGAGATCGATCTCTGCTCCGCCGCTTGTCCGGTAGTAGTAGCCGGAGGCCGAATCTCCGCACGCGACGAGGAGGCTCTCGGCGACGAACCCCTCCCAGCTCTGTCCCACCACAGGATGTGAGAGCAGTTGATCGCGGTCGTGGATGCCAAGTAGCGCATGTACGAGGCCGCTGTCTCGTACGTAGAGTTTGGGGCTCTTCGTGAGGCGCTTCCCGACGTTCGTCACGAGCGGTGGGAGACGCCTCAGGAGGAGGAGATCGACGAGCAGGTCGATGTAGGCAGCGACGGTGCGACCGTCGAGGCCGGTGTTCCGAGCCAGTTGAGCGACGTTGACGGGAGTACCCTGGAGATGGGCGAGCATCGTCCAGAGGCGCCTGAGCGTTTCAGCCGCGACCCGCGAGCCGAACCGCGGAATCTCCCGTTCCAGGTAGGTGCGGACGAAATTCTCTCTCCATTGAAAGCTCTGTTCGTCCGTGCCGGCGAGCACGCTCTCCGGGAAGCCGCCGCGGAGCCAGAGGGTCTCTTCTGTTGCGGCCTCCGGTACACCCTCGAGTACAGTGAACGGCGAGAGCTCGAGGTAACTCACTCGGCCGGCGAGCGTCTCTCCCGATTGCCGCAGAAGGTCGAGCGAGGCCGAACCGAGGAGCAGGTAGAGCCCCACCCGGTGTCCCTGTCGACGCGCCCGATCGATCAGACCGCGAATCGCCGGAAACAGGTCCGGGTACCGATGGATCTCATCGAGCACGACGAGGCTGCCGAACTGCCGTTCCAGGTAGAGCTCGGGATCGG
>CAZICD010000132.1:0-9882 GCA_964537725.1 uncultured Spirochaetaceae bacterium | reverse complement strand
TAGATCGAGCCGGAGAAGTCGTAGCTCGCGCCGTTGATGAACGCCGAGGAGGCGTAGAACCCATCGGCCTCGAGCCCGAGGAAGGCGCCTGGGATCGCCGACTCGTCGAAGCGATACTCGCCCCTGACCTTGATGATGGGCACCGGTCCCAAGTCCTGCGAGACCGCGATGTCGTTCTGGTCGCCGTTGACCGAGACGAACCGAACCGACGCGTTGCGCAGCTGCAGGCTCAGCCCCGCCGCGAGCTCGAGGTTGTTCGCAGCGGCGAAGTCGTAGAGGTAGCTCACGCGGTAGAAGGGGAAGCTGTAGGTGACGTTCACACCCTCGTCCGCCTGAAAGGTGGTCTGGTCGATCGTGCGCGCGGCGTCGAAGCGGACCTGCGTCGCGATCTCGAGCGGCTGGTAGAGCAGGATCACCGTGTGCCGGTCGGCGGCGGTCACCTCCGCGGTGAGCCGGCTGATCGGGAAGAGGATCTCCTGGCCGCCTTCGGTGCGGAAGTTGAAGGGCGAGCCCGACTCGCCCACCTGGATGGTGTGCGCGAGCACGGCGACGAAGCCGGTCTCGCCGACGAGCTCGAGCTCGATCGGCCCGTCGTTCTGGTTCAGCAGGTTCTGCGCGGGCGCGGCGAGCGCGAGCAGCGCGAGCAGGATCACTACGATTGCGGTTCGTTTCATGTCATTCTCCCAACATTTTGGTAGGGCGAAGGTACTGCTCCGTCGAAGAGGCGGCAACAGAAATCGAGATAATTTGAGTATTCGGGTCAGCATGCCGATGCGCTGGCGCGGCGGGCGACGTTCGCACCGTGGTCGGTTAGAATGGGGGCATGAAGGCCGATTCGGCCGCAGACGACTTCCGCGCGCGCATCGACCGACTCGTCGGGTACGTCGAGTCGCGGCGGAGTGAGCATCACTCGCTCGAACGCCTCGCGGAAATCGCGGGACTCCCGACCGCGCACCTGCGACGGGTCTTCCTCGCGATCACCGGCGAGCCGCTCGGGGCCTTCGTCGCGCGGGCGCGCGGCGCGGAGGAACTCCGCCCTGACGGTGAGCGCCACCACGGCGGCACGCTTCCCGACACCGCCGAGCTCTCGCGGATCGCGGACGAACGCGGCTTCAAGGTCGAGCTCGTCGACCTGCCGCAGACCGATGTCGTGTCGGTGCGCGTGGACGACGCCGGCAATCGGGTGGAGGAGCTCCTGGGGGTCTACGTCGAGCTCCTCGAGTGGCTCACCGCAAACGGTGTGGACGAGGAGCGGGTCGGTCTCATCGGCATCTCTCACGACGACCCGCAGCTCCGCGAGCCCGAACGGGGCGGCTTCGAGTGGATCGCCTCGCCGGTCCCGGATGCCCCGCGGCCGCCGTGGATCGAGACGCGACGCGAGCCGTCGCTGACCGCGGCCCGCATCCTCGTCCTGGGCTCGCTCCACGACGAGGACCTCGCGTGGCAGTACCTCTACCGCGTCTGGCTGCCGGAAAGCGGGGTGCAGCCGGCGCCCGCCCCGGCGCGCGAGATCTACCGGCGCCTGCCGCACCTGGACGGATGGCGTACCTACGATCTGTGGTGCGCGCTTCCCGTCGCGGGTCGTCCCGACCCTCCGGAGGAACCCGATGGCTGATCGCACGAACGTGCTCTTCGTCTGCACCGCCAACCAGCAACGCAGCCCCACCGCCGAGGAGCTCTACCGCAACGACCGTCGGTTCGAGGTCCGCTCCGCCGGCACGAGTCCGCTCGCCCGGACCGCCGTGAGCGCCGAGCTCGTCGCCTGGGCCGACCTCGTCGTCGTGATGGAAGAGCACCACGCCCGCGCGATCCGCGAGCGGTTCCCGGACGCCTCGCGCTCGGCCGACTTCGTCGTGCTGGGCATCCCCGACGTCTACCAGTACATGGATCGAACGCTGCAGCGCGAGATCCGCGAGCGCTTCGAGGCCCGCGTGTAGGCGCCCCGCCGCTCACGACACCCGCGCACCGCTTGACCAAACCTGCACGTGCACGTATAGTTTTGGGTGTTGCAGGCGCACGTGCGCGTAGGAGTTGAAGCGGTGGGAAAGCGAACGGTCTACACGATCGAAGAGCTCGCCGAGCGGACCGGGATCGACCGGGAGACGCTCGAGCGGTGGACCGACATGGGCCTGCTGCGCGGCGGGACCGCGTCGTCCGGCGCGGCGTTCTTCGGCGCGGGCGTCGCGGCGAGGGCCGAGCACATCCGCAAGCTGATCGACCTGGGCTACGAAGAGGCCGATGTGGGCAAGATCCTGCGTAAGATCGGCCTGCCGGAGGAGGCGCGCGACGAGCCCGAAATCGGGCAGCGGGAGAAGCTGCTGACCGTGGGCGCGCTCGCCGAGGGAGCGGGGGTGAGCCCGCGCACCATCAAGCACTGGGAGGACAAGGGGATCATCGAGCCCGACGCGCGCAGCGAGGGCGGCTTCCGGCTCTACCGCGACTATTACGTCTATCTGTGCCAGCTCATACAGGACCTGCAGCACTTCGGCTACTCGCTCGACGACATCAAGCGCATCTCCGACTACTTCCGCGACTTCGACGCGATGCGAAACGAGCTTGACCCCTACCCCCCCGGCGAAGCCGAGGAGAAGTTGGGCGAGATGGTCGCCGAGATCGACCGGCTCTTCGAGACGATGAAGCGGCTTCGAAGCGGGATCGACCGATGGGAGAAGCTCCTGAACAAACACAAGAAGCTCGTCGCCGACCTGAGGCGCGCAAACGAGAAGCGGTCGTAGGGTGCCGGTCGTGACGAACCGCCTCGCGCTGCCGCCGCACCACCAGCTCTACCGCGAGCTCGCCGCCGCCTTCGATCTGACGCGTGAGCGGATCGACCTTGCCCAGGAACGCTCGCGTCTGTCGATCCGGACGTTTCCCTTCACGTCGTCGAGCGGGCTGCACACGCGGGCGCAGGGCCGGGAATCGAACCCCACCTTCGGCGCGCTCGTCTCGTTCTTCCTCGAGCACAACCCGTTCTCGCGCAGGAACTTCCACCGCGGGCTCGACTCCGCGTCGGTCGACATCGAGGAGAACCGGAGCTTCCGGTACGCGGTCTTCGTTCCCGCGACCGAGCCGGGACGGTTCGACCGGGCCACGCTCCTCCTCCACGGGCTCAACGAGAAGTCGTGGACCAAGTACCTCCCGTGGGCTGCGCGGCTCGCCGTCCTCACCGGCAGACCCGTCATTCTGTTTCCCATCGCGTTTCACATGAACCGCGCCCCCGACGCCTGGGCCGACCCGCGCGAAATGATGGGTGTGGCGAAGGAGCGAAGGCGGCTCTTCGGCGGGCTCGAAGCCGGCTCGTTCGCGAACGCCGCGCTCAGCCATCGCGTCCAGTTCGCGCCGCATCGGTTCCTTACCTCGGGCCTCGAGACCTACTTCAACATCGTCGACCTCGTACGGGAGATCAGCTCCGGCTCGCACCCGCTGTTCGCCACCGGCGCACGGGTCGATCTCTTCGGCTATTCCATCGGCGCGTCGCTCTCGCAGCTCCTGCTCATGGCCAACCGCGACCGCCTGTTCGCCGACAGCCGCGCCTTCCTCTTCTGCGGCGGCTCGGTACTCGACCAGGCGAACCCCGTGTCAAAGGCGATCATGGACAACGAGGCGTACCACGCCGTCTTTGCCTTCCTGCGTGAGTTCGCATCCGACCCTGATGCCGCGCTGCCGCTCGAACCGGATGCGACCGCGAACGTGCATCGCGAGCTCGAGACGATCCGGAGCATGCTCTTCGTCGACCATCGGCGCGACGCGCGGGAATGGATCGTCGAGTCGATCTCGCCGCGCGTGCGCGCGCTCGTACTCGCCGGCGACCGCGTCTTTCACCCCGAGGGCATGCGCGCTTCGTGGCGCCGCGGCGACGGCACGGCCCTCCTCGACGTGAGCGTCGCCGACCCCGCCTACCAGTACGCGCACGAGAAGCCATTCCCGCACCGCGGCCCCGACCTGGAAGCCGTCGACCGTTTCTTCGGCGAGACGATGGAGCGCGCTGCGGCTGCGCTCGGGTAGCCGGCGCCGTTCGTATCCGGCGCGTAGACGGCAAGCCGGGTTTCCCAATAGATTCCGTCAGGATATGCCGATGTCCTCACGGTCTCGCACACGTCGCACCCGCGCGACCCTGCCCCTGCTCCTCGTCGTCGTCCTCGCCATCGGAGCGCTCACCGCCGGCGCCGTCATCGTGGGCCGTGAAGCTCCAGCCGTCGCCGAGGAGGAGCCGACCCCCGACCGCAACCCGGTCATTCCGCTCGAAGGCCCACGCGTCGTCGACGCGCTCGTTCCCATGCTCGAGGAGAACGGCTGGATCGTGATCGTCGTCCCGGCGACCGTCCCGCCCGGCCTGCGGGCGGACGTTTTCGTGTCGGTCCACGCCGACTGGGCCTCCGACCCGAACCGTCGCGGCTGGAAGCTCGCCCCGCCGTGGCGGCCGAGTCCGGCCGCTCGCGATCTCGCCGACTCGCTCCGGGCCGCCTTCGCCGCGCGGGAGGAGCTTCGCGAGGACGCTGGAGGCATCACCGTGGGGATGCGGGGCTACTTCGGGTTCGCCTCGCATCGCTACACCCACGCCTCGAGCCCGTACACCCCGGCGGTGCTCGTCGAGCTCGGCTTCGTCACCAACGCCTCCGATCGTCGGCGCATGCTCGACCGGCCCGACTACTACGCGCGGATCATCGCCGAAGGCGTCGAGCGTCACTTGTACACGTGGAGCCGCACCGATACCGCCTCGCTCGTCCCGCAGACCTTCGAAACGATGGTCGCCGGCGAGACCGGGGGCGTGGTCTACCGGACGCGCGACCGCTCGGGTCCCGTGCTGCGGCGGCTCGAGCCCGGCGACCGGGTGCGCCCCGTCGACGAGCTCGACGGCTGGTACGAGGTACGCTTCTGGAACCTTCGAGGGATCGGGTGGATCGCGACGGAGGAGCTCGTGCCGTACGACCGGCTCGTGCAGAGCGAACGAGACGAGGACGAGCGTGGGCGTCTCTGACGGTCGCTACGGCGGGGCGCTCTCCGCCGTGGTCAACGGCCTGCGGGACGTCGTTCGCTCGCGGCGGCAAGGCGAGACGAACGGGCGGCAGCTTGACCGGCGCCGCGGCCCGCGAGGCGACGCCGAGCGCATGGACGGCGCGTGGTGCCTCGTCACCGGCGCGAGCTCGGGCCTCGGATTCGAGACCGCGGTCCGGCTGATCGAGCGCGGCGCGAACCTCGTCGTCGCGAGCCGGAGCGCCGGCCCCGATCTCGTGCAGCGGCTGCGGGAACGCGGCGCGGCCCGGAACGAGCTCGCGATCGAGGCAATTCCGATCGACCTGGCGAGCCTCGCGTCGGTCGAGGCGTTCGTGGATGAGATCGCGCGACGGGGCCACCGGCTCGACGTCGTCGTGTTCAACGCCGGCGTCGTTCGCGCAGGAGCACGCACCACCACCGACGGCTTCGACGAGATGCTCCAGGTCAACTACCTGGCGAACCACGCCCTGGCGATGGGGCTCCTGCGGCGCAATTGCATCGCCTTCCCCGCCGGCGCCTCCGACGCATCCGGCGACACCGGGCGACCGCCCAGGTTCGTGTTCGTCTCGTCGGAGGCGCATCGCAGCGCTCCTGACGTCCCGGCGACCGACCCGTACGCGGTCGGCGCCTACGGCGTGCGCGAGTCGATGCGATGGTACGGCTACTCGAAGCTGCTCCTCACGACCTTCACCGGGGAGCTCGCGCGCCGGCACTCGCTTCAGAGCGAACAGCCGCTCACCGTGCTCACGATGTGCCCCGGCGCGATGAGCACCTCCATCGCGCGCGACGCCCCGCGCGTCCTGCAACCGCTCATTCGCATCGTGTTCCGGCTCTTCTTTCCCGGTCCCGAGCGCTCCGCCGAAACGCTCGCGCACCTCGCCTGCTCGCCTGCACTCGACCGATCGAGCGGCCGGTACTACCACCTCGGCGACGAGAAGGAGAAGGACCCCCGCGCGCAGGATCCCGAGCTCGCCGGGCGGCTGTGGGATGAGGCCGAGCGAGCCGTCGCGGCGGCGGCGGGCTGATCCGGAGGGGCCGTCCGACGCCCGATTGAGACCGACCCGTGGTCCAGCGCATCATGTGAAGGCCGGAGGCGGCGGGCGCGGCGTGCCGACCCCAGCGAGCCACGCAGCGCGCCGAACTGACACACGCGCCCCGCCGCCGACGTATTGACTTCGAATTGCGCCGGTGATAGCTTTTCGTTCTGCACGAGCCCGAGTGGCGGAATTGGTAGACGCGCTAGGTTCAGGGTCTAGTGTCCTTACGGACGTGGAGGTTCAAGTCCTCTCTCGGGCAGAGTAATTCCTTGATGCACAAGGATTTGGAAGGCTCCCGTTTTGGCGGGAGCTTTTTTTGTGCTCGGGGCCGGATGGGGCCGCGTGGAGTTCCACGGCGCGGAACTCCGGGTCGAAGGCACAGCCTTTGGCCAGACGCACGGTATTGACGCCCATTGGAATGTGACGAGGTGACAGGTCGCCAGTGGTCTCGCGAGAAGGGGGCGGCTCACTTCGTCAGTCGGAGGGCGCGTTCTCTGCGCCGCGATCAGGGCTCTTCCCTCTTCACCGGGGCAAGCGCCAGCAACCGGAAGAGCCAGGGCACTGCAACCGCCACAGCCGCTCCAAGTAACGCGTAACGGAAGAGGTAGAGCAGCAGAGCGCCTGCGCTTGTCGCCTCACCGACAACCCCGTAATACGCCGCAGCGAGTCCGAAGTGGAGCGCTCCGAGAACGGGGAGCCCCAGGAGCGAGCGCAGCGCCCGTCGCACGATAGAACCGTCGCTGGAGAACCTGAGCGTCCGGCTATCGACCGTGAAGCCGATCAGAGCTCCCGAAAGTCCCCCCACCACCGAGAGCACCCCTTTGCGCTCCTCGAAACTGCCGTGAAGGAGCAGAACGACAACGAACAGCGCGGCAGCGGAGAGGAGAACAAGCGGAATCGAACGCGACGGCCTGATAGCCCAGAGAGGAGTCATGCCCCGCCGGGCGGCACCATTCTCGGCGGCGCGATAGATGAAGAAAAACGATAGACCCAGAATCCAGCCCAGCAGAACGTCCTGGGGAAAGTGCACTCCGTGCACCATCCTCGAGAGTCCCATGAGCACGATATAGATCACGGCCGCCACTGTCACCCAGCGACGTCTCACCGTGTCGGCAAGCCAAAGACCACTCACGGTACCGAAGACGGTATGCCCACTCGGTAACCCAAAACCCTCCGGGCCACTGAGAGGATCGACTCTGTCCGGAGCGACCTGGAAGGGGCGGGGTCGGCCGAAGGCGACCTTCGCAACCATGCTCACTATCTGCGAGCCCAGCACGATGAGCAGGAGACGTCGGCCCGCTCGCACGTCGATCGACCAGTACACGACGGCTACGGTTACCATGATTCCGAGCTCGCTCCCCACGGCGGCCAGGGGCGCCAGCGCGTACCGCAGAAAACCGGGCCAGCTGTTGAACCAAAGAACGATCTCAAGCCCCATGCCTTCTTCAAATGCACCCATCGTGCACAGAGCATATGACGAACCACGCGCCGTTACAACGGTGGGTCAACCCTCATGTCCCAACTTTCAGAGGGACGAATGAAGCCCCCGGGTTTCCTCCACACCGTCTCCTGTCTGCCCGGCCAGGTGCTTGAGCCGGTCCAGGCCGGATCGCGTCTGGAGGATGGTCGAGGGATGTCGATGTCTCTGGGCTGGTATCCTCGCCCGTTCCATGCAACCGAGAACGAACGGCAGAATCTGCGAACGGCGGATTGCTCGCGATCACGACTGCACCCTCATCGAGACGACCGCACGATCCCGGCCTATAATCGTGTCAGACAGCAGGAGACGCACCATGACCGACAAGACTGCCGGAAGAGCTCTGATAGACAGGGCGCGATCGTTTCTCAACCTGACCCTGAAGGACGCGCAGGACGTGCTCGGCGCAGAAGCGCACGTCGTGCCGGGGGACGAATACGGCAGGCTGAGCGACGTCACGTCGCTGGAATCCGAGGACGTGTTCCCGGGAACCCTCTACGTGGAAGCCGACGGGGTCCGGCTCGTGCGGGTGAATCGAAACGGCCTGCAAGACCTCACCACGACCGCCCTGAGATCAGAGATGGGAGGTGATCCGGTCCGATTGCGCTCGCGCGCCGGCAAACGGGCGGATCTCCTGGTCTACGCGAGCGAGGGCATAGCGTTCTCGTCGCAGGCAGAGGAGCTCGACTTCCTTGAGGCGTTCTCGCCGTGCACGCAGAAAGAGTACGAGACGCGGTACTATCGACCGCCGGGCGTCTTCATTCGGTAAGCATTTCGGCAGTAGCCCGGTGGCGGGCTGGCCCGGATTCGGGGCACCCGGATAGAGTCCTTGCATCCGGCGGGACAGCGCCCCATACTCCTGACCCATGGAAGAGCCCACGCGCATCCACTTCTTCAGCTGGGAGACCAGGATCTCCATCGAGCTCCCCGTGGGGTTCGAGGAGCAGGTCGAGGACCGCAATACGCACACCGCGATCTACGCGGATGACCTGGACGAGGACGATGAGCTCGGGGCTCGGGTGATGACCAGGATGACCGCGATGCCCCTCGAGCAGACCGACGGCTATCGGTCAATGGCCGCCGCGTCGGAACAGATCGGCACCCGGACGGTAGAGCACCGCCAAGAATGCGTCGTTGACGGCGCACCGGCGATCCGACAGGTGCTCCGCTATCACGATGAGGAGGCCGGGATCGATGTCATACGGCACGAGACGCACGCGCAGATCGATAACGTGATCTTCAGCTTGATCTGTCTCGCGCCGTCGGCGAAGTCGGCCGACTATGCTGCGGCATTCGACCACGCCTCCCGCTCTGCCAGGTTGGTCCTGCTGCCGCTGGGTGGGGAGGTCCAGCCGAGTGGCGGTGAGCTTCCGGCGAGTTTTGCGCACGCGGGCGTGCGGATCTCGGCGCTGATCCCCGATTCGTGGACGGTCAGCGAACCGACCGAACACTCGATCCGGTTCTTCGCCCCGGCTGATGCCCGCCACGACGGATCGGTTCCAACGTTCAGCATCGCCCTCGGCGAGCCGGACGGCTTCGCCCCCGACGGCTTCGCCGATTTCTGCGATACGTCGGTCGGTCGTCTCGAGCGGGAGATTCCGGGGTTCGTGCTCCGTTCGGTCGAACGCTACGTACTCTCCAGCTTCGTCGACGTCCACGCAGTCTGGTACGCCGGCACCTGGGATTCCGATCGTGAGCTCGTGCAGCTCCAGGCGCTCGGACTCCTCGACAGGTACCATCTCTACCTCGTTAACGCCGCGGCGCCGCTTCCCCTCGCCGAGACCTACACGCCGGTCTTCGACGCGATACTCCGCAGCCTTCGCGTGTTGCCGTCGTGAGAGCAGACACGCCCGCTACGCGTAGTTGATCTCCTCGGACGGCAATGTCGACGGCGCTCAGGACTGCACACCAAGCCGGGACCGATCTTCCCCCAGGAGACTGGTAGCTTGAAAGTGTCCGCGAAACTGGGCAATTTCCAGACCTTCTATCGTATGAAGCCAAAGTCAGGCGCGAAGAACGCAACGAGTGCCGTTGACCCTGATCGTCCCGTCGGCATCGACCTCACCGATAACGCGATCTGCCTGCGACACAAGACCATCCGCCGTTATCGCGCCGACGGCGGAACCCTCAACCATGATCACTCCGTCGCGTTCGACGTGGGCCCACACCTGTTCGTCCCGCTCCAGGACAAGCGGTTCATCCAGCACATCCGTTGGTGTGACGGTGACAACCGTAGCTCCAGCGGCGTCGTGATTCCCCTCCAACCGTATCTTCGTGCGATCCACCGTTGAGCTGTCACCGTCGTCGTACTGGATATCGTAAGACTCGCCGCGAATCGCCGAGACTTCTCCGGGATAGAAGAGCCCGCCGCCC
>CAZICD010000131.1:0-9982 GCA_964537725.1 uncultured Spirochaetaceae bacterium | reverse complement strand
CTCCCACGAACGGCGTCGGCGTGAGCTCCACGTCAACCGCGGTCGCCTGGCCGCCGTAGACGGTGAACGGGTCGCTCAGGGCGTAGTCGCCCGGGACGAAGTACTCGTCCCCGCCGGCCCCTTCCTGGTAGTCGCCGAAGACGAGGACGACGCGGTAGCCGTCACCGGCCGGGACCGGGCCCACGGTGGCCTCTTGGAGGGTCTCGTTTGCCGACGGGCTGAGGTCGAACTCCTTGTACGGGGTCTCCTCGCCCACCTCCAGGAGGATGGCGCCGTTGAGGATGAAGATGCGCGCGTACTCGGCCGGGGCGCCTTCGGAGACGGTGCGAGGGTCGGGGAGCGGGATGCCCACCGAGCCCGCGCCGTCGTCGAGCCCCACGTAGCACCCGGCGAGCGTCACGATGACGAGCGCGGCGATCGCGCTCAGAATGGTTGTTCGTTTCATACTCGGCCTCCTCACTGCCCCTGCCACCGGACGGTTATGTAGCCCGAGTCGGCCGGACCGCCGGTGAACTCGCCGGGCCCGCCGTCATCGCCCACGTTCGCCCGGCTGTTGAGCTCGTCGACCGGGTCGGTCGGCGCGCCGTCGGTGACGACGCTGATCTGCGTTGCGCCCACGGTACGGCTCTGGCCGGCCAGGTTCGCGAACTCGACGATGCCTTCGCTCACCGAGAGCTGCCACCCGTTCGTCTCGAACTCGGTCCCGCGAACGGCAGCGGTCGACTGTGCGGTGCGCACCCTGAAGTCGGTGGATCGGTTCGCCGGTTCGGTCACCGTCGCGCGTACACGCCCGGCCGGCACGAATACCCCGGCACTCACCTTCGATCCGTCGTCGGCGAGCTCCTCCACGGTCAGCCGCGTGAGCTGCGAGACCTGGACGGTCGAACCGGCGATATCCAGCGTTGCGTTCGAGCTGAAGCCGGTACTGAGCGTCGCGTTGAGCGGGATCTCGAGCCCTTCGGTAGCCGCGCGCCACGAGCCGGAACCGAGTCGGTACTCGACCTTTCCGGATACCCCGGTAACGGTCGCGGTCTGGGCCGACACGAAAGCGGCAATCGCGAGCGCGAGTATCAGCAGGAGCAGGATCTTCTTCATCGGTCGCCTCCCGACGACTGCGGCGCGCCGGTCAGAACCTGAGCACGCCCTGCAGTGTAGTCTGGTAGTCAACGGTTTTGTTTTCGGCGCTCATCACCGACGGATTGGGCACGAACATCCCTCCCTTCAGGACGAGTCGCAGATCGGAGAACGGCACGGCGGTCAGAACGAGGTTGATATCCGACCCGACGAATGCGCCGGTGGTCGATGCATCCACCGCAGGCTCCGATACGCGGCCGCTCCCCGTGCTCCGGAAGTAGAACACATTTGCGAGCTCGGTCTGCAGCACGTCGCTGCCGAGCGCGGCGAGGGGTCGCACACTATATGATACACCAAGATGGGCCGAATTCCCGGGTTGTAGAGCGAAAACATCAGAATATGCCGCCGGGGCGAGCGGAACGAACCGATCGGACCAGTCGGTTCGGTCGGCGTCGCCCGTGCTGAACTGGCCGAACAGCCGGGCGCGCGAATTGAGCGCCTGCGGCAGGAACCAGGCGAGCTCGCCCCCGACCATGTGCGCGAGCACCGGCCGATACTGGTAGGAGAAGCCCGTGCCCGCGTCGGCGTCGGCCACGTATTCGAGGCGCCGCCCGCTGTTCAGCGTGTAGTAGGTCGTCTGGAAGATTCCGGGACCGATGGGTCCGTTCGACTTCAGCGTCACGTACTGCGTGTCCAGCCGGCCGCCGGCGCCGGGGTCGGCGATCTCGGTTCCCACCTCCGTGAGCTGATCACGCGGCCGAAGGTCCTCCTGGACGGTCGCCGCGACCGTGAGGTGCTGACCGGCGAAGAGCTCGAGCATCCGGTACTGGAAGTCGGCGATGAGCCTCGGCGGTGCGAAGAGCTTCGTGCCGTCGCTCAGGTCGATCGCGTCGAGCCTGCTGAGTACGATGGAGTTCGCCGGCTTCTGTACGAGCGCGGTCGTTCCCGCGCCAAAGCGGAACGAGCTGCGCTGCATGTTCACGAGCAGCTTCACCCCGTCGAGCGTGTGGCTCAGGACATGCCCGGTCGCGTCGGTGTAGTCGCTGCGCCCGAGGGTGAACCCGAAGGTCGCCGCACCGGCGTCCGTCGCGATGACGTCTGCGGCGAGCGTCAGTCGGTCCAGGTCGGCGAGGAGCTTCGGGGAGTCGGCTGGCGTCCATCGCAGGATACCCTGCGCGTCGAGCGTCCACGAGCCCATGGGCTGCTCGAGCCAGAGCCCGCCCTCCAGCCGCTGGATGAGTCCGTCGATCGCTTCACCGCCCGGCGGCGGGCTCGCGTATCCGGTCGTGTTGTCCAGGTAGCCGCCCCAGTCGAAGGCTCCGGCCGTCGCGGCGAGAAGCACGAGAATGCCAAGGAACGCAAGCCGCTTCATGGAGTCACCTCCGCGTTATCGAGGAAGTTGCCGGTTACGCGGATCAGGAACTGCCCGCTGATCTCCTCGCCGGGTGCGCGTCGCTCGGGCGACCACTCCCGGTAGACGAACTCGCGCGCCGCGTAGCGGGGGCCCGGGATCATGCGGTACATGAGTCCGCCGGAGACCTCCGTCGCCTCCATGAGGAGGTACGCGAAGCGTCCGAAGGTCACCGGTTCGTCCGGTGCGGTTCCCTCCGGGAGCCACCCCGCCTCCACCGCGATCTCCACCGCTCGGCTCGCCGGTGAGTCGTCGTTCACGAGCCCCGCTGCGGACATCGCCACGTAGGCCGCCGACCCGACGGTGGCGACCTCCTCGTCGAGGATGGTGTCGATCTGTTCGTTGGACTGGGCTGGAACCGTCGCCGCTGCGACGAGGAGGAGGATCGTAACGAATCCGAAACGCAGACGTCTGGCCATGTCGGTCTCCTGCCGGTTAGATCCGGGGCCAATATACTCATATTGGCCACCCCATGCAATTATAGTACGATGCCGACAACGGAGGTAGACAATGCGACGGCGATTTGTCGAGCTCATCGTACCGGCTGCCGCGGCGCTCATCTTTGCGCTTTTGAACCTCGCTCCATTTTTCAAGACGGCGGAGCAACGCGTCTACGATCTCTTCCTGCACATCAAGCCGCCCATCGAGGAGCGCGAAGAGATCCTCCTGCTCGACGTCGACGACACGGCGATCGCCAACGTGGGCCTGTGGCCGTGGAGCCGTGACTACATGGCGCGCGGGCTGATCCTCCTGCGGGAGCTCGGTTCCGGGCCGGTGACGTTCGACATCGAGTACGTCGATCGCAGCCCGGAGGCGGTCGATGGCGCCTACCTGCGGCGCGAGCTGCCGCAGATCATCGACTCGCAGTTCGCCTTCGTCCAGGACCAGATCGTCGCGCTCTTCGAGGCGATCGCCAACGGACAGATACCGCTCGCGGAGGCGAACGACTTCATCGACCAGCTCGCCGGGCTGACCGACGAAGTGAAGACCGACATCAAGTCGGCGGCGACCGGAGTGCTCCAGGACAACGACGCGTTCCTCGGTCGCGCCGCCGCCTTCCACGGTCAGGCGTACTTCACCGTGAATATCCTCGGCGAGGACAACCCGAACCCGGAGGATCGGACCGAGGCGATCGAGCAGGTCGATCTCGAACGAATCGACACGACGGAGAACGCGAGTCTGCGCCGCGGCGAGGATGTCCACCCGGCGATTCCCCCGGTGCTGCGCGGCGGCGCCGGCGCGGGCTTCCCGAACGTCGTCGTCGACGCCGACGGGGTGCGGCGTCGGATCGACCTCGTCGCGGAGGTGAACGACACGTACTTCGGCCAGCTCGTGCTCGTTCCGCTGCTCGACTGGCTCGACGACCCGCTTCTCACCGTAACGAACCAGTCGGTGCGGCTCGAAGGCGCCGCGCTACCGGGCACCGCCGAACCGACCGACATCGACATTCCGCTCGCACCCGACGGACGGATGCTCATCAACTGGCCCCAGGCCGAGTACCTGGACACCTTCCGGCACATGACCTACTGGCGCCTCGTGAAGGACTGGCTGGACGAGGACGAGATGGTGGAGCGGCTTCGCGCCATGCAGGAGGCGAACTACCTCTTCTACTACGAGCAGTCCGATGTGATCCTGCAGCTCTACGACTACACGCAGCAGCTGCAGGAGGACGTCCTCGCCGGCGGCGACCGGGCGCAGCTCGAGGAGTGGCGTTCGCTGCGGTCGCAGTTCTTCGACATGATCGGCGATCTGCTCGCCTCCGACGCCGAAGAGCGCCTTCTCGCCGACGTGCGCGCCGCGCTCGAGTCGGATCAGCTCGACCCCGACCTGCGCGCCGACTACGAGTTCGTCCTCGAGGACGCTCCCCGGCTCTACGACGCCCTGATGAGCTTCTACGACGACTTCACCGCGAATCGCGAGGTGCTCCGCGAGCAGATTCCCGGCAGCTTCATCATCATCGGTCACGTGGGAACGTCGACAACCGATATTGGCGTGACCCCCTTCGACGCCGAGTACATGAACGTCGGTACGCACGCCTCGCTCGTGAACACGATCCTGCAGGAGAACTTCCTCGACAGCACGCCGTGGTGGGTGTCGGTCGCCGCGATGCTCGTGCTCGCGGCGCTCGTCACGCTCGCGATCAGCAGCCTCGACCCCACGCCCAGCCTGTTCGTCGGCATCGGCGCGCTGGTGCTCATCGCGGGCGCCGGAATCGCGATCTTCCTCCTCACCGGTGTGTACGTCAACATGGTCACCCCGCTCGCCGGCGTCTTCCTCACCTTCATCGTGCTCACCGCGATCAAGTTCGTCCGCGAGAACCGGCAGAAGCTGGAGATACGTAACGCCTTCGGCCACTACATGTCGGAGGCGGTCGTCGCGCAGGTGACCGAGGACCCCGCGAAGCTCGCGCTCGGGGGGGTGAAGAAGCACCTCACCGCCATGTTCACCGACATCCGTGGCTTCTCCACGATCAGCGAATCGCTCGAGCCCGATCGGCTCACCGATCTTCTGAATCGTTATCTGGGATCGATGTGCGACATCATCCTCGAGGAGGGCGGCACGATCGACAAGTTCGAAGGCGACGCGATCATCGCCTTCTGGGGCGCGCCCATCGACCAGCCCGACTCCGCGGTGCGCGCCTGCCGCGCGGCGATCCGGATGAAGAAGGTCGAATCCGATCTCAATGCCGCCTTCATGGCGGAAGGGATCGCCCCCAGTCCGCTGTTGACGCGCATCGGCATCAATACCGGTGACATGGTCGTGGGCAACATGGGAACCGAGACGCGGATGGACTACACCGCGATGGGCCACAACATGAACCTCGCCGCGCGGCTGGAAGGCGTGAACAAGCAGTACGGGACGTGGATCCTCGCGAGCGAGCAGACCTATAACGAGACCTCGAACGAGGAGAAGCGCCACTTCACCGTGCGCAAGCTCGACCGCGTGCGCGTCGTCGGGATCAGCGAACCGGTGCGCCTGTTCGAGGTGGTCGACACGCGCGAAGCCGTAGACGAGAACGAGGAGATCGTCGCGAAGCTTCGCACCTTCAACTCCGGGCTCACCGCCTTCGAGGCGAAAGACTGGGACGCGGCGCTGCGCCATTTCCAGGACGTGCTCGCGAACTACCCGGAGGACGGACCGGCGAAGTACTACGTGGACCGCTGCAAGGCGTTCAAGAACCGGCCGCCCGCACGCGACTGGGACGGGGTGTTCAACCTGACGAAGAAGTAGTGCCGATGTCGCTCGGGCTCGGCGAGCGCCCAGAGGAGCACGTGAGTATCAAGAATCAGCTTCACGCCGGTCCCCGTAGAAGAGAGCGTTGATCTCGTCCGACTCTGCTGCGAAGTCCTCGGGCACTTCGATGAGACCCCTGGCGATCCCGAGCCTTCGCCGGCCTCTCGGCTTGTGCGGTACCAGGTCGACGACAGGCAGATCGTTCTTCGCGATCGTCACGGTTTCACCGTGGTAGACCATGTCGATCAGCTTCGAGAGTTTCGCTTTGGCTTCGGAGACGTTCACGACGATTCCAGCCATAGATGACCAAGTGTACCAGAGTGGGTCAGATTGGTCATTGGAGATCATCGGGCGGCCGCTCGCCCGCCTCTCGCTCATGCCGTTCGACAAGCGCGTCGTCAGGTAGAGGACTCGCCGGGTCCACCCCTCAATGCCGATACACCCCGAGGATCTCACCGAAGTAGACGCGGTGGAAGTCGCCGGCCGGGTAGCTTCTCGCGACGAGCGCCGGGTCGAGCGTCGCGTTGACGACGTCGTTCACGTGAACGACGCGGCACTCGTAGTGGGCGGCGCACTCGGCGATGTGGGGTACCGCGATGTGCTGCGAGGCCGCGAGGCTGAGGTTGCACTCGCCGATCTTGTCGAGGTCCCGTCCCGACTCGCTCCCGCACACGGCGAGCACCTTCTTGTGCTCAACCGTCGGGACGCAGACGGTGAACTCACCGAGCTCCTCGAGCAGCGAGAACGAGTAGCGCGACGGTCGCACCAGTACCTGGAAGATCGGCCTTCCCCAGATCGTGCCGATGACGCCCCACCCGATGGTCATCGGGTTGCCTTGGTCGCCGGTGACGAGGAGCATGCCTCCGTGTCCGAGCCGCTCGATACTTTCGTTCGCGAGTTCGTACGTTCCGACTTCTGTGGCCATGGTTCGAGTATGGGTTACCCGAGCGGCGGTGTCGAGAGCCCGAGCGCGATCGCGTGGCCGCCCCGGCGTCCGCGCATCGGCTTGCCCCTCGGCCCCCTCGCGACTACCTTCCCCCCATGACACCGAAACAGGTCCCCTTCACCCGCGACTTCATCGAGTCGGTCGCGGCCGAATATCCCACACCCTTCTACATCTACGACGAGGCGGCGATCCGCGCGACCGCGCGCGACTTCCTCGCGGCCTTCGACTGGGTGCCCGGCGGGTTCCGCAACTTCTACGCCGTGAAGGCGCTGCCGAACCCGGCGATCATGCGCATCCTCGCGGAGGAGGGGATGGGCTTCGACTGCTCGTCCATGGCCGAGCTCGCGCTCGCCGAGTACCTCCAGACGCCGGGCGAGGAGGTCTTCTTCACGTCGAACGACACCCCGCTCGCCGAGTTCGCGAAGGCGAAGGACCTGGGTGCGACGATCAACCTCGACGACTACAGCCACATCGACTACCTCCACGAGGGGATCGGCATGCCGGAGCGCATCTGCATGCGCTACAACCCGGGTTCGCTCAAGGAAGGCAACGTCATCATCGGCAGGCCGGAGGAGGCGAAGTACGGCTTCACGCGCGAGCAGATCATAGACGGGTATCGCCGCGCGGCGGAGCTGGGCGCGAAGGAGTTCGGGCTGCACACGATGGTGGCGAGCAACGAGCTCAACCCGGACTACTTCATCGAAACGGCGGCGCTCCTCTTCGAGCTCGCGGCGGACATCAAGGAAGAGACGGGCGTGCAGATCTCGCTTCTGAACCTGGGCGGAGGAATCGGCATTCCCTACAGGCCCGAGCAGGACGCGGTGGACCTGCACTACGTTTCGCGCGGGATCCGCGAGCTCTACGATCGGACCATCGTCCCGGCCGGCCTCGACCCGCTTCGCATCGTGATGGAGAACGGCCGATGCGTGACCGGCCCGCACGGCTACCTCGTCGGTCGTGTCCGCCACGTAAAGGACACGTACAAGAAGTACCTGGGGCTCGACGCGACGATGGCGAACCTGATGCGCCCGGGCATGTACGGCGCCTACCATCACATCACCGTCCTCGGCAAGGAGGATGCCGATGTGGCTCAGACCTACGACGTCACCGGCAGCCTCTGCGAGAACAACGACAAGTTCGCGATCGACCGGGGGCTTCCGGAGGTCGAGGTGGGTGACTACCTCGCGATCCACGACTCCGGCGCGCACGGCCACTCGATGGGATTCAACTACAACGGGAAGCTGCGCAGCGCAGAGCTCCTGCTGCGCGAAGACGGTTCGGTCTCGCTCATCCGGCGCGCGGAGACGCTCGCCGACTACTTCGCGACGCTCGACCTGGGCGGGTTTCCGGAGGAGAAGCTGGCGCTCGAGGGGGCTCCCGCGGCGGCGCGGTAGCCGGTCTACGCGGAGTCGCCGACCGCTCGCAGTCGCTGCTGTCCCATGAGGTGCGAGAACATGGAGCAGAGCTTCTGCTGAGCGTCTTCAGCGTGCGAGCAGCTCAGAAGCTCGCGCCGGAACAGCTCGTTGCGCACCATGGCGACGAGCGTGGACAGGATGTGCAGGTAGTTCATCTGGTGGTCGGGGTGGTTCGCGACGACGAACAGCAGGTGCACCGGCTCGCCGTCGTACGACTCGAAGTCGATGCCGTCGTGCGAGATGCCCAGCGCGATCCGCGGCTCGTCGACCTGCTCGGTACGACCGTGCGCGACGGCCACGCCGTGGCCGAAACCCGTCGACTGCAGCTTCTCGCGCTCGATCACCTTGTCGGCGAATGCCTCCACCTCCAGGCGCTCGTCTCCCGTGAAGATGGGAGAGCTGTGGATGATCTCCCGGATAGCGTCGTATTTGTCGGTGCTCTTCAGTTCCCAGATCACGCTGCCGGGGTCGAAGTACGCCACGTCCCGTCCACCTGATACTCGTCGGTTATTTTATCCATCGCCTCACGACGATTACGGCAAAGATAGCAGAATCGACCTTCTGCATCTACTCTTGTCAGGAAATTTCTACGAACGCCGCCTGTCATAATTCGGGCTCGATTGCGGATAGCGCAACGCGCTTGCAGCATCAACCGTGTACGGCGATACTGGGCGTCACGAGAACAAACTGCAGGGGGCCCCATGAGCACGATCGAAGCTACCGTACGCGTACACGCCGACAGACGCACCCCGCTTCGGCGGATCTGGCGCTTCGTCGGGTACGACGAGCCGAACTACACCTACACCCGCCGCGGGGCGGAGTTGCTCGGCAAGCTCGGCTCGCTCTGCGACGCTCCGTACTTCATCCGGTGCCATTTCATGCTCGCCACCGGCGACGGGACCGGCAGCCCCAAGTGGGGATCCACGAACGTCTACACGCTCGACGACGAGGGCAACCCGCGCTACTCCTTTGAGATCATCGACCGCATCCTCGACGCGCAGATCGATTCCGGGTGCGTGCCCTTCGTCGAAATCGGCTTCATGCCGCAGGCGCTCTCCACCGCGCCGCCGGAGGTCCCCTACGAGGCGATCCGCGACGCGGGGTGGGCCTATCCGCCGTCGGACTACTCGCGCTGGGCCGATCTGATCCGCGAGCTCGCGCGCCATGTTCTCGCGCGCTACGGCCTTCGCGAGGTGAGCCGGTGGTACTGGGAGCTGTGGAACGAGCCCGACATCTTCTACTGGGCCGGCACCGCCGACGAGTACTGCCGTCTCTACGACTACACCGAGTGGGCGCTTCACTCGGTCCTCCCGCAGGCGAAGCTGGGCGGACCGTCGGTCACCGGACCGGGCGATCCGAAGGCGGCAACCTTCCTCGAGCGGTTTCTCGAGCACTGCGTTCGGGGCGAGAACGCGGTTACCGGCGCGACCGGTACCCGCCTGGACCTGGTGACCTTCCACGCGAAGGGCGGCGGGTACGGCGGCGACCCGAACGCGGCGAAGAAGACGCCCACGATCGGTGCGCTCGTCGGTCACGTGGAGGCCGGGCTGCGCGTGCTCGCCCGTTTCCCCGAGCTCGCCGGCGTGGAGGTGAACCTCTCCGAGTGCGACCCCGACGGCTGGGCCGCCGGCGGCCGCCACGACAACCCGAACCTCGCCTTCCGCAACACCGAGTACTACGCGAGCTACCTCGCCCGCGCGGTCTGCGAGCTCGTCGACGCCGGCCCCAACCGCGTCGACGGGATGCTCACCTGGGCGTTCCAGTTCGAGGACGGCGAGTACTTCGAGGGCCGCCGCTGCCTGAGCACCAACGGCGTCGACAAGCCGGTGCTCAACGTCTTCCGCCTGCTCGCGATGCTCGGCGGGGCGCGGCTCGAGGCCGATGTCGCCGGCGCGGAGTCGG
>CAZICD010000130.1:5162-10159 GCA_964537725.1 uncultured Spirochaetaceae bacterium | reverse complement strand
GCGCCCCGGCACCACTGAGAAATGCGGCGCATGCGGTCGAAGCTCTCGTCGTTGCCGCCCTCGGGAAGCTCGTCGGAGATGCCCAGCACGAGCCGGGGGTGGAAGAGCTTCACGACCTTCTCAACGCACGCCTGCAGGTCCTCGCGCGAATGGTGGTCGAGAAACAGCACCGCCGGAACGCCGTCGAGGAGGATCTTGTCGCCCATCGACTCGGCCATCTCCTCGAGCGTGACGTCGCCCTGCGGCTCTGGGGTGAGCGCCTCGAGCCCGTCGAAGGGCAGGTGCGCGAGGTAGGGAAGCAAGGGCTTGAACGCGCCGTCTATGTGGACGTGCGTGAAGATGCCCGCCTTCCGCAGCTGCCCGGCGCGCTTCTCGTACCACGGGACGACGAGCTCCTCGAAGTAGCGCGGCGAGAGGTAGGCCATGTCGACGTTCTCGCCGAAGTTCAGGATCTCCAGCAGGCCCGAGCCGGTGAGCTCCTCGTAGAGCGGATCGTAGGACTCGTCGACGATCTGCATGATCTCGGCGAGCTCGCCGGGGTAGTCGGCGAGCGCGTAGATGAAGTCCTCGTACTTCATGAAGTGCTGCGCGAAGGCGAAGTAGGGGCTCTTCGGCACCCAGAACTGCGGCACCCCGCGATCGCCCATGTGATCGGCCCCCTGCCGGAACTCGTCGGCGTTGAAGTGGTAGCGGCAGCGCGCGAGCAGCCATTTGAGCGCCGGCAGGTCGTCGCCGCTCTTCGCCGGGAAGCCGACGCGGCGCCACGTCCTGTCGACGGTGAACGAGAACGTCTCGGTGAGCTCGCCGTACGGCGTGTCGTAGGCGACGGTCCGCGAGCCGCCCTCCTCGCGCGTGGTGATCTTCACCTCGTCGTCGTAGGTCGTCTCCACCGGATAGGGCTGGCCGGTGTAGTAGTGCACGTAGCGGATCGACGCGCCGATCGCGTCGTACGCGTCGCGAAGCGACATCCCCTCGAGCTCGGCCGGGAGCGTCCCGAACTGGCGGTGCCAGTCGAGCCACGGCTCGAAGCGCGGCTGGAAGAAGACGTGCGGCACAGGCTCGCCCCGGAAGACCCGGAGGTTCATCTCGCGGAACGTCACGCGCGGCCTCCGCCGTCCGCCGGCGCATCGGTATAGCCCGGGATCTCCGCCGACCGCCCGTCCACGTAGCCGTCCTGGACGAGCAGGCCCGCGTCGGGATTCGCCGGCATCTCCCGCTTCGGGAAGCGCTTCCAGTCGTCGCCCTCCATCCCGTCGGTCTCTTCACCGGAGCGAAGGTGCGCGAAGAGTCGCTCCTTCATCAACGCGACGGGCTCGGCGGAAAACGGCGCGCCGAAGCGGTCGCGGGTCTCTTCGGGGTCGCGGACGCGGTCGAAGAGGAGCTCGCGCTGATCGGGCGCGCTGTAGACGTACTTCCACTCGCGGCTCACCGCCATGTGGAGCGCGTTGGCACCGCTCATGAGCTGCGAGTAGACCGTCTCGCGGTCGGCCGTGCCGGCGGCGACGTCCTGGAGCGGGACTCCGTCGAGCGGGTGCGAGGTGAGATCGGCCCGGGAGGCGGCGAGGAAGGTGGGCGCGAGATCGACGAGGCTCGTCGGCGTATCCACGAGGCGGCCTCCGTCGAAGACGCCCGGCTGCCGCGCGATCATGGGGATGCGCGCGGCGGTGTCGTGCATGCTGCGCTTGCCGAAGCAGTTGTAGTCGCCCAGGTGCTCGCCGTGATCGGCGGTGAGGACGACGAGCGTGTTGGCGAGCTCGCCGGTCGACTCGAGCGCGTCGAGCATCCGGCCCACCTGATAGTCGATGAACGACACCGTCGCGTAGTAGTACGCCTTCATGCAGCGCAGCAAGTTGTTATCAATACCCTGGTCGCGATACTTGTACCGGTTCTGGAACCGGTTGATCCAGACGAGCAGACTCTCCCAGTCGGCGGGCACCTTCGGCAGCGGCATCTGCGGCGCGCGGTAGAGCTTGTGCCACGGCGAGGGCGGCGCGAAGGGCGGGTGCGGGTCAATGAAGCTCGCGAAGAGGTACCACGGCTGGTCGTGCGCCCGGCTCTCGCCGCCGGCGCCCGGATCGGTGATGAACTCCACCGAACGGTCGCCCACCCACTGCGTGGGATGGTGGCTCGCCGGGAGCTGCGACGGCTGCGGAACGTAGTACATCTCGCCGCGCACGCCGTGCGGCTCGAGCATGGTCGTCATGCCCTCGTCGACGAGCCAGCGCACGTACTCGTCCTCGTCCGCGCGCTTGCCGCCCTCCTCCTGCCGCGCGCGCGTCTGGAAGCCGCGAGGCGCGTGAGGGTCCGGCGTGAAGTGGCACTTCCCCACCCCGTGCGTGCGGTAGCCGGCGTCGGTGAGCGCCTCCATGAACGTCTGCCTGCCGTCGGTGGGCATAGTCGAGTTCTCGTAGCAGCCGGTGTTCATGGGATACTGGCCGTGGATCATCGAGCAGCGCGCACTGACGCAGACCGGCGACGGCGAGAAGGCGTTCACGAACGAGACCCCCTCGCGCGCGAGGCGGTCGAAGGCGGGCGTGCGGATCACGGGGTTTCCCAGCGCGGCGATCGTGTCGTGGCGAAGCTGGTCGCAGAAGACGTGCAAAATGTTGGGCCGATCGGCCATTGAGCGCTCCTTACATGTGGATCGAGATGCCGCTGTGGACTCCCAGGTCGGTCCCGGTGACGTGGCGGCCCGAGTCGGAGGCGAGGTAGAGCGTGGCTTCGGCGACGTCCTCCACGGTGGTGAACTCGCCGAGCGGGTTGTGCGGCGCGTGCTCCTCGATCCAGTGGGCGTCGTCGTCGGGGACGTTCCGCAGCTTCCGTTCCTGCTCGGTCAGGACCCACCCGACCGAGATCCAATTGACGCGGACCCGGTCCGGCGCGAGGAGCTTCGCGAGCTTGCGGGTCATCGTGTAGAGCGCGCCCTTGCTCACGCCGTAGACGAACTGCCCCTCGCCGGTCAGGAAGGGATGCGTCGAGCCGATGTTCGTGATCGATCCGCCCCCGCGCGAGCGCATGTGCGGCAGGGCGGCCTGCGCGCAGAAGTACGCGGCGCGGGCGTTGAGCGCGAAGACGCGATCCCAGTCCTCGACCGTGGTCTCCTCGAAGGTGATCACCGGGAAGATGCCGGCGCTGTTGACGAGGATGTCGAGCGCGCCGAACTCGTCCGCCGCCCGGTCGACGAGCGGCCGGCACTGCGTGGCATCGGCCAGATCGGCCTCGTGAAAGACCGCGCGGCCGCCGGCCTCGACGATGCGCCTCACGACCGCCTCGCCGCGCTCGGCGCGCCGGCCGCTCACGACGACCGAAGCCCCTTCGCGCGCGAGCGTCTCCGCGACGCCCTCTCCGATGCCGCTGGTGGATCCGGTCACCACAGCGACCCTGCCGTCAAGCTTTCCCATCTCGTCCTCCTCGCCGCGACGCACCGGGCGGGCACGTGCCCCTGCCCGCGCCTACTCGAACCGGTGTTTGCCGCGCAGAGCCACCAGCCCGGCGATGAACCCCGCCGCGTGCGGAATCCAGTCCTCATCGGTGTAGAGCAGCGGCTCGTCCGCCTCCTTGCTCGCCGGGACCTCGAACCGGAACTGCGGGTTCACGTTGAAGCCGTTCGGGATCGTGCCCACGATCCCCGTCCAGTTGCCGACCCATCTGCGCCCCACGCCGTGAATCTGGCTGTAGGGGACCGCCTCGCCTTCGGGCACCTCTTCCTTCCAGACGAGACACCCTTCGAAGCTCTTCCGCGTGATGCCGGCGTTCAGCCCGCAGAGCCACTGCAGGTTCCCCACCACGATCCGCCTCATCGTTTCGCGGTTCTCATCGCTCGCGTAGCCCTCGAGCGCCGCGGCGAGCTGGGCGCCGAACCCGAAGGTCGTGTTGATGCCGTGCCACGGCCCGCAGAAGCTCATGAGCCCCGCACCGGGAAAGTAGCCGATGGGAAGCAGGTAGAAGGGGTTCGCCGAGCACGCGGGGACGAGGTAGCCGTTTACGAAGCGCCGCATCGTCTCCTGCCACTTCGGCACGTCCGGGTGGTCTCGCCACCAGCGGCTCATCGCCGCGAAGGGCACGAGGAAGTGCGGGAAGGTGCCGCCGGTGTCGTGGCCGAACCCGTTGTGGCAGCTCGACTTCTCGGTGAGGTCCGACGAGGCGAAGGTGGTGAAGTGGCCCCACAGCTTCGGCTCGCCGTTCGTGCCGCCTTCGGCATCCTCCTCGGGTACCTGTCGCTCCATGATCTCGCGCGCGAGCCGCAGCGCGTGCTGTTTGTAGCGTACCTGTCCCGCCACGTAGAGCTCCACGCACCCCCAGAGCATCATCACGAGGTCGCGCGTCATGAACTCGTTCGGCACCTTGAAGTCGGCCTCAACGCCGTGCGTCATGTGCGAGAAACCGTCGCTCGTGTGCGGCTCGGCGTCGAGCAGGAGGTAGTCCATCGCGCGCGTGGCGCGGTCGAGGTACTCGCCAGCCTCCTCCGGGTGGACATCGGCGACGACGCGCGCGCCGTAGGTGAACGCGACCACCGCCTTCGCGGTGTCGCCGGGGATCGTGTCCATGTGGTTCGGGATCTCGTGGATCACCGCGCCGTCGGGCGCACCGGTCAGGTCGGTCGCGTCCTGCAGCCGCGCGAGGTAGGCGAGTCCGTGGAGAATCTGGCCATGGGTCCGCTCAACGTCGCGAGCGGAGAGCCAGTCGTACCCGGACTCGACGAGGTCGCAGAGCGCGATGACCGTGGTCGCGTGGCTGTTCGCCTCGCGCCACGATGCGCCGCAGTCCTTCCAGCCGATGCCGTTGCGCGCGAGGCGCTGCCGCGCCTCCATCTGGTCGAGCGCCACGGGCACCACGGTCTTCCGCCAGAGCAAATGCCGGTCGATTTCGATCGGCTCGCTCTTCAGGAGCTCCTTCCCCTTCGCGGTGACGACGATCGCGTACGTCCCGGCCTCGTCGATTCCCGAGAAATCGATCTCCCACCAGTGCGCGTTCCAGGTCGAGCCCCAGTAGCGGAC
>CAZICD010000130.1:2365-5062 GCA_964537725.1 uncultured Spirochaetaceae bacterium | reverse complement strand
ACCGTCCCCCGCGGGCGCGGGCTCGGGCGTGGCCCCCGCGCCAGGCCCCGACAGCCGCACCACCTCGAAGGTCGCGCCTTCCGGCACGTACCCCTTCGACCCGCCCCGGATGATCGCGCGCATCGGGTCGCCAATGTCGTACCCGATCTGCGAGTACAGAAACCCGTTGACGTCCATGCCTCACTCCCAGGTAAAGAGCACGCGCATGATCTCGCGGCTCACCAGCTTCGGGTACGCCTCGGCGCAGTCGCGGAACGAGTACGTGGTCGCCGGGATGATCTCGGGGTGCAGCTTGTCGGCCGCCATGAGGTCGAGCGAGTCGACGAGGTCCTGCGTGTCGCAGTCGCGCGGCGTGATGAGGTCGATCTCCCGCCGGAAGAGCGCCATGTAGTCGAGCGTCACCGGGTCTTCCACGGTGCCCTGCAGGACGAGGCGGCCGCAGTTGGCCGGGTCGTCGTCCCAGGCGCGGGCCTTGAGGTAGAGCGAGGTCGGCTCGAGGACCGATGCGAGCCCGGTGGCGTCGAACGCCACGTCGGCGCCGCCGCCTGAGATCTCGTGCGCCTGATCGACGGCGTTCCGGTCGTGCGCGTCGATCGTGTGCGCGGCGCCGGCCTTCTTCGCGAGCTCGAGCCGATCGGCCTCCATGTCCACGGCGATCACCTTCGCGCCCTTCGCGACGGCGTGCTGTACGACGAGGTGCCCGATGAGCCCGAGCCCCACGACGACGACCCACTCCCCGGCCTTCACCTTCGCGCGCTTCACGCCGTGAAGCGAGATCGCGGCGACCTTCGCGTAGATCGCGCGCTCGTCGCTCACGTTCTCCGGGATCACGACGAGGCCGTTCTCGTCGGTGAGGCTGTGCGACACCTGCGATCCCCAGCTGCGGGTGTACTCACCGGTGTCGTAGCGATGATTCCTGACGAAGAGCCGTTGCCCCGGCTTCACGGTCGTACCGGGCCCGGCTTCGACGACCTCACCCAGGTTCTCGTACCCGGGAATGAGCGGGAACTGCGCCCCGTCCTGCTTGCCGCGGAAGACCCGCGTCTCGGTGCCGGTGCTCACGCCGGTCAGGCGGGTCTTCGTGAGCAACTGCCCCTCGCCGGGGGACGAGATCTCGATCTCCCCCACGGTCGCCTTCAACGGTTCCGGAAAAACGATGCACTGTGCTTTCATTGGTTGTCCTCTCGGGTCGTCATCGTAGACCGATTTCCGCGCCTACGCAATTGGCTCAGCCACTCCGATCGCGCTACACTGCGCGTATGCCTAGCCGCACCCCCAACGTCGTCTACGTCTTCGCCGACCAGTGGCCCGCGCACGTCGCCGGGTTCGCGTCCCACCCCGACGTCCGTACCCCGAACCTCGATCGGTTCGCATCGCAGAGCGTGACCTGCCGGCGTGCGATCGCGAACACGCCGGTGTGCACGCCGTCTCGGGCGAGCCTGCTCACCGGGCTGTTCCCGCATCGGCACGGGCTCGTTCTCAACGACGCCCCGCTGGACCCGGCGCTCCACACGATGGGCGAGCACTTCGCGACGGCAGGCTACGACACCGGGTACGTCGGCAAGTGGCACGTCGACGGGCACGGCAGGAAGGCGTACATCCCGCCCGAGCGCCGGCACGCCTTCCGCCACTGGAAGGTGCTCGAGTGCACGCACGACTACAACGCGTCCATGTACTACGCCGGCGACGACCCCACGCCCCGGCGCTGGGACGGCTACGACGCGCTCGCGCAGGCAGACGACGCGGCCGCCTTCATCCGGTCGGCCGACGGACCGTTCCTGCTGATGCTGAGCTGGGGCCCGCCGCACAACCCCTACGACACCGCCCCCGAGCGGTTCCGCGAGCTCTACGATCCGGCGACGCTCGCGCTGCGTCCCAACGTGCCCGAGGCGCACGCCGCGGCCACGCGCGAGGTGCTCGCCGGCTTCTACGCGCACTGCACCGCGCTCGACGAGGCCTTCGGCCGGGTGCTTTCCGCGATCGACGAGGCGGGCCTCGCCAACGACACGATCGTGGTCTTCACCGCCGACCACGGCGACCACCTTGGCGCGCACTACCTCGCCGAGAAACAGAGCCCGCTCGACGAGGCGCTCCGCATCCCGCTCCTCGTACGGTGGCCCGGCGAGCTGCCGGTACACACCAACGACACGGTGATCGGCGTCGTCGACCACTTCCAGACGATCTGCGGGCTCGCCGGGCTGCCGCAGCCACCGGCGTCGCAGGGCCGCGACCTGAGCGCCCACCTGCGCGCGGCCACGAAGCCCGGGGAGAACCTCGCGCTCTGCGCGAGCTACCACGTCTTCGGCACCTGGCCCAGGCAGTCCGAGCACAAACCGGTTCCCGACCTCTTCCGAGCGCGCGAGTATCGCGGCGTCCGCACCGAGCGCTACACCTACTGCGAGGACCCTGACGGACCGTGGCTGCTCTTCGACAACGAGACCGACCCGTACCAGCTCGACAACCTCGTCGGGCGCGAGGAGCACGCCGGGCTCCGGGCCGAGCTCGCCGCAAAGCTGCGCGAGCTCCTCGACCGCTCTGGAGACGAGTTCCTGCCCGGCATGGAGTACGTGCGACGCTGGGGATACGAGGTCGACGAGACCGGGACGATCCGGATCGTCGACGACTCGGGCGGGCAGCCGGGCCCGGCCGCGCGGTAGCGGCAGCGCCACCCGACGCCGTGCGCCGCCGCGCCACGCC
>CAZICD010000130.1:0-2265 GCA_964537725.1 uncultured Spirochaetaceae bacterium | reverse complement strand
ATGTAGTCGGAGAGGTCGGTGACGAGGAACTCGACGACCTTGGCCACGTCTTCGGGCGTGCCGAGCCGGCGCAGCGGGATCCGCTCGGCGGCCTTGACCCGATTGGGGAACTGCGCGTTCGCCCGACTCGTCGCGATCAGCGACGGCGCGATGCAGTTGACGTTGATGCCGTCCGGGCCGACTTCGGCGGCGAGCGAGCGCGTGTAGCGGATCACCGCGGCCTTCGCCATGCCGTAGTTCGTGAAGGTCGCGTTGCCTCCGAAGGCCGCCGTGGAGCTCGTGTTGACGATCCGACCGCCGCCGCGCTCCTTCATGGAGGGGATCACCGCCTGGCACGCGTAGATCGCGCTCGAGGTGTTGATCGCCATGATGAACTCGTAGTCGTCCATGTCCATCGTGCTCGCGGCGCTGTTCTCGATGGGCCGCAGCATCCCGCCGGCGACGTTGACGAGGATGTCCACCCCGCCCCACTCCGCGACGACGCGGTCCACCATGGCCTGCACCGCGGCGCGATCGGTCATATCGGCCTCGATGCCGATGGACCGCACGCCGCGCGCGATGCACTCGTCGGCCACGGTCTCCGCGCCGAGCTCTTCGTCGAACTCCTCGTGACCCTTCAGGTTGATATCGTTGACCGCGACGTCGGCGCCCAGGTCCGCGAGCCGCAGCGCTACGCCGCGCCCGAGCCCCCGTGCCGCTCCGGTCACGATTGCCGTCTTGCCGGTGAGTTTTCGTTCCATCTACGCCTTCGCCTTTCGTTCGATCTTCGCGAGATTCGCCACGCTGCGCTCGAACCTCTCCATCTCCCACTCGGCCGCGTTGCTGAGATCGCCGTGCTCGATGGGCGTCTGCCACGCGCGCGGGTCGCCGTCGGGCTCGCCGTGCTCGCGCATGATCCGCAGAACCGGGACGATCGTCCGCACGTCGCGCCGCGCGTGTCCTGCCCACCACTCGTCGGTCAGGAGCTTCACGTGCCGCTGGTTGAGCGACGCCATCTCGATGCTCCGGGGTACCTCCGGCTTCGAGTCGAAGAGCGGCCACAGCGCCTCGAAGTCGACCACGCCGTCGCCGATCGCGCAGTGCACGAGCCTGAAGCCCTCGTCGGTGAGGATCATGCGGTAGTCCTTCAGGTGGACGTCGACGAGATACGGAAGGATGCGCGTCGCGAACTCGACCGGATCTTCGCCCACCGCGAGCGGGTTCCCCGCGTCGAGCGTCACGCCCACGTTCGGGCTGCCCACCGTCTCGCAGACGCGCACGAGATCGATCGAATCGGCATCCTGGTGGTTCTCCAGTCCGATGCGAACGTCGAGCTCCTCGGCGCGCGGCGCGAGCTCGCGGAGCTTCGCGATGATGCTGTCCAGGTGGCGCTGCCACCCGTCGTAGCCTCCCAGGGGCTCGCGGTTCCCCTCGAGGAGCGGGCTCGTCACGCAGCGGAAGACCGACGCGCCGGCATCGGCGGCGAGCTCGAGCTGGCGCTCCACGTCGTCCGCCCGCGAGAGGTTCGGCCCGGCGACGACGATCTGCATCCCGCGGTCGCGCGCGCGCGAGGCGTAGTCGCGGATCGCGTTCGGGTCGAGCTCCGGAGACACGTAGGAGAGCGAGACCTCGAGCGTCGACAGGTCGTGCTCCGCGGCGAGATCGGCGAAGCGGTTCGCGTCGAGCGGGGAGGGGTTCTTCGGGTTCACCGTCAGGTACTGGATACCGTAGACGCAGAGCCCGAACGTGTGCTGTGAGGATGTCATGGTCTGTCCTTTCTCGTTTCGACTAGATTGAGTAGCTCGAGAAACCGCCGTCGATGGGAAGTACAATGCCCGTCACGAAGCTCGACGCCTCGGTCGTGAGCCAGATGACCGCCCCGACGAGTTCCTCCGGCTCACCATAGCGCCTCATGGGCGTGTGCGCAATCACCGCCTTCGCACGCGGCGTATACTCGCCGGATTCCTGGTCGATATGCAGGAACCGCAGCTGCTCGGTCATGAAGAAACCGGGGGCGAGCGCGTTCACGCGCACGCCGGTAGGGGCGAGGTGCACCGCGAGCCAGCTCGTGAAACTCGCGACCGCGCTCTTCGCCGCGCTGTACGCGCCCACTTTCGTGAGCGCGGTGAGCGCGCTCATGGACGACATGTTGATCACCGCACCCCCGCCGCGCACGGCCATTCGCTTCCCGATCACGCGCGTGGGCAGGACCGTTCCCAGAAAGTTCAGGTCGAAGACGCGGCTGAAGCCGTCGGTTGGCAGGTCGAAGAAGGTCGATGGTCCGCC
>CAZICD010000129.1:0-10265 GCA_964537725.1 uncultured Spirochaetaceae bacterium | reverse complement strand
CGCGCCGCCCCCGAGCCCGCGCTACTCGGGCTTTCCGGCGCCGGAGTCGGGCTCGTCGGGCTCGTCGGGCTCGTCGAACGCGAAGATGGTCCCCTCCACGTTGATGATGTCGCCGGGCTTGAGCACGCGCTTGGTGGTGCGCTGATTGTTGACGCGTACCGGCGCGTCGCTGACGATCGTGTACTGCGACGTCTTCGCCTCGCGGGTCACGACCGCGTGGCGCTCGCCCACGGTCGGATTGTCGGCGATGGTGACGTCGGCCTCCGGACTCGCGCCTATGACCGTGTCTCCCCCGCCGAGCGCGACCGTCTTCTCGAGCCCGCGCGCGCCGCCGCTGTCGAGGACGACGAGGCTCGTCTGCTTCGCGCCGCCCCGGATCACGAGCGCGAGCAGCGCGGCCAGGAGCACGACCCCGACGATGAGCGACCCGAGCAGGACGCCGGTCGCGGTCTCCCCGGAGCCTCCGAAGAGCGTATTCGCGAAGTACGGCCGCTCGGCGGTGAGCGTGACGGCTTCGCGCTCGGACGACGCACCGCGCTCGTAGGTAACACGGACGAAGCGCCGCTCGGCGGGAATCATCGTCGCGCGGTAGGTGAGCCGGTACTCGTCGAGGAGCTCGTTTCGGATCTCGCGGTAGACCCGGGCGAGCTCCTGCTCGCCCCGCGCGCGGTAGACCGCGCCGCCGGTGCGCTCGGCGACCGTGTCGAGGTTGGGGTCCTCCCGATCGCCGTAGTGGATCGCGAAGAGGCTCAGGCCCTCGCGCTGGAACGCCTCGATCGCGTCCTCGTGGGTGAACAGCCGCTCGCCGTGAACCGGGTGCGGCTCGTCCTCGAACACCGAGTACGGGTAGTTCTCGCCGTCGGAGAGGACGATCACCGTGCGGCGGCCGGCGGCGCTCGCGTCGGAGGCGGAGGCGACGAGCGCGGCGTAGAGCTCGGTGTACGCCTCCTCGCGCGCCGGCTCCTCGATCGCCTCGAGGAGCTCGCCCACCCCGGCCTTGTCCGTGCTCGGCGGGGTCAGCTCGCGATAGCCGGTGTTGAACGCGGCGAGCCCCACCCGGTCGCGTTCGTTCGTGATGCTGTTCGCGAAGTCGCGGATCGCATCGCGCGCGGCGTCGATCCGCCTGACGTCGTCGCTGCCGGGGACCGTCTCCTCGTACATGCTTCCCGAGTTGTCGACGAGCACGTAGAAGGCGAGCGGCGCGTCGAGGCTGCGGACCGACGCGAGGTCGTAGACCGCGTCGACCTCGCGGTAGACCGACCCGTCGGCCGACTCGTAGACCGCGATGTCGTCGAGCGAGGGTTCGGCGTCGTCGGGGGTGTCGATGGACACGAACAGATCGACCCGCTGACCGATCAGCAGGCGTCCGGTATCGACCTGGCCGATCGACAGGCGCTGCGCCGACACGCTCGTCGCCGCCGCCAGCGCGACCGCGAGCGCGAGTACCGTCCGTCCGGTGCGTGCGATGATCATCTCGTCCTCCTCACGGCGTCTTCAGGAAGAACCTGGCCGAGCCGACGTCGATCACGTCGTCGTACTTGAGCGTCGCGCGCTCGACCGCTTCCTCGTTCACGCGCAGCTCCGCCTCGTCGGCCCCGCGCTCGATTCGCATCTCGCGACGATCGCCGGTGAGCACCGCGTGGCGCTCGGCGACCTTCGGGTAGGGTGCGAGCGAGATCGTGTCTCCAAGCCCGCTGCCGATCGTCGTCCGCCCCGGCGGCACCGGATACTCGCGACCGCGCAGCGACCCGGTCACCAGCACGAGCGAGCCCAGGAGAAAGCCGCGCTCGATGATCGCGAACCCGGCGGCGAGGAAGAGCCCCAGCACGACGGCGCCCACCGCGCGCGTCCACCACGCCGCGGCGAGCGCGAGCGACCCGTACTCGGCGACGAGCCCGCCTGCGAGACCGCCCACGAACCCGCCCAGCGCCCCGATGAGCGCGCGCTTGCCCGACCGCAGTCGCAGCCCCTCGCCGGCGCCGATGATGAGCCCCATCAGCGCCCACCCGAGCCCCCGCGCGAGCGGCAGGCCCACCGCGCCACGGTCGGCGCCGGCCTGCAGCAGATACTGCCCGATCGCGAGGTAGATCGCCTGCCCGCCGAGCGCGCCCACTGCGCCGCCGGCGAGCCCGATGACCACGCCCACCGCGAGCCCGATCCACTTCCGCGCCGACACGCCGCCGGCTACTCCCTCTACGCTTCCGAAGGCGAGGCCGAAGAGCCCGCCGTACACCGCGCCGCTCGCGACGATGAACAGCAGGTACGAGGCGAATGCCCCCTGGACGCCGAGCAACGCCTCGGAAAGCGGCCACGCGATGAGGCCCGCGGCGAGACCGGCGGCGAGGATGATGATGCGACGCGTGAACAGGCTCATCTATGGTTCCTCCACGATCATGAGGTCGATGCCCTCGTCGCGCTCGACGAGGCGCAGCACGGTCTGCGAACCCGGCGCGAGCCGGACGTCCACCGCGTCGGCGGCGTCGCCGGAGCGCGTCTCGATCCGGTACGCTCCGGGCACGAGGCGGATCTCGGTCACGCCCTCGAAGAGCTCGGGGGCATCGACGAGCGCCGGCTCGGGACCCGCAGCTCGCAGCCGATCGCTCCCGTCGACGAAGAGCTCCGCACCGTCGATCCGGCTGTTGATGAGCAGCGTCGCCGGCCGCGGGACGAGCGCGACGCGAAGCGTCGCCGCCTCGGCAAGCCGTTGCGTGTCGAGCGTAGTCGTCGTCTCGAGGTAGTCCGGGTGCGACACGCGCACGGTGAGCGCCTGCCCTGGGACGAACCGGACCGGGCGCACGAGCGGGACGCGGTCGGCGAGCCGCGCGCGCCCGGCGAGCGGACCCGACAGCGCCTCCCCGTCGTCGGGCGGGGCGGGGACGGCCGACTTCACCCCCCACGCCTCGCCTCGTCGCACGAGATCCACCCACCGTCCGTCGCGCTCGAGCTCGAGCGTCGCCTCCGGCATCGGTTCGCCGCTCTCCGCGTCCACGACGATGACCTCCAAACGGAGCTCGTCGTCGGCCACCGGATCCCAGCGGGCCCGGAAGAGCTGCGGCGACGGCTCGAGCGCGGCCGGCACGAGCGAGCGCGCCTCGCGGGTGGCGGAGTCCTCGACGCGGATGCGCGCCTCGTAGCGGCCGACCGGCAGCGTCAGCAAACGCGAACGGAGCACGACGAAGTCGGGCGTCTCGAGCCCGGGGACCGCGTGCAGCAGCGGCAGCGTGACCGGGACCGGCGTCGCCTCTCCGTCGGCGATTCGGGTGAGCTCGGTGCGGACGAGGTGCTCGCCCACCGTGCGGTCGGTCTTGCGCAGCCGCACCTCGATCTGCGCGAGCGCGTGCGTGCGCGCGAGCACGAGCCGCTGGATGGCCCCGGTCGCCCACCCGGCGACACCCGCTGCGAGCACGACGACGACCAGCGCCGCGGCGATCACCCATCGGCGCCGCCGGCGCCGGGGCCGTCGCTCCGGGGTGGCGGCCTGCTCACCCCCGGCGAGCTCGGCGAGGCGGGCGCGCAGGTCGGCCTCGCCGCGGCGGCGGAAGTACGCGTCGAGGAGCCTCGCGACCTCGCCGGCGCTCTGGTAGCGGCGGCGCGGCTTGCGTCGCATGCAGCGCGTGATGATCCGCGAGGCGAGCGGCGAGACGCGCGGGTTCACGCGCCGCGGCCTTCGGTACTTGCCTCGCTGAATGCGGTTGACGGTCTCCGGGTTGAACGCGCCGGAGAACGCCTTCCGCCCGGTGACCATCTCGTAGAGCATGGCGCCCGCCGAGTACACATCGGCCCGACGATCCACGTCGCGGCTGCGCTCGATCTGCTCCGGCGCGATGTAGGCGACCGTCCCGAGCGTCATGCCTTCGCGCGTGAGCTCGTCCTCGAAGGCCGCCACGCGCGACGCGATCCCGAAGTCGAGCAGCTTGACCTCGCCGGTGCGCGAGATGAGGACGTTACCCGGCTTCACGTCGCGGTGGACCACGCCCTTGCCGTGCACGTAGTCGAGCCCGCGGAAGCAGTCGCGCGCGACGAGCAGCGCGAGGTCGTTATCCAGGTAGCGTTCGTTCTCGAGCAGATCGTTGAGCGCGACGCCCTCCACGTACTCGAGGACGATGTAGTCGTTGGAGCCCTGCTTGAAGTGGTCGTAGACGTCGACGACGTAGTCGGTACGGAAGTCGATCATGATCTCCGCCTCGCGGCGAAAGCGTTCGCGCATGGACGCGTCGCCGGAGATCGTGAGCTTCTTGAGGATCACGTACCGGTCGAGCGTGGGGTGTCTGGCCTTGTAGACCATGCCCATCCCGCCCTTGCCGATGCGTTCGACGACGTCGTACTTGCCGATTTGGTCGGGCAGCCGTGCCATGGGTGGGGCGCCTAGCCGTGCAGCGTCTCGTTGTTGATGTCGACGAAGCGCTCGGTCAGGACCTGGGTCACCTCGACGAGCGCGGCGTTCTCCTTCGCCGGGGGAAGCGCCTTCTGGAAGACGGCGATGGCGAAGACCGGCGAGGTCTTCTGCACGGGCCCTTCCTCGAACTCGACGACCGCGTCGGTCGCGACGTCGGAGGCGAGGCGGCTGTCCTGCTTCACCGACATCTGCGGCACGTCGCGACGAGCGCCGATGCTCGCGTAGGCGACGTCGCGCTCGCCGTCGACCTCCGGCCCGATGCTGACGATCGATCCCGAGTAGGTCATCACCAGCGCGCCGGTCGTCTCGCTGCGGCCGAACGATTCCACCACAGTCATACCGCGCTCGGCGGTATGGCGGTCGAACGCCTCGTGCTTCTCGAGCCAACCCTGCGCGAGGAGCTCCTCGGCGTTCTCCACGCCGGCGAGCCCGGCCGGCTCGACGAGACGGCGGACGTGCTCTCGCACCCGCTCCGGTATCTGGTCCAGATGCTCTCCCATGGCTCCAGTGTATAGCCCCGGGCCAGGCTTTTCAAAGGCGCGCAAGCGCGGGCCGGCACGATCCCGGACCGCTCACGCGCCCACGATGAGCAGCACCGCCGACACCGCGAGCAGCCCCTGGATGAAGTAGCGCACGATGTGCGTGGGAAGCCGATTGTGCAGCAGCGTGCCGAGCCACAGCCCGAGCCCCACCGACGGCAGCATCATCGCCGCGGTGAGCAGGATGTCCGCCGTCATCACGCCGGAGACCACGAGGTACGGGATGCGGGTCGTGATCAGGAAGGCGAAGTAGGCGAGCAGGTTCGCCTTGATCGCCGTCTTGTCGCGGCGCACCTCGTTGATGTAGACGACGACCGGCGGACCGCTCACCGAGAAGGCGCCGCCGAACGATCCGCTGACCACGCCCACCGCAACCGCGAGCAGGCGCCCCGCGGCGCTCCGGTGCGTTTTCCGGGCCGATGTGGACTCGCCGGCTCCGGCTTCGCTTCCTCCTCCCGCGGCCTCCCGCGCGGCCCGGCGGGCTACGTAGACGCTCGCCGCGAGCGCGATCAGGATGATCGCGCCGAGCGAGGCACGCAGGACGCGCTCGTCGAGCCGCACGAGGTACACCACTCCCAGGGGAACCCCTACGAGCGCGCCCGCCGCGAGCGGCCACAGCATCCGCAGGTCGACGTGCCGCCGAAGCGGCACGAGCGCGGCGACCGTGATGAGCCAGCCGAGCGGTACGACGATCGCGTTCGCCTCCGCCACGGTGAACACGTAGGGCAGAAACCCCATCGCGACGAGCCCGAACCCGTACCCGGTGAGTCCGATCGCGAAGGCGGCGAAGAGGAAGGCGATTGCGGCGATGATGAGCGTCACGATCGCCACGCTACCAGCGCCCGACCGCTCGGGCAAGCGGTACGGTGCGATGCCGGTTGTGCGCGGCCGCAAGGCGGCGTACAATCTGTCTTCGAGGAGTACCTATGAAGGTCGGCCGAAACGATCCCTGCCCGTGCGGCAGCGGAAAGAAGTACAAGCACTGCTGCTACGCGAAAGACAGCGTGAAGCACGAGGAACCGATCATCGAGGCGGCGGAAACCGCCGAACCCGAGGACCCCGAGGCGGAGGAGAGTCACCCGAACACGCCGCATCACCACCGCAAGGACCGATCGCGGTTCGAAGGCGAGGTGAAGGGTAACAGCAACGCCTTCGCCCCGCGCGCCACGCGTGGCGCGCAGCGGGGCTCCTGAGTCGAACGCGGCCGGCCGGACACAGCCGGCGGCCGCGTGAGCGCCTACACCGTCTCGTCCGGCTGCCAGCCGAGCGCCTCGTAGTGCGCGCGGCGGCGTTTCTTGTCCCGATCGTGCTCGGCGTGCGCGAGGCGCGCGACGTCGAGCGCCTTCTCCTGCGGCACCACGATGAGCCCGTCCCCGTCGGCGACGATGACGTCGCCCGGCCGGACGTACGCCCCGTCGATGCTGACCGGCACGTCCTTCGCGTCGAACTGCAGCCGTCCCTGGACCATCGTCTGCGCGATCGAACGCGACCAGAAGGGGACGCTCTGCGCGATGATCTCATCGGTGTCGCGCACCCCACCGTCGCAGACGATGCCGCGGGCTCCCTTGCGGATACAGCTCAGGGTGTTGTCCGAGCCCATGAGCCCCACGTTGAGACCCGACATGTCGATCGCGACGAAGTCGCCGTCCTCGATGTCCTCGATCCAGGGGTACGGGCAGATGTCGCGGTAGTACATGGACGACCAGTCCCAGTACTCCTCCTCGCCGAGGTCGGGCACGTTCCCGGTGTACGCGACGTAGCGCGCGGTGCGCGCGATGCCGTACGCGCGCCGACGCTCGAGCGGACGGATCGCCGGTCCGACCGAGCCGGTGTAGTGCAGCATGAGGTTGTCCATGCCGTCGCGCACGTCGGTGACGCGCAGGTCGGCGTACGTTTCGAGAATTTCCTTGCGCAGTGATGCGTCCATAATCGCTCCTCTCGTGATGGTTGGGTTCGGTCGATCCTCGCCGCCTGCGCCCGCGCTGTCAAGCGCCGTGGCCGAAGGGCGGCGATCGATGGTACTCTCGGGGGCGATGAGTATCCCCGTTCGCCTCGCGAGCCTTCGCCCCGGATTCCTCCGGTTCCTGCGCACCACGTTCGGTCTGTCCACGTTCGCCGTGATCGCCGCCTTCGGCACCGTCGGGTACAACCTCGGGCCTTCGTACTACTGGCTCATGACCACCGCGATCGTCCCCGCGGTCGTTTACGCGATCCTGCGGCAGGCGGTACCCATCGCGCAGGCGCGCGTGCTCGCGAAGAAGCGCTGGAAGGCGTACGGGCCGAACGTCGAGCGCGTGCCCTACACGCAGTTCGAGGTCTACCGCGACCGCTACGGAGCGCTCACGCGCGACCCCCGGCTCGGCTTCGTCGACGACCGCACGTGGAGCGACCTGGGCATGGACGAGATTCACGATCGGATCGACGTCTGCTTCACGATCGCCGGTCGTAACGAGCTCTACCGGACGCTTCGCCACGCGCTGCCGCCGGAGTCCGTGCTCGCCGACCGGGCGCAGCTGCTCGAGCTCTTCTCGTCGAACAGCGCCGAGCGGTTGCGCATCGCACAGGCGCTCGCGCGAATCGGCGAGGAGCGCGACGCCGACCCGGCGACGCTGCTCTGGGGCGAGGAGGCGCAGCCCGACGACCTCTATCCGTTGTTCATCGGCATGTGCCTCTTCTCCATAGGCGCGATCGTCACGACGGCCGCGTTCGACCTGACGCTCGGCATCATCGCGATCGTCGTCGCCTTCTTCAGCAACATGTGGATCTACTACCGCAAGGCGCGCCACCTCTCGGTCCACATTCCGGCGCTGCGCGTGCTCAGCCGAATGACCGAGGCGGCGAAGCGGCTCGACTGGTACGGTCTGCCCGAGGCGCGAAAACACACCGGTGGCGCGAAGCGCGCGTACGCGTGGCTGCTCACCGGCGCGCCGAGCCCCGCCCCCACGCTGAGCGGCGACATCACCGAGGTCTTCTTTCTCTACCTGAAGATGTTCTTCCAGATCGACCTCATCGCGTACAACCGGATCGTGCGGACCATCGAGCGCAACGAGGAGGCCTACCGCGCGCTCTACCAGGGCATCGGGTCCGTCGACGCGGTCTTCGCGCTCGCCTCCTACCGCGCTCGCCGGCGCCGGACGTGCGACGCCGAGCGCGCGGACGGGAACGAGGCGCCGGGCACCGACGAGGCGCGCGGCGGTGACGCGCGCCTCGCACCGGCTTCCGACATCGGCATCCATCTCGACGGCGCGTACCACCCGCTCATCGCGAAGGCCGTGCCGAACACCGTCGGGCTCGACCCGCCCGGCGCGATCGTCACCGGGACGAACATGGCCGGCAAATCGACCTTCCTGCGCATGGTCGGCATCAACGTTCTGTTCGCGCAGACGACCGGCTACGCGTTCGCGAAGGTCTACCGCGCGCCGCGCTTCCGGATCATGTCGTCGATCGAGAAGCACGACGACATCGAAGAGGGAAAGAGCTTCTACTACGACGAGGCCGAGCGGATCTACACGATGATCGAGGAGACCGGCACCGGCGAGCAGACGCTGCTGCTGATCGACGAGCTGCTCTCCGGAACGAACTCGCTCGAGCGCGAGAGCGCGTCGGTGGCGATCCTCCACTACCTCGCCGACAGGCGGGCGCTCACGATCGCGGCGACGCACGACGTGGCGATCGCGCGCGGCGTCGCCGACCGGTACTCGCTGCACTACTTCACCGACAGCGCAGACGAGAACGGGCTCACCTTCGACTACAAGATCCACGACGGCGTGGTGCAGACGCGCAACGCGATCAAGCTCCTGCGGCTCATCGGCTACCCGGAGGACGTGATCGAGACCGCGCTTGAGAGCACCCGGGGTCTCTGATAGAGTTTCGCATGCCGTTCACGCTGCTCTGGTACGACCTCGAGACCTTCGGACGTCACCCGCAGTGGGACCGCATCGCGCAGTTCGCCGCGATCAGGACGGACGACCGGTTCGAGGAGATCGGCGAGCCCACCGTCGCCTGGTGCCGCCTCACACCCGACTACGTCCCCCACCCCGACGCGTGCCTGATCACCGGAATCACGCCGCAGACGGTGCAGGAGCGGGGCGTGAGCGAGCGCGAGTTCGCCCGCCTCGTCCACGACCAGATGATCACCCCCTCTACCTGCTCGGTGGGCTACAACAGCATCCGCTTCGACGACGAGTTTGTCCGCGCGCTCTTCTACCGCAACTTCTACGACCCGTACCGCCGCGAGTACGCGGACAACAACTCGCGGTGGGACGTCATCGACCTGATGCGCATGTGCCACGACCTGCGCCCGGACGGGATCGAGTGGCTCTACGACGATCGCGGTGTCCCTGTCTTCAAGCTCGAAGAGCTCGCGAAGGCCAACGGGATCGAGCACACGCAGGCGCACGACGCGCTCTCCGACGTGCGCGCGACGATCGGCCTGGCGAAACTCGTCCACCGGGTCAACCGCAAGCTCTTCCGCTGGTACTTCAAGCAGCGGAAGAAGGACGAGGTTCGGCGGATGCTCAACCTGGGGCAGATGGAGCCGGTGCTGCACACGTCGGCGATGTTCAGCTCGCCCGCCGGATGCACGTCCGTCGTCGTGCCGCTGAGCGTCGCGCCGGAGAACGGAAACGAGATCATCGCCTACGACCTGCGGCGCGACCCGTCGGACTGGCTCGATGCCCCGGTGGAGGAAATCCGGCGGCGCGTGTTCACGAAGCAGGCCGAGCTCGCAGACGAGGAGCGGATCCCGCTCAAGGGCATCCACATCAACCGCTCGCCGGCGCTCGCACCGCTGTCCACGCTCACCGGCGAGCGCGCGAGCGCGCTCGGTCTGGACGTGGAGCGCTGCCTCGAGCACGCGCGGCTCATCCGCGAGCGCCCCGACCTCGTCCAACGCATCCGCGCGGTCTACGCCGATCGCCCGAGACAGGGGCACCGCGACCCCGACCTGCAGATCTACTCGGGCGACTTCTTCCCCGACGAGGATCGCGAGGAGTTCGAACAGATCCGGACGATGCCGCCGGAGGAACTCAAGACGAACCCGCCGCGGCTCTTCGACCCGCGCGCGCCGGAGATGCTCTGGCGCTACATCGCGCGCAACTACCCCGACTCGCTCACCGACGAGGAGCGGGAGAAGTGGCGAAGCTTCTGCGCGACGAGGATCCTCACGCCGGAGCCCGACGGCGTGATGGACATCGCGACCTTCACCCGCGACGTGCAGAACCGCCTCTCGCGCGTGGACACGCCGGCGCGCGCGAAGGTGATCCTCAAGCGCCTGCTCGAGTACGGGGCCGAGCTCGAGCGGACGGTGCTCGCGTAGGACCCCGGGGCGG
>CAZICD010000128.1:0-10473 GCA_964537725.1 uncultured Spirochaetaceae bacterium | reverse complement strand
CGCCGTCGTCCTCCGGCGGCGGCGTCGCACCGGCTGTCAGGAGGATACGGATGATCTCCTCGCTGTCGGGGTTCTCCTCGGCGATCTCGATGGGCTGGTCGCCGTCGGAGTTCGTGGCGTTCGGATCGGCGCCGGCGGTGAGCAGCAGCCGGACGGTCTCCGGCGAGCCGCTTCGCGCGGCGTAGTGGATCGACGTGTTGCCGCCGCGATCGCGCGCCCAGACGGTGGCGTTCGCGAGCAGGAGCTGTCGCACGAGCTCGACATTGGGCTGCGCGGAGGCGAGCATGAGCGCGGTCACGCCGTTCGCGGCGGTCGCGTTCGGGTTGGCGCCGCCCTGCAGGAGCAGCCGGAGCGTATCCTCGTATCCGGCCCGCGCGGCGATGATCGTCGCGGTCTCGCCGCGGTCGTTGGTGCCGTCGACGGGGAAGCCGTTCTGCAGCAGCGCGCGAACAAACTCCGGGTTCGCGACCGACGCGGTGAGCAGCGTTTCGCCGCCTTCGGAGCGGGCGTCGCGCGGAAGCCCCATGTCCAGGAGCACGCGGATGACCTCGATGTTGCCCGACCCGGCCGCGAGGAAGGCGATCGACTCGGCAAAGGCGCCGCGCGCGGAGGTGCGCCGGTCGGCGTCGTAGAGGAGCTCGGCGACCGGCGTGAGGCCGCGCGGCTGACGCGCGCTCTGCTCGAGCGCAAAGAGCAGGGGCGTCACCCCCTCGCGCGACGCGATCGACGGGTCGGCGCCGGCGTCGAGCAGCGCGCGCACGATGCCTTCGTTGCCGGCTCGCGTCGCGACGAGCAGCGGCGTGCGCCCGCGATCGTCCTGGATGTTCGGCCTCGCGCGATAGGCGAGGAGCTCGAGAACCACCTGATCGGAACCCGATTCGACGGCCGCCTGGAGCGGGGCGACGCCGCTGTTATCGGGCGTATCGGGGTCGCCGCCGCGCTCGAGGAGCAGCGCGAGGACGTCGAGATTCCCGGCCTGCGCCGCGATGAACACGGGCGTCCGACCTTCGGCGTCGCGAACGCGCGGGTCGGCGCCGTACTCGAGGAGCAGCCCGACGATCTCGGCGTCGCCGCTGCGCGCGGCGAGGAGGATGGGCTCGGTCCCGTCGTTGTCCGGGATCGTGGGGTCGGCACCGAGCGGCAGGAGCGCCCGCAGGATCGCAGCCGCCTCTCCGGTTCCGAGCGCACGGAACAGCGGGGTCCGCCCCTCGCCGTCGCGCGCGTTCGGATCGGCTCCGTAGAAGAGGAGCGTGTCCACGACGGCCGCCGCGCCGTTCGCCGCGGCGACGTGGATGGGCGCCTCACCCGAGTCATTCGGGCGGTTCACGTCCACGCCGTTCTCGAGCAGGAGCTCGGCGATCGCGATCCGGTCGTTCGTGAGCGCGAGGAAGAGCATCGTGTTGCCCTGCGCGTCGGTGACGGTGGGATCGGCCCCGGCTGCGAGGAGCGAATCGACGATCGCGCGGTTGTTCGCGCGCACCGCCCGGAAGAGCGCTGTCTCACCGCCGTTGTCGCGCTCGTTCGGGCTCGCTCCGGCGCCGAGCAGCACGTCCACCACGGCCACGTGACCGCCGCCAGAGGCGACCATGAGCGGCGTGACGCCGCCGTTGTCGCGGGCGTCCACGGTGGCGCCGCGGTCGACGAGCAGCTGCGCGATCGGCTGGCGGCCGGAGGCCGCGGCGTAGTGCAGCGCGGTCTGACCGCGGTCGTCGCGGGCGTCGACGAGCGCGCCGTTGTCGAGGAGGTATCGGACCGATTCGACCTGGCCCGCCTCGGTGGAGATCATCAGGAGCGTGCGCCCGTTGCGCTGCGGAGCGTTGACGTCGCCGCCGTCGGCCACGTACGCGCGGAGCGCGTCTATGTCGCCGCTTCGCGCGGCTCGCGCCTCCGAGCTCGCGCACCCGGTGAGCACCGCGAGCGCGACCGCGAGGATGAGCCCCGCGCCAAGAATCGTCCGTCTCATGCGTCCTCCTCGGCGCGAGTATAGCGCAATTCGCATGCGTTTACATCCCGAACATCTGCTCCTTGAGGTCGAGGTAGTAGAGGTAGTCGTCCTCGGGGACGTTGGGCGGACAGCGGTGGTCGCAGAAGGGGATGAACCCGCCGCGCTCGACGAGCGGCACGAGCGAGTCCATGTAGTCGCGGATGGCGTCGCGACCCGCGGCGAGCACCATCTTGTCCACACCCCCCATGATGCGCAGATCGGTCCCGAACTTCTCGAGCGTCTCCGCCGGGTGCCCGGAGCTGTTGACCTCCCACGGGAACATCGTGTTGAGGCCGGACTCGAGCATCCCCGGGATCAGCGCCCGGACATCCCCGTCGCAGTCGGTGTACCAGATGTCGATCCCCGCTTCGTTGAGCTTCCTGCCGATCCGCTGGTACCGCGGGACGACGACCTGCTGGTAGAAGTCGAGCGATACGATCGGCCCCTGCTTGAAGGCGATGTCCTCCCAGCCGGCGGCGAGATCGAAATCGATCCTGCCCAGCACCTGGTCGAGCGCGTCCTCCACGAGCAGACACGCGGTCTCCACCATGTCCTCGAGCATCTCAGGGTAGTCGTAGATCGCGTAGGCGATGCCTTCGAAGGTGAGAATGTCGCGGATCTTGCCCATCATGGAGCCGGCCCAGATCGCGAGCGGGTAGTCTCGGTCGCTCGGGTGTCGTCGGGCGAGCTCGTCCACGTCGATCTTCCGCGCGGGGTCGTCGCGACGGAACCTGATCTCCTTCTCGCGCTTCCAGTCGTCGGGCGTCTTGATCGTCGCCTCGATGAAGTGCGGGATCGTCGCGTGGTCGTCCTTCGGCACCTCCGCGAGCAGGCCATCGGCGTTCATGACGATCCGCTTGTCGTCGGTCTCGCTGACCGTACGCTCCTCGAAGGGAGGGCTCATGCCCACGGGCGGGTGATAGGTCTCGATCCGGTCGAACGAGAAGAAGACGTCGGCCTCCTCGTTATTCGTGATCCCGTTCTCCGTGAAGATCGACCACTGTTTGAAGTTCTCGGCCCAGTACCCGAACTCCATGTTGAAGCAGCGGTCGACGGGCTCGTAGTGCATCTGGCGGTTGAACCGCTCTCGGTCGGTCATCGTGCCTGCCCACTTCTCGCGGATGGGGGTGATCGTCTTCATTGGTGCTCCTCTCTGTCGGTTCGCTCGTTCAGTGCGCCGCGCCTACCCACCCGCCGCAGGGTCCGCCGTCGGTCGTGACGCCGCGAACCATGTCGCGGCCGTCCATACCTACGAGGGGGTGGTAGTATTCCGATATCGTCTCGCAGCTTACACCGACGTAGTGACCTATGAAAGAGCGCCGGAACCGGTCGGTGGTGGCGTTGCGGCCGCTGCCGTGCAGGAGGCTTCCGTTGAAGAAGATCGCATCGCCGGGTTCGAGCTCCGGCGCCTCGCCGCGGTAGCCGTCCGGGACGGGGATGGGGATGGCGTTCGGACCGTACGACCCTGCGCCCTCCTTACCGGCCTTGCGGCAATCGATCTCCATTCCCTGCGTGTGCGGAACCATGACCATCCCGCCGTTGTGGCGGTCGCAGTAGTCGAGCGCGGTCCACGACGCGATGCACGTACCGGGACGCACCTGGAGGTAGAACTGATCCTGATGCATCGCCTGTCCGCGGGAGCCCGGCGGCTTGAAGTAGAGCATACTCTGCACCGCGAGCGGCTCCTCCCCGAAGAGCGCGCGCAGTACGTCGGCGTAGCCGGGAGCGGTGAGATAGCTGCGCGCGAGGTCCGAGAATCGATGCGGATTCATCACCCGAGGCCAGGCGAGGAGCGGGTCGTCGCCGGCCTCCGCCTCGCTCGCGTGGGTGTAGTTCCCGTTCGCCCCGGTCTCGTGGATCCAGGCGAAGTGCGCACGAGCCTCCTCGACCTCCTCCGGCGAGAGGACGGACCGGACGACGGCGTAGCCGCGGGTCTCGAACTCCGCCTTCGCCAGTTCGACGATATCCGGTGAGAGCCCTTCGCGTAGTGCGTCCATGCAACCTCCGGCTCTCAGGGTACTCGCGCCGCACCTTCGTGACATGGACGAAGATGCCCGAAAGATGGAAATTCGTGCTATGGCACAGCCCGACGGCTTTCGAAGCGGCCATTTTCACGAAGGACCGCGCTACGAGACGCGCCGACCGGCAGGCGGCCGCGACTGGCTGCTCATCGTCTCGCTCTCCGGGGCGGGGTTCCATCGGTACAACCGGGAGCTCGTCGCGCTGCCCGCGGCAACCGCGCTGCTCTACGCCCCCGGGGTCGCCCAGCACTACGGAACACACCGGTCCGAAGGCCGGTGGGAGCTCATCTGGACGCACTTCCCGGAGATGGCCTCCACCGGCGAGCTCGCCGAGTGGCCCGCCGTCGCCGGAGGCGCGTGCGTGCTCGAGCTCGGCGCCGCGGCGGACCGCGTCGCCGAGGCGATGCGCGAGCTCGTCGAGTGGCAGCGGGGCGGATCGGTCCATAGGCACGCGTTCGCGGCGAACGCGCTCGAACGCGCGCTCCTGTGGTGCCACACGGTGAACCCGCGAAGCCCGGCCGCCGGCATGGACCCGCGCGTCGCGCACGCGCGCGAGATCATCTCCGCCCGGCTCGACGGCCGGCTCGACGTCGCGAACATCGCCGAAGAGGTCGGTCTCTCCCCGTCGCGACTCTCGCACCTGTTCAAGCAGCATACCGGCCGGAGCGTTCCGGCGTACGTCGAGCAGCGCCGAATGGAGCGCGCCGAGGATCTTCTGCGCATGACCGCCCGGTCGGTCTCCGAGGTTGCGCGCGCGGTGGGCTACGACGACCCGCTCTACTTCTCGCGCAGGTTCCGGCGCCGCGCCGGGACGAGCCCCCGCGCCTGGCGCGCGACGGTCAGCGACTGAGAAAGAGCACCGTGCTGCGCGCCGCGCACGAGTAGGTGTCGCGATCGTGCGGCTGCGGCGCGCCGCCGGGGATCAGGTCGTCGGGGTGCGCGAGCGCGGTGTCCAGGACGCGGTGCCAGCGCTTACCCGCCGGGGGGTCGCTGAGCGTAACCTGGACGCGCTGCGGCGCGGCGTTGAAGACGACGAAGAAGTCGTTGTCGTCGCGGTCGGCCTTGATCTCCGCGTGGCTCCCGTCGATCCTGATCGCGAGCGTGCGCCCCACCCGAGCCCAGTCGACCGCGTCGCCCGATTCGGTATACCAGGTGATGTCGGGCATGCGGTTGAAGTCGGTATCGTGACCCGTGTAGAACTCCGGACGCAGGAAGGCGGGATGACCCAGGCGAAACCCGATGAGCTTCCGGGTGAACTCGACGAGCCCCTCGGTCCCGGCCGCCAGGCCGTAGTCGAACCAGGAGAGCTCGTTGTCCTGGCAGTAGGCGTTGTTGTTCCCGCGCTGCGTGCGCGCGAACTCGTCGCCGCCGAGGAGCATGGGCGTGCCGAGCGAGAGCAGCAGCGTCGCGAGCATATTCTTCTGCTGCCGCAGACGGATCGCGTTGATCGCCTGGTCGGTGGTCGGCCCCTCGATCCCGTAGTTCGCCGAGTGGTTCTCGTCCATGCCGTCGCGGTTGTGCTCGCCGTTCGCCTCGTTGTGCTTGTGCGCGTACGAGACGAGGTCGCGCATCGTGAACCCGTCGTGGCAGGTGATGAAGTTGATGCTGTGGAAGGGCTTGCGGCCGTCGCGCAGGTAGAGGTCCGAGCTGCCGGCGAGCCGCGTCGCGAACGGCGCGGTCACCCCCCGGTCGCCGCGCCAGTAGCGGCGGACGTCGTCGCGATAGCGGTCGTTCCACTCGGCCCATCGGCCTCCCGGGAACGATCCCACCTGGTACGCCCCGCCGGCGTCCCACGCCTCGGCTATGAGCTTGGTGTCGCGGAGAATGGGGTCGTCGGCGATCGACTCGAGCAGCGGCGGATTCTCCATGAGGTTGCCGCGCCGGTCGCGCCCGAGGATCGACCCCAGGTCGAAGCGGAACCCGTCCACGTGCATGTCGACGACCCAGTAGTGGAGACAGTCGCGGATGAACGACCGCATGACCGGATGGTTGCAGTTGAGCGTGTTGCCCGTGCCGGCGTAGTCGCGGTAGCGCCTGCCGTTGGCTTCGAGGATGTAGTAGACCGAGTTGTCGATCCCGCGGAACGAGTGCGTGGGGCCGTACTCGTTGCCTTCGGAGGTATGGTTGAACACGACGTCGAGGATCACCTCGATGCCGTTCCGGTGCAGCTCGCGCACCATCTCCTTGAACTCCGCGACCTGAGCGCCGGAGCTCCCGTCGACCGCGTACGACGCCTTGGGAGCGAAGAAGGCGACCGTCGAGTACCCCCAGTAGTTCCGCAGCCGCTCGCCGGTCTCCGGGTGGGAACGCGCGATTTCGTACTCGTCGAACTCGTGGACCGGCAGCAGCTCCACGCTCGTGATGCCCAGGCTCTTCAGGTAGGGTATCTGCTCGATCACGCCGCGGTAGGTTCCCGGATGAGCGACGCCCGACGAGGGGTGCGCGGTGAGCCCGCGGACGTGCGCCTCGTAGATCACGCTCTTGCGAAGCGGGTAGTTGAGCGGCCGGTCGCCCTGCCAGTCGAAGTCGTCGGCCACGACGATGCACTTCGGGATGCCTTCGGCGCTGAGATCGGTCCGCGTGTTGCGCGCCGCGTCGCCGCCGGGCGAGTCGGGATCGTAGCCGAACTGCCGCGAGAGCTCCCACTCGAAACCGCCGGTGAGAGCGCGCGCGTAGGGATCGATGAGGAAGAGGTTGCGGTTGAACCGATGTCCCCGGCTCGGGTCCCACGGGCCGTCGACGCGCAGCAGATAGAGCTGCCCGGCGCGGACTCCCTCCACGTGCGCGTGCCAGACGTCGCCGGTGCGGTGGAGCGCCGCGTCCAGCACGACCTCACGCGAGGGCAGCGCCTGCGCCTCCTCGTCGAACAGGCAGACGGTGACCGCGGTCGCGTGTCTGCTGAACACGGCGAACTGGACCCCGGTTGCATCCGGGGTCGCGCCGAGCGGACGGGGCTTTCCGGGGGTGACCCTCACGAGGCGTCCCCGGTCACCGTCGCGAGGAAGTCGGACATGAGCGAGCGCACGTCGTCCGGGCGCTCGCTGTGGATCCAGTGACCGGCGCCGTCGAGCATCTCGATCCGCGCCTGCGGGAAGAGTCCGTGGACGAGCTCGTCGTCGCGGTCGGGCTTCAGGTACTTCGACTCGCTGCCGCCCACGAAGAGCGCGGGTCCCTCGTAGGCGCCCTCGCCCTCCCAGCCGAGGATCGTGTCGTACTCGCGCTTCAGGACCGGGAGGTTGAGCCGCCACCGGTAGGACCCGTCGTCCTTCACGAGGTTCTTGAGCAGGAACGAGCGTACCGGGCGCGAGGGGATCGCGTCCGCGAGCATGCGGTCTGCGTCGGCGCGGCTTTCGACTTCGTCGACCGGCAGCGCGAGCAGCGCGTCGAAGATCGCGCCGTGCGAGGGCTCGTAGCGGCGGGGCGCCATGTCCAGCACGACGAGCGCTGCGACGAGGTCCGGACGGTCGAGCGCGAGCCGCATCGCGACCTTGCCGCCCATCGAATGCCCGGCGATCGCCACGCGCGGAAAGCCGCTGCGCTCGACGAGCGTCGCGACGGCCTCGGCGAGTACGCCGTAGCCCACGTCGTCGGTGTGCGGGGAGTCGCCGTGATTCGGCAGGTCAGGGTACACCACGGTGAACCGGTCCTCGAACGCCCGGCCGAGCCCGCGCAGATTGTCTCCCGAGCCGAAGAGCCCGTGCAGCATCACGAGCGCGGGCACCTCGCCGGCCGCACCGCCGGCCCGGGACCCGGCCGCGTCCCCACCCGTCGCGCCACCGAAGGATGTCGACGCGAGCTTCACGCGTCACCCCCGCAGATCTCGCCCACCCCCTCGAGGATCACGCGAGGCCGGTAGGCGAAGTGCACGAGGTCGTCGCGCGAGGTGACCCCGCTCAGCACGAGCACCGTATCGATCTCCGACTCCACGCCGGCCACGATATCGGTATCCATCCGGTCGCCCACGATCACCGACTCCTCGCGTCGACACGCGAGCCGCTTGATCGCCTGCCGCATCATGAGCGGGTTCGGCTTTCCCGCGTAGTACGCCTTGCTGCCGGTCGCGAGCTCCACCGGCGCGGTGAGACTCCCGCACGCCGGGACGATCCCGTCCTCGCCCGGACCCGTAACGTCCGGGTTGGTGCCCACCAGCCTCGCTCCTGCGAGCACGAGCCGAACCGCCTTCTCGATCTTCGCGTAGCTGTACGAGGGGCTCTCGCCCACGACGACGTAGTCCGGGTTCACGTCGTTCATCGTGATGCCCGCGTTGTAGAGCGCGTTGATGAGCCCCGCCTCGCCGATGACGTAGGCGCTGCCGCCGTTCGTCTGGCTCGCGAGGAACTCCGCGGTCGCGAGCGCGCTCGTGTAGAAGTGTTCCTCTCCCACCTCGATGCCGAGGCGCGAGAGCTTCTGGCAGAGCTCCTTCGGGCTGCGTTCCGAAGAGTTCGTCAGGAAGAGAAACTTCTTGTCGTTCGACTTCAGCCACGCGACGAAGCGCTCCGCGCCGGGTAGCAGACGGTTGCCGTGGTAGATGACCCCGTCCATGTCGCAGATGAAGCCCGCCTTCGCGGAAAACTCGATTGATTCCTCGCTCATCTCGCGCCAAAGATACCACGACGCGTCGAGCGGCACCAAGGCTCCCCGGTCGGTACGCGGCTTGCCGCGGATGCCGAGCCGTGGCATCATCCATCTTCGATGAAACGCCTCCCTCGACAACGCCGGTTCGTTCTCCTCGTCGCGCTCGTCACCGCGGCCGCGATCCTCGCCTGGCTGCTCTGGCCGCTTTCCAGCCGCCAGTGGGCGATCGAGGACGACGACGAGGCGCTTCGGCTCAAGGACGAGTATCTGGACGCCCAACGCTCGTATTCGGGCCGATTTCGCTCGCGCGGCGCCGCGTCCGCCTCACCGCCGCCGCGGATCGTCCTCATCGTCGCCGACGATCTCGCGCTCACCGACCTCTCCCGGTACAACCGGGACACGGCGGCTGCGACCCCCGCGATCGACAGCATCGGCGCCGACGGCGCCACGTTCACCGCGGCGCACGCGACGACGTCGATCTGCGCGCCCTCGCGTGCCGCGCTTCTCACCGGACGGTACCAGCAGCGCTACGGGTTCGAGCTCCAGCCGCACGACCGCTACGCGCGCAACCGGCTCGAGTACCTTGCCTTCCGCTACGCGATCGATACCGACCACATGATGCCCTTCGCCCCGGGCCCGATCCCCACCGGCGAGGCGATCGCCCGACAGGGGCTCCCTCCCGGCGAGGTCACGCTCGCCGAGCTGCTCGGCGCGCGCGGGTACCGGACCGCGGCCTACGGCAAGTGGCACCTGGGGCTCGAGGAGCCGTACGGGCCGCTCGCCCGCGGCTTCGACGAGCACTACGGTTTCTACGAGGCGTACTCGCTCTACGCACCCGTCGACGATCCGGAGGTCGTCGACACGCCCATAGACGACTTCTCGGACCGGCACATGTGGTCCACCGGCCGGAACGGCCGGGCCGCGATCGTGCACAACGACGAGGTCGTAGAGGAGGATGGGTACCTCACCTTCCGGTTCGCAGAGCTCGCGGCCGACTACATCGAGGCACACGCGGAGGACCCGTTCTTCCTCTACCTGCCCTTCAGCGCGCCGCACACGCCGCTGCAGGCTCCGCAGCGCTACTACGACCGCTTCGACGCGATCGATGACCCCGTGCGCCGTACGTACGCGGCGATGATCGCCGCCTTCGACGACGCCGTAGCGACCGTCCTCGACGCGATCGACGACGCCGGCATCGCCGGCGAGACCATCGTGATCTTCACCAGCGACAACGGCGGCGCCTCCTACCTGGGCGTCACCGACAACGATCCGTTCGCCGGCGGCAAGTTCACGACCTTTCAGGGGGGTATCGCCGTACCGTTGATGATCCGTTACCCGGACGTGATCGAGCCGGGAAGCGTCTACGCCGAGCCCGTGTCGCTCCTCGACGTGTTCGCTACCGTCGACGCGGCGACCACCCCCGGCCGCGACGCGGCGGCGGAGAGCGCCGGAGGCGCGGGCGCTGCGGGAGCGGGGCCGTCGGGCGCCACGGCCGCGGACGCCGTTGCGCCGCCCGGGCGCGCGGAGCGCCTCGCTCTGGACGGCGTCGATCTGCTGCCGTTCCTCACCGGCGAGGCGGAGGGCCGCCCGGCCGACGCGCTCTACTGGCGAAGCGGCTACAACAAGGCGGTGCGCCGGGGCGAATGGAAGCTGATCGTCACGACCGATCGATCGCCGGCGGTCGCCGAAGGTTCGGCGCGCTACGAGCTGTACAATCTGCGCCGCGACCCGGCGGAACGGGTCAACGTGGCCGCCGCGAACCCGCAGGTCGTCACCGACCTGATCTGTCGTCTGAACGGATGGGAGGGCACGCTCGCCGAGCCGCTGTGGCCCCCGGTCATGCACTTCTGGCACGACATCTGGGGCCGGCGGCTCTGGTTCGGTATCTGAGCC
>CAZICD010000127.1:7317-10595 GCA_964537725.1 uncultured Spirochaetaceae bacterium | reverse complement strand
CTCACAGCAGCGGAATACCCGCCGCGCGGCACGTCTCGACCATCTCGTCGGGCCAGACGCTCGCCTGGATCTCGCCGATGTGCGCCTTCTGCAGCAGCTGCATCGCGAGCCGCGACTGCCCGATCCCGCCCCCGATCGAGAGTGGGAGCTCGCCCGAAAGGAGACGCCGGTGGAAGTAGAGCTCCCGCCGGTCGGTCGCGTCGCGGATCTCGAGCTGGTGCTCGAGCGCCGGCGGGTCGACGCGGATGCCCATGGAGGAGAGCTCGAAGGGGGCATCGAGCACGCGGTTGTAGACGAGGATGTCTCCGTTCAGGCCGATCTGCCCTTCGCCGTTCGGCGTCGACCAGTCGTCGTAGTCGGGCGCGCGCCCGTCGTGGATCGACCCGTCGCCCAGCTCGCCTCCGATGCCGATGACGAAGACCGCGCCGTACTCGCGGCACGCCTCGTACTCGCGCTCCCTGGGGTCGCGACTCGGGTGCGCGCGGCGGAGGTCCTCGGCGTGGACGAAGGCGATCGTGTCCGGCAGGTACGGCTCGATCTCGTCGTACTCGTGCGCGATGAACCGCTCGGTTCGGCGGATCACGTCGTAGATGGTGCGTACCGTCGCCTTGAGGAAATCGATCGATCGGTCCTCCGGGGCGAGCGCGAGCTCCCAGTCCCACTGATCGACGTAGATGGAATGCGTGCTGTCGACCGGGTCGTCCGGCCGGATCGCGTTCATGTCGGTGTAGAGGCCCTCGCCGGGCCGGAAGCCCAGGTCGGCGAGCGCGAGTCGCTTCCACTTCGCGAGCGACTGGACGACCTGAACCTCCTCGTTCTCCATCCCTTCCACCTCGAACTGCACCGGTCGCTCGACACCGTTGAGGTCGTCGTTGATACCCGTCCCCGCACGGACGAAGAGCGGAGCCGTCACGCGGGTGAGGTTGAGCTCGAAGGCGAGGTTCGTCTGGAAGGCGTCCTTGAGCTTGAGGATCGCGCGCTCGGTGTGGCGCGGGTCCAGAAGCGGCGCGTAGTCGGGCGGGAGGATGAGCGTTTCCATGGGGCCATTGTAGCGGTGGCGGGGCGAAGCGCAAGGCGTGCCGGGCATCGCGCCGTCGGCGCGCCCGGAGGCTACGCCCCTGATCGCGCGGCGGCGACCATCGCGCGCATATTCTCGATCGGCGTTGCCGGGGCGACCTCGCATCCCGAGCCGAGGAGGAAGCCCCCGACGTCGCTCGCGGCGCCCGCCGCCACGAGCGCCTCGCGCGCGGCTGCGCCGACCTCGTCGGGGCTGCCCTGCAGCAGGACCGCGGTCGGGTCCAGGTTGCCCATGAGCGCGACCGGCCCGGGGGCGCGCGGGGGCTCACCGCCGGGGGCCGCGGCCTCGTCCGCCGCGCGACGCGCCTCGGCGAGGTCGACCTTCCAGTCGAGCTCGAGGACGTGCTCTCCGGCCGCGGTGGACAGGTGCAGGATGGGCGTCGTGTCGCCGCAGACGTGGAGCAGCGTCAGCGCGCCCCTCGCGTCGGCCTCGGGCCGTACGCGGTCGAAGAACGCCTTTTCGTACGGCCACGCCCACCGCTCGTAGATAGCCGGCGAGATCATGTCCAGGGAGGCGAGCGAGTCGCCGTTCATCACCAGATCGGCACCCTCCTCGAGCGCGGCGAGCGCGAAGGCGATCGTCGTCTCGGTACAGACCTCCATCAGCCGCGCGAGGCGACGCTCGGCCTCCTCGTCAGGCTCCACGTCGAGCATCGCGAGCGCCATGACGAAGTTGTCCGGGCCCATCATGTGACCGGCGAGCGAGAAGGCGCCGGTCCCGCACGCGCGGACGGCGAGCTCGTCGCCGGCGGCTTCGCGAAGCTGCCGAACCGCGCCCAGGTAGACCGGCATCCTCCCGCCGCGGCGTGGATCCGGAATCCGGAGCGCGTCGACCTGCGCGAGCTCGGCGACTGGCCAGGAAGCGGGCGCCGGCGTCGTGTTCGGACGTCTGAGCGTCGTCAGGCCGAGCGCTTCGGCCATGTAGTAGCCGTCGGACTGCGCGACGAGCATGTCCTGGCCCACGAGCTTCTGCGCCTCGATCTGCGCGTCCGCCATCGTCGTGGAGTCGGTGCAGTAGTCGTCGATGGCGACGCCGGCTACTGCCGCGCCGTAGTTGCCCATGTAGGGAGTGACGGGAATCCAGTCGACCGGCTCGCTGCGGCCGGCTGCGAGAACGAGCTGGCGGGGTGTCATGCGGTCAGTATGGGACGCGGGGATCGCGGTGTCCAGTCGCGCTCGTCGAGTGTGAGAAACGCATAACCTTTGACGCTTTCGTGCAATACGCGGATGCGGGGCATGGGATACCATGACCGCATGCTGGACAAGGACGCGCTACAGGCCTCGCTTCACTCGGTCGTCGAACGAGGGCTCTCGCGCGAGCCGCGCTTCGCCGAGATCGCCGATCGCTGGGAGCGCTGGTGGCGCTTCGACTCCGACCGGCCGCTTCTCATCGGCGTCGCCCCTCGCCACGGCACCGGCTATCACAAGCCGTTCGACGTCATCGAGGACCCGCAGGCGTGGCTCGAGGCGAGCCGCCTGCGTCTGGACGAGAGCTACTTCATCGATCAGTCGGTGCCGAGCATCCGGGTCGACTTCGGGCCGGTCTTCACAGCCGCCTTCCTCGGTACGAAGCTCCATTTCGCGATGCGGGAGAACACGAGCTGGCAGGACCCCGTCGACGACCCGTACGACGGCGGGCTCGAGGTCGACCCCGACCGGAAGTGGTTCTCCCTGTACATGCGGCTCGTAGAGACCGTCTCCGCCGACGCCGCGGGTAACTACCTGGTGAGCCTGCCGGACCTCTCCGGGGCGACCGACATCCTCGCCAACCTCCGCGGATCCGAGGCGCTGCTGATGGACCTCTACGATCGGCCCGACGACGTCCGGAGGGTGCTGCCGCGCCTCGTCGACGCGTGGGAGTACGCGTTCGACCGCACGATGAGCACGATCACCGAGGCGGGCGCGGGCGCGACGAGCTGGCTGCACGCGTGGTCGGAGGTGCCCTATACCGTGCCCACCTGCGACTTCAATTCGATGATCGGTCCCGATCACTTCGCCGAGTTCGCCCTCCCGTACCTGGAGGAGCAGGGCAGGAGGGCAGGCCGATGTCTCTTTCACCTCGACGGCCCCGACGCCGCGCGTCACGCGGAGGCGCTCGCCGCGTCGAGCATCGACGCGATCCAGTTCACTCCCGGCGCCGGCTCGACCGGTGCGGTTCCGAAGATACCCATGTTCCGGATGCTCCAGGAGGCGGGCAAGCC
>CAZICD010000127.1:0-7217 GCA_964537725.1 uncultured Spirochaetaceae bacterium | reverse complement strand
GGCCTCGGTGACCGTGGTCCCGCGGCTGAGCACGAGTCGAGCGCGCTCGATCCGTCGACGCACGATGTACTGGTGCAGCGTGATCCGCCCGGCGCGGCGGCAGAGTCGGTTCAGGCCGTTGGGTGTCGTGGCGAAGCGGTCGGCGATTCGCCCGAGCGAGAGATCTTCGGCGAGGTGCTCGTCCACGTAGCGCGTGATCGCTTCGAGACGGGCGTTGTCATCCGGGCTCGCCGTCGGTTGCGATCGATCGGCGGGCTCGAGCGGCGTGCCCCGGTTCACGACGACGAGCAGTTCGGCGAGCGCGAGCCTCTGGACCATGTCACGCTCGGGTGGTTCGAGCGTCCGGGCGGCGACGCCTCGTGCGAACAGCTCGTCGTAGCGTTCCAGGTCGGGGGCGGCGAGGCGGATGAGGTGGCTGAAGCCCGCCGGTCTCCGCTCGAAGCAGCGCAGCAGGTCGTAGTCGGGCGTGCTCCACGGGGCGATGAGCTCGGGGTGGAAGATCGTCACGTGCCGACGGTAGTCGCTGCCCGGCTCTGCGAGCGACTGATGGACGTCGAACTGGTTGAAGACGAGGATGTCTGCGAACCCGAGCCGGTAGAGCGCGCCGTTGACCCGATACGCGAGCCGATCGACCCGGGAGCAGAAGATCTCGTAGCAGTCGTGGTAGTGGTAGGGCAGGTCCGTCGGCGCTTCACCGGATGCGTCATCGAAGTGGACTCGCGACTCGTAGAGGTCTTTGGTCGGGCGCTGCTCGTCGTGCTCTGCCACGCCGCCTACCACCTCCGGATCCAGCACTCGGCGACCGAGAGCGGTGTGAAGCCGAGCGCGAGATAGAACGGCAGGTTGGAGCCCACGTACCCCGCGGTCGCCCCTTCGCCGGCGCACCGGCGCAGACCTTCGAGCACCGCCGCGCGCCCGAGCCCCATGCGGCGGTAGTCGGGATCGGTCGCCACCGGCTCGATGTACGCGAAGCGGTTGGCGCGGTCGTGCCACGCGCCGCTGAAGGCGACGTAGTCACCGCCGGGCTCTACGACGACGATCGTCAGGTCGTGGCGAAACCCGGGCCCCGACTGCATGAGGCGGCGCGCGTTGAGGTCGCCGTCGGGCTCGCCCTCGTGGTCGAAGCCTCGCCAGAGGCACCGGTCGATCTTCGCGAGGTCGTTCTCGTCGGCGAGGCTCCGGATCCGGAATCCATCGGGTAACTCGTACTCGAGGGTTCGGCGGAGGTCGATAGTCGTCAGGGGACGATCGCCCCCCGCCTCGCGGGAGTAGCCGCGTGAGGCGAGCTCGGCCGCGAAGGCGTGATCGGCGTCGCCGCAGTACGCGGCGAGGTACTCGCCCTGGTCGTCGGTCCCGCGCATGCGGGCCTCCGCGTAGTCGAGCATCTCCGGCTTCAGGTCATGCCTGCCCGGCGCCACCTGGAAGAACGCCTCGCCGAGCGTCCACTCGTAGTGTGCCACGCCCGTGACCTCGCCGTCCTCCTCCCAGACCGCGCAGCGGTCCAGGTGCTCGTCGTCGATCGCAGGGTGGAAGTGCATGTACTCCCAGGCGGGCTGAAGCCAGTTGCCGTCGTCGTTGCCGGGCCTATGATGACGGTCGAGAAACTCGCCGACCCGGCCGAACCAGGTCTCGCGCGAATACGGATGGACGGTCATGAGTTCGCTGCTCCGTTCAGGTTCGTTGCGCCGAGTATGCCCGGTCGGTGCGCGGTTGTCCACGCGCCGGCTTCGCGTCCACGCGCCGGCTCGCCTAACCCAGTTGGCATATGTCCCGCTCGTACGACCCGGCCTACGTTCTCCGTAACGATGCAGACGCTCGAGGATTTCTACGATTTCATGCGCGAGATCCATACGGTTCGTCGCGCGGTCACGAGCTACTACCTGATGGACGCACACCGCTTGGAGCATATCCGCTCGCTCGAGGAGGCTCTGTCCGCGCTCGACAGCCTGCCTGGCGGCCGCTTCGACAAGAAGCTCTCCGCCGGCGGGTTCGCGACTACGGTCACGCTCGACTACGAACGGACCGAGCTCGAGAAGGACATCGCCTTCCTCGAATCGGCGACGGGGCGACCGGAAGCGTTCGCCGAGTACCTCGCGACGCACAACGCGGAGCTCGGGCGTACGCGAGCGTTCGCGCAGGAGCTCGAGGAGACGGTTCGATTCCTCCGCGACACGCCCATCGCGAACTTCATCACCGACCGCGACGGCACCGTGAACAACTACTGCGGACGCTACCGCTCGAGCCACCAGTCGGTCTGGAACGCCGCCTATCTCACGCGTTTTGCGAGGCAACGAACCCGGGCGTCGGTCATTCTGACGTCGGCACCTCTGCTCACCGACGGGTTGCTCGAGCTCACGGCGATGCCCGCCGGCAGCACGCACTACGCGGGCAGCAAGGGGCGCGAGTACCACAGTCGGGACGGTGCGAAGGGGGCGATGGAGATCGACGAGGCGAAGGCCTCGGCGCTCGACGAACTCAATCGCCGGCTCGACGAGCTCGTGAGCCGCGACGACTACCGCGCGTTCGGCGTGATCGGCAGCGGGATGCAGCACAAGTTCGGTCAGACGACCGTGGCGCGGCAGGATATCCACGGGTCGATCCCCGACGAACGCTCGCAGGCGTTCCTCGACGAGGTCAGAAGCCTCGTGGGCGAGCTCGACCCGGGCGGCGCGACCTTCGGCGTGGAGGACACCGGCAAGGACATCGAGATCACGCTCACCGTCGAAGGGCAGCGAGAGTTCACGAAGGGCGACGGCATCGGCTTTCTCGACGAGGCACTCGGCCTGGACCTCGCGTCTGGCCCCAACCTGATCTGCGGCGATACGTGGTCGGATCTACCCATGGTCGAACGCGCCGCCGAGCGCTCCGGACCCGACGGCACCACCGCGATCTTCGTCACCGACGACGCCGAGTTGCGCGCCGCTGTCGCGCGCCTCGTCTCGCGCAGCCACTTCGTCCGGGCGCCGGACGTACTCGTCGCGGCGCTTCACGAAACCAGGGAGGATGTATGAGTTGCAGCGCAGAGCTCCAGGGAGCTGTCTTCGACCTCGACGGCGTGGTCACGCAGACCGCGAAGCTCCACTTCCGTGCGTGGAAGGAAACCTTCGACGCGATCCTCGCCGAGCGCAAGGGTGAGGACACCGAGCCGTTCACACACGACGAGGACTACATCCCCTACGTGGACGGAAAGCCCCGGTACCAGGGCGTGAAGAGCTTTCTCGAGTCGCGCGACATCTCGCTGCCGTTCGGGAGCCCCGAAGACGAACCGGGTGGCGAGACGATCTGCGCGATCGGCAACCGGAAGAACGAACGGTTCCGCGAGCTCGTCGCCGAGGGAGACGTCGAAGTCTTCGACTCCACGATCCGCCTCATCGACGAGCTCCTCGCCCGCGACGTCAAGGTCGCGGTGGCGAGCTCGAGCCGCAACGCCACCTATATCATCGAGCAGACGGGGATCAAGGAAAAGTTCGGGGCCATCGTGGACGGCAACGTCAGTCGGGAGCTCGACCTCAGCGGAAAGCCCGATCCGGACATCTTCCTGCTCGCCGCCGAGCGCATAGGCACGAGCCCGGTCGAGACGATGATGGTGGAGGACGCCTACGCGGGCGTGGAGGCCGGGCGAAACGGCGGGTTCGGGCTCGTGCTGGGCGTCGCCCGCGGCGCCGACCGCGACCGGCTGTTTCACTACGGTGCGGACATCGTCGTCGCCGACATTGGCGAGATCACGTGCGAGGACATCGATCAGTGGTTCGCCGAACGGCTTCCCAACGACTGCTGGATGCTCGGCTACCACGGCTTCCACGACGCGGACGAGCGGCTGCGCGAGGCGCTTACCACCGTCGGCAACGGCTACTTCGGCACGCGGGGCTCGCTGGAGAGCGAGGGAATCGACGACAACACGCACAATCCCGGGACCTACATCGCCGGGCTCTTCGATTGCGCCGAGACGGAGGTCCACGGCAGAACGATCTCCAACAACGACTTCGTCAACTGTCCCAACTGGACGGCGACGACCGTCCACGTCGACGACGGCGCGGCGCTCTCGCCGCACAGCTGTGAGGTCGTCTCGTACCGCCACTGGGTGGAGTTCCGCTCGGCGACGATGCATCACGACCTCACGCTCCGCGACGGCGAGGGTCGGATCACGCGCATCCAGAGCGAACGCTTCGCGAGCATGGACCGCCCTCACCTCGCGGCGATGCGAATGACGGTGACCGCGGAGAACCACTCGAGCCCCGTGACCATCCGCGCGACGATCGACGGGGACGTGCGCAACTTCCTCGTCGAACGGTACCGCGACCTCGCGCAGCGGCACCTCGAGCCGGTCGGCGAATCCGGGACCTCCGAGGAGCGCGAGGACGGCGCGTACCTCGAGATGCGCACGGTCAACAGCCGGCACTCCGTCTGTATGCGAAGCCGGACATCGGCCGTGCAGGACGGACAACGGGGACGAAGCGGCGAGGGCGCGTCGGTGCAGCGAAGCTTCGAGTCGACCGTCGATCGCGTCACCGAGGAGTTCGAGACCGATCTCGAGGAACACGAGAGCGTCACGATCGAGAAGCTGGTCGCGATCTACACCGGCAAGGACTACGACACCGACGACCCCCGCGCGGCGGCGGAGCAACTCGTGAACGACGCGGACACCTACGACATCGAGCGCAGCCGGCACGTCGAGCGCTGGGCGGAGCTGTGGGAGGATGCCGACATCGTCGTCGAGGGGGACCGATTCGCGCAGCGGATCCTCCGGTTCCACGCCTACCACCTGCTCTCCACCGCGAGCCCGAACAACACGCGCCTCGACGTCGGGCTGCCTGCGCGCGGCCTGCACGGCGAGGCGTACCGGGGGCACATCTTCTGGGACGAGACCTTCATCATTCCCTTCTTCACGCTGCGCTTCCCGGACATCGCGAAGAGCCATCTGATGTACCGCTACCGGCGCCTTGACGCCGCGCGGGAGCTCGCGAAGGAGGCCGGCTACCGCGGTGCGATGTACCCGTGGCAGAGCGCCGACACCGGCGGTCCCGAGAGTCAGGAGCTGCACTACAACCCGCGGTCGGGGCAGTGGGATCCCGACCTCAGTAATCTGCAGCGCCATATATCGATCTCGATCGCCTACGACGTCTACACCTACTTCTACACCACCGGCGACGAGGGCTTCCTGCACGACTACGGCATGGAGATGCTGCTCGAGATTGCCCGGTTCTGGGCGAGCATCGCCGAGTTCGACGAGGCCGACGGCCGCTATCATATCCGGGGCGTCATGGGCCCCGACGAGTTCCACGAGAAGTACCCGGACGCCTCCTACGACGAGGGCGGCCTCAACGACAACGCCTACACGAATGTGATGGGGGCGTGGCTGCTCCACAAGATCGCCGAGACGTACGACCATCTGCCCGAGGACGCGAAGGCGAGGGTGCGCGAGCGCGCAAACATAGACCAGCGCGAGATCTCCGACTGGGGCGAGATCGTCACCCGCATGAAGGTCGTCATCAACGACGAGAAGGTCATCAGCCAGTTCGACGGGTACATGGACCTGGAGGAGCTCGACTGGGAGGAGTACCGCCACAGGTACGACAACATCCGGAGGATGGACCGGATCCTCAAGGCGGAGAACGACTCCCCGGACGGCTACAAGGTCTCAAAGCAGGCCGATGTGCTCATGATGTTCTACCTGCTCGCGCCCGACCAGGTGCAGCACATCCTCGACATGATGGGCTACGACGACGTCAGCGGGAAAGAGCTGCTGCGGCGCAACTACGAGTACTACGTCCAGCGCACGAGCCACGGCTCCACGCTGAGCTGGATCGTCCACTCGGCGATCCTGCGCTACCTGGACGAGCACAAGAACGATCAGTGGCGTTGGTTCGTCGAGTGTCTGAAGAGCGACGTCTTCGACACGCAGGGCGGCACGACGCTGGAAGGGATCCACTGCGGCGTCATGGCAGGATCGATCGACATCGTCGTGTCGGCCTTCGCCGGGGTGAACCTCTTCCGCGACCACATCGAGCTCGACCCGTACCTCCCCGACGGCTGGCACCGGGTTTCGTTCGTCATGCAGCACCGCGCGGAGCGGCTGAGGATCGAGGTGGAGCTCGAGGAGGGCAGGTCGGTCGCCTACGTCACGCGGATGGTGACCGCCGGTCTCGACCTCACCGCGAGGTGCCGCGGCAAGGAGTTCCGGCTGCCCCCCGAGAAACGCGTACGAATTTCGGTGTAGAATGACGGCGGCCGCCGGGTGCGCGTGCGCTCGCGGGGCCGCGAATAAGCAGAGGAGATAGTATGACCTACACGAAGCTTGGCACAACAGATCTCGAGGTTTCGACCGTCGGGATGGGTACCTGGGCGATCGGCGGCGACTTCTGGGGCGACGTGGACGACGAGCGCTCCATCCGCGCGATCCAGGCGGGACTCGACGCCGGGATCACGCTCATCGACACCGCACCCGCCTACGGCGCGGGTCACTCGGAGGAAGTCGTGGGGCGCGCGATCAAGGGCCGCCGCGACTCGGTCGTCGTCGCGACGAAGGTGGGGGTGGTTCGCCATCCCGACAGCTTCGAGCGCACGCTCAAGCCCGAGTCGGTGCGGAAGGAGATCGAGGACTCGCTGCGTCGGCTCGACGTGGATACGATCGACCTCTACCAGATCCACTGGCCCGACCCGGACACCCCGCTCGAGGACACGATGGAGGTCCTCGTGAAGGCGCAGCAGGCGGGCAAGTTCCGCTACCTGGGCGTTTCCAACTTCTCGGTTGAGCTCATGGAGGAGGCGAAGCGCTACGGCGAGATCGTGAGCCTGCAGCCGCACTACTCGCTGTTGAAGCGAGACATAGAGGAGACGATCGTCCCGTACTGCGAGAAGAACTCCATGGGCATCCTCAACTACGGCACGCTCGCCGCCGGCATCCTCACCGGCAAGTTCCGCGAGCTGCCCGAGTTCGACGAGGGAGACAACCGGGCGAACTTCTACCCGTGGTTCCGCGAGTCGGTATGGGACAACGTCCAGGCGCTCGTCGACGTGCTCCGCGCAATCGCGGACGAGCGCGGCATCCCCGTCGCGCACGTGGCGATCGCGTGGACGATCCAGCAGCCGGGAATCACGACCGCGCTCGTGGGCGCGAAGAACGCCGAGCAGGCGCAGTCGAACGCCGCGGCCGGCGACGTCCGTCTCTCGCAGGCGGAGCTCGACCGGATCGAGGCGGGCTACCGCGAGCACTTCGC
>CAZICD010000126.1:0-10893 GCA_964537725.1 uncultured Spirochaetaceae bacterium | reverse complement strand
GCCGAAAAAGCGTTCTTGTAAGATAGCAAAAAAACCCCGAGTGTCAACTCCCGCGCGTACGACGGCGCGTACGACGGCGTGAGGCCCGTCTGCGGGGGCCTATTTGCTTACCCGAATGGGCGATAGTAGTTTAGGCGCATGGGAGTCCCGGTCTATCGGGTATCGGTCGACCAAGAGCTGTGCATCGGATGCGGTCTCTGCGAGGAGACGCTGCCCGAGGTGTTCCGGGTCGGTGACTTCACCGCGAGCGCGGTGGACGGCCCGATTCCCGCCGAACATACCGAGTCCCTCCTGATCGCCGCGCGCGACTGCCCGGTGGAAGCGATTGCGCTCGAGCGCACCGGTGAGACCTCAGGGCAGCCTGCGGGAGACGATCACGAGGAAGGCGAGGATGAAGAACAGGGTGGGGAGATTCGCGAGTACAAGCGGAAACACGGCCACCTCGCCGATCGTGACGAAGTCGAGCCGGACCACGCCCAGCGTCTCCAGCGCGGAGAACACAACTTCACCGTAGTGCGCAACGGTACCAACGACAATTAGCATCCACGCGGTATCCCGCGTCTTCGACCACACCATGATCGCGAGGAAGGTCGCGAGCGCCCCCAGCACGAAACGCGACAGCATCATGATCGCCTCTTCGGTGCCCACACACCCTCCTTACGACGCGGTCCGCTCGATGAGCCGTCGCTCCCCGTCCGACAACTCTCCCGGCACGATGCTCGGCACGGCCGGGTCGGGACTCAGCACGATTCCCGCCTCCAGGAAGCGGTCGAAGAGCTCGTCGTAGCCCTCGTCCGCCGGCACGCAGTACGGCCCGCGCACGGCGAACCCGGGCAATGCTACCACGGGAGGCGCGGGAGCCGAAACAAGCGCGTCCGCGGCGACGGTCAGCGCGACGAGCGACGCCTCGGGAAGAAGATCGGATTCCAGGCCGATGTGCGCATCGCGCGCGGCGAGCACGACCTGCGCGTCGACGAGCCCGCCGCACGGCAGAACCGGCAGCAGCACCGAGGCGCGAGCGCCGCCGGTCCCTGCCGCCGGGCCGGCGCGCCACGGGTCGCCGGGCAGGAACGGCCGCCAGAGCGCGACCATGGGCGCCCCGGCGCGCGGCGGGTCGGCAGACGCGGCACCCTCGGGCGCGCCGCCCCCGGTCCCGGCCGACGAACCCGTCCCTGCCGCACCGCCGGTCGCCGGGTCGACGACGGCCAGCCGCCCGGGCGCGAGCCCCAGCCCGCGTGACACCGCCGCGTACGCGCGCTCGCGGCTCGCGTACACGGCGACCGAGAACGGCTCTGCGGCGCCCAGGAGGCGGCGCAGAGCCTGCTCGAGCCGGTGTTCCTGCACCGAGGGGAACGCCTCGGTCACGCCGCGGTCGAGGGCGCGTTTGAGCGCGGTGGTGACATCGGCACCGCGATGGCCCAGGATCGCGCGTCCGCCGTCCTGCCACATGTCGAGCAGCCTGCGCCCGTCGAGCGCGGAGAGCCGGTACCCGCGCGCGCGCCGGATCCGCGGAAGACGGCGCAGCCGCGCGGCGACCTCAGTCGGCATCGCCGGCCACCTTCTCGAGCGGCGTGTACTTCGGCAGGAAGCGCGCGACGCGGCCGCTTTCGAACTGCACCTGCACGACGAGCTCGCTCCCGCTGTGGAAGGCGCGCGTCACCACCCCGGTGCCGTAGTCGTCGTGGTAGACGACCGAACCGGCCGGGTACCCGCCGTCGTCGTCCGCGCGGCGCATGCCGCCCGACTCGCCGGCCATCTCGACGAGCTCGCGCGGGATCTCGCCCAGAAAGCGCGAGGGGACGAAGTCCATGAGCCGGCCGTGGACGCGCCGGTAGCTGCACGAGGTAAGGTAGAGCTCGTCGCGCGCGCGGGTGACCGCGACGTAGAAGAGACGTCGTTCCTCCTCGATCTCGTCGGGATCCTCGTCGCCGCCGCGCGGGAAGAGCCCCTCCTCGAGCCCGGTGACGATCACGCGGTCGAACTCGAGGCCCTTCGTGTTGTGCATCGTGATGAGCGTGACCTGCGCGTCGAGCATCTCGTCCTGCTCGCGCGAGCGGTCGAGCTCGACCATCTCCAGGAACTCGGCGAGCCCCTCGTCGGTCGCCTGGTAGAGGCTCGCGGCGTTCACGAACTCCTCCAGGTTCTCCACCTTCGACCTCGCGGTCACCTCGTCCTTGTTCTCCGCGTGGAGCTCCCAGATCGAAAGCTCGTGCAGGAGGTGCTCGACGTAGGTCGAGAGCTGCCCCGTGCCCAGCGTCGCCTTCGCCCCGGCGAGCGCGTCGAGGAATCGCCGCGCCGATGTGCCCGCCTTCTTCGACAGCTCGCCGATCGCCGCCTCCGTGGCGGTCAGCACGTTCCCGCCGGCCTCGCCGATCCTCGACGTGATCTTCTCGAGCGTCTTGTCGCCGATCCCGCGCGCCGGCTTGTTGATGATGCGACGGAACGAGACCTCGTCGCGCGGGTTCGCGGCGAGCTTGAGCGCGGAGAGCGCGTCCCTGACCTCTTCGCGCTCGTAGAAGCGCAGCGAGCCGACGATGCGGTAGGGGATGCCGGCGCGCAGCAGCGCCGTCTCGAAGAGGCGCGACTGCGCGTTCGTGCGGTAGAGGATCGCGGTCTCGCGCGGCTCGCGCTCGATGAGCTCGAGACAGAAGTCGACCTCCTCGTCGTGGTCGCGCAGCAGCGCAACGGTGGGCGTCATGCCGCCGGTGCGATCGGTCCACAGCGTCTTGCCCAGCCGCCCGGCGTTGTTCTGCACGACCGCGGAGGCGACGTCGAGGATGGGCCCGGTGGACCGGTAGTTCTGCTCGAGCTTCACCACGGTCGTCTGCGGGAAGCTCTCGCTGAAGGTGAGGATGTTGCGCACCTCCGCGCCGCGAAAGCGGTAGATGCTCTGATCGTCGTCACCCACGACGCAGAGGTAGGTCGATTCGTCGGCGAGTTGCTTGAGAAGCTCGTACTGCGCGACGTTGGAGTCCTGGTACTCGTCGACGAGGATGTAGCGGAAGCGCTGGCGCGTGCGCGTGCGGATCGCCTCGTCGGAGCGCAGCAGCTCCACCGGCTTGAGGATGAGGTCGCCGAAGTCGACGTTACCGATCTCGTCGAGCCGCTGCTGGTAGGCGCGGTAGATTTCGGCGAACTCCGGATCCGGGGTGACCTCGCTGAGGTCGTCGTCGGGGCGAAGCGTGTAGTCCTTCGCGCGGCTGATCAGCCGCGCGTACGAGGCGAGCGTGCCGCGGTGCTCGTCGGGGTAGATCGTGCGGAGCAGCGAAATCGCGTCGTCGTCGTCGTAGATGGAGTAGCCGCTCGCGAGGCCCGCGACGCCGGCGTTGCGGCGCAGCAGCCACGCGCCGAAGCTGTGAAAGGTACGGATCATCGTCTCGGACGCCGATGGCTCGATCGCGGCGGCGCGCTCGCGCATCTCGCCGGCGGCCTTGTTCGTGAAGGTCACCGCGAGGATCGAGTACGGCGAGACGCCGAGCTCGCGGATCAGCCAGGCGATCTTGACGGTGATGACGCGGGTCTTGCCGGAGCCGGCGCCGGCGAGGATCAGAAGCGGGCCGCCGGTGTGCAGCACCGCCTCGCGCTGCGCCGGGTTGAGGGTTTCGAGCTCGCGTAAGGCAGCCACCGACCAATCCTACAGAGGCACCGCCTCCAAGTCCAGTCCGTTGCGCTTCACGACGCGGCAGCGCACGAAACGGCCGGGGACGACGCGGCGCGCGGCAGCGAACTCCTCCTCCGGCACGTGCACGACGACCGCGCCGTCCACCTCCGGCGCCTGCGCGTAGCACCGCCCGATCGCGAGCGGCTCTTCGGGGACGAGCTCTTCGACGAGCACCTCCAGGTCGCGCCCGACGAAGCGGTCCATCCGCCGTTCGGTGATCGCGCGCTGGCGTTCCTCCACCGTGCGCGCGCGCCGTTCGGCGAGCTTGCGGCTCACCTCGGGCTTCGGATCGCCCCGCATCGCGGGGGTCCCCTCCTCCGGCGAGTAGGGGAAGACGCCCAGCCAGTCGAGATCGGCCTGCTGCTGAAACGCGAGGAGCTCCTCGAACGCCTCGTCGGTCTCGCCGAAGAAGCCGACGAGCAGCGTGGAACGGATCACCGCGTCGGGAAGCTCGTCGCGGATGCGGCGAACGAGCGCGAGGTAGCGCCCGGCGTCCCCGGGGCGGCCCATCCCGCGCAGAACCTTCGCGGAGGCGTGCTGGAAGGGGATGTCGAAGTAGGGCAGCAGCCGTGGGTCGGCACGGAGGATGGGGAAGAAGCTCTCCGGGAAGCGCTCCGGGTAGACGTAGAGCAGGCGCACCCAGAATTCGCCGGGAAGCGCCGATATGCGTCGCAGCAGCTCCTCCGGGGTGGCCTCCGGCAGGTCCTTCCCGTAGGAGGCGAGGTCCTGCGCGACGAGGTTGATCTCCACGACGCCGCGGTCGAGCAGCGAGCGCACCTCCGCGAGGATTGCGTCCATCGGCTTGCTGCGATGCGATCCCCGGATGAGCGGGATCGCGCAGAAGCTGCACCGGTTGTCGCACCCTTCGGAGACCTTCACGAAGGCGGACCCCGGAAAGGAGAGCAGATGCGTGCGCTCGTGCGCCTCGAGCCCCGAGGCGGGGATCCGGACGCGCTCGCCGCCGGCGTCCAGCTCGGCGAGGAACTCGGGCACACGCGCGGGCGCCCGATTGCCGAAGACGCCGGCGAGCTCGGGGATCTCCTCGGCGAGCTCCTCGGGGTAGCGTTGCGAGAGGCAGCCGGTCATCACCACGCGCGAGCGCGGGTAGGCCTCCAGAAAGCCGAGCGTGGTCGTGATCGACTCTTCCTTGGCCGGCTCGATGAAACCGCACGTGTTGACGAGAATCGTGTCCGCGTCCTCGGGGTCGTTCGCGCGCGTCCAGCCGGCCCGTTCGAGCGCGGCGATCATGATCTCCGCGTCGACCTGGTTCTTCGCGCAGCCGAGATTCTCGACGTAGAAGGTGCGCCGATGGGCGGATGGAGGATCAGTAGACGGGGAGGAGCTCAAGCAGGATCCGTTCGGATTCGGGATCGGGCACCCAGGCGATCAGCCCGGCGGTCACCTCGCCCGGCTCGCCGAGCGACAGGTCCTGCCCGGCGACGCGCAGCCGTGCGCTCGCGGCGTTCGAGACCCACAGCTTGAAGCGCTCACGGACGCTCGTGCGGATCGTATCTCCGGCCTGGAAGTACTGTTCGACCCGCGGTTCGTCGTCGGCCTCGTAGCGGAAGAGCGCGTACCCCTCGAACCGGACCTCCACGACGAACTCCTCGCGCTCGTCGTAGGCGGCGATCAGGCGCACTCCCTCCTCGCGCGTCGGTTCGATCGTGGACCCGATCGCCGGCGCGTCCACGGGAACGCCCACCGGCTCCTGGATCGCCGGCCTGCCCGCGGCCGCGGCGGCGGCGCCCCGGTCGAGCCTCATGACGACCGTCGGCGGCGAGTCGAGCGTGTCGACGCTTCGCACGACGATTCGCAGATCGCCCTGCTCGTCGCCGCTGACGTCGACTACGGCCTCTTCACCCACGTCGATCCGGCGTTCGCGTCCGGCGAGGTCGACGGTGATGCCGTCGGAGACCTCGGTGAGATCGACCGGGTACTCGGCTTCGCCCACGGGAACGAGGATGCGGTCACCCTGCGAGAAGCGCTGTTCCACGATCTCGTCGAGCATCTCGAAGGTCTCGCCCTCGGGCTCCCCGGCCTCGATCGGCGTGGGCTCATCGACGGCGATCTGTCCGGAGCCCGACAGGAGATCGGTGAAGAAGAGGAAGTAGGCGCCCGCGCCTACCACCACGACGACGAGCGCGATCGCGACCATGCGCCCGATCGGGACGGACGGCCCCTTGGAGATCAGCTCGTCGATGGGAGGCGGCTGTTCCTGCAGCTTCAGATTGTAGTAGAGGTTGGCGGTCTCCTCGGCGTCGAGACCGAGGTAGTCGGAGTAGGTCCGCATGAAGCCGAGCAGGTACGGCTCGCCGGGGAAGACCGAGAAGTCCTCGTCTTCGAGCGCCTCGAGAAACCGCTTCGCGATGTGCGTGTCACGCGCGATCTGCTCGAGCGTGTACCCCTTCGCTTCGCGAGTCTCTCTGAATCGGGCGCCTATCGATTCCATTTATCCCTCGGGGTCGTACAGGAAATTCTCGTTCGTGCTCGCCGACGGATCGCCCTCGTACTCGAAGACCCGGTCCGACACGCGCTGGTTGATCCGGATATCCGAGAGCTCCATCTGGACCTCTTCGTAGTCGATCTTCGTGCCGTCGATGCGCCTGATGAAGCCGTCCTCGTCGATGCTGAGAACGAGCTGCCGGAAGCCCTCGGTAGCCTGCGTGCGGTCGAGCCGGAGCTGCGTCACGAAGGTATCCGACCCTTCCTCGAGCGGTACCGGCTCCGGACCCTCGAGGTAGGCGATATCGTAGTTGCGGCGCATGAGCGCGAGCCCCGCCTCGGTCGCCGGGCCGCCGGGCACCGATCCAACCGCTTCGCGCAACTCCTGCTCGAGCACGACGAAGTAGGCGGGCACGTAGACCTGCAGGATCTCGCCGTCGGAAACGAGCACCTGGTCCTCGGGCTCGGAGAAGTCGATTCTGATCATGTTCGGGCGCTTGTAGGTGAGCTCGCCGCGCATCGTGGAGTCCTCGTCGCGCCAGACGAGGTCCGCTATGTAGTCCTCTATGGAGGCGTAGTTGGCGGCGACCGCGTCGAAGAACTCACCCGCGGTGAGGATCTCCTGGGCGTGCAGCGGAACAGGCAGGAGCAGGATGGCGAACAGCAGAGACAGAATGAGCCGAGCTCGCGTGCCGGGGTGAGTCATAGTTTCGTCGATCTTCCGTATAGCGAACCGATTTGTCAAGACAGCTCGCGGATGTGGTCCCGGAGTCGCGCGGCGCGTTCGTAGTCCTCCTGCTGAACCGCTGCGTCGAGCTCCTTGCGAAGCCGTGCGACCGGGTCGTCCTCGGTCTCCTCGATCTGCTCGAGCGCCGAGCGCAGGTAGTTCACCGAGCGAACGCGCTCGAACTCGAAGGCCGGCGAGTCCACCGAGCTCATCTCCTGAATCGTGTCGATGGCCTGTTCGAGGATCTCGCGCGCCTCGCCGTTCTCGTGGTGCTGCACGCGGGCCATCGCGCGGGAAACCGAGTTCATCCGGACGATGTACGGCTTGAACTGCAGCACCGCCTCGGCGTCCTCGTCCTCCGCGTACTTCTCGAGCAGGTCGCAGATGCGCAGGTTGTGCGTCGTGTCGCGGATGACGCGTTCGAAATCGTTGAGCTGAAAGAGCAGCAGATAGCGGTAGTAGAAGAGGACACCCTCGTTCTGGAGCTCGGTAGCCTCGTCCTCGTCGATCTCGAACCCGGCGTCGGTGCCGTGCGCGGTCTGGTATTCGGCCAGCTCGTGGTCGACGAGCTCGGCGAAGGTGTCGAACCCTTCCGGGCTCAGCCCGTCCGGCCTGCCCTCGAGCTCGTACTGTTCGATCCCGAGCGGCTGGCGCACCTGGAGCACACTCCGTCCGTTGTCGGCGGTGATGATACGAGCGTTGTTCTCGCCGTCGTAGGGCCATTCCTCAAGGAGGTGCGTGATGTCGGTACTCATACCCGCTCCCGATTCAAGTATAACCCCTTCAGCGCTCAATACAAACCCGCTTGTCCCGAATGCCGATCCGCGCTACGATCCCGGCAGCATGACCTGCACCACCGTGATCTCCGTGGGAGGCTCGATCGTCGTTCCCGACGGGGTCGATGTCGATTTCGTGGCCGGCTTCGTGTCCTCGCTGCGCAGACGGCTCGACCGTCAGCCGGAGGCGAAGCTCGCGCTCGTCATCGGGGGAGGGTCGACCGCGCGCGCGTATCAGCGCTCGGCGAAGGAGCTCGTTCCTGGTGCCGATTCCGACACGCTCGACGAGATCGGCATCGCCGCGACGCGCGTCAACGCCCAGGTCATCCGCGCGGCCTTCGGATCGCTCTGCGAAGACCCCGTCTTCACCGATCCCACGAGCGTCCGCTCGATCGCCGGGCGGGTACTCGTGGGTGGCGGCTGGAAGCCCGGCTTCTCCACCGACAACGTGACCGTCCACCTCGCCGAGGCGCTCGGCGCCGACACCGTCATCAATCTGAGCAATATCCGCCAGATCTACACCGCCGACCCGAAGATCGACCCCGCCGCAACCCCGCTGGAGACGATCACCTGGGAGGAGCTGCGGCGCATCGTGGGCGACGAATGGGTTCCCGGTGCGAACACGCCGTTCGACCCGGTGGCGACCAGACGCGCAGCGGAGCTCGGTATGACGGTGATCGCCGCAGACGGCCGCGACCTGCCCAACCTCGAGGCGCTGCTCGACGGGCGGCCCTTCGTGGGCACCACGATCAGACCGTAGCCGCGGCCGCCGGAGAGGCCGTCTCAACGCCCCGCGAGCACCGACGCCAGATCGGCGCGGTAGATGGGCGTCACGAGCCCGGCGGGCTCGGCCAGCACCGCGAGCTCGGCGACCGCGCGCGCCCTCAGCAGCTCGTCGTCCATCCGCTCGACCGTACGAATCGCCAGCCTGATGCTTCCCGTCCGCGCGAATCCCCGCACGATCTCCTGCCGCAGCCCGTCGGCGAGGTACGACGCCTCGTCGGAGGCGACGAGCGCGACGGTGAGAAAGTCGTCGGCGAACCCGAGGCGGCCGTCGGCGATGAGCTGCTCGGCGGCCCGAACCGCGACCCCGCCGCGCACGTACGCGTCGGGGGCCTGCAGCAGCAGCGAGCGCGCGGCCTGCAGTCGGTCGAGCCGCACGAAGAGCTCGGCGAGCCGCCCCGCCGGCTCGACCCCCTCGTAGACCGACGGCGCCTCGACGAGCGAGTCGAGCGCGCGCTCGGCGTAGGGGAGCGCGGATGCGGGGTTTCCGGCGTCGACGAGAGCGGAGCCCACGGCTATCTGCGCGCCGACGAAGCGCCCGGGATCGTCGACATCGCCGGCAAGCTCGCCGGCGCGCGTGAGGTACCGACGTCGTGCCGACGGTGAGGGCGCGAAAGCGGCGACCGAGACGAGCGCGCGCGCGGTATCCGCGCTGCGGGTGAACAGATCGACGAGTTCGATTGCGTCCTCGAGCGCGCCGAACTCGGCGAGACGCGCGACCACGAGGAGCAGCAGGTCGACCTCCGCGTCGTCGCCCGGGGCGCCCGCCGCGTCGATCTGAGCCTTCGCGTTGCCGGCGAGCCGGTCTGAGAGCGCAACCTCGTTCGTCTGCGCGGCGAGCACGGCGAGACGGGCGAAGAGCGCCGCGCGCCGGTAGGGGTCGTCCACGCTGCGGACCGCGGGAATCGACTGCTGGATCAGCCCCGTGACCGGCAGGGTCGCGTCGCCGGCCTGGTAGAGCTCGGCGATGCGGATGAGCGCCTGCGCCCTCAGGTCGGGCTGCTCGATGACGTACACCTCGTCGACGGCACGGCGCAGGATCGGGCGTGCCGCCTCGTCCGAGCGCAGCGCGCTGTCCACCACCTCCGGCAGCAGCGAGGCCTGCACGCGCCCGGCCGGCTCCTCGGAGACGAAGGCGAGCGCGGACTCCAGCGCCTCGAGCGCCGCCGTGTCGTCGCCGACGGACGCGAGCAGCGGGGCGAGATCGAGCCGGACGCGGATGCTCTGCTCGGTCGCCCCGACGCTGCGCGTCAGCCGGAGCGCGGTCGCCGCGAGCGACTGCAGGCTCGGCTCGTCGCCGAGCTCGCGGTATCCCTCGGCGATGCGCCCGTAGAGCGAGGCGCGTTCTATCGGGTCCTCGAGCTCGCCGGCCTCCGCGACCGCGAGGCCGAGGAAGGTCGACTCGTCGGCGACGACCGGCTCGACCGGATCCGGCGCCGAGGCGCACGAGGCGATCAGGAACGAGGACGCGATGAGGATCAGCGAAACGCGGCTATCTGAAATCGGCCTCACGCAGGTGTGACGAGAAGGGTCCCGTAGCGATCGCCCTTCTCGAAGTGGACGATCGCCCGCTTCGCACCGCCGAGCTTCTCCGACGACTTCAGCCCCATTTCCACGTGCCCGTTGGCGACCTCGTTCCTGAGAAAGACCTTGCCGTAGACGAACTGCGACTCCGGGATGTCCTGCGGGTTCGAGGTCTCGCCGACGTGAATCCGGACCACGTGCTCGGTGGTCATCAGTCCCAGGTCGAACCCGTCGTTGGGGTGGATGTTGATCGTCTTCTCGTCCATGGAGAAGTCACCCAGGACGGTGAGGGGCGCGGTGCTGTTCACGGGAAACCTCCTGCACGCGGATTGTAGGAGGGGCCGGAGGCACGGTCAAGCCGCGCAGGCCACTCCCGCTCGCACCCCACGACGGTGCGCCCGCGGTTTCGTATACTCGAGGCGGGGGGAGCAATGTTCGTGTCACAACGGTTTCTCGGCAGACTTGCGAAGCTGCGCAAGGAGCACCGCACAGACCCGCTCGACCGGCAGCTGGAGCTCGTCCACGAGGCCTTTCGCGGGATGATCACGGGTCTGCCGGAGGCGATGGTCGAGGAGGTCTACGAGCTCATCACCGACCGCATCCTCGAGCGCGCGGAGGAAGGCGCGATCTTCATCGACGAGGCGGAGTACCTCGCTGACGTCGCCGACCTGCTCACGCTCCAGTACGACGAGGAGAACGACCCGTTGCACCCGGACGACTGGGAGCTCATCGGCGACCTCGTCAACGACTACGCGCCCGACCTGGACATGGAGACCGTCAACTACGTGATGAAGCTCGTCGTCGATCATCACGGGGTGTGATGACGTCGCGGCGCATCGCGCGCCCATTGACCCGTGCCCGGGACATCTCTACTCTTTTCTGGTCGCACGGCGCGGCGCGCACGGGCGCCCGCGGCGACGCGGTCCTGCCGGCGTGGCGAAATTGGTAGACGCGCCAGACTCAAAATCTGGTGGTGGCAA
>CAZICD010000125.1:0-10937 GCA_964537725.1 uncultured Spirochaetaceae bacterium | reverse complement strand
CCCGATCTCGCCTTCGTTGGCAACGTCTTCCCCCACGGTGTCGGGCCCGACGTCCCGGAGTCCGGGCTGTGGAACCAGCTCACCCCCGAGAACGCCGGCAAGTGGGGCTCGGTCGAGCCGGTCCGCGACGAGATGAACTGGTCCCAGCTCGACGCCGCGTACGCGTACGCGGAGGAGCGAGGGATCCCCTTCCGGTTCCACACGCTCGTCTGGGGACAGCAGCAGCCGGCGTGGCTTGCCGATCTCTCCCCGGAGGATCAGCTGGACGAGGTCACCGAGTGGATCTCGCTCGTCGCGGAGCGCTACCCGAACGTCGACTTCATCGACGTGGTGAACGAGCCGGTGCACGAGACCCCCGTCTACGCGGAGGCGCTCGGCGGTGCCGGCGAGACCGGGTACGACTGGGTAGTCCGCAGCTTCGAGCTCGCGCGCGAGGCGTTCCCGAACGCGGAGCTCCACATCAACGACTACAACATCCTCACGCCGCGCTCGGATCTGCCCGAGTACTCGCGCATCATCCGCGTTCTCGCCGACCGCGGGCTCGTGGACGGGATCGGGCTCCAGGCGCATTCGCTCGAGCGGGCCGACGCCGACGCCGTCGCCGAAAAGCTCGACACGCTCGCCGAGTTCGGGCTGCCGCTCTACATCACCGAGCTCGAGATCGCGATCGCGAACGACGTCCGTCAGGCCGAACAGTTCAGCTCGATCTTCCGGACCTTCACGGAGCACTTCGCGGTGGAGGGCGTCACCCTCTGGGGATTCAAGCAGAACCGCATGTGGCGCGCCGACGGGTACCTCGTTCGCGAGGACGGCTCGTACCGCCCGGCGATGGAGTGGCTGCAGGCGTACCTCGCGGGTGAGGAGTACGTGATCCCCGAATACTCGCCGACTCCGCGCGTGGGAAGCCGCGCGTCCAACCGTCTCGACGCCGAGGACTTCGACGTCAACGAGGGCGTGGAGGCAGCCGGCGACTTCATCGCCTACGTCGAGGGCGGTGACTACGTGGGGTTCGAGGCCGTCGAGTTCCGCTCGAACTACACGATGCTCACGATCCGCTACGCCAAGGGCGGCGGCGAGCCGTCGGCGGTGCGCGTCATGATGGTCGCACCCGACGGGTACGAGGCGGCGCGTATCGAGCTCCCGGAGACCGGCGGCTGGAACGCCTTCGAGGAGATCGAGGTGGAGTGGCCACAGACCGACGGACGCTACGATGTCTACCTCGTCTTCGCCGGTGGCGAAGGGGTTGGCAACATCGACTACGTCGAGTTCCTCGAGCCCGGCGCGAACGCGCTCCTCTCGTTCATCGACGATTCCGAGCTCCCCGCTGACGGCGGCGTGAAGCTCGAGGCCGAGGAGGCGGACATCGTCGAGGGCATCGAGATCGCGGACACCGTGATCGCCTACGTCGACGACTCGGACTACGTCGCCTTCGAGGGGGTCGATTTCGGGGCCGGCACGAGCCGACTCTACGTGCGGTACGCGAAAGAGAGCGAGACGAACGCCGGTGTGGAGATTCGCGTCGACTCGCTCGAGAGCGAGCCGATCCACACCTTCCAGCTCGGCGCGACCGGCGGCTGGGACACGTTCCGGTACGTCGAGACGTCGATCCCCACGCTTTCGGGAACGCACGACCTCTACGTCACCTTCCGCCAGGCGGATACGACCGGAGTCGGCAACTTTGACTGGTTCTGGTTTTCGGAATAGGCTGAGCCCCTATGCAACACAGCGAAGAAGGTCATCGGACGAGGTCGGTGTTCACCGAGGCGCCGCGCGATGCGCGCGCCGAGACGGTCCGGGGGAGCGGTGACGGCGAGACCGACGACACCGCCTCGATCCAGACCGCCATCGACGCCTCGTTCGCGCGAGGAGGCGGTGGTGTCGTCTTCGTGCCGTCGGGCCGCTATCGGCTGACGCGCACCGTCTACGTCTGGCCCGGTGTGCGCGTGTTCGGCACGGGTCCGACGCGCCCGGTGTTCGTCCTCTCCGATGGTACGCCCGGCTTCGAGGACGGACTCGCGACGATGATCATCTTCACCGGTTCGGGCCGGGAGCGCCCGCTCCCGCCGGCGTTCCCGCCGCCCGACAGCGTACCGTTCGATCCGGGTATCGCGGACGCGAACCCCGGCACCGCGTACTCGGCGATGAGCAACGTCGCCTTCGAGATCGGCGAGGGGAACGCGGGCGCGATCGGCGTGCGCTTCCACGCGGCGCAGAACTGCTACCTGAGTCACATCCACTTCGACATGGGCTCGGGTCTGGCCGGCGTCTATCAGGCCGGCAACGAGATGGAAGACATCCACTTCCGCGGGGGCCGCTACGGTGTCCTCACCGAAAAGCCCTCGCCGGCGTGGCAGTTCACGCTGATCGACTCGAGCTTCGAGGGGCAGCGGGACGCGGCGATGCGTGAGCACGAGGCGGGACTCACGCTCGCGAACGTATCGATTCGCGACACGCCGATCGGAATCGAGATCGATCGCGGCTACGGCGACTGGCTCTTCGGTAAGGACGTGCGTTTTCAGGACGTCTCCCGTGCGGCCGTGCTCATCTCCAACGAGGACAACGCCTACACCCAGATCAACTTCCAGGACGTGCTCGCGAGCCGGACGCCGACCTTTGCCCGCTTCCGCGACAGCGGCCGCACCGTCGGGGGCGAGGGCGAGACGTATCGCGTGGACGAGTTCGGCTACGGCTTGACCGTGCCGGGACTCGGGCGCGTGGGCGAGTTCGAAACGGTGATGGAGGCGAGGGCGATCGACACGATGCCGGCCGAGCGTGAGCCGGTGATTCGGCCGCTGCCTCCCGTGTCCGACTGGGTCAACGTTCGCGACCTTGGTGCGGCCGGCGACAACGCCACCGACGATACCGCCGCCCTTCGGCGCGCGATCGGCGATCACCGGGTGCTCTACTTCCCGGCGGGCTTCTATCGCGTCACCGACACGCTTCTGTTGAGACCGGACACCGTGCTCATCGGCCTGCATCCGAGCCTCACCCAGATCGTGCTGCCCGACGGTACTCCCGGCTACGAGGGCGTCGGTCCGGCGAAGGCGTTGGTAGAGGCGCCCCGTGACGGCGAGACGGTGGTCACCGGCATAGGCCTGGACACCGGCGGAACCAATATGCGCGCGGTCGCGCTCCTCTGGCGCGCCGGCGAAGCCTCGCTCGTAGACGACCTCATGTTCCACGGCGGGCACGGTACGCGCCGCTTCGACGGTGCGATCGACTTCGGCTACAACACGACGCGCGACGGTCCTGCCGATCCGAGCCATCGTTGGGGCGGCCAGTACCCGAGCATCTGGGTTACCGACGGCGGCGGCGGAACCTTCGCCAACGTCTGGACTCCGGACCCGTTCGCACACTCGGGTTTTCGGATCTCTCACACGTCCACGCCGGGCCGGATCTATCAGCTCTCGGCCGAGCACCACGTGCGGACCGAGGTCCAGCTCGACCGCGTTGAGAACTGGGAGCTCTACGCGCCGCAGACCGAGGAGGAAGGCTGGGAGGGCCTCGACACCGTCTCGCTCGACATCCGCAACTCGCGCAACATTCTGATCGCGAACTATCACGGCTACCGCGTCACGCGGACGAGAAAGCCGGTGCACTCCGCGGTGCGGCTGGAGAACGTGGCCGACATCCGCTTCCGCAACGTCCACGTCAACTCCGAAAGCGGGCTCGGCGTCCTCACCGACGAGGGCCCGGCCACCTTCTTGCGGCTCTCGAAGTTCCCGTACTCCAACTCGATCTACGACGTCACGAACGGGCTCGAGGTGCGCGAGCGCGAGTTCGCGCGGCTGGACGTGCCTGCCCGGCCCGAAGCGCCGCCGGCGACCGGCGAGTCCGCACCGGTCAGGCGCGCCGGCGGGTTCTGGTCGATCTCCGGAGCGACCGTCGACGCGTCGGGGAAGCTCTACTTCGTCGACAACTACTTCCAGCGTATCTACGGCTTCTGCGAGCGGGAGGGCCTGACGATCGAGCGCGACGACACGCTCGACCCGGTCAATCTGGCGATCGACGCCGCCGGCGACCTGATGGTGCTGTCGTCCTTCGGGCGCGAAGCGAGCGTCTACAGTTTCACGCCGGGAACTCCCGCCACCGAGATGAAAGTCCTCGAGCGAAGGCCGATCGGCGCTCACGCGGGCGCGAAGCTCCTGCTCCCGGGCAACTGGTGGGTGAACGGCGAGTTCCGCGATCAGATCGACCCCGAGACTTACGAGTTCACGACGCTGGCCGAGATGTTCGCGCGCTACGTCGCCGTACCGAAGGCGGATGGCTACGTCTCACCCGACGGCAGCCTCGTCCTGCCAGCGCATCGGGTCTTTGCGCAGGGCGCCGACCATCGCGGGCTGCGCCTCTCCGACACGCTCGACGCGTACAGTCTCGTCGCGGCGAGGCCCGGCGAGCGGGTCTACCTCAGCAACGACTCCGAGGACGTGACCTACACGGGCCTGGTCGGCGACGGCGGCGCGGTTTCGGATCTCAGGGTCTTCGCCAATCGCGGCGGCGAGAGCGTCGTGGAAGGCCCGGACGGAAACGTCTACATCGCCAACGGCGAGGTGTTCGTCTACGAGCCGGACGGTCGGATGGCCCGTCGAATCGACGTTCCCGAGCGGCCGCTGCAGCTCGTCTTTGGGGGCGAGGAGGCGCGAACGCTCTACATCCTCGCTCACCACGCGCTGTATACGGTGCGGCCGTAGGACGCGGCACCGGCTCGTGGGCTCAGCGACACCCAAGCGCGATAGCGAGCGCGTCGCAGACCTGGTTCAGCTGATCTTCTGAGAGCCGGCCAAGGTAGCTGTGGAGGTTACGCTGTGAAACCGTCTGCACGTGATCCAGGTTCACGGCCGAGTCGTGCTTCAGGCCCTCCTCCGTGCCTACGATCACCTCGCTCGGTGCGCCGTGTATCGTGGAGGTGATCGGGGCGACCGTGACCGTGTTGAGAAGTCCGATTACTTCCGGTCGGGTCAGCACGAGCACAGGCCGACGCTTGTCGGGTTTCTTGAACGTGTAGAGCCAGATCTCGCCGCGATCTACTCGTCCGGCCATTCGCCTTCACCCGTCCAGCCGGCAAGCTCCTCGTTCAAGGCGTCCTGGGTTTCGTATGCCCGCCGGTACTGGCGCGCTATCCGTTCTGCCTCCTGGCGGCGGAGATACGCGTCCACCGCCCGGCGAACGACCTCCGAGCGGCCCCGCTCGCGAACCTCCTCGCTCTCGGCGAGTCGCCGCAGGAGGTCTTCGTCGAGCATGACCTGCACAGGTTTCATGTTGAAAGTATATGTCGAAAGGCATGTTGAATCAATGTGTTGATAATCGGCACAGGCTCAGCCGGTCTCCTTCAGAAACGCCGCCAGCTGCCCCTCGACCTGGGCGTACATCCGCTCGGCCGCCTCCGCGGTGTATCCCGCCGAGCGGGGCAGGTAGACGATGCCCGGATGCGTGCCGGCGTCCGGGAGCATCTCGCCGATGCCGTCGGAGTCCGCGGCGAACGTGTTGGACCGGTCCGCGAGCCACGCCCGCAGCGCCTCCGGGTCCACGGGCAATCCCACCGAGGTGTTCACGAGCAGCTTCCCCGACCCGAGCCGACGAAGCTCGTCTTCTCCCAGAAGCGAGGTGTTGCGCGGCAGGTGGATCGATACGATGCGGCACTCCTCCAGCAGATCCGCCAGCGGTCGGTACTCGACGCCGTCCGCCTCCAGCGCCTCCCTGCGGCTGCGGCTGAAGTAGCGGACTCGTGCGCCCAGGGCGTTCAGCGTCCGCGCCGTGAGACCGCCCGCCGCGCCGGCGCCAATGACGCCGACCCAGGTGCCCGCGAGCTCGCGGTTGATCTCCTCGCGTTTCAGATATCGGATCGATTCTGAGGCCACCCACTCGGCGACGCCGACGTCGCCGTAGTCCCTGACGCCGGTGACGCGTATTCCGCGGGCTTCGGCCGCCGCGAGGTCGATGTTCCCGTGAGGTCCGGTGAAGAGGGTCGCTCCCAGGCCGATGTAGCGCAGGTGGCGGGCGGCCGCGAGAACCTCTGCGTCGAGCCTGGTACCGCCCATTGGCAGGACCGCGTCGGCGTTGCGAACGCGCTCGATCAGTTCTGCTGCACCTTCGAACGGCGTGTCGAAGGTGCGCACCGTCTGCGCCCACGGCTCCAGCCGTCCGGCGAAGGGCTTCAGTCGCGAGTCGGGCTCCGGGATGACGATCGTGGTGAAGCGTGCCATGCCGGTTATCCTAGCCAGGAAGCACGCGCCTGCATAGGCGCGAGGCAGGCGCTGAAGCTCCAAGATCGATGACTCGTGTGCTTTTTTGTTGCGCGAACGGCAAAAGCGGTTTAGTATGGCAGCGTTAGTAACGGTCATAACCGACGCGCTGTCAATCGACATCCGTTGCGGTGAGGCCGGGAGGATGTCCGGGCTGTTGCGGACGACCATCGGAGCAGCCCGAACTCGCCAGAGACAAGAAAAAGGGAGGAAAACGTGAAGAAACTTTTCCCGCTACTGTTGGTCGGTCTGTTGGTTAGTGCCTTGGCGTTCGCCGGAGGCGAGCAGGAAGCCGAGGAAGAGGCTGATGCCATGGAAGAGGAGGTCGTAACGCTGGGCATCGCGACCGGAAGCGTGGGGGCCGAGTACGAGCTGCTCGTCGAGCAGATCGAGCGTTACGAGGCAGAGAACCCCAACGTCAGGATCGAGCCGCTGGACACGCCGGACCTCGCGACCGATCGGCTGGGCCTCTACCTGCAGTTTTTCGAGGCGCAGAGCTCGGAGCTCGACATCTACATGATTGATGTGATCTGGCCCGGCGATCTCGAAGAACACTTCGTGAATCTCTACGACTACGGAGCCGAAGAGCAGGTCGGAGAGCACTTCCCGGCGATCGTCGAGAACAACACCGTGGACGGCAAGCTGGTGGGCATGCCGTGGTTCACCGATGCCGGTCTCCTCTACTATCGAACCGATCTCCTGGAGAAGTACGGATACGACGAACCCCCGGAGAACTGGAGCGAGCTCACTGAGATGGCACAGACCATCCAAACGGGCGAGCGCGAAGACGGGAACGAAGACTTCTGGGGATTCGTCTGGCAGGGCAACGCCTACGAGGGCCTCACCTGTGACGCGCTCGAATGGATCTATTCCAACGGCGGCGGACAGATCGTGAGCCCTGACGGCGTCATCACGGTCAACAACGATCGCGCGGTGGAAGCGCTGGAGCTCGCAGCGAGCTGGGTCGGAACGATCTCGCCTGCGGGCGTGACCGGCTTCGCGGAGGAAGACTCCCGCAACATGTGGCAGGCCGGCAACGCCGCCTTCATGCGGAACTGGCCGTACGCGTACAACCTTGGCAACGCGGAAGACAGCGTCATCGCCGGGAAGTTCGACGTTTCACCGCTTCCGGCCGGTCGAATGGGACGAGCAGCGACTCTGGGCGGGTGGCAGCTTGGCGTGAGCAAGTATTCGGAGCACCCGCAGGAAGCGGCCGACTTCCTCCTCTGGCTCACCGGCTACGAGGAGCAACTCTTCAAGGCGCTCGAGGGAAGCAACAACCCCACCTACATGGACGTCTACGAGGCGCCCGAGATTGCGGAAGAAGTGCCGTTCATGGTTTCGCTCTACGATGTCTTCATCAACGCGGTCGCTCGTCCGTCGACTGTGACCGCGCCCCAGTACAACGAGACGTCGGTTCTCTTCTTCACGGCCGTTCACAACGTGCTGACGGGAGAGCTCGATGCCCAGACGGCGTTGGAGGAGCTGGAACTCGACCTGGTAGATCTCCTGGACATGCCTACCGGAGAACCACGCTAGGCGGGGCCCGCATGATTTGAGGCCGTCGGGGGATCGGGGCAACCCGATCCCCCGCGTTTGCTATCGGAGGTAGGTATGTCAGAATCGGCGAGTAGAGCGGAAACAGTGGAGAGGAGAGCACGGCACTCGCTGGAGCGCAACGAGTCCCGTCTGGCGTTGCTGCTCCTGTTGCCTTCGTTCGTGGTGCTTCTCGTCATCGCCATCTATCCGCTTGGTTCGGTCTTCTACACGAGCTTCACGAATCGGGAGTTCGCGAGTACCAGAGAAGTCGAGTACGTGGGGCTGGAGAACTACGCAAACCTTTTGGGCCTGACGATCCGGCAGTTGCCGCCGCAGACCGACGAGGAGACGGGCGAGGCGGTCATCGACGAGGAGACGGGGGAGGTCGTATATGAGCGGCCGATCAACATTCTGCCGCGCGAGCCCCGGCGATATCGTGAGCTCAACCAGTTCTCGCTCTTCGGGAACCGCTATGTAGTTGGGGCGACGGACCGGGGGTTCGTCCGTTCCGTTGGAGATACGCTCCTCTTCACGATCATGTCGGTTCTGCTGGAGACGATTCTGGGTCTCATCATCGCGCTCGTGATGAACTCCTATTTCCCGGGGCGCGGGATGATGCGAGCCGTTATGCTTGTACCCTGGGCGGTGCCTACCGCCGTCTCTTCACGCATCTGGGAGTGGATGTTCGCCTCCTCGCGCGTAGGGATGTTCAACGTTCTGTTCCAGCGGTTGGGAATCGGCGACGGTCAGATCTCATTCCTGACGACTCAGGGCAGCCAGGTCTGGGCGATGATCGCGATCGACGTCTGGAAGACAACTCCCTTTATGGCCCTGCTGCTCCTTGCCGGACTCCAGCTCATTCCGCGGCAAATCTATGAGTCAGCCTATGTAGACGGCGCGAACAAGGTTCGCCAGTTCTTCTCCATGACGCTGCCGCTGCTACGACCGACCCTGGCGGTCGCGCTCGTCTTCCGAACTCTGGACGCGTTACGCGTGTTCGACCTGTTCCAGATCATCCTCGCCCAGAAGCGATACTCGATGGCAAGCTTCACGTATTACCAGCTCATTGATAACCAGGCCATGGGATACTCGTCTGCGTCGAGCGTAATCATCTTCCTTTTGATACTCCTGTTCACGGTCCTCTACGTACGCCTTGTGGGAGGTACCAGAAATGAAGAATAGAACTATTGGACAACATATCGGGTCGGTGGCACGTCTTCTCCTCTTCGTCATCCTTCTCGTGTATATCTTCCTCCACATGACGATCCCGTTCTACTGGGCGATCAACTCGTCGCTGAAGACCGAGTCCCAGCTCATCATGACGCCTACGACGTTCCTGCCGCGGGACCCGGAGACAGGCAACCTGAGCATCTCGTTGCAGAACTACGCGGCTGTCTTTCAGAACTCGGCCTTCCTGCGAGGGCTGCTCAACAGCGTCATCGTCGCCGTCTCCGTGACGGTTCTCGCTCTGGGGATCGGCGCGTTCGCCTCGTTCGCGATAGGAAAGCTGCGCTTCAAGCTCAAGTCACCGGCTATGTACATCGTGCTGGCGATGACGATGTTCCCTCAGGTGTCCGTCCTGAGCGGACTCTACGCGGTTGTCCGTACGCTCTCCATATCAGCGATACCGAGCATGATTCTGACCTACATGCTCTTCACGCTGCCGTTTACGATCTGGGTGATGCAGGCGTTCTTCCGTGGGCTCCCCGACTCGCTCCTGCAGGCCGCGCAGGTGGACGGGGCGACCCCGTTCCAGAGTTTCTACATGATTCTGCTGCCGCTCACCGCGCCGGCGCTCGTCACGACGGGCCTGCTCGCGTTCATCGCGGCCTGGAACGAGTACCTGCTCGCGCTTACGTTCACCTCGTTCGAGCCGGCGGCCAGGACCGTGCCGGTTACGATCGCGCTGTTCAGCGGCGAGATCGCCCGACAGGAGCCATTTGGAGAGATCATGGCGGCCGCGGTGATCGTAACGGTTCCACTGATCGTACTGGTGTTCGTCTTCCAGAAGCGCATCGTCGAAGGCCTCACCGCCGGAGCCGTCAAGGGATGATCACTGCAGATGTGCGCTCGTAGGTCCCGGGTTTCCGCATCCGACGTCGCGCGGGAGGCAGGTGTCTCCCGCACGACCGTCTCGTTCGTTCTGAACAACACTCCGGGCAAGAGCATCACCGAGGCAACGAGGCTGCGGGTGCTGGAGGCTGCAGCTCGCCTGCATTACACGCCCAACGAGAATGCGCAGCGGCTGGCGCGGACGCGGCACTGGCGAATCGGGGTCTTCATCTGCCACAGTCAGTTCATCTACTCGGATGCCTTCGTAACGAGAACCGTGGAGGGCATGTCCCAGGCGGCGAACCGGTTTCGGGCGCAGCTCATCGTGCAGCCCGTCTCGCTGCGCCAGTCGAGCTACCTCCGCCTCGCGCAACAGGACGATGTGGATGGTATCATCCTTATCAATACCCACGCCGAAGACCCGGCGCTTGCCGAGTTGGTCCGAATCGGATTCCCCGCTGTCGCTATGGACTGCATCGACTCGATCGCTATCGACCAGGTGTACGTAGACAACGAAGAGGCAGCGCGTAAGGTCGTCCGTTACCTCCTTGAACTGGGGCACCGAAGGATTGCGATGATCGCGCACGCCGACCCGCTGTTCTTCGCCAGTCGCGCTCGTCTCCACGGCTACTCGCAGGCACTCGCCGAGGCGGGAGTCGAGTACGACGAGCGTCTCGTTCGCTACGCCGACTTCTCGGAACGAAGCGGCTACGAGGAGATGAGCGAGCTCCTTGACAGCGATGCCGATTATACTGCGGTCTTTGCCGCGAACGACGTCGTCGCCTACGGAGCGATGCAGGCGGTCCTTCGTTCGGGCCGGCGCATTCCCGACGACCTGAGCCTCGTGGGTATGGACGACGACTACATGTCACGCTTCCTCAATCCGCCGCTTACGACGATGGCGCTGCCCGCCGCCGGATATGGGGCGACCGCCGTCGAGGTGCTTGTTCAGCGGATCGAGGGCGAGTCGGCCGAAGGGCCTGTGCATCGCCGTCTAGACGCCCACATGGCCGTCCGCGAGTCGGCCGCTGCGCCCGCGTGACCCGACGCGAGTCGGTTCGACAGGATCCATCGCAGGCCGACGACGGTGGTATCCTCGGGAGC
>CAZICD010000124.1:0-11007 GCA_964537725.1 uncultured Spirochaetaceae bacterium | reverse complement strand
CCGGTCGGCGGCGCGTCGTCGCCCGGCCGAAGCGCGCGCGCCGGCCTCGTCGCCAGTGCGGTCGGCCTCAGCCTCGCCGGCGCCGGCGTCTTCGGTCGCGGCCGACTCGGCAGCCGGCGTAGACTTCTTCTGCTGCTTCTTCGCCTCCGCGATACGTCGCATGCGCGCCTCGTCCATCTGCTCGGGCGTCGCGAGCCCCGCGATGAGATCGGAGAGGCGCTTGCGCTCGGCCTCGTAGTCGATGACCGGCGCGGCGTGCACGTTCTCGACGACGCGCTGCGCGTGCGCAAAGCGGTCGCTCGTGACCCGCTGCGCGATCCGGTAGAACAGATACTCGTTATCGCCGTCGCGGTGGATCTCGCCGACGAGCGGCATCATCGCCGGCACGTCCGCGCGGGTGACGCGGTGGCGCGCGAGAAGGCCTGACAGGACCTCAACGCCCTTCGCGGCCTCCGGCTCGTGCGCCCGGACGAAATCGGCGTACTGCGCGTAGTTGTGCAGGAGCACCTGGACGACCGGGTGGATAGACCCCTCGGAACGACCGATCGCCTTCACGGGATCGAGGCCCTTGAGCGTCCGCACGATCCTGCCGGTGTCGCGGCCGGCAAAGAGCTCGTTGAAGAAGTATTCGAGCTGGCCGAGAAGCGTGTTTTCCGCCTGGGAAAGCAGATCGCGGTACGGGTAGTTCTTCTCCGGCAGGAAGCGTTCGGCGATAGCGGTCCGGCTCAGCGCCTCGCCGCCTGTCTGGTAGAGCGCGCCTTCGAGCAACGGATGCGTCGTCTTCGACGCGCCGAGCGTGATCGTGCCGGCGGTGGGGTCGACGGTGATGGGAACGTCCGGCTTCTTCGCCGCCGATCCGAAGACGATCGGCCCGCCCAGATCCTCGAGGTTCGCCTCGAACCGGCCCGGGGCCTGCGTCACGGCGTAGCGATGGAACTCGAACGCGCCGCCCTGCCCCTCGACCACGTGCGCCTTCAGCGGCGGCAGCGAGTTCTGCGGGAAGAGGTCGATCGCCTGCTCGACGCGCGAACGCCGCGGCGTGGACACGCGCACCGGGCGGTTGCGGGTTCGGCTGCGCTTGAAGAACCTGATGAGCGCGGTGTCCGCGTCCTCTGCCTGGACCGTGGAGATCCGGTCGGCGTCGATTCCGGCTGCCGACAGCTCGAAGAAGTAGTCTTCGGTGAGCCGCAGCGCGGCGAGCTCGCCGCGAGCCACGAGGTACGGGCTGCCCTCGACGACGAGGAACCCGGGACGCTGGTACGCGTCACCCGGCAGCTTGAACGGCCCGCGCCCGTACTCGTTCTTCGCCTCCTGCGCGCGGGCGACGAAGTGCCCGTCGAGCTTCTCGCGCCGGCGCAGGTCGAAGACCTCGTTCTTGCGATACTTGATACGGAGATTGCCGTCGCGGTAGTAGTAGACGAGGACGTGCTTGCCGTCGTCCTCCTCGTGGTCGATTTCCTCGATCGCTTCGACCGGGATGCTCTCCTGGCCGACGAAGCTCTTCATGTGCTCGACCGTCTCCACGTCGCCCACGTAGTGCGTCTCCGGAGTCGCGTCTCCGGCGAGGCACTTCGCCTCGTCGAGTGGATTACCGGTCAGCGCGTCGGGGACGACGATCGTGGAGACGATGGGAGGGAGCTCTGCGGGAAGGTCGGTCGACGTGCCGAGCCTGAGGAAGGGTCGGTAGTCTTCCCAGTGCGAACCGAGGTAGACGACGTAGCATTCCCGGTCGACGTGGAACACCCGGCTCTGAGGATTCTGATCGAAGATCTCTAGCATCCCACCCCCGCTGCTTCGATACTATAATGCAAGCCCCGCCTTTTCGCAAACTATTGCGCTGACTATACTACGAGGGAGGGGAATCGGCATGATCATCAACCAAGAGGTCCGACGCAAGATCCTTCCGGTCGCGTCCGGCAAGGGCGGCGTGGGCAAGAGCGTGCTGGTCGCCAACCTGGGCATCTCCCTCGCCTCGTTCGGCCAGCGTACCGTCCTCGTCGACCTGGATCTGGGCGGATCGAATCTGCACACCTACCTGGGGATGAAGAACCGCAACCTCGGGCTGGGCAACTTCATCGCCGACAAGACGGTCAGCTTCAACGACATTCGCGTGCGCTCCCCCTACCCGAACCTGGATTTCATCCCCGGCGACGTGCTCGTCACCGGCGCGGCCAACCTGACCTACGGGCAGAAGCGCAGCATCATCTCCAACATCGAAAAGCTCGACGCGGACTACGTCCTCCTCGACCTCGGCTCCGGGAGCCACTTCAACACGCTCGACTTCTTCCTCATGTCGAACTCCGGATTTCTCGTGACCACGCCGCAGGCGCCGGCGATTCTCAACGCGTACGGGTTCCTCAAGAACGCCGTGTTCCGCCTCCTGCAGCAGACGTTCTCGGCGCACAAGGGCGTAACGCGTTTCCTGAGCGACATAGTCAAGGAGAAGCAGCCGAACGCGACGCCGAGCATCGTGCAGATCATCGAGGGAATCGAGAAGATCAGCAGGAAGGCGGCGACCACCGCGCGCGAGGAGATTGCGAAGCTGCGTCCGAGCATCATCGTGAGCATGGGAGACCGGCCGGAGGACATGGAGATCGTCCAGAGTCTGCGGACGCTGATCGAGCAGCGACTCGCCGTAACGCCGATCTGCCTCGGCTTCCTCTACTTCGACTACATCGTACGCGAGGCGGTGAGCGACACCGTGCCGCTCGCGCTCGTCGGTCGCGATTCGCTCATCCTCCGCGAGATCGATCGAGTCGCGCAGAAGATCGTCCACTCCGAACGTTTCCCGGAGATGCCGCTCGACCTCGAAGAGTACGAAGACAGCTTCGGCCTCGCGACGATAGAGGCCGAGGACGACTACTCGTCTATCAACCCGCACCCGCACACGCACGCCGATGAAGCGCCCGACGAAGCGACCGCGGAGGAGTTCATCCGCCTCATTTCGGCGCAGAAGCAGCAGATCCGCGAGCTGCAGGGGACGATTCACGCGCTGACCATGAGCGGTCAGGGCGACGAGCGGTAGGCCCCGCGCCGCCTCGCGGCGCGCCGGTGGTCCCGAACCCCCTCAGTGCAGCACGTCGCTCTCCTCGACCGTCGAGTGGAAGCCCGGCCATCGCGGGACCTCGGACGGACCGGATACCGGCGGCCCGACGACGAGCTCACCGTCCTGCACCGCCGGCCGCGCACCGCGGCCGAGCCGCTCGACCAGCCGCGCGCGCATGGTTTCGATCACCGCGTCGCATTCGGCCGTGCGCCGTTCGGGGGCAGCGAGGTTGCGCTGCTCGCGCGGATCGTTCTCCAGGTCGAACAGCAGCTCGTCGCCGCCGCGCACGAAGTAGTGGTACTTGTACCGGCTGCCGATCACCGCGAGGAAATCGCCCGACTCGCCCACGACGACGCGGTCCGGATCGGGGGTTTCCAGGAAGCCGAGCAGATTCTCGCCGTCGAAGTCGGCCGGGGTCGCCGCCCGGCCCGAATCGTCCGATCCGGCGATCGCGAGCAGCGTGGGCATGACGTCGGCCAGGCTCACCGGTGTGTCCACCGTCGTCCCGGCGAGCGGCTTCTCCTCCCACGGTCCGGCCGGCGGCCTCACGATGAGCGGAATGTGCGCGCTTCCCTCCAGATAGTTCGACTTCCCGCCGGTGTGATGATCGCCCAGGTTTTCGCCGTGATCGGAGGTGAAGACGATCCACGTGTTCTCGAGCAGGCCGAGCTCGCGCATCCGCGCGAAGAGCAGCCCCATGCTGTAGTCGATCTGGGTGATGCACGCGTAATAGGCGCGCCGCGCGTTCGCAAGCTGCTCGGCCGAGAAGCGGTGGACGTTGTTGAGCTGGTAGGTGGGGGCGAGCACGCTCTGCGGCATCGTCGCGACGTCGCGCGACCAGTCGCCGACGACCGGCTCGCCGACCGTCCTGTTCGCGTAGAGCGCCCAGTAGTTCGCCGGCGGGTCGAAGGGCGGGTGCGGCTTCGCGAAGCTCGTCCAGAGGAAGAAGGGGCGCGTGGGGTCGCGGGTCTCGAGGAAGTCGATTGACCGGTCGACGGTCCAGTGCGTCAGGCTGTCGTTCTCGTGAACGGTCGAGACGACCGCGTGCATCTCGTTCTCGCCAACGCCGTGCTCCTTCGGAAGACCCGCCGCGCCGCTCGCGAGGCGGTGGCGCTCGCGGTAGTAGTCCATGGGCAGTTCCATCGTCTGAAAGCCGTAGTGCGCCCGCACCGGGTGGAAGTGCATCTTCCCCTGCGCTCGCGTCTGGTAGCCGGCGCGACCGAGAATCGCCGGCAACGTGTCGTGGCGCGCGAGCGGGAAGTCGCCGGTCTTGTTGCCGGTCAGCCCGAGCGTGTAGCCCGCCTTCCCGGTCATGATCGTGGCGCGCGAGGGCATGCAGATGGGACAGTCGGCGTACGCCCTGCGGTAGCTGATCCCCTCGTCGGAAAGCCAGTCGAGGTGGGGCGTGTCGATGTACGGATTGCCGTGCGAGGTGATCGTGTCGAACCGCTGCTGGTCGGTCGTGATGAGCAGAATGTTGGGCCGATCGGTACTCACGAGGATTCCTCCTTCTTGATGATATCCGCGGACGGCGTCTGAGCCCCCGGCGTCGACGGCCGCCTGAAGAATCGACGGAAGAGTCCGGGACCGCGGGCCTCCGCCTCGGTCCACTCGCCGAACTTCGCGAGATCGTCGTGGCTGCCGACGACGAGATACGTGTCGTCGGTTGAGATGGGGTAGTCCGGCGAGACGAAGACGAACTCGCCGGCGCCGCCGGGCTTGACCGCCACGACGTTCAGGCCGTGCTCGGTGCGGATGTTCGCCTCGACGAGGGTCTTGCCCTCGAACCGGTCGGGGAAGCGAACCTCCGCGAGGACGAGGCGGTCGCTGATGGGCATGTAGGTGAACATGGTATCCGACAGCAGCGGCGGCAGGACGCGCTTGGCGGCCTCGCGGTTCGGGAAGACAACGTGCGTCGCGCCGACGAGCCTGAGAATCTCGCCGTGCTCGTCGGTCTCCGCCTTCGCGATGATGCGTCGCACGCCCATCTTCTTGAGGTAGTTGGCGACGAGGATCGACACCTCGGTGCGATCGCCGAGGTCGATGATCGCCGCGTCTATGTCGGCGGGTACGATCTTTCGGATCGTCTCCTCCTTGATCGCGTCGGCGACGTAGGCCGCCTGTACCTGGTTCTTGTACTGCGAGACGATCGCCTCGCTCTTGTCGACGATGAGCACCTCCACGTCAACGCTGAGCAGTTCTTCAAGCACCCAGAGGCCGAAGCTGTCGAGCCCGATGATCGCGAACTGTTTCATCCTATGAGTACCTCCCCCGTCGGGTAGTCGATGAGACTGCGCCACCGCTTGCCCCGCGACGGCACCGCGAGCGAGATCAGCCCGACGCGTCCGGCGAACATCGTCGCGATGATTACCAGCTTGCCGGCAGCACTGAGGTCACCGGTGATGCCCGTACTGAGCCCCACGGTCCCGAAGGCCGAAAACGTCTCGAAGGCAAGGTCGCGGAAGCTGAACGGTCGGCCGGCGACCACGACCTCGGTCAGCGCGAGCGCGAAGAGACCGGTCGCGAGAATCATGAGCGCACGCACGAGAAACATCGTCGCGCGCGCGACGAAGGGCGAGGAGACCTTGCGGTGGAACACGCGCGCGTCGCCGCGGTCGTCGGTGCCGCCGAGCGCCGCCCACACGATGACGAAGGCGGTCGTCACTTTCACGCCCCCGGCGATCGACCCCGGGGCACCGCCGACGAACATGAGAACTATGGTGAGCACGGTGCCCGGCTCGGAGAGCGAGCCCTGCGCGACGGTGTTGAACCCCGCGGTACGCGGCGTGACCGATTGGAAGAGCGCCGCGAGCGCGCGGTCGCGAATCGGCATGCCGGCGAACGCGTCCCCGCCCTCGATGAGAAAGAAGACGACGAAGCCGAACAGGATCAGCGCCCCCGTGGACACGAGCACGACCTTCGTGTGCAGCGACAGCACGTGACGGCGACGCGTCGCGCGGCGAACGAGGTCCTGGTAGACGACGAAGCCGAGCCCGCCGAGCACGAGCCCCACCATGATGGGAACGGTGATCGCCGCATCGCCGGCGAACCCCTCGAGGCTGTCGGCGAAGGTCGAGAACCCGGCGTTGCAGTACGCGCTCACCGCGTGAAAGACCGCCGTGAACACCGGGCGCGTGACCCCTCGGCGCGCGAAGGCGGGAAGCAGCGCGGCGAAGAGCACCGCTTCCACCGCGATCGTCGAGAAGACGATGTTGCGCAGGATACGGCGCGGGTCGTGCTCCACGCTCCCGATGTAGTACTCGCGGATCACCGCGCGGCGCCGCAGGCTGATCCGCCGGCCCGGTCGGGTGAGTTGGAGCGTGCTGAACGCGATGATACCCAGACCGCCGAGCTGAATGAGCACGAGGATGATCGTCTGCCCGGTGAGCGTGTAGTGCGCGGTGTTCACCGTGATGAGCCCGGTCACCGCGACGGCGGAGACCGAGGTGAACAGCGCGTCGAGAAAGCCCAGCTCGCCCGCGCCTCCCCACGTGGGGAGGATCCAGAGCACCACCCCGCCCGCGAGCATGAGCAGCGCGAAGTACCCGTAGAGAAAGAGCTTGCTCGAGCGGATCCCCCGCCACAGGCGCATGGGCCCAGAGTATCCCGCATGCCGCTGCGTGGGAAGCACGGTCGATTGACCGCTGGTGACCGGGCGGCTATCTTCGGCGCATGGCGTCTCAATCGATCGAGCTCTTCGACGTCGTCAACGAGGACGACGAGGTCGTCGGGCGGGCGCGTCGCGACGAAGTCCACGGTAACCCTTCGCTCATCCACCGCGTCGCGCACGTCCTCGTTTTCAACTCCGCCGGCGAGCTCTTTCTCCAGCTCCGTGCGGCGGACAAGGACGTGCAGCCGAACAGGTGGGACACGTCGGTTGGCGGACACGTCGACGCGGGAGAGACGTACGAGCGTGCCGCACGCCGCGAGATGCGCGAGGAGCTGGGGGTCGTGGGGCCGTCGCTCGAAGGCCTCTACCGGTATCGCCACGAGAACGACTACGAGTCGGAGATGGTGGCCACGTACCGAGTGGTGTGGGACGGGCCGATCGAAACCGACCCGACCGAGATCAGCGAGGGTCGATTCTGGACGCTCGCCGCGATCGACCTCGCCGACCGCGCGCTGTTCACGCCCAACTTCCTCGACGAGCTCGCGCGGTACCGCGCCTGGCTCGAGGCCGGCGAACGGGCCTGACCGCCGCCGCGGTTGGACGCCCCCTGACGAAAGCCGTAGGTTCTACCCGCGGCAGGCGCGCACCGCGAGACGCGCCCGCCTGCCGCGAGGGGGACTATGCACGCCGCGACAGCCCGGCGCGTCGAGAACGCTCTGTGGGGACTCTTCATCGGGGACGCGCTCTCCATGCCGGTCCACTGGTACTACGACCGGAAGAACATCACCCGCGAGTTCAGCGGGGGTGTAAACGGATACGAAGCCCCCCGCCACCCGCACCCGGAGAGTTTCATGGTGGGGATGAGCTACCGCCCCGACACGGAACGGGCGCGCGAGCTGGGCCGCCCCTACGACATACTGCACGAGCACGTACGATTCTACGACGCCTCCTACAGCCCGCTGGAGATAGACCGCGGCGAGCGCGAGGGCCAGCACGGCAACGCGGTGCCGTCGATCGACGAGCGCTATCACTACCATCACGGACTGCAGGCAGGCGAGAACACGCTCGGCGCGCACCTCGTTCGCGTACTGCTGCGCTCGCTCGCGTCGACCGGCGAGTACGATCCGCAGGCGTTCGTGGACGCCTTCATCCATCACCTCGCCACCCCGGGGCTGAACCGCGACCCGTACACGGAGATCTACATCCGCTCGTGGTTCGAAGCGTACACGGGCGGAGCCGGCATCTTCGACTGCGCCGAGCGCCAGCGCCGCGTGTGGTCGATCGGGTCGCACGGCGGTATGATCCGACCCATGGCGCTCTCGCTCTTCTACCCCGGCGACGGCTACCTCGCCACGGGTATGGCGCTCGAGCACCAGCAGCTCACCCACCGCTCGGAGACGGTCGCCGGTGCGCTCGCGGTGGCGGTACCGCTGCTGCACGACCTCGTGGCGGGTGCCCGTCCGAACGCGGCGCTCGCGGCTCACGCGCGCGCGTTGCGACTGCCGGTCGTCACCGGCCGCGAGCTCTTTCACGCCTACCGCGACCACAACGGACCGGACAACATCCCGGACAACGAGATGTGGCGATTGCACACGCAGCTGCGGCAGGAACCGTTCGACCTCGAGGCGCTCGTCGACCGGGTCCCCGAGGAGGAGGCGGTCATGGGGGTCTTCGCCACCGCGTGCTACCCCGAGCACGGACTGCCGCTCGCGCTCTACCTCGCGCGCGCGCACGACGCATCGGTTCGCGCGTCGCTGCTCGCCAACGCAAACGCCGGCGGCGACAACGTGCACCGCGGCATGGTCCTGGGCATGCTGGTCGGCGCGGCGACCGACGCGGTGCCCGACGACCTGAAGCGCGGGCTCGTCGACGCCGACGCGATCGCGAACGAGATCGACGCGGCGATCAGCTCCGCCGGCTGATACCGCGGCAGGCAGACGATCGCTTGACCCGCCCCCGTGCCCGGCATAGCTTCTCGGTGTGAGTGGGACACGACGAGAGACTCGCGACGACTCGGCTCCCGGGCCGGCGCACGACGGCACCGAGCTGCCGCTCGAGCTGCCGACCCCGTCCGAGGTCTCGCTCGAACGGCCGCGCGAGCTCGGCGCCTACCTGGGCTCGGTGGCCCACGCGATCCGCGAGCACGTCTCTGCGGCGGTCGTGGGCGTCTACCTCCTCGACCCGTCGACGAGCCGGCTCTCGCTGCGCGCGTGGACCGATCGCACCGGCGCGGCTTCCCCTGACGTGGATCGCGCTCCCTCCGATCTCATGCGGCGCGGCATCGACGGCGACGACCTCAACGCGGGGACGCTGCGCGACTACATGCACGCCGCGCCGCGCGGTGAGCGGATCGCGACCCCCGTCCACGACGGGGAGCGCTGGATCGGCGCGATCGTCGCGCTCGCCGACGAGCCGTTCGCGGACAACGCGCCCGTCGTGCTCCACGACGCTGCGGCGCAGCTCGCCGCGGTCCTCGCCGAGGCGGCGATGCCCATCGGTAACGCGCGGATCGAGGAGAGCGAGGAGTCGCTCGAGCTCCCGTCGGACGCCATCTTCGGCCACGGCGCCGGTGAGGGCGTCGCCGTGGGTCCGGCGCTGCGGTTCCGCTCCGGCTTCGAGCGCGGAGCCCCAACGGAGAAGGTCGAAGAGGATCGCTCGCAGGCGCTCGAGCGGCTCGACGCGGCGCTCGAGAAGACCCGCTGTGAGATCGAAGCGATGCTCTCCGATTCCTCGAACGAGCTCTACGACGTCGTCTCGCTCATCTTCTCGACGCACCTGCTCATGCTCACCGACGACGCGTTCTCCGGGCCGATTCGCAGCCTCGTAGAGGCTGGTCAGACGCCGGAGGACGCGGTGCAGTCGGTCGTGGCTTCGTTCGTGCGCACGTTTCGGGGGCTGCGCGAGACCCGGCTGGCCGAAAAGGCGCAGGACGTGCGCGACATCGGGCAGCGCCTGCTCGACAACCTCGCCCCGGATGCGCCCCATCACGATGAGCTCGCCGGGCACATCGCTGTCGTCCAGGACGTGCTGCCGAGCGACCTCGTCCGCCTCGCGTTGGGCCACGCCTCGGGCGTCGTCATCCTGGGCACGACGGTCACCGCGCACATCGCGATCCTCGCGCAGTCGCTGGGGCTGCCGGTGCTGATGACCGGAGACCGTACCGTCCTCGAAATCGCGACGCGCACGCCGCTGCTGCTCGACGCCGACAACGGGAAGCTGCTCATCTCGCCTACCGCCGAGCAGCTGCTGGACCACGGAATCGGCGCGGCTCCGGCGTCCGCGGCAGGCCGGGTTTTCGCGGGCGAGCCGGCCGGCGCGGGAACGGCGGCACGGCCCGAGCGGGCGGCCGGCATCCGCCTGTACGCGAACGTGAACCTGCTGAGCGACGCGAGACGGGCGGCCGCGCTGGAGGCGCAGGGCATCGGCCTCTACCGCAGCGAGTTCCCCTTCATCGTGCGCAACGACTATATAAGTGAGGAGGAGCAGTACCGGGTCTACCGCACCATCGTGCAGAGCATGCCCGATCGTCCCGTCGTCCTGCGCACCGCCGACATCGGCGGGGACAAGCTGCTCGCCGGCCGCGAGGAGGAGCGCAATCCCTTCCTGGGAGTGCGTGGCATCCGGTTCTCGCTCGCCAACCGCGCGCTCTTCCGCGAGCAGCTGCGCGCGATGCTGCGCGCCGGCGCCGGTTCGGACCTCCGCATCATGTTTCCCATGGTCTCGAGCGCCGAGGAGATTGGCGAAGCGCGCGCGGAGGTGGAGCTGTGCGCCGACGAGCTCGAGCGGGCCGGTGTGGAGCACCACCGCAATCCACAGATCGGCGCGATGATCGAGCTGCCGAGCGCGGTAGTCACGATCGAGGAGCTCGCCGAGCAGACCGATTTCCTGTCGATCGGCACGAACGACCTCATTATGTATCTGCTCGCCGTCGACCGGACGAACGAACGGCTCTCCGAGCTCTACCGCAGCCACCACCCGGTCGTGCTGCGGACGATCGCCGACATCGCCCGGCGCGTGGGCGACCGCGTCGACCGGCTCAGCGTGTGCGGCGAGAGCGCCGCAGACCCGTATATGGTTCCGTTCTTCCTGGGCATCGGTATCACCGCGCTGAGCGTCGCTCCGCGCGCGCTGGGATCGGTGCGCGACACGCTCTCGCGCTACGACGCGGCGACGAGCGAGGATTTCGCGTCCGAGATCCTCACGATCCGCACGCTCGGCGAGATGGACCGCTTCCTCACCGAGTACGACGTACCCGAACCGCGGGGCGCGTAGCGCGCGGCCGACGCGCATATTTATTCACTCCTCCTTGACATTCTTGCATCTCTCCGCGATAGTCAGGAATCTCATCGAC
>CAZICD010000123.1:5349-11078 GCA_964537725.1 uncultured Spirochaetaceae bacterium | reverse complement strand
GGCGAACCGGCTCACGCCCCCGCACCGCCGTCCAGCCACTCGAGCCCGAAGCGCGGGGATGCGGTAGCAGGCGTAACCGCCCGTACCCGAAACGTAGAGGTCGTACTGCTCCACGCCGCTCATCGCTTACCCCTCGAACGCACCGAGTTCCCGCGCAGCCGCGAGGGCGACCCGGGCCTCCTCGCGACCGAGCGTACGGTTCGGCACGCGACACGGCCCCAGATCGAGCCCGACTCCCGGCATCATCGCCTTCCCGCAGACAAGGCCGCCGCCGTGCGCGCTCAGGATTCGGACGAGCCTCGCGGCGGTGCGCTGGGCGTCCGCCGCACGGTCACGGTCGCCGGCTGCCCACGCGTCGCGGAGCCGGCGGTAGATCGGCATAGCGTAGTTGTACGTGCTGCCGACCATACCGGTCACGCCGAGCGCGAGCGCCGAGAGCAGCATCTCGTCGCGGCCGAAGAGGACGTCGTACCGACCGTCCTCCACCGCGAGCGAGAGCCCCAGGTCCATCAGGTCGTCGTGCGTGAACTTCACCCCCCGGAACGAAGACACCTCGGGCCCGACGCGCTCGAGCAGATCGACTACCCGAAACGCGGCGCCCGAGAGTGAGGGGATATGGTAGTAGTAGAATGGGATCTCCGGGGCGGCCGCCGCGATCGAGCTGCACCACTCGGTCATCGCGTCCAGGTCCGGCTTGAAGAAGGTCGGACTCATGCACCCGATCGCGTCGACGCCGCTGTCCGCCGCGTGCCGCGCAAGCTCCGTCGCATCTGTGATCGATTCTGCGCCGACGTGCACGATGACCCGGAACGCCTGACTGCGATGGGGCATCCAGGCGTCGAGCATCTGGTTTCGCTCGTCGGTCGAGAGCGAGTAGCCCTCACCGGTCGTTCCGTTGACGAAGACCGCGCTCACGCCGGATGCGATGAGATGCTGCGCGTACGGTGCCACGGCCGTCACGTCGATCGCGCCACCCGCGTTGAAGGGGGTAAACGGTGCCGCGACGAACCCGGAGAACGCCGGTGCCGCGGCAGGTCGGAGTCGATTGTCCACGGGCGGCCCCCCTCGCGCACCACATGCAGTGGTGAAAATCCTTTCGAAACTGTAATTGAATCGAAAGGTTGCCGCAATGCGGGCTTCGTAGGATACGGTCGAGCACCATGTACGGGAGAAACGACATGAACGAGAAGCGAAGAACACTCACCATCATTGCAGCAGTGCTGCTCGTCGGAGCGCTCTCGCTCGGCGGCGGGGCCCTCGGGGCGCGGCTCGCCGGGGGGCAGGCATCGTCGGCCGACCTCGAGTGGGGCACGAACGGGAGATCGGACGCTGAGACCGACGTGCCGGACTACGAGATCACCCCCGCGGTGAGCACCGCCGCCGTCACGTCGGGCGACGAAGCGGCCATCGCGCACTCGTTCCAGCAGCAGTTCCGCAACGTCGCCGAGGACACGCTGCCGGTCGTCGTGGAGGTCAACGTCGCCAACAGCGTCACGCGCGAGGCGGCGAGATCTCCGTTCGAGTTCTTCTTCGGGCCGCAGCGCGACGACGACTCGGACGAACGGGAGTTCCGCCAGGAGGGCATGGGCTCCGGCGTCATCGTCGCGCGCGACGGTGACACCGTCTACGTCGTGACCAACCACCACGTAGCCGGCGACGCCGACGAGATCGAGATCGTCCTCACCGACGACCGCTCGTTCACCGGCGAGCTCGTCGGCTCGGATGAGCTCACCGATCTCGCGCTGGTCTCGTTCGAGACCGAAGACGAGGTACCTATCGCACCGCTCGGCGATTCGAGCGCGCTGCGCGCGGGCGACTGGGTCTTCGCGGTCGGCAATCCGCTTGGCTTCCAGTCGTCGATTACCGCGGGCATCGTCAGCGCGACCGCCCGCGCCGCGCAGCCGGGCACGCAGATGAGCGGCATCACCGACTACATCCAGACCGACGCGGCGATCAACCGCGGCAACTCCGGCGGGCCGCTGGTGAACCTGGACGGCGAGGTCGTAGGCATCAACACCTGGATCGCGTCGCAGACCGGCGGAAGCATCGGCCTGGGCTTCGCGATCCCCATCAACAACGCGAAGCGAGCGATCGAGGACTTCATCACCGAAGGTTCGGTGGCCTACTCGTGGCTCGGCGTGCAGGTGAGCACGCTCTCGTCGACGGTGGCCGACGGACTGGGCATCGACACGCAGAAGGGCGCGTTCGTCGCCGGAGTCTACGACGATTCACCCGCCGATCGGTCGGGCCTGCGCCCCGGCGACGTCGTCGTGCGGATCAACGACGTACAGATCGACTCGAGCAACACGCTCGTCCGCACGGTCGCCAACCTGGAACCCGGCGAGCGCACGCCCATGGAAGTCATCCGCGACGGAGAGCAGATCACGTTGTCCGTGCGCACCGGGCGGCGCACCGCCGAAAGCGGGACCGAAACACCGGTGTGGCCCGGCGTCTCGGTCGCACCGCTCACCGACGAGATCCGTGAACGGCTCGAACTGGGCCGGGCCACCAACGGCGTCGTCATCGCGAGCGTCGACGCGAGCGGCCCGGCCGCCGGCAGCGGCCTGCGCGCCGGCGACACGATCACCGCGGTCAACGGAACGCGCGTGCGCTCGCTCGGTGACTTCTACGAGACGCTGTCGGACGTCGAGGGCGACGAGGTCCAGTTCCGCATCGTCCGCGAAGATCGCGAGATCATCCTCGGCTTCGTGAGGCCGAACGCGTAGATTCTGACCACCCCACCCCGCGGCCCCGGAAGCGCCCTCGCGCTCCGGGGCCGCTTTGCGTCCAGCGGGATTCGGTTTACCATGGTCGTATGAAGTACACGAAACTCGGAAGATCGGGAGTCAAGGTGAGCCGGCTCTGCCTGGGCACGATGAACTTCGGGCCGCAGACGAGCGAAGAAGATTCACACCGTATCATGGACCGTGCGATCGAGCTGGGGATCAACTTCTTCGACACGGCAAACCGCTACGGGTTCGACATCGAGCCGGGCTACACCGAAAGCATCATCGGCAGGTGGCTCACGAAGAGCGGCAGGCGCGACGACATCGTGCTCGCGACGAAGTTCTTCGGTCCCATGGGCGGCGGCGCGAACGAGGAGGGCTTGAGCGCCTACCACATGCGCGCCGCGGTCGAGGCGAGCCTGAAGCGGCTGCAGACCGACCGCATCGACCTCTACCAGATGCACCACATAGACCGCGGGCTGCCGCACTTCAAGAGCCCGAAGACCTACCTGGACGGCGATCTCTCCAACCTCCACTACCCGCAGCACCTGAAGCCGGGAACGCCGTGGGAGGAGATCTGGCAGGGTTACGGCCAGCTCATCACCGCGGGTAAGATAATCTACGCCGGGTCGAGCAACTTCGCCGCGTGGAACGTCGCGCAGGCGAACGAACGCGCCCGCGCGCTCGGCCTGATGGGAACGATCAGCGAGCAGAGCAAGTACAGCCTCATGGTTCGTGACATCGAGCTCGAGATGGTACCGGTGTGCCGCGAGTACGGCGTGGGGATCATCCCCTACAGCCCGCTCGGCGGGGGCGCGCTCGCAGGCAGCGCCCACGACGACGGCAGCGGCCGCCGTTCGGGACGGACCTTCGACGAGGAGACCGAGCGCAAGCGGACCGAGTTCGGGAAGCTCGCCGGTGAGCTCGGCGAGGAGCCGCCGGTCGTCGCGCTGGCGTGGCTGCTTCACAACCCGGTCGTGACCGCGCCCATCATCGGGCCGCGCACGATGGAGCAACTCGAGAGCGCCGCACGCGCCGTCGAGCTCAAGCTGGACGAGGCCACCCTCACGCGGCTGGACGAGATCTTCCCGGGGCCGGGCAACCAGGCGCCGGAAGCCTACGCGTGGTAGGGTCCGCCGGCGCTTGACGCCGGCTCGGGGGCGCGGTGTCGGGCGACAGCCCGGCGGCGCTGCCTACTCGAACCAGTCGTAGTCGATCGTCTCCTCCCCGAACCGCCATCGGGAGGGGCAGGTCGTGTGCATCCAGTCGAGCGGCTCGCCGAGCGGCCGGGGCGCCGCCGCCCGCGCGAACGCATCTGCCACCGCGCGGCGCTGGTCGTCGCCCATCGCGTCCGGCGCGGCCGAGACGAAGAGCGGCGTGCCGCTTCGGGCGAGCAGGTCGAGCCACTGCCGGTTCTTCTCCCACGGCACCGTGCGGGTGAGGCCCACGCAGTCGGCGTCGACGGCGAAGAACGCGTCGTGCTGGTGCGCGCGGAACGCAAGCGTGTTGATGCCCATCTTCCGGGTCCGCTCCCACTCCCTGCCGCTCGTGTCGTCGCCGGTGCGCTGGAGGTGAACCTCGCCCACGGCGAGATGCCCGACCGCGTTGCAGCCGATGATGAGCGCCTCGGGTGCGGCGTGACGGATGGTCGCGTAGAGCTCGCGGATGATCTCCGCGCTCGTGCGGCTGCGGTCGGCGAACGACCACGCCCCCGCCGCCGGCCGCCTACCCATCTGAAACCCCCACTGCCCGAAGACGTCGTAGGTCGTGAAGTCGTGTTTGACGAGCTCGTAGCCCCACTCGGCGATTCGTGCGGTCTCCCCGGCGACGCGTTCGAGCGTCCCGGGCCGACTCGGATCGAGGATGACGCCGTCCCACTTCGCGTCCGGACCCAGACCCCGGTCGGGGAAGGCGAGCGACGCGGCATCCGCCGCGCACGTCAGCAGCGGCCGCGTCCAGATACCCGGCCGGACCCCTGTCTCGCGCATCGCGGCGGCGAGCTCGGCCATGTCGCCGAAGCGCTCGTTCGGGACCCACGGCCCGCCGTTGAATCCGGGCCATCGGCAGAGTTGCCAGCCGTCGTCGATCACCATGAAGGGGCGGTTCGAGCCGTCGGTGGTCGCCGCGGTAGCCGCCCCGCCGGCAGGGCCGGCCCCCGGGGCAAGCTCCGCCACGAGTCGGCTGTCGGCGAGGATCTCGTCGCGCGAGCTCTCACCGTACGCGTAGTACCAGTTGTTGCCGCCGTAGACCGGCTCGCTCGGGTTGAGTCCCCGACCGCCGGCGAGCAGGCCGGCGAAGTCGCGCGCCGCCGCGAAGGTCGACCTCCCCTCGTACGTCTTCGCGCAGACGCGTGCGAGCTCGAGCTCGCGCCCGGCAAGCTCGACACCGACCGACCCGTTGCGCACGTCGAGCACGAGCGTCAGCCCGGCGGCGTCAACGCGCCACGAGGCAAGCGCCGCCGGCGCAACGCCGACGCCGGCGGCGAGCAGACGGGCTGTTGCCCCGTCTCCCGCCGGTGCTCCCCCGGACGCGGCGAGGAAGTACCACGGCAGCACGCGTTCGGGCACGACCGGCTGCCACATCAGACCGCCGTAGCCGCGCTCCCACTCGTCGCCATAGACGTTCGCTGGCGAAGAAAACGCGTCGGTGCGCCAGCGCAGGACGACCTCCTCGACCGGCACGCCGTCGGCGGTGAGGTGAACGGTCGGTGGCCCCTCGCCGCGCAGGGCGACCTCCGCGCCGGCGGCCTGCCATCGTCGGGCAGCAGCCCGTCGGGCGTCGTGGCTCCGGCCGTCGGCGACGATGCGGACGGCGGTCGGGGCATCGGCGAGAAGCTGTTCGATCATAGAGGTTCCTTTCACGGTGCGGTCTCCCGGGCGCGGATGCATCGACGCGCACGACATCGTATCACCGGCGGCGCGCGACCGAAAGCGACCCGGAGCGCGGGTCCAATGTATAGTGTCACCGTCATGCGCTACACACTCTCTCGTGAGCAGGCGCGCG
>CAZICD010000123.1:0-5249 GCA_964537725.1 uncultured Spirochaetaceae bacterium | reverse complement strand
CCAATGTATAGTGTCACCGTCATGCGCTACACACTCTCTCGTGAGCAGGCGCGCGTGGGCGGGTTTCGTGCCGATCAGCTCGACCGTCTCGTCTACGAGGACCACGCGCTCGTGGAGGCGTGGGACAAGGTGCGGTCGATCGTTCCCGCCGAAGACTGGCCGCGCCTCGTCCCGTTTCGACGACGGATGCGGGAGCACCATGCCCGCACGGGAAATCCCCCGCAGGACGTGATCGACTACGTCCGGCAGCAGATCGCCACCCGCGGCAGGCTCGATTCGCTCGACCTGGAGGACCGGGGACGCGCGGACTGGCGCTGGGCGCCGGCGCGTGCGGTGCGCGCGGCTCTGGAAATCATGTTCGACTGGGGCGAGCTGGGGATCGCCGGGAGAAACGGCGGTCGGAAGGTCTACGCCCCCATGGATGCCCTCATCGGCGAGGCCGCGTCGCGAGCGGCAGACGGCGACGAGCCGCTTCAGGCGTACCACCGCAGTCACGTCGCACGCCGCATCGCCGCGGTCGGTCTCATCGTCGACCGTTCGGGCGACGTCTGGCAGGGCATCGTTGACGCGAAGGCAGCCGAACGCCGCCGGGCGATCGACGCGCTCGTCGACGCCGGGACGGTAGCGACCGTGGAGGTGGAAGGCGTGCGGGCGAGGTGCCTCGCCCCGGCCGACGCCTGCGCGCGGCTTTGGTCGGACGGGTCCGGCTCGAACGGCGAACCGGGTGGCCGCCGGCAGCCCGAGGCCGCGTTCATCGCCCCGCTCGACAACCTCATCTGGGACCGGCGGCTGATATCCGAACTGTTCGCCTTCTCGTACACGTGGGAGGTCTACAAACCGGCCGCCTCGCGACAGTACGGCTACTACGTTCTTCCCGTGCTGCTGGGCGACCGGTTCGTGGCTCGCTGGGAGCCACGGCGCGACGACGGCGCGCTGTCGGTACGCGGCTGGTGGTGGGAACGCGGGTGCGCCTCGCTTCGCGACGACCCGGCTGCGCGCGGCGCGATCGGACGCGCGCTCGTAGAGTTTCTCCGGTTTCTCGGCGCCTCCGGCCTGGTGTTCGAGGACGGTGTGCGCGAAGCCGACCGTCGCTTCTTGCGCGAGGCCGTCGGGTAGCCTACGCTGAAGCGAGGGGTCGCCATGGCTGCAGACAATCACGAGCTCGCCGAGCTTCTGCGCTCGATCGCCGGCGTGTTACGCGACACGGGAGCCAATCGATACCGCATCTCCGCCTACGATCGGGCCGCCGACGCGGTGGACGACGCCGAGGAATCGCTCGCGGGGGTCTACGAGAGCTCGGGCACCGACGGGCTCGAACGCGTCCGGGGCGTCGGCGAGGGAATCGCGAGCGTCCTCGCCGAATACCTGGACAGCGGGCGGTCGCGGCTGCTCGACGACCTGCGGGCGAAGGTCGATCCGGTCGAGCTCTTCACCGACGTACCGGGAATCGGCTCCGAGCTCGCGCGCAGGATCGGCGACGAGCTCGGCGTGCGCTCGCTCGAGGAGCTCGAGCGGGCGGCGCACGACGGGCGGCTCGAGTCGGTCGATGGCGTGGGCGCAGACCGCTCGCGGGCCGTACGCGATCATCTCGCCGCCCGCCTCGCACCCCAGCCGGAGACCAGGCGCGCGGGAGACGATCGCAACGAGGGCGACGCGCCGTCGGAAGAGCTGCTCCTCGAGATCGATCGCGCGTACCGGGAGAAGGCGGAAGCCGGAGAGCTGCGGACGATCGCTCCGCGCCGGTTCAACCCCGAAGGCGAGGCGTGGCTGCCCGTGATGGAGACCGAGCGAGAGGGCTGGTCGTTCAGCGCGCTCTACTCGAACACCGCACGCGCGCACGAGAAGGGCAAGACCCGCGACTGGGTAGTCATCTACTGGGAGAAGGACGGCCGCAAGGGCCAGAATACCGTCGTGACCGCCGAGCGCGGTTCGCGCGCCGGTGAGCGGATCGTCGCGCGCTGAGGGCGGGCAGCGGCGCGGCGGCGTGGCAGACCCGACGGCCCCGTGGCGCAGAAATCGCCGGCCGCGGCGCCGGCCCGCCCCGCGTGCCCAGCGCCCCCCGGAGCCCTACCCGTTCGCCCGGGCGTTCGCCTCCACGATCTCCTTGAGCCGGCCGGTGATGTCGAGGTGCTGCGTACACGCCTCCTCGCACTGGCCGCACTCTATGCACTTCGCGGCTTCCTCGGCCGGGATGTTCCAGTGCCACTTCAGGCGGTTCAGCAGGCTCTCGTAGTCGCCGTGGAGCAGCTTCTGGTTGTACGCGTCCATGAGCTGCGGGATGGGGATGTCTTCGGGGCAGTTGTCGCAGTACTGGCAGCCGGTGCAGATGCCTTCGAAGTTCGCCGACGCGCCGGCCTTGATCGCCTCCAGCTGCGTCTCGCCGATCGGCTCGTAGCCCTCCACCGCCGCGATCGCCTCGTCCACGTGCTCCTTGTTCCCAAAGCCGACGAGACTCACGGTGATGTCGTCGTGCGCGATCAGGAAGCGAAGCGCGGCCTGAACGACCGTCTCGTCCTGCTGCGTCTTGATGAAGGAGAAGAGGTCCGGGTTGTTCGGGATGAGCCCGCCGCCGAGGGGGTTCATGACCACGCAGCCCAGGTCGTGCTCGCGGATCGCGTCGAACGCCTTCCCTCGCGTCGCGAAATTGTACGCCGAATAACCGAAGAGCACGCCCTCGAAGACGCCCTCCATCAGAAGCTCCTTTATCTCCTCGCCGATGAGGTGGCTCGAGACGCAGATGTGGTTGATCAGCCCCTCTTCCTTGAGCTTCGCGAACGCCTCGAGCAGGCCGTTCGCCTTGCGCTCGCGCCAGTTCTCCAGGTTTGTGATGCACCACGCGTGGTAGAAGTCGATGGAGTCGACGTCGAGGCGGCGAAGCTGTCCCTCGATCTCGCGGCGGATGCCGGACTCGGTACTTTCGAAGGTCTTCGTCGAGAGGTAGTACGGCAGCCCGCGGCGACGCAGCTCGGCGAGCCCGGCGCCGAACACTTCCTCGCTCCTCGTGCCGAAGTACTTGGGCGCGGTGTCGAAGTAGTTGATACCGCCTTCGGCCGCACGCACCATCATCTGCGCCGATGTCTCGGTGTCGTCCACCGTCTCGAATCTCATCCCGCCGAAGCCGATCACCGACACCGACTTCCCGGTCGTTCCGTAGTTCTTGTAGAGCATAGGTCTCCTTTCGGGGTTTCCCCATCGTAGCAGAAATCGTGGTACCTTTCCACCATGTCCGCCTATGACCTGACCTCGCTGAAGCTTCCCGTGCTTTCCGGAGCGGCGCTTCGGGCCTTCGCCGCGACGCTCGACACGCGGGTGGGACGCTCCGCGCTCACCGGGTCGCTCCTCGCAAGCGGCGGCATCACCCGCCTTCGCGAGCTCGAAATCGACACCGCGCCGCTGTTCATCCCCCACCCGCCGCCCGACGAGAAAGACGGACGCGCGAAGCCGTCCCGCGGTTCGAAGGGTCCGTCGAAGCGGGATCTGGGCCGATGTGCGCAGCCGTCGCGCCGCGCCGCACCGTTCGCGAGCGCCGGCGATTACGCCACGGCGTACGCCTCCGGCTCGGCGTCACCGCTCGACGTCGCCGAGCGCTTCCTCGACGCGCTCGACGAGGATTCGCGCAGCGGGAAACCGCTGAATCCGTTCATCGCCGTCGACCCGGACGACGTGCGCCGCCAGGCGCGCGAGTCCGCCGACCGCCACCGCCGGGGAGCGCCGCTCGGCCCGCTCGACGGCGTCCCGGTCGCGATCAAGGACGAAGTCGACATGGTCCCCTACCCGACGACGGTGGGCACGTCGTTTCTCGGCTCGACCCCCGCCGCGGGAGACGCGACCGCGGTGGCTCGGCTGCGCGCCGCCGGTGCGCTCCTGCTCGGCAAGGCCAACATGCACGAGATAGGCATCAACCCGACGGGGCACAACGTTCATCACGGCCACACGCGCAATCCCTACCAACCTGACCACGATACCGGCGGCAGCTCGAGCGGGCCGGCGACCGCCGTAGCCGCAGGGTTGGCGCCGGTTGCGCTCGGCGCCGACGGCGGCGGGTCGATTCGCGTTCCCGCGGCGCACTGCGGCCTCGTGGGGCTGAAGCCCACCTTCGGGCGTGTCAGCGAGACCGGCGCCGCCCCGGTCGCGTGGAGCGTCGGGCACCTGGGACCCATCGGCGCGACCGTCGCGGACGTCGCACTCGCCTACGCGCTCATCGCGGGCCCCGATCCGGGCGATCCGCACTCGCTCGCGCACCCGCCGGTCTCCATCGACGGGTGGAACCGCGACCGCCTGGAGGGCGTGACGCTGGGCGTCTTCCGACCCTGGTTCGAGCACGCGGAGGCGGAGGTCGTGGATCGTTGCGACGCGGCGGTTCGGTCGCTCGTCGAGGCGGGCGCGGAGCTTCGGGAGATCGAGCTCCCGGGTCTCGACGCGTTGCGCGCGGCGCACGCGGTGACGATCCTGAGCGAGATGGCGACGTTCGCCGCGCGCCACCGGGCGCGGAGAGGCGAGTTCGCGCCGGCGACCCGGATCAGCCTCGCGCTCGCGCGGAGCTTCACCGCCACCGACTACCTGCACGCGCAGCGCGTGCGACGGCAAGCGATGCAGACGTTTCTGCGAGCCTACGACGCGGTGGATGTTATCGTGACGCCGTCGTCTGCCGTCCCGGCTCCCCGTATCCCCGACGACGGTCTTCCCGCCGGCATCTCCGACCTGGGAACGGTCACCGAGATCATGCGCTACGCGATCCCGGGTAACATGCTCGGCTTCCCCGCGATCAGCGTCCCGGCCGGCCTCACGTCCGCCGGCCTCCCGGTGGGCCTGCAGGCGATGGCGGCGCACTGGCGTGAAGACCTGCTGCTGGGTGTTGCGAACGTCGTGGAGGCCGCGGTCGAGCGACCGGCGCCGCACGTGAAGTGGAACCTGCTGCGGGCGTGAAGCTCCGCCGGCGCTACCGCCCCCGCGCGCGGCGCACGAAGAGCCGCACCGCCCGCAGCAACCCGGAGAGCCGCCGCATCGGGCCGCTTCCGTACCGCGCGACGAGCGCGCCGGCGAGCCCGTCGTAGACCTCGCGCGAGTACGGCGGCCACCACATGTTGCGGCGGATCCACGCGAACCGCTCCTCCACGACCACCTTCGGCCGGGTCATCTCCTCGAAGCCGAGGCGCGAATGCGAACGGCCGATCCCGGACTCCTTCCAGCCGCCCCACGGCGTCTCGGGCATGCCGTGGCTGAGCAGATGGTCGTTCACCGTCACCGCG
>CAZICD010000122.1:5999-11326 GCA_964537725.1 uncultured Spirochaetaceae bacterium | reverse complement strand
GTTCGTCGAGCAGTACAACCGTCCGCTCAAGGAGGGGCTCTACCAGGACTTCGCGAATCGGGAGACCCTGATGGATCTGGTCCGATTCAAGAGCACGCGCGAGGAGGGGTGGACGAGCCTCGACGAGTACAAGCAGCGGATGCTCGCCGATCAGAAGGCGATCTACTACATCACCGGCGGAGACGAGCAGACGCTGCGCAACTCGCCGCTGTTGGAGGCGTACCGGAAGAAGGACATCGAGGTCCTCATCATGGACGACGACTTCGACGAGATCGTCGTCCCGTCCATCGGCACGTACCAGGAGACCGAGCTCAAGCCGGTCAACCGCGCCGACGCCGGCGAGGACCTCAAGGACGAGGGCGACAAGGAGCAGGAGAAGAAGCTCGAGCCGGTGATCGACAAGATCAAGGCTGCGCTCGGCGAGCGCGTGAAGGACGTGCGCTTCTCCGTCCGGCTCGCCGACAGCCCGAGCTGCATCGTCGTCGACGACGCCGACCCCTCCATGCAGATGCAGCAGCTGCTCAAGGCGATGGGTCAGCAGGAGATCCCTGAGGTCAAGCCGATCCTCGAGATCAACCCGAACCACCAGATCGTCTCGAGCCTCGAGTCGGCATCCGACGACGCCTTCGTGGAGGACGTCGCCTTCCTCCTGCTCGACCAGGCGCTGCTCGTGGAGGGCGCGCAGGTGAAGGAGCCGGCGGAGTTCGTGCGCCGGCTCAACAGGGTATTGGCGCGCGCCCTTTGACGCGCGCCAATACCCTACGCAGGAATCGCGCGGGGCGCGATTCTGCACGGGCGTAGTTGCGCGCCCTTTGACGCGCGCCAATACCCTACGCAGGAATCGCGCGGGGCGCGATTCTGCACGGGCGTAGTTGCGCGCCCTTTGACGCGGCGGATGCAGAAATCCTTGTTTGTGGAGTAATTTGACTCAGGCGGGTGCCTGCGCTATACTCGGGTCCATGGAGGATCCCGGGTTCACCGATTCGCGTACGACGACGCTGCCACGACCGTTACGCAGGTGGTCCGGCGGCGATGCGCGCGTAGCCGATCGGTTCCTGGAGCTCTACCGCGACCGCACCATGGTCGTGGGCTTTATCGCTTTCGTGGCGGTCCTGATCCTCGAGCTCGTGGAGCTCGCGTGGGGCGCGGTGGAGACCGGCACACTCGCGGTCGGGACGCAGGACGTCGTCGCGCTCTGCTATTCGCTCGCCGCCGGCGGGTTGGGGCTCTGGGCGTGGCGTCTGCGCCGGCGGGGAGCGCGCCGTCCGATCGCCTCGCTCTGCCTCGCGACCCTGCTCTTCGCCCTCTCGCTCGCGGTGGTGGTGCTCGTGATCGGGCAGCAGACGACCATCGCCATGCCCGAGGTCTACTTCATTACCGCGCTGCTCGCCTCCGCCGGCCTGCTGCCGCTTCCGCCTCGCCGCTTTCTCGCGATCACCGCGCCCGCCGTCGCCGGTGCGATCGGCATGATCTTCCTGGCCGGGCCCTCGGGCACGCCGCTGCTGAACGCGGCGATCGTCGCGACCGCTTCGCTGATCGCGATCTCCATGGCGCACCTCAACTTCGTCCGAATCAGGTCGATGTTCTCGAGCCGGCTCCGCGCGGAGGACGCCGTCGCCGAGCGCGACGAGTTCGTGCGCATCCTCGCGCACGACCTTCGTAATCCCATTGGCGCGCTGCCCGACTTCGCCTCGCTCATCCGCCACCGGCACCGGGCCGACCCGACCGGCGACCTGACGACCGAGCTCGACGTGCTCGAGAGCACCGCGCGCGGCGTTCGTTCCCAGCTCGACAACGTGCTGCTCTGGGGCCGCGCGCGCGAGGGGCGGCTGGAGGTCGAAGACGGCGTCGTGGACGTGCCCGATCTCATCCAATCGATCGCAGAGAGCGTCGCCGCGCACGCGCATCTGAAGGACATCGACCTCGTGACCGACGCGCCGAGCGTTCTGCCGGTGCGAAGCGATCCGGGGCTGCTGCGCGCGGTCGTGCGCAACCTCGTCGACAACGCGCTGAAGTTCACCGAACCGGGCGGACGCGTAACCGTCGCGTGTCGCCTGGACGGGACGTGCGCGGTCATCGACGTGACGGACGACGGGATCGGCATGGAATCCGGCGCTCACCAGCGGCAACGCGGCGGCACCGGCGGAGAGCGCGGATCCGGACTCGGGCTCTCGCTCGTTCGCACGCTCGTCGAGCGGCTGGGCGCGTCGATGTCGATCGACTCCACCCCGGGAGCGGGAACGGCGGTTCGGGTTCGCATGCCCGTGGGGATCGAGCCGGTCGTGCCGATGGGTTCGCCGGAGGCCGCGCACGCCGCCAGCCCGACCTGAGGAGTCGTTCGGCCGGCGAACCCCGGCCGGCCCCCGCCCATCAGACCCCGGGCTCCATCAGCGCGCCTCGCCGCCGAATCGCTCGAACCACGCCCGCTCGCCGAACCCCCGCTTGGGCCGCTGACGCGGCTCCTCTGCGGGAACGCCGACCGGCAGGAGTACCCGCACCTCGCGTTCGGGCGGTACGCCGAGTAGCGCCCCGATCCGCGCGGCGACGTCGTTGCGCCGAAGCTCGCCGTCGAGCCACACCGACGCGTAGCCCATCGACGTCATAGCGAGCAGCATGTTCTCCGTCGCCGCCGCGTAGTCCTCAACCCCGAACGCGAACTCCTTGTCGTCGGTCGCATGCGGATCCATCACGACGACGATGATCGCCTTCGCGGTCTTCAGGCACTCCTTGCCGGAGGTGATCGAGACGAGCTCGCCGAGCAGCGCGGGGTCGGTGACGACGACGAACGACGTCGACTGCCCGTTGTGTCCGCTCGGGGCGACGAGCCCGGCCTCCACGATGCGCTCGAGGTCCTCGCGCGGAACCGCCTGGTCGGTGTAGGCGCCGCGGTAGCTGGCTCTTCTTCGGATTGCTTCGAGGGTATCCATGGGGTGAGTGTAGCACGATCCGACGCCGCGCCGCGCACGCGGCGTGGTGCCGCGACCGGGGTGCTGCGTGCCTATCCGCGCCCGCCTTCGCCGCGACGGTCTCGATCGTCGCGGGAGCGCAGTACCCGGCCGACGATGCGCTCGAGCTCGGCGCGCACCGGCTCCGGGACCGAGGTCGCCGCCGTCCGGATCCGTTCGGGGTCGTGTGCCTGGACGAGACTGACGATGTCGGCGAGATCCTTCGCCGCGAGCTCCTCGCCGTCCTCGGCCCGCTTCTTCAGGTAGACCGCGGTCTTGATCGCGAGCAGCGCGGCGAGGCTCGCGAACCAAGCCCCCAGATCGGCGTCGAACTCGGCGATCGACTCCGGAGCGGGCAGCTCGATCGGCATCTCCCATTCGTCGCCCGGGAAGAGCGCGTCGATGGGGATTCCGGTCTCCTCGTCTCGTGCCGATTCGGCCCGGACGGTCAGCGTGCCCTCGGTGCGAGCGAGCGACTCCCACCCGCGGCGGTCGACCAGCACGTCTATGTCGTGCGTCGTTCGCGGCGCGCCGTTTCTGACGACCGCGACGCCGCCGACGACGCAGTAGGCGATGCCCCTGCGCGACAGGAGGTCGTGCAGCCGCCGGAGCGTCGCGATGATGGGCGCTTCGGGGCCGAGGTCGCCGTTTGCGGACAGGATCTCGCGGGCGGTCACCGGGAAAGCGTACTCCGCGCGGGCGCGCGGCGCAAGCGGCGACTGGCCGCACGCGCGCGATGTGGGTACGCTATACCCCATGGCGGGAGACGATCGGCCGGGCGAGAGGCCCGGCAACGCGGAGACTCCACACGACCACCGGCACGGTCACGCGCCCGGTATGCACGTGCACGTCTCGCACGCGCCCGGCGACGCGGTGCGTTCGCTGCGGGTGGCGTTCTTCCTCAACATCTCGTTCACGGTGATCGAAATCGTGGGCGGGTTCCTCACGAACAGCGTGGCGATTCTCTCCGACGCGGTCCACGACCTGGGCGACACGCTCGCGCTCGGGCTCGCGTGGCGGTTCGAGCGGCTGAGCGAGCGCGGGGCGAGCGAGAGGCTGACCTTCGGGTACCGACGGTTCTCGGTGCTCGGCGCGCTGACGAGCGCGCTGGTGCTGATAGGCGGGTCGGTGTTCATCCTCTCGGAGGCGATTCCGAGGCTGCTCGAGCCCGAATCGGTCTCCGGGGTGGGGATGCTCGTCATCGCGGTGGTCGGCGTCGTCGTGAACGGGTTGGCCGTCTTGCGCCTGCGCGGCGGCTCGCGGCTCAACCAGCGCGTGGTATTTCTGCACCTCATGGAGGACGTGCTCGGCTGGGCGGCCGTGCTCGTGGGCAGCATCGTGCTCATCGTGCTCGACCTGCCCATCCTCGACCCGATCCTCTCGATCGCGATCACCGTCTTCGTGCTCGCGAAGATCATTCCCAATCTGCGATCGGCGCTGCGCATCTTCCTGCAGTACACCCCGGACGATCTGGATGTGCAGCAGATCACCGCCGAGCTCACCGCGGAGGACGACGTCACCGAGATCCACGACGTGCACCTCTGGTCGCTCGACGGCGCCTATACGATATTCAGCGCGCACGTGGTCGTGGATACGCTCGTGGAGTGGCCGCAGATCGAGGACCTGAAGGCCAGGCTGCGCGCCCGCGCCCGCGAGCTCGGCATCAGCCACGCCACCTTCGAGTTCGAACCGAGCGACCGCGTCTGCGAGGAGTGCGACCTGTAGGCCGGCCGGTGCAGCGGCGGTCCGGGCGCCCTACAGGGCGAAGCTCCCGTCGATCCCCACCGAGAAGCCGCCAAGCCTGATCTTCAGCGCCCGCTCCCAGCTCTGTCCGGTCGTGACGCCCCCGGAGGAGACGTCCGAATACGTTCCGGAGAGCGTCGCGTCGGCGCGGTAGAGCCGGTAGGTGACGTTAAGGTCGACGCTGAACTGCTCGATGCGCACGCCCACCCCGCCGCCGGCCTGCCAGCCCCAGCCCAGCCGTCCGCCGGTCACCTGCAGCGGCTCCTCGAAGGTGTAGAGGTGGTCGGTCGGCGCGATGTCGGACTCTATATTTTTCACTAGAGGCACGAGCTTCATGCTCCAGAAGCCCCCCGCGCCCCCGAAGAGGTCGAAGTAGACCGGGCCGACCGGCAGCCGCGCCTTCGCGTTCACGAACCCGGTCAGCGTGTCGGCGAAGAACCACGGCGATCCGCCCGGCTGTCCGTCGATCTCGCGCATGAGCGCGTAGACCTTGTTGTAGACCAGTCCGAAGGGGACGCTCAGGATCTCTCCCATCCCTATGCTCGATCCGATCGCCGTCTCCACGCCCACGCTCCCGTCGTCGGCGAGATAGAGCGCCTCCGGCACGAAGACCGATACGCCTCCGCCCACGCTCTGCGC
>CAZICD010000122.1:0-5899 GCA_964537725.1 uncultured Spirochaetaceae bacterium | reverse complement strand
TCGATCAGCTCCCAACGCTCCTCGTCGGGCCAGGAAGCGTACTCGTGGTAGGTATAGCGGTGATCGGTCTTTCGGACGGGGTCTGCCACGCGCTTCATCCCCCTCAGTATACAGTACGCGCGAAAACGCGTCCCCGCTTCACAAGTCGCACTCCCGGCCGCCCGCCCCTTTGACACGGGCCCCCCGCCACAATAGCTTGCACGGGTGATCCTCGACATCCTGCTCCCCGTTGGCCGGCTCGTCGCCGCGACGCTCGTCGGCTTTCTCGTGTTCAAGATCGACCTCGTACGGCGCTACGCGCTGCGCCCCTTCGTCTTCCTCATCGTGAACATCGTCTTCCCGCTCTACTTCGTGCACACGATGCCCAGCCAGTGGGCCGATGGGCTGGCGGCAGGGTGGGGCTGGATGGTCGTCTTCTTCCTCGCCTACCTCGTCTTCCTCGGCGCGCAGTACGGTCTCGCGCGCGTGCTGATCAACCGGGTCGCGCTCCTGCGTACCGACCACCCGCGGGAGCTGCTCGTGCTCTTCGCGATGCACAACGCCGGCTACATCCCCATCCCCATCATCGCGGCGCTCACCCCGCCGGCGGTATCGGTCTACATCTCGTTCTACATGATGGCCTTCGTGCTGAGCTTCTTCACGGTCGCGGTCTGGATCATCCAGGGCGCGGCGCACATCAGGAGCACCGGTTCGTCGCAGGCCGATGTCGCTCGCGCGGCCCCGCCGCGCCCCCGCTTCAAGCTGAACATGCCGCTAATCGGCATCTTCGCCGGGCTCCTGTTCGCGGTGACCGGCCTCTACGAGGTGCTGCCCGGATGGGCGAAGGCGCCCTTCCGGTTCTCGTCGGTCATCGCGCTCGACGCGATCATGGGCGTGCTCGGCGCGGTCCTCGCCTCCATCCCCGGCCGCGCGATCCGCGTGCGTCGCGAGTTCATCGGGCTCGTGCTCGTGAAGATGCTGCTCTATCCGGCGGTGGTGCTCGGCGTGATGGCGCTGATCCCGCTCGGCGGGCTCGACCCGCGGGTCGCCTCCGGGATCAAGCTCGCGATGGTGCTCCAGGCGGTGGTGCCGCCGGCGACCAATATCCTCGTGATCACGAAGGCGTACGGCACCGACGAGCAGGTCGAGTACGCCGGCAGCGCGATCGCCGTGACGTACGCGGCGAGCATCGTGCTCATCCCGCTCTTCCTGATCGCCTCCAGGCTCGTCTTCTAGCGAAACCTCACGATCTCCCAGTGCCGCGCGAGCGCCTCCTTTCGCAGCTTCCCGTCGGGGTTGACCGCGACCGGAGAGCCCACCGCGCGCAGCAGGGGCAGGTCCAGGTGGCTGTCGGAGTAGAAGGTCGTGTGCGCGAGGTCGATGCGCATCGCCGTCGCGAAGGCGATCACGCGGTCGCGCTTCTCCTCGCCGAAGCACGCCGGGGTTGCGAGCTCGCCGGTCGCCACGCCGTCTGAGAACTCGAGCTCGGTCGAGAGGATCGTGGCCACGCCCAGCTCGTCGGCGATCGGCTTGACGATCAACCGCAGGCTCGAGGTGGCGAGCACGACCACGTCGCCGGCGCGCACGTGCGCCTCCGCGCACTCGCGCGCGTCGCGGAAGATGTCGTCGCGGATCCGCTGCTCGAAGCACTGCGCGGCGATCGCCTCGAGCTCCACCCGGCGCCTGCCCTCGAGCCGCCCGAGCGCTGCGGTCGCGGCCTCCATGTTGATCGTGCCCGCCCGGTAGCGCAGGTAGTGGTAGGGCACGCTCGCGAGGCTCGCGAGCGAGAAGAGCCCGGCGCGTCGCCCGCACTGGAGGAGCCGTCGGCCGGTGGAGTGGCGGGTGATCGTGTGGTCCACGTCGAAGACGGCGAGGCGCGGCACGGTCAGCTCGCCTCCACGCGCGCGCCGGCCTTGGCGAGCAGGTCGTAGAACCCGGGGAAGGTGATGTCCGCGACGCCCGCGTTCGTCACCGTCACCGGGCCGTCCGCGCAGAGCCCGGCGACTGCGGCGGCCATCGCAACGCGGTGGTCGCCGGCGCTGTCCACCGTACCGCCCTTCAAGCGCCCGGGATGCACGACGAGCCCGTCGGGGAGCTCTTCGGCCCTCCCGCCCAGGTCGTCGATCACGCGCGCCATCACGGCGATCCGGTCGGTCTCCTTCTCGCGCGCCTGCGGCACGTTGGTGAGCCGAAGCGGCTCGGCGCAGGTCGTTCCCACGACCGCGAGCGCCGGAAGCGAGTCCGGGATCGCGTTCAGGTCCACCTCGCCGCCGGCGAGCCGGGCGGGCGAGCCCGGACCGGCGATCGTCACGCGCTGCAGAGCCACGTCCACCGCGCACCCGAGCCGCTCGAGGATCCGCACCACCTCACGGTCGCCCTGGCTGTCGCCCATGTCGAGCCCGGTCAGCGCGAGCCGCGAGCCGGTCACCGCGGCGGCGGCGAGGAAGAACGTAGCAGACGAGAAGTCCGCCGGTACGCGGCGTTCGAACCCGTGGTAGCTGCGGCCACCGGCGATCGAGAACCGTCGCCAGCCGCCGCGCTCCCACACGATGCCCTGGTCGTCGAGCCAGCTCAACGTGATCTCCACGTAGGGCCGTTCGTTGAGAAGCGGCACGTCGATCTCCATGCCCTTCGGCGCGAGCGGCGCGGCGAGGAGCAGGCTCGAGAGGTACTGGCTCGTGGGGCACTCGATCGAGACGCCCCCGCCCTCGATGGGGCCGGTGATCGTGAGGGGGACGCAGTCGCCGTCGCCGCCGCGCTCCACGCGCGCGCCCATCGACTCGAGCGCGGCGAGAAGCGGGCCTGCAGAGCGGCGCTGCAGCTGTTCGTCGCCGGTGAACGCCACGGGGAAGCTCTGCAGGGCCGCCGCCGACAGCGCGAGGTAGAGCGTCGTTCCCGAGTTGGCGCAGTCGAGCGGCTCGGTGGGGCGGGTGAAGTGCCCGTCGCGGCCGGAGACCCGGAGGGTGAGCCCCGCGGACGGCGCGGACGGCGCGGCGGCTCCGCCATCGGCCCCCTCCACCTCGATCTCCACGCCCAGCTCGCGCAGGATTCGGATGCACGCCGCGGTGTCCGCGGAGTCGAGCGCGCCTGTGATCCGGCTCTCGCCGCGGGCGAGCGCGGCGACGAGCAGCGCGCGGATCGTGTGCGACTTGCTGCCGGGCATGGGGTGGGCGCCGGACAGCGTGCCGGGATGGACCGTAACGTTCACGTGCCGATCGTACCAGAGAAGCGCCTCGCGGACCAGTACGACCGTGCCGATTAAGGTCCGGCCGCGATACACTCGACACTAGGTATGATGAAGCACTTCCTGCGCGGTCTCGCGGTCGCGCTCGTCCTGGTAGCGCTCGCCGCCCCCGCATTCGCGATCGCCGCGGTCAACCCGGTCTTCGGCTACAGCGTCGACCTGCCCGTGGGCTGGGTGGAGGCCGATGGATCGGACCCCGAGCACATCGGCTTTCTCTCTCCCAATTCGGACGCGATGATCCAGATCGTCGCGCTCGATCCCGGCACCGGTTCGGACGGGCTCGAAATCGCCGAGTTCATGTTCGACGAGGTCGAAGGCGACGGGGAACCGGAGGCGTTCGAGTACCAGGGGCGCCGGGCGGCGCTCTCCGAGCTCGCCTTCACCACCGGCGGGCTCGACGTCCAGGGCTACCTCGTGACGATCGACGACCGGTCGGCCGACTACGCGATCCTCGCCTTCGCCGCGCTCGAGAGCTACGAGGTCGCGCACGACCACCTTCTGAGCGCGATCGACAGCTTCTCCCTGGGCGAGGAGAGCCGCGTCTATCCGGGGCCCGTGAGCCAGTTCTTCTACCCGTTCCCCGCGCCCGACGAGCGAATGCAATCGATCCCCTTCCTCGGTCAGCCGCTGCCCTTCGCCGTAGACCCCGGCGCCGAAGAGGCGAGCAAGGTCCTCGTCGACCGCGAGGCGCGCATCCTCGAGCCCTACGGCGCGCTCGACGAGGAGGTCGCCCACGACGCGTGGCGCCGATACTTCCGGATGATCTACCGCGACAACTACATGCGCCTCGCGCCGGTCGCCGAGGAGGTGGGGCGCAGGCTCGAGGCCGATGGCCTGCCGCGCGTCGACTACCCGCACGAGCTCCTCGCCTGGCTGCAGGGCTTCGACTACGAGCGCACCGGCGGGCTCTCCGACTTCCAGCCCCCCGTCTCGTGCCTGGTCACCGAGAGCGGGGACTGCGACAGCCTCGCGCTGACCTACGTCATCATCCTGCACCACCTGGGCTTCGACGCGATCATGATGGCGAGCAACGTCCACGCGCACGCGCTCGCCGCCGTCGACGCACACGGCGGCGGGGCCCGCTTCCCCTTCGAAGGCCGCCAGTGGCTCGTCGCCGAGCTCACCGCGGACGTCGCGCTCGGCCAGATCGACCAGCGCATGGCCGACCCGGCCGGGTGGATCGGGGTGCGGATGCGGCTTCGGCCGCAGGAGGACGCGCAGGAGGGCGGCGACGAGGGCGCCCAGTGGTGAATCCTGACCGGAACACTGTGTCGCGGGCGCTGATGTGCTATATTTTCTACGTAGGCGCAGTCTGCGCGAGGGAGCTGATATGAAGACGTACGCGAGATTGGTTGTCGCCGCGGTCATCGCGGCCCTGGTTCTCGCCGGGTGCGGGATGCCGCTCTCGCCGGTCCAGGAAGGCAATGCGCTCGACACCGCAGCCGCGAGTCTTCCCCCGGACGAGGTCCGCGACGTCACCCGGTCGGTGAGCGGACCGTTCACCTTCGAAACGCTGCTCTCGGTGGACGTGCGCCTGGCGGTCGAGCTCTACGAAGTCGATGAATCCGGCCGCGTGCTCGGTGATGCGCTCACGCCCGACGCGGTTGACGTTTTCGTAGCGCTCGAAGACAACGAGGGTAACCGGGTGTTTGCCGGGATGATCGGCGATGACGGCGTGCTCGACGCGACCGTGCAGCTGCCGTCTGCCGCGGAAGACATGACGCTCACCGTTCGTGCCGGCGGCTTCGAGACGCGCACGATCGTCATCGACGACATGGTGAACTTCGAGCTCATCGACAGGACGCTCTCCCTGAAGCGCGTGGTGCCCGAATCGGAGGGGCCGGCTTCGCGATCAAGTCTGGACGTCGTCGATGCCGACGACACCGACGGCGACGGTGTTCCCGACTCCGAGGACGCCGAACCGGACGACCCGACCATCGCCTTCTACTCGTACGTTCCCTCGCGCGAAGCGATTACGGTTGCGTACGAGGACCTCTTCGGTCGTGAGGACGCGGGCGACGCCGACTACAACGACTTCATTGCGAGCTACACGATTCGCGAGGGGCTGAACGCGGACGGAGACGTCACGCAGATCTACGTCGCCGCGGAGGCCGTGCAGAAGCTCGCCGGATACGACCATCGGTTCGGTATCCGGATCGACTCGTTCGAGGGCAAGGCGAGCGTGACCGGGTCGTTCGTTGACCTCAAGGGGACCTCGCGAGACTACTCGTTCAGGCCGATCGTCGATGTCGCCGAGATCGACCTGTTCATGAACTCGCGCTACGCGAAGGACAAGAGCGCCGAGTTCACGGTGACCTTCGACGAGCCGCAAACTCGCGACGGCAGCGGGGACGCGCTTCCCGAGGCGCCGTACAACCCGTACCTCTTCGTCTACAACACGGGCCACGACATTCATCTCATCGGCCGCGAGGCCAATACGATCTCGAAGAACCCGGATGACCCGTTCATCGACGAAAAGGGCTTTCCGTGGGCGCTCCTCGTGCCTCGCGACTGGACCCACCCGGAAGAAGGCGTGCGCATCGAGGTCGACTATCCGCGGTTCACGCTCTGGCGCGAGAGCGGTGGGACCGAGCACCAGGATTGGTACGATCATTATCAGGATCCGTACGATCCTGGCGGCGGGGGCGAAGAGGCGACGGTGTACGTGGCGGGGTA
>CAZICD010000121.1:8056-11524 GCA_964537725.1 uncultured Spirochaetaceae bacterium | reverse complement strand
ATCCCCCCACACCTGCAGGAACTCCGCGGTGATCATCGCGGTCGCGCCCCACACGGCGACCTCGCCGAAGCGGTAGCAGGGCGCCCGGTAGGATCGCCCACGCCGCGTCATCTGCAGCGCGCCCGTCGCCGCGGCGAATCCGTCCACGGGAAGCGTTATCGCCTCGTCCACCTCGCCGGGCTGGCAGAGGAACCGCGGCAGCTCTCGGACGCATCCCACGTAGGGATGCACGACGAAGTTGGAGACGTCTATGTAGAGCGGCGTGAGAGCGCCGAGCACCCGGACCGTCTCGCGCGGCACGCCGATCTCCTCTTCGGTCTCCCGCAGCGCGGTCGTGCGGAGATCGGCGTCGTGGTCCTCGCGGGCGCCGCCGGGGAAGGCGATCTGACCGCTGTGCGCGCGTCCGTCGGCGGCGCGGCGGATGAATACGAGCTCTCGGCGGGCGGTCACGATCAGCAGCACCGCGGCGTGGTTCGCGCCGGGGGGATTCGGGTCGTAGGCCGACGAGATGCGACCGGCCGGCGCCATCGTGGCCTGCACGGGGAGGCCGGGAAGCGGTTCGCGCAGGCGCTGCTCGAGGTGGTCGCACGGTGCAGCCGGTGCGGTCATCCGTCACTTCTACGCGCCGCCGCGGGCGGTGTCAAGGACGGCCGGCGCTTCCCCGCCGTTTGACCGACATCTGCATAGGCGTTAGTATATCTGCATGCGAACAACGCTCAATCTTCCGGACGACCTCGCCCGCCGCGCCAAGCGGCAGGCGGTGGATGAGGGCTCTACGCTCACACGCCTGATCGTCGAGGGCCTTGAAGCTCGCCTGGACCGTACGCCCACCACCGGGAATCTCCCGGTGTCACAGGCGCGCGGCGGGCTGCAGCCGGGCGTGAGCTGGGACGAGCTCGAACCGGTGGACGCGGAGGGAGAGCGCTACCGGTGACGCTCTGGGACGTGAACATCTGGGTGTACGCCTTCCGGGGCGACAGTCCCCGCCACGACCAGGCGTACGGCCTCGTCGCGGACGCGGTGGAGCGCGGATCTCCCTACCTCTTCTATCCCTTCGTCGCCGCGTCGTTCCTCCGCCTCGTGACGAACTCCCGGATTTTCCGGGAGCCCTCGGAACCGGCCGAGGCGTGGCGCTTCGTCGACCATCTGGAGTCTACGCAGGGGGCGCACGGGGTTTCGTTCGACCGGCAGGCGCACGCACTGTTCAGACACCTCGGCCTGACAACGAATGCAGCGGCCAACGCAGTGCCGGACGCGATGCTCGCAGCCGCCGCGATGCGCTACGATGCGGAGCTTGTCACCGCGGACGACGGTTTCCGGAAGTACACGGGCCTGAAGCTGCGCGTGATCGGCTGATCCCCCTACACCCCCGCCGCCATGATGTCGTGCAGGCCGCCGGCGTTTCGCACGTTCGTGTAGCCAAGCTGCGTGAGGATGCGTTCGGCGTAGGCCGATCGGGCTCCGGATGCGCAGTAGACCACGATCTCACGGTCGGCCTCGCCGAGCTCCGAGGCGCGCGCGGGCAGCTCGTCGAGCGTGACGTTGATCGCACCCGGGTAGGCGCCCATCTGGTACTCCATGGGCGTTCGCACGTCCAGGATCACCGGGCCGTCCGTGCCGATCGCCTCGCTGCCTCCGTCACCATCGCCCTCGGTCTGGCCGCCGGCGCCGCCGTGCTCGAGGTCGTCCACCGACTTCCGCTCCACCGGCGCGAGCCCGACCATGAGGTGCTCGTAGCCGATCGCGCGCGCGTGGCGCTCGAGCGAGAGGTACCCGCCGCTCAGGTTCACGACCTTCTCGAAGCCGGCGCCGGCGAGCATGCGCAGCGCGACGTGACCCTTCTGCCCGTCGTCGCTGATGAGCAGGATCGCCTGGTCGTGGGGGATGCGGTCCATGTTTTCGCGCAGCAGGTTCTGCGTTACGTTGGTGCTGCCCTCCAGGTGCGCCTTCCCGAACGAGATGGGGTCGCGCAGGTCGAGTGCGATGGGCTCGTTCTCCATCGCGAAGGTCTCAACGTCGCGCGCGAGCACCGACGGGCTGAATCCGGTGCGGTGGTTCTCCGCGGTGAACGCGGCCATGTTCACCGGGCCGTTGGGGCTGTTGAACGGCGGCGCGTAGGCGAGGTCGAGCTCGGCGAGATCGGCGAGCGTGAGATTGCCGGCGATCGCGGTGGCCATGACGTCGAGCCGCTTGTCCACGCCAACGCGCCCGGCCGCCTGCGCGCCGAGCACCCGCCCGCTCTCGCGCTCGAAAATAACCATGAGGCTGACCTTGTGCGCACCGGGATAGTAGGCGGTGTGGCTCGTCTTGTGCACGACGACCGCGTCGGCGTCGAGGCCGGCCTCGCGCGCACCGGTGAGGCTCATCCCGGTCGACCCGGCGACCGCGCCGAAGAGCTTCACCACGGACGTTCCCATCGCACCACGGTAGGTGCGGCTGCCCCCGAGCGCGTTCTCCGCGGCGAGGCGGCCCTGGCGGTTGGCGGGCCCGGCGAGCGGGATGCGCACGCGGCGACCGGCGACGGTGTGCTCGACCTCCACCATGTCCCCGGCCGCGTAGATCGCGGGGTCGCTGGTCTGCAGCGACGCGTCCACCGTGAGCCCGCCGGCTTCGCCCACCTCGAGCCCGGCGTCTTTCGCGAGCTGCAGCGTGGGGCGCACACCGACCGACAGGAGAACCACATCGGCATCCAGACGAGAGCCGTCGCTCAGGGTAACGGCGCGATCCTCGATCGCCTCGAGGGAGGTGCCCAGGTGCAGATCCACTCCGTAGTCGAGGAGCTCCTTCTGCAGGAAGCCGGCGAACTCGCCTTCCAGGTTGGGCATGACCTGCGGCAGCATCTCCACGAGGCTGACGTCGAGCCCGCGCTTGGCGAGCGCCTCCACCATCTCCAGGCCGATGAACCCGCCGCCCACGACGACGGCGCTCTGCGGCTCCTCGTTCTTCACCCACGCGTCGATGCGGTCCATGTCGTCGAGCGTCCAGAGCTGGAAGACGTGGTCGCCTTCGGCACCGGGAACCGGCGGGACGACCGGCTTGCCGCCCTGCGCGAGGATGAGCGCGTCGTAGGCGAAGTCGCGCTCCTCGCCGGTGACCGTATTCTGCGCATGAACCGACTTCGCCTCGCGGTCTATTCGCAACGCCTGCGTGTTCGTGTGGACGTCCACGCGGTACTGGTCGCGGAAGGTCTCGGGGCTCGCGAGGATGAGCGACGACCGGTACTCTATGTCGCCGCCAAGATAGTAAGGAAGACCGCAGTTCGCGAACGAGACGTCCGCGCCGGCCTCGAGGATCGTGATGTCTATGTCGCTGTTCAGCCTTCGCGCGCGCGCCGCGGCGGTCGCACCGGCCGCCACGCCGCCTATGATCAGCAGGTTCTTCATATTCGTTCCTTGGAATGTAGAATAAATTATATATAAGGGATTATCGATTTGATGTCAAGAGGCGGGCCGGTCAGGCGCGGGCCGC
>CAZICD010000121.1:3421-7956 GCA_964537725.1 uncultured Spirochaetaceae bacterium | reverse complement strand
CGTGCAGGCCGATCAACCCACAACGCTGCTCCTCGTTGAGGACGAGGCGATCATCGCGCTTACCGAGCAGCGAACCCTCGAGCGTCACGGCTACGTGGTCGCCGTGGCACACTCGGGTGAAGCGGCGGTGGCCCGGGTCCGGGAACAAGCTGACGTCGATCTGGTTCTCATGGACATCGACCTGGGCACGGGAATCGACGGCACCGAGGCGTCGCGTCGCATCCTCGAGCTGCGCGACCTCCCCATCGTCTTCCTCACATCTCACACCGAGCCGGACTACGTCGACCGCGTAAAGCAGATCACCGGCTACGGATACGTCGTGAAGAGCTCCGGGGAGTTCGTCCTGCTCGAGTCCATCGACATGGCGCTCAAGCTCTGGAGGGCGCACCGGCAGAGCCAGCAGGAGAAGGAGCGCTACCGACTCATCACGGAGAACATGAGCGAGACGGTACTCACCGTCGACCGCGACTTCCGCGTGACCTACGTCAGCCCGTCCATCCAACGACTGACCGGCTTCACGCCGGAAGAGTACTGCCGGATGCCGATTCACGAGCAGCTTGCCGATGAATCCGTGCGCGCGGTGACCGAGCTGACGCGACGGCAGAAGGAGGACCCAGCCTTCGCGTCGGCGCCCATGGAGCTCGAGCGCCGGTGCAGCGACGGGACGACCGTGTGGACGGAAACGACGAGCACCCCCATCGTCTCCGAGGAGAGCGAGGTAGTCGGGTTCGTCGCGACGATCCGGGACATCAGCGAACGGATCAGGTACCGTTCAATCGCAGAGAACACCAGCGACGCGCACGGTCGGCACGACATCGAAACGGCCTTCCGCGCCGTCTACGACCAGACCGAGGAAGCGATCGGCGTGTTCGACGAGCACGGAACTCTCCTGCAGGCCAACCGGGCGGCCGCGACGATGCTCGGACTCGCGCCGGCGGAGCTGCGTGGCCGGAGCCTGAGCGACGTCTACCCCGAGCCGTTTGCCGGACGGGCGATGGACGGTATCCGGAAGGTGTTCGAGACCGGCCGCTCGCGTCACGCCGAATGGAAGACGGTGATCGACGGCAGGACGAAGTGGTTCCTCGTTCACCTGGAGCCGAACGTGGATACCGATGGAACGGTCCGATCGGTCACGACGTTCAGCACCGACATCACCGGGCTGAAGCAGACCCAGGAGGCGTACGGGCTCATCGCCGAGCACGCGAGCGACGTCGTGGGCGTACTCGACGGCGACCTGCGGCCGGTCTACCTCAGCCCCTCCGCCGAACGGCTGTTCGGCTTCCGGACGCAGGACTTCGAGGAGCGGTCGATCTTCGAGGCCGTCCACGAAGACGACGTGGAGAAGCTCAGGGTCGCGCTCGAGGAGTCCATCCGCGACCGTGTCCCGGAGGTCCGACGCGAGTTCCGCGTCGTGACCCCGTCGGGCGACGTCCTGTGGACCGACCTCACGGCGACGCACCTCTACGGAGACGACGGCGATCTGGAGCGAATCATCATGGCGGCGCGCGATATCACACCGCGCGTCCGGCTCGAGACCAGGCTCCGCGAGACGACCGCGCGCCTCGAGGCGACGCTGAACGCGATGCCGGATCTGGTCTTCGAGCTCGACGGCCGACTGCGCTTCCGCGAGTACCACCGACCGGAGGGCAGGCGTCTCCACCTCGCGCCGGACAGGTTTCTGGGCAAGCCGATCGAGCAGGTCTTCCCGTCCGATATCGTCGAACGGGCTCGCGCGGCGGTCGCGGAGGTTTCGCGCACGGGTTCCGCGGCGCGGATCGACTATACGCTGCCCGGCGAAGACGGGGAACGGTTCTTCCGGGCCTCGATGGCACGCCGCGAGCCTGCCTCCGAGGGAGAGCCCGATTCGACGGGGTACGTCTTCGTCATCCACGAGGTAACCGATCTCGTCCGCGCACAACACGAGCTCCACGCCGCGCTCGAGCACAACCGGTGGCTCGTGCGCGAGGTGCATCACCGCGTCAAGAACAACCTCTCGATCATCTCGTCGCTCATCTTCCTCACCGAGGAGAGCCTTCCCGAAGGGGTGAGCCTCGCGAACCTGCGCAATCAGATCGAGGCGGTTCGCTTCGCCCATGAGCAACTCCAGGAGGCGAGCGACGAACAGGCGGTCGAAATGACGCCCTACCTGCGGGGGCTGCTCTCCACGGTGCTCGAGTCCTCCTCTACCGGCGGTGTGAACCTGGACGTAGACGCCCCCGGCGTCGCGCTCCCCGGCGGTCAGGCCGTCTCCGCCGGGCTGATCGCGAACGAGCTCGCGACCAACGCGTGCAAGCACGGGTTCACCGGCGACGGAGACCGCTCATTCACGGTCGCGCTTTCCGAAGAGAGCGGCGAGTACGTGTTCACCGTCTCCAACTCCGGCAGGCCCTTCCCGGACGACGTCGACCCGTACACGGCGGCGACGCTGGGCCTGCAGCTCGTGGTCAACCTCGCCCAACAGCTGGGCGGGGAGCTCGAGGTCAAGCGCCGACCCCATCCCGTGTTCACGATCCGTTTCCCGGCGCCGGCGTAGCGTGGTAGGATGGGTCCCGCATGGAGCTCCTCTGAATGACACCCTGGTACGAACGCACGATGCGCTGGGCTCAGCTCACGCTCACCGACACCGACCCCGGAACCTTCGACCCCGACTTCTGGCTGCGCTACTTCGAGGAGAGCCGATGCGACGGCGCGGTAATCGGCAGCGGCGGCTACCTCGCATTCCACCCCACCGATATCCCCTACCACCACGAGGCCGCAACGCTGGACGGCGCCGACGTCTTCGGCTATCTCGTGGAGGGCTGCCGCAGGATGGAGATGGCGGTCCTCTGCCGCAGCGACGCTCACGCGACGCACGCCGATGCGCGGCGCGACCACCCGGAGTGGCTCGCGGTAACCGAGGACGGCGCGTACCGCGAGCACTGGTCGACGCCGGACGTATGGGTCACCTGCGCGTTGGGCGACTACACGTTCGACTTCATGACGCGCGTGCACGAGGAGATCGCGTCGCGATACGCCGTGGACGCGATCTTCTGCAACCGCTGGGCCGGGTCGGGCATCTGCTACTGCGACTCGTGCCGGGCGGGGTTTCGCGCCGCGACGGGCCTGGAGATTCCGGGCGCCGACGACCGCGACAGCGACGAGATGGTCGCCTACCTCGAGTGGCGCGAGGCGAGGCTCTTTGAGCTCGCCGATCACTGGGACGAACGCATCAGGGCGGCGAACGCCGGCTCGCGCTTCATCCCCAACTCGCCCGGTGGCGCGCTGAGCGACCTGGACGGAACACGGCTTGCCCTGCGCAACGACATCCTCTTCATAGACAAGCAGGCGCGAAGCGGTATCGCCGCTCCGTGGGCAAACGGTCGCAACGGCAAGGAGCTGCGCGCCGTGATGGGTCGAAAGCCGATTGGCGGGATCTTCTCCGTGGGCGTGGAGGAGCGCTTCCGCTGGAAGGACTCGGTCCAGGCTGCCGCCGAGCTTCGCGTCTGGGTGGCGGAGGCGGTCGCGAACGGCATGCGCCCGTGGTTCACGAAGTTCTGCGGCCGCGTCTACGATGACCGCTGGATGCAGGTCGTGGCCGACCTCTACCGTACGTACGCCGAGTGGGAGCCGCACCTGCGACTCGACGAACCGGTCGCCGAAGTCGCGATCGTCTACTCGCAGGCAAACACCCGCCACTACGCGCGCAGCCGCGCCGGCGAGCTCGTCGACGCGCCCATCGCCGGGTTCTACCAGGCGCTGCTCGAGGAACGCACGCTCTTCGAGATGGTCCATGCCGATACGCTTCGCGCGGGGAGCCTGGACGGCTACCGAGCGGTGGTGCTGCCGAACGTCGCCGCGCTCTCCGACGCGCAGGCGCAGGTGATCCGCGACTACGTGCACGCAGGCGGCGGGCTCGTCGCGACCTTCGAGACCTCCCGCTACGACGAACGCGGCAGGCGGCGCGAGGACTTCGCGCTCGCCGACCTGTTCGGCGCGCACGCGACCGGTTCGCCGGTGGAGGCACCGTTGAAGAACTCGTACATCGGCGTGAATCATGGCGCGGCGATCGCAGACGGTTCGGTGATCCACCGCGGGCTGGAGGACGCCGGGCGCGTGATCAACGGCGGCGCACGGGTTCCCGTCGTCGCGGCAGCCGGGGCCACGGAGCCGGGCGGGGCCGGATACCCCGGGCCCTACTCATTCGTTCCGCCCTACCCCGACCTTCCCATGGAGGAGGTCTACCCGCGCGAGATCCGCGACGACTGCCCGGAGGTGTTTCACACCTTCGCCGGTGACGGCCGCGTGGTGTACATCGCGAGCGACCTGGACCGCCGGTTCTGGGAGATGCTCACGCCCGACCACGGCCGCATCCTCGCAAACAGCGTACGCTGGGCAACCGGCAGCGAGCCGCTCGTCGAGGTCGTCGGGCCGGGCCTCGTCGACGTGACGCTCTGGCGGGGAGCTCCGGGCGCCGCGAGCGACGGCGCGACGGCGTACTGCCTCCACATCGTCAACATGACCAACCCCTTCGCGATGCGGGGCGTCCTGCGCGAGGT
>CAZICD010000121.1:0-3321 GCA_964537725.1 uncultured Spirochaetaceae bacterium | reverse complement strand
CGGCGCGCCCCGGACGCTCGACGCGGGATGCGAACTCGAGGTCGCGCACGCCGAGGACGGCGCCCTTCGGATACGGCTCCCGGAGGTCGCGGTGCACGAGGCGGTGGTGTTCGAGGTGGCGGGTCCGTAGGAGCGCCCCGGCGCATTGCGCTTGCTGCGCTCCCTTGTGTTCCGAGCCTGACAGACGCCTCAGAACCCCGCGCCCAGCCCGAGCGTCAGCACTCCGCCGCGTCCGGGCCGATGAAAGGGGTAGGCGTACGTGACGTCGAGCACGATCACCCCCAGGACCGCGACCCGAACTCCGCCGCCGGCGCTCGCCACTGGAGCACGCGCGTCGGAATCGGGGGCCCACACCCACTGAGGCGGTTGGTCGGAGTACCACGCGACTCCGGCGTCCGCGAAGGCGAAGATGGTGGTGGGCAGCCAGCGGAACGGAATGAGTCCGAGCTGTTCGGTGCCCAGGAACGGCAGCCGGAGCTCGACGTTGGCACCCAGCGTGCGGGTGCCCTCCGTGCGGGTGCCTTCCGTGCGGGTGCCATCCGTGCGCTCGGATCGCGGGTAGCCGCGAATGGTGGACGCCAGAGCGAGGGGGCCGATCAACCCGCGGGTGTCGTTCTTCAGCAGCTGGCCGCGGAACCGCAGCCGCGAGGCGAAGCCGAACGGTGCGAGGAAGGCGTACTGGCGGAAATCCGCACCCGCGTTCACGATCGCGAGCGACCCGGCCGCGCCGTCGACCCCGAGGCGAAAGCGCCGTCCGTCGAGTGGGCCGGTGAAGCCGAACGACGAGGTGTCGCCCACGACGGCGAGCCCGCCCTGCCCGAGGTGCACCGGCGGCTCAGGGGTGGTGATGTCGGACCGGCGCAGAATCACCTCGCCATCACGGGTTGCGACCGTCTGCACTTCGCGCGAGAAGGAGATCCGGCGGTAGCCGGCGAACCCTTCGAACCGCAGCCACCGCGACAACGGATACTCGCCCACGAGGTTCGCCTGGTCGATGTAGGTCCTTTCGATGACGCGTTGCGCGATGTCCGCGGTTACGATGGTGCCGTCGGAGAGCTCGACGCTTCCTTCGCCCGAAGCGACGGCGTCGCTTCGTAGCGGCGTCCGCCCGACGACGACGCCCCAGCCCAGGCGCCGTTCGCGGTTGAAGTACCCTAACTCGCCTCCGAGATCACGAGCCGACCCGCGCACGACCGCATTCACGCCCACGGTGTGGATCGCGAGCAGGTCGGTGAAGGTCAGGTTCGCGCTGCCGTAGAGGGATACCCCGAAGAGGCTCGCAGAGAGTCCGGCGGTGATGCCGCCCACGTTCGAAAGCGCGAGCCGGGGCTCGTAGCCGCTCGTGCGGAAATCGGCGTCGTCGGGAAGCCCGGAGGCGGGGTCGCGGAGGTATCGCGCGACGAGGCTGTCGTCGGAGCGGCCGGACACGAGGCGGGATCCCGGCCGATGCGCGGCCGCCCTGTCCTGCCCGGCGAATGCGACGGGGGTTCCCTTCGCGTCGGCCAGCGCCATCGTTCGGAGCGAGTAGTCGCGCCTCGAGAACACGGAGAACACCGCGCGATCCGAGTCGCCGGCGACGGTGAGAGCGGGCGCGAGATCGGTGAACCCGGTGACCCCGGTAGCGACGTTGGTCAGCCTCGTCGCCTCGCCGTCGAGGAGATCGACGGCATAGACGTTCGGTACACCGTCGGGGTCGGCAACAAGGTAGAGCCTGTCTCCGTCGGCGGAGAAGTGGGGGTTCAGATGGGTATGCGCGCCGTCGAGCGCTACGAGGCGCTCGTCGCCGGTGGCTACGTCCCGCACGACGACGGTTATCGCGCCGTAGGAGAGCGACCCGGGCGAGGCGTCGCGCCGATCGGTCAGCCAGACGAGCCGCGAGCCGTCGGGCGAGTAGCGCGGCTGGAGATCGGTGAACCAGGTGTTCGTCAGCCGCGACAGCGAATCGGCCCGCAGATCAATCTCGTAGAGGTCGCTCCGTCCGTTGTGCGTAGCGGCGAGCACAAGCCGTTCGCCCGACGGGTGCCAGGCGACGTGCGAGATCCCGTCGAGCCGCTCAACCGCGAGCGTGCGCTCGATCTCGAGCCCGGGAACCGATGCGATCGCGACCGCGTTGTCTCCCTGCTCCTGCACGACGAAAGCGACGCGCTCGCCCGACGGGGAGAACGCGCCGGCGCTCTCGGTGAAGCGCAGCTGGTCGAAGTGGCGGTTCGCGGAGATCGCCGACAGCCGCCCGACGACCTCACCGGTCTGGAGGTCTGCGACCGTCAGGTCGAAGGAGAAGACGTCGGGCTGGGCGTAGTAGGCGAGGTAGCGGCCGGACGGACCGAGCGACGGAGAGATCTTCGTTCCCGCCTCGCCAATGTTCACGGGCTCGCCGGTGTCCTCGGGAGCGGTCCGCTCGGACATCTGTTCGTCTGCGACGCGGCGCACCACCTCGTGCCACGCGTCGGAGAGCTCGTCGGGATCGACGCCGAGCACATCTGAGGATGCACGCGGAAAGCCACGGCGCAGCGTCTGCCTGTAGAGCTCGGCGAGCGCGGCGTCGCCGTGCTCTTCGGCGATGAACGCCCACAGCGCGTGGCCGAATCGGTACGGATTGTAGTCGGGGTCCCGACCGAGCCTGGTGATAGACGGGAGGTCGTCGTTGAGAACGGCGTCGCGCAACCAGAGCGCCGTCTGGGCGTCGGAAGGTCCGAGCGTGGCGTATTCGGCCATGCCCTCGACGAACCAGAGCGGCACGCCTCCGACGCCGCCTCCCCCGAGCGACCCGCCGGCAAGGTCGAAGTGGAAGCCGTGTACGAGCTCGTGACCGAGGACGTGGTTCGTCTGCCGGTTGCTCGGGGGCAGCGGAACGACGATCCGACCGCGGCGCCCCTCGGTGACACCTCCGACCCCCTGCGGAAGGAGGCCGGGGATCGCCGAGGTCTGCTGGAAGTCGGGATGGTCGTCGTGCAGGATGACCGGTTGGCGCTGCGAGAGCGTGTGGTCGAAGAGCCGCTCGAAACGCGTGGTCCACCGTTCGAGCAGGCGGGCGCTGCGACGCGCGGCCTGCTCCATCTCCTGCGGAAAGTGCACGCGAGAGTTCCCGCTCTCGAGCACCGAGAAGTCGAAATCTTCGTAGCGGACCTTGTTCCTGCCGAACTCCTGCGCGGCGAGCGGTGCGGGCACGGCCGCCGTCACCAAGATCAGGATGACGAGCGCGACCCGCACACGCCCCGCGCAACCTCCGATCGTCCTGAATCCTTGCACGGCTCCCCCTTACGGGTGATGCTACGCCGGGCGCGTGGGCGGGTGCATACGCCGGATGGGTGAGGGGGCGGC
>CAZICD010000120.1:0-11748 GCA_964537725.1 uncultured Spirochaetaceae bacterium | reverse complement strand
GTCCCGTCCGGAGACGACGCTTCGGCGAGCGAGCCGCCGGAGACACCCGCCGCGCCCGCCGGGCAGCCTGCCCCGCCACCGTCGGACGAGCCGGCACCGACCGTCGACACCCCGGACCCCGAAACCGACGCGTCCTCCACCGCCGACGACGAGCCGGAGGCCGGTGAGGACGGCGAAGAGGACGAGGAACCCGAGCTCGACATTTTCTAGCGAGAGATGCGGATCGAACTGCTCGGGACATCGTTCAGCGTTCAGACCGACGAGGACCCCGAGTACTTCCGCGAAGTGGTCGAACACTTTCGTTCGAAGGTCGAGGAGATCCGGCAATCGGTTTCCACCACGGACCCGCTCAAGATCGCGATCCTCGCCGGAATCCTCGCCGCAGACGACTACATGAAGCTCACCGGCGCGACCCGCCGCGACGATGCAGAGGCGCGGCGCATCACCGACACGCTCATATCAGAGCTCGAAGCGGCGCTGGGCGACGATCCTATCGATTCGGAAAACCTCTGATCCGCTCGTAGACGAGCTCGCGAAGCTCGGGGTCCACGTCACCGGCCTCGCGGCGAAACGCCTCTGCGACCTCCGAGGCGTCAAAGACACCGTCCTGAACGAGAATTGGAGTCTCCTTCACGCCGATGGCCCGGCCGCTCTCCCCGTCGTCGATTCTCGCGTGGCTGTACGTCCCGTCGGCGAACCAGGTAACCGCGTGCTGGTCGGTCTGCTTCTCGTAGCAGAGCTGGAAGCCGCGTATCTCGCCCTCGTCGGTGTACCAGACGATGAGATCCATGTCCACATCCGTGAACCAGCGACGGCGCCCCTCTTCCGGACGCTGTCGAACACCTGTCCATTCGCGCAGCACCTGCTCCCCCTCCCCTCAATCGTACCGCGAACGCGGCGCTCAGACCAGCGGCGCAAGGGCAGCGCCTGGACTCCGGAGGTTCACCGACCGGCGCCGGAGGCGATGACGTCGGTGAGCGCCGACCGCACGTCCGGTTCGTCGAGCGCGTCGTAGTTGCATCCGTCGACCGAGACGATGCTCCCGGCGACGATATTCGCCACCGCCGCGCACTGCCCGGTGGTGAGCTTCTGCAGGAGACCGAACAGGTACCCGGCGGCGAAGGCGTCGCCGGCGCCGGTGGTGTCGCTCCGCGTGGCCGGATGCGGTCCCACGGTCGCGATCGACCCGTCCTCGGCGATCATGCACCCTCGGGCGCCGATCTTCATGACGACCGTGGGCGCGAGAGCGGAGGCCGCGCGGGCGATCTGCTCGGCATCCCCCTCCGCACCGGTCAGCGCGCGGAGCTCCTCCTCGTTCGCGAACAGCAGATCCACGTTGCCGGGAATCCACGCGGACAGCGACTCGTGATAACGCTGCACGACGAAGGGATCGGCGACGTCGAAGGAGACGAGGGTGTGCGCCCGCCGGGCCGCGTCGACCGCTTCGCGCGCCGCGCGCTCCTGGTTGGGCGTGTCCCACATGTAGCCGGTCGTGTGGAAGATACGGGCCGATCTGAGCAGGGCTGCGTCGACGTCGGACGGTTCGAGGTCGCGGCACGCCCCCAGGTAGGTGAACATCGTCCGCTGCGAGTCCGGCGTCACGAGGATCACCGAGCTGCCGGTCGGCGTATGCTTGCGCGCGAGGTGGGGCGCAACCCCCTCGGTGTCGAGCAGCGCCTCGAAGGCGTCGCCGTCCCGGTCGGTTCCAACGGCACCCGTATACGCCGGGGTGAGCGTCGAGCCGACCGTGCGTAGCAGCCATCTGGCGCCTCGAATCGTATTCGCGCAGCTTCCGCCCGGCAGTCGGCGCACGACCGATCCGGCCGCGATCGCCTCCTGCTGCTGCTCGTAGTCCACGAGATTCATGCTGCCCGGCACGACGCCGAGCGAATCGAGCGCTCCGTCCTCGACGCGCACGATGATATCCATCAGGGGATTCCCCACTCCGTACAGCACTGGCCCGCCTCTCAGTTGACAATGAATAGCGCGTTTCTTACACTTGCTCACGCGCCGATGCCCGTCACTACCAGCCAGCAGATAACACGCTACTTCGAGCAGTTCTCGCAGGCGGAGATCACCTTCACCCGGGAAGTCGTTCAGACGATCATGCTGAACACCCGGCACGTCTACGTGAAGTGCCTGGGATCTCAATGGCCGTGCGTCATCTACGCGGCGTCAATGACGACCGCCCGGATTATAGCAAACCTCAAGAGCGGCCTCAACGAGTGCATCCGGGAATCGAACGGCCTCGTCCAGTTGCGCTTCAGCTTTGCGCAATCCGACAAGCAGGACCCGATCACGTTCTTCGTTCCGGCGAAAGTGTCCCAGACCAACCCTTACGGTGAGCAGAACAAGGACCTCTTCTTCGCGAACCTCGAGTTCACGCAGCGGCCGCCCGACGACCTCATCCAGATCATCGGGCAACTGCTCGAAGCGAACGTGAACGCCAAGCGGCGCAAGGAAGACCGCATTCCGCTCTCGGCGCACAGCGTGAGTCAGCTGAGCCTCGAACCGGGCGAGTGCGGCGTCACGGTGGACGGCGTACCGCGCAAGATGATCCTGCGCGACCTCTCGTTCTCCGGGTGCAAGGCGGTTCTCATGGGCGTCCCGAAGATGCTCGTGAACAAGAGCGCGACGGTCCGGCTCGTCTTCGACGACCCGGAGCAGACGTTCGAGATACCGGGCGCGATCGTACGATTCGACCCGGTCGAAGGGCGCGACGACATCGCCGCGTTCGGCATTCAGTTCGACGAGGAGAAGGTTCCCATGGGCTACAAGATGCGGATCAACGCCGCGCTCAAGCTCTTCCGCTCGAAACAGGCCGAAGCGTAATACATGTCAGACAAACTCTCGGATATCATCTTCATCGCCGTTCCCGACCATCTCGACCGGCAGATCGGTTCGTTCCGCATCGATCCCGATCGCATGCTCCCGGTGGAATCGACCTCCGGCGGCGACCGGTACGACATCCACGATCTCGCGTGGGAGCAGATCGTCTCGGCCATGCTGAAGATCCTCGCCTACGCGCCCGACCACGAGGACGCGAGCTACTACCGCGAGTTCATCACCGCGGTCACACCGGACATCATCGCCGATCTCACCGAGACGGCGATCATGAAGACGCAGAACGCGGATTTCGACCTCGCCGAGGAGATCTTCCTCGCGCTGCGCGGGCTCCAGCCCGGTGATCAGCGCGCGATGGTCAACCTCGCGGTCCTCTACGAGAAGCGTGCCGACGCGGAGTCGCAGGCCGGCAACGAAGCTCAGGCGGAGGAGTACGTGGACGACGCGTTCGAGGTCTACCAGGAGCTCTTCGCCGCCGAAGACACGCTTCCGGAGGCGCACCTGAACGCGGGATTCTTCTTCGTCAAGCAGAAGAGCTTCGAGCAGGCGAAGCGACACCTGCAGGTCTACATCGATCGTGGTGAGGACGAGGAGCGCAAGGAAGAGGCGCGCAAGGTCGTGGAGCAGATCGAGTCGCAGGACCTCAGCGACACGCTCTTCAAACAGGCGTACGATTTCATCCGCCTCGGCAAAGAGGACGAGGGGATCGAGCGGATCAAGCGCTTTCTGGAGGACCACCCCGACGTCTGGAACGCGTGGTTCCTGCTCGGCTGGGCTCATCGGCGCCTGAGGAACTTCAAGGAAGCGAAGGAAGCGTTCGAGCGCGCGCTCGAGCTCGGTCCGCGTCAGCCGGATACGCTCAACGAACTGGCGATCTGCTACCTGGAGCTGAACGACCTCATGGCCGCCCGGGCGCTGCTCACCGAAGCGCTCACCGCGGAGCCGGAGAACACCAAGATCATCTCCAACATGGGCATCCTCGCGCTGAAGGAAGGCAACCCGGAGGAAGCCGCCGGCTACTTCCGGACGGTGCTCGAGATCGAGCCCGATGACCGCATCGCGCAGGCCTACCTCGACCAGATAGCCGACGAATAGCCACGCACGGCCTTTCCGCGCGCCGTCGCAGAACGGCACGCCCGACCCCCACTCGCAGAGTCTGAGAACCCACCCCCGTCTCCGTTCAAGTTTATAGCGCCACCGGCCGATGATGGAGACAGGGTTCTTTGTCCGCCGTTCAGGAGCGGTGGGCAGATGCTCCCTACTCTCTTTATCGGTGTTTGCGAACGCCGGTTTAGGGAAGATTGAAAAAAAAGAACCGGCGGCGTGGATTTCGTCGCGGGCTCTTGAAGGAGGGTGCAGAACGAAGACGAGTGCTGCCCGGGCACGAGACCGGGTATTCGGGAGGGCACGGATGCCCCCCGCCTTGAGAACACTGAAATCACGGAGGATTCGATGATCATCAATCACAATCTGAGCGCGATGTTCGCGCAGCGCGAGCGCGGTGTCGTAGCCGAACGGCTCGACAACAACATCGAGAAGCTCTCGTCCGGCCTGCGGATCAACCGCGCGGGCGACGACCCGGCAGGACTTGCCGTCAGCGAGAAGATGCGGTCGCAGATCCGCGGCCTCAACCAGGCTTCCCGCAATGCAGCGGACGGCATATCGTTCATTCAGACCTCGGAAGGCTACCTCCAGGAAAGCCAGGACATCATGCAGCGCATTCGCGAGCTGAGCGTCCAGGCATCCAACGGTATCTACACCGCAGAGGATCGCATGCAGATCCAGGTCGAGATCTCCCAGCTCGTCGACGAGGTGGACCGGATCGCAAGCCATGCCCAGTTCAACGGCATGAACATGCTGACCGGCCGCTTCGCGCGGGACACCGGCGAGAACGTCGTCACGGCAAGCATGTGGTTCCACATCGGTGCGAACATGGACCAGCGGGAGCAGGTATTCGTCGGTACGATGACCGCCCGCGGACTCGGCGTCCGATTCCAGGACGACAGCATCGTCTCGCTCTCGACGCCCGAGAACGCCAACCGCACCATCGGTATCGTGGATGCAGCTCTGCGAAAGGTGAACAAGCAGCGTGCAGACCTTGGCGCGTACCAGAATCGTCTGGAGCACGCCATCCGCGGCCTCGACATCGGTGCCGAGAACCTGCAGGCATCGGAGTCCCGGATCAGGGATACCGACATGGCGCACGAAACGGTGCGCTACACCACGAATCAGATCCTGCTGCAGAGCTCCACGGCGATGCTCGCGCAGGCGAACGTGATGACCCAGTCAGTGTTGCAATTGCTGGGGTAAGGTAGTATCCTTTTTTATGGCGGCGTCCCGCTTGGGGCGCCGTCTGCTCGCTTTCGGGCGGGTTACCGACACGGGCCTTCGGCCCGCGTTTCGATCGGTCTTTGAAAAATACCCCCTTGATGCCCGGACCAGCTGATCCGGTGCTGCTCGAGGTGGTGTCCCTGCTGGAGGAATCAACTCATCGCAATTGCAGATGGGCTGATTCTTCCGATTCGGCGTCGAGAACGGAGCAGAAGGAGCGCGATGTAACTTCTGAAGATGCCGGCAGGAAGTGAGGGCACGGATTGCCCTCATGCGACACATCAAGGAGGGTCATATGATCATCAATCACAACACGAGTGCCGCGTTCGCTTCACGTACCCTGAACGCCCGACAGGATCAGATTCAGGGCAACATCGAGAAACTCTCGAGCGGAATGCGCATCAATCGTGCCGGGGATGACGCCTCTGGACTCGCCGTCAGCGAGAAGCTTCGAAGTCAGATTCGGGGCCTCAATCAGGCTGAGCGAAACATCCAGAACGCCGTCAGCTTCATTCAGACGAGCGAAGGATACCTGCAGAACACGCAGGACATCCTCCACCGGATTCGCGAGCTCTCGGTCCAGAGTGCCAACGGCATCTACACCGCAGAGGATCGCATGCAGATCCAGGTCGAGGTTTCGCAGCTCGTCGACGAAGTGAACCGGATCGCTTCCCACGCTCAATTCAACGGCATGAACATGCTGACCGGCTCATTCGCACGCGATTCGGCCGTTGGTCAGATCATGCAGTTCCAGGTGGGAGCAAACATGGATCAGAACGAACAGGTGTTCATCGGGACGATGACGGCCCGTTCTCTCGGCCTCGCAGACATGCAGGGCGAAGGCGGGATCGTATCGATTTCGACTCCGGAGCTCGCCAATCGGACGATTGGCGTCGTGGACACGGCGTTGCGTCAGGTGAATCGCCAGCGAGCGGACCTGGGTGCGTATCAGAACAGATTCGAGATCGCACAGCAGGGCGTCGCAATCGCGAGCGAGAACCTCGCAGCCGCAGAGAGCCGGATCCGAGACACCGACATGGCAAGCCAGGTAGTCGACTTCGTCAAGAATCAGATCCTGGTCCAGGCCAACACGGCGATGCTCGCCCAGGCCAACACCCAGCCACAGTCGGTTCTTCAGCTCCTGGGATAGACCAGGTAGGGCTCCGTTCGTGACAGCTGACCTCGAGGCAGTTGTGCACAGCTCAAGAGGTTTCTGGACGTCATCTCTTGGGTATTCGAGTTGGGGAGGAGTTCGCGCTCTCCTCCCCCGCTCCCCTTTAGACGGCATCTTACACGGAGGTAAGATATGTCTATTGAGATCACGGGGATCCTCGGCGGCAATGCCGCACAGCAACCGATTCCCGGTAGTACGCGGTCGCAGGGCGAGCCGGCAACGGCGGCGAGGTCGACCGCCCGAACAGGACAGAGCACCTCAACCGCACCGAACATCGACATTGAACTCGATGCTCTCGTCGAAGACTTGCGCATCGTCACCGCGGCCCTCGACCGTCGGCTGAAGTTCAGCATCAACCGCGAGCTCGACCAGGTGGTCGTCAAGGTCATCGATCGAAAGACCGATAAGGTGATCAAGGAGCTTCCGCCCGAGGAGATCCAGCGACTGCACGTGCGCCTTCGGGAGGCCATCGGCCTGCTCATCGACGAGGAGATCTAGACCGCATAGTGATCGAACCCGGGTCGCGGTACACTTTGATCGGTGCCCCTGGCGGACGCGATACGGGAGGGATTCGTGTCAGACATCATGATCCCCGGAGTCTCCAACTCCGGCATGGATACCGACGGGATGGTGGAAGACATCATGGAGGCAGAGCGTGCCCCCGTCACCCGCATGGAAGAACGCATCGACACCCAGGAGGAGGAGCGAGAGGCGTGGCAGGAGCTCGGTCGGCGTGTGTCCAATCTCCAGGAAGCCGCCCGGCTGCTCTTCGGCTTCGAAAACCCGTTTAACGATCGCATCGCGAGCTCGACCGACGAGTCGGTCGTGGTCGCCACCGCTCAGCGCGGCGCCGACGAAGGCGTTACCTCCGTTTCGGTAAAGCAACTCGCCGAGGCCGATCGGTTCGTCTCGCGCAACCTGACCTCCGAATTCCAGGTCCCTTCGGGCAGATACGGCTTCCGCGTGGGCGAGAACGAGGAGTTCTTCACGTTCTCCGGCGGGTCGCTGGAGAGCTTCGCGCAGGCGATCAACCAGCGCGCCGGCGACGTTGTGGGCGCGCGCGTCGTCCGCAACTCTGCCGCAACGAAGGTCATTCTCATCGAGGCGAAGCAGACCGGCGCCGAGAACCAGCTCTCCTTCCTCGAGGATGCGCGCGCGTTCGCGCTCGAGGCGAGCATCCTCGAGGAGGCGCGCGACCAGGTCGTTCAGGCGGCGATCCAGCCCGCCACCGTGACGGGAACCTCGCCCGCGGCGACGCGGACGATCCAGAGCGGCACGCTCACCGTCGCGCCGGAAGGCCAGGCCACGCTTCGCATGCCGTCGCCGGTCGACACCGGCGAGGGGCTCGTCATGGAGCTCGAGGTGGCGGTGCGGAACCTCTACGAGGGGTGGACACCGCCGGAAGAGCCTCCCGGCCCCGAGGTCCCGGACCCCGGCGAGATCACGCTCGGGGACGTGACGGTCGAAAACGCTCCTTCGAACGTGCCGCTGCCCGACTGGCAGCCGCCCGAGCCCCCGGTCGTTCGAAACGACTTCGAGCTACTCTTCCTCCGCGATTCGGGCGAACGCGTCCCGTTGCCCGAGCTCGACGATACCGACGGGTTCGAGACGATCCAGGTGCCGCTGGCCGACTACGCCGACACGGTGGAAGCGCTCGAAGTGCGCAACAGCAATACCCACCGCGAGATAGCCGTACGCAACGTCACGATTTTCGATCCGCGCAGCCGCGGCGACGTGGCGCCGGTGAACCCGCTGAGCACCGCGCGCGACGCGATCGTCGAGATCGAGGGGATCGAGGTCGTTCGGCCTTCGAACTCGATCGACGATCTCGTGGAGAACGTGACGTTCAACCTGCGCGGATTGAGCCAGCGTCCCGTGGAGGTGACCGTCGAGCCCGACCGCGAGGCGATCACCGAGTCGATGATCCAGTTCATCTTCTACTACAACGAGCTCATCCGCGAGATCAACATCCTCACGCGTGCCGAGCAGTCGATCGTCGACGAGCTGACCAACTACTCGCCGGAGGAGCGTGAAGCGGCGCTCGAGAAGCTCGGGCTGCTGCAGGGAAACCTCGCGCTCAACACGCTGAAATCGCGGTTGCAGACGATCATGATGGACGCCTATCCCACCGACGCGGGGAATCAGCTCTCGCTCCTCGCCCAGCTCGGGATCTCGACGAACGAGTCGGGCCCCGGCGGTGGGTTCGACGCGAGCAGGCTGCGCGGTTACATGGAGATGAATCCCGGCGACGTGGAGGCTGCGCTGCAGACCTACTTCCGCGCGTCTCGTCAGCTCTTCGGCAACGATACCGACGGAGACCGCGCCGTCGACACGGGCGTCGCGTACGAGATCGACCGAAATCTCCGGCCGTACGTCCAGTCGGGCGGCCTCATCGCGACGCGCACCGGCGGTATCGACCGGTCGATCTCGGATACGCGCGACCGGATCGAGCGCGAGGAGGCGCGACTCGAGCGCGTGCGCGCACGCTACGAGTCGGAGTTCGCGCAGATGGAGGGCGCGATGCGGCGCATGCAGGAACAGCAGCAGGCGCTCGACAACCTGCCGTCTACCGGCGGCTCGGGGAACTGACCGTCCGGGCGACCGCGGCTTGGCCTCACGAGGCGCCCCTGTTCTGCCGAGACTGTAAGAGGAGAGGCATATGGAGATCCTCGTGAACCGGGAACCGCTCGATTTCAGGCTCGAGAACGAATCTTCGGTCGGGGAGGTCATCGACGGGCTCGCCGACTGGCTGAGCTCGGGCAGCTTCGCGATCACATCGCTCGACGTCAACGCGACTTCCTACGCAATCCACGACCGATCGTCGTGGGAGAACATCGCCGTCACCGAGGTGGACGAGCTGAGCGTCGAGGCGCTCCCGCTCAACCGGGTCGACCACACGACGATCGTGGCGCTCGACGAGTACTGCTCGCTGCTCAAGGAGGCGATCGAGACCGGCGCGACCGAGCCGCTGGGCGAGCTGGTTGCCGAACTCCCCTACGTGCGGGCGAGGCTGGTCCAGTTCTTTTCCTCGCTCGCCGGACCCGACGGGGGCGCAGACGTTCTCAACGACGCCGACCTCGAGCGGGCTCGCCTGCCGGGGGAACCGCGGCGGACGCGGCTCGTGGAGGAGATCGACGCGCTGCGTACGATCCTCGCCTCCCGCGAGCGCGAGTACCGCGATCCGGCCCGCGAGCTCGCGCTCACCCTCGGACAGCTTTCCGCGAGCCGCGATACTCTGGTGGAGGTGCCGGTGCAACTGCAGACCGGCCACCAGCAGGCGGCGATGGAGACCGTCGTGACTGTCACCGAGCTGCTCTCCCGCCTGATGAGGCTGATACCGCTGGTCGAGGCGGCCGCGGCCGACGATACGCTCGGCATCGACGTTCCCGGCGTTCGCCGGTTCGCCGAAGAGCTCGCGCCGCAGCTCGTGGAGCTGAGCGAGGCGTTCGAGGCGCAGGATACCGTGCTCATCGGCGATCTCCTCGAGTACGAGGTCGCACCGCGACTGGAGCAGCTGAAGACCCTGCTGCCGGCGGACGACGGGACCTGATATGCGGATACTGCTGCAGCAGGACATCCAGTTCTTCGCGAAGCCCGATCCCGCACAGACCCGCATCACGCTCATCGTCTTCGGCGCGCTCATCCTCGTTGGTGTGATAGCCGCGGTCATCAACGGACGACGGGGCGGCGGCGGCAGGACCGTGCGTTCGGGCGGCGTCACGCGCCAGGCGAAGAAGATGGGTCTCCAGCCGGAGCAGATTCGTGCGCTCAAGGAGCTCGTCCGGTCGCTCGGTCTGCAGAACCCCGCGCGTTTGCTGACCAACTCGGCATACCTCAACCATGCGCTGCGACGACGCATCGATCAGCTCGACGTCGCCGATCTCCCGGAGGCGGAGCGCGAGCGCCAGAAGTCGCTGCTCTTTTCGGTGAAACGCTCGGTCGAAAACGCAACGGACAACGTGCGCGTCCTGCCCTCCTCCCGGCATATCCGCGTGGGCCAGCCGGTGACGTTCCGGACGGCCGAGGGCGAGCAACACGAGTCGATGATCGCGTCGAACGTCCACAACGGGCTCGGACTCGACATGCCCACCGGAAGGCGAGGCGCCCGCCAGAGCTATTCCAAGGGCACCCCGCTGCAGGTCAGCTTCGTGGACGAGCAAAACCGACTCTATACCTTCCGGACGCGGGTCATCGGCTACAACAACGTGCGCGGGGCGTCGGTGATGTTCGTCGAGCACGCCTCGAACATCCGCCAGACCCAGAAACGGCGCTCGCCCCGCAGGGAGTACGATCGGCCCTGCTACTTCTACCCCGTCACCGTGCTCACGACCGGTCGCGGCCGCAAGAAGAAGACGCAGGCGTTCGTCAACAAGAACCGCCGCATCTTCGGCCGCTTCGAGGACCTTTCGGCCGGCGGCTGCGCGATCCGCACGCAGGTCCCCCTGCCGAAGGGCGACATCCTCAAGATCGACTTCGAGAACGCCGACGGCACACCCATTTCGGTCTACGGGATGGTCCGGGCCGTCGAGCGACAGCGGGCGCGCGGTCGACTCATGCACATCAAGTTCACCCGGGTGTCGCGAAAGAATCTCAATCAGATTCAGAGCTACGTGTACGGGCTCACCGAGTAGCCGCCGTTCCTTGACCGCGCATCTGCCGTCGATTAGGATTCCATCATGAAGGTAGTCGAGCTGACCGACATCGTGCAGCGGGAAACGCCCATCCAGTATCGACGCACCTTCACCGCCACGGCGCACCTCAGCCGCGGTGAATCGGCATCCGAACCGAAGCGAATCGAGTTCGTGCTCGAGCACTCGCCGCTCGGTTCGGTCGACGTACGGGTCAGACTCCTCGACGACGTCGACTACCCGCTCGTGCCGGCGATCTCCGCGATCAAGGCGCACGTCTACCGACTCCACGAGAACGGGGAACTGCCCTGACCATCACCGCCGCCACCGACACCGATACGCGCGCCGTCGGCGAGAGGATCGGAAGACGTCTCGAACCCGGTGCCGTCCTCCTGCTCACCGGGCCGCTCGGCGCGGGGAAGACGACGCTCGCGAAAGGGATCGCCCGTGGCCTTGGCGTCGAGGAGACCGTCACGAGCCCCACCTACACGATCGTGAGCGACTACGAGGGCCGCCTGCCGCTGCACCACATCGACCTCTATCGCATCTCCGGCGGCGAGGAGTACGAGATGCTCGGTCTCGAGGAGCTCCTCTCCACGGATGCCGTCTGCCTCATCGAGTGGCCCGAGCGAGCCGGCGGCCCCATCCCCGGCACCACCGCGACCGTCGACATCCGGATCGCGGGCGACGGCTCGCGCCTCCTCACGGCACCGGAGACGCTCATCTCACCCGATCCCACGCCGGCCGCCCGCGAGCGCCCCGGTGGAGATG
>CAZICD010000119.1:7391-11950 GCA_964537725.1 uncultured Spirochaetaceae bacterium | reverse complement strand
GGCTACTCGCTGAGCTCGCCGGGCGGCCGCGAGGAGGAACCGCGCGTGCCCGACTCCCGCCTCGCTCGGTCGAGGATACGTCCGAGCTCGCGCGCGATTTCGGGTTCTTCCGCGTGCAGGTTGCGCCGCTCGGCGAGGTCGTCGGCGAGGTTGTAGAGCTCGCGCGGCTCGCCGTGCGGCTCGTAGCCGCGCTCGGCGCGGAACCAGTCGGGCTCGTCGTTCTCGTCGGGGCTCGGCGCGTCGATGAGCACCCAGTCGCCCTCGCGGCCGGGCACGCGCGCGCGGACGGCAAAGACGCCCGCTGCGCTGTGGTGGATCGCGAAGCTCCGCGTGGGCGTGGTAACCGCGCCTCGCAGCATCGGCACGAAGCTGACGCTGTCCTCGCCCTCTCCGGAGCCAAGCTCCGCGCCCACGACATGCGCGCAGGTTGCCATGAGGTCGCTCAGCGAAACCAGCTCGTCGCAGATTGCGCCAGCGGGCGTCACCTCCGGCCAGCGCGCGACGAACGGCACGCGGTGGCCGCCCTCCCACGCGTCGCGCTTGATTCCGCGCAGGTCGCCCATGCTGTAGTGGCCGTGCTCGCGGACGCGCTCCCAGGCGCCCATGTCGTCCGGCGTACGTCGCTCGGGGCCGTTGTCGCTCGTGAAGATGAGCAGCGTGTTATCGGTCAGGCCCGCGCGCTCGAGCGCGTCCATCACCTGCCCCACGACCCAGTCGACCTCGCAGACGAAGTCACCGTAGTTGCCCGCGCCGCTTCTACCCTTGAACTCGTCGTTCGGAACCACCGGCGAGTGCGGCGAGGTGAGCGGGAGGTAGAGGAAGAAGGGACGGTCCGATGTCGCCCGCGCCTCGATGTAGCTCACCGCGCGTCGCGTGAACTCGGGGATCATCGGCTCGAGCTCCCAGCCTTCCACCGCGAGCCCCGGGTGTCCGTAGAGGTGGTCGGGCTTCTCGACGGTGGGCACCTCGCTCAGGTGGTCGTCCTCGAACCAGGTGTAGGGCGCGAAGTTGGGGACGTCCACGCCGAAGTAGCTGTCGAACCCCCGGTCAACGGGCCCGCCGCCGAGTCGCGCGGTGTAGTCGATCCGCGTGCCCAGCTCGTACCGCTCGTCTCGCAGCATCTCGCCGAAGGCCACGTGATCGTTCGGCCGCGACCCGTCGGTGAGCGTCCACTCCCACCCCAGGTGCCACTTCCCGATGCACGCGGTCGCGTAGCCGTGATCGCGCAGCAGCGACGCGACCGTGCGGCGGCCCTCCTCGATGAGCGGCGCGTCCCACTCCCAGACGATGCCGCTCTTGAGCCTCCCGCGCCACGCGTAACGCCCGGTGAGCAGCGCGTAGCGGCTGGGCGTGCAGACGCTCGAGCCGGCGTGAGCGTCGGTGAAGCGCATCCCTTCCGCGGCGAGCCGGTCGATGTTGGGCGTCGGGATCGCCGAGGACGGGTTGTTGCACCCGGGGTCGCCGTAGCCGAGGTCGTCGGCGAGAATGGTGACGATGTTCGGTCGCACGGTCGCTCCTTGCACGCCCGGCCGCCCGCGCGTCCCGCGCGGCCGCCGGCGGCGTCGCGGCCATGATAGGCCGCGTGCCGGCCGGGCGCAAGGCTTCGCGCGCCTACTGCCGCTGGAAGCTCCAGGTCTGCACCTGCGCGCCTTCTGCCGGCTCGATGTCGAGCACGAGCACATCGCGGCCAAGGAAGACAACCCTCGCCTCGAACGCCTCTCCCTCGGGAGGCGAGTAGCCGTCGTCCGGTGTTGCCAGGACGGTCATGGTGAACGTGTCCCCTTCGCCCGGATCGGCCGGGCTCAGCGTACCTTCCTGCCACGAGGCCGTCGACGGTCCGTCCGGATACGGCGCGGTTATCGTGTACTCGAACCGGTAGTTGCCGCCCTCGAAGAGCGCGTTCAGGTCGCTGAGCTCGGCGAGGTCCCCCATATCCATGAGGTAGTTGCCGAACGCCTTCCACTCCCCCTCCATCGACGGACCGAACCACTCCTCGCAGCCGCCGAGCGCCAGAGCCACGAGCACGAGCACGAACACGAGAGCGACCGTACACCTTCGCAATCTTCTCATCGCGCACCTCCCCTATGATTGTCCTGATCGTCGTGCGCGGTGAGCCGCGATACCACCCACCACGATGTTGCACAGCGCGGTGGTCTCCCGGATCGAATGCGCGACGGGTGGCCGGTTCGGACTTGTGGCGGGGACGGAGGCGCACGATACTTGTTTCATGCACCGTCGGTCGTGTCGGGTCGCGTATCAGTCGCTCGTCTCCGGAATCCGGGGGCGACGGCGCGAGCTTCACGTCTCGCAGGAGACGCTCGGTTCCATGGCGGGGCTCCACCGGAATACGGTCCGCCTGCTCGAAAGCGGTCAGACCGACGCAACGCTGCTCACCGTCGTCCGCGTACTCGCCGCGCTGGGGGTGACGCGGATCGAGCTGGAAGGCCGATTCGTGAACGCCAGCTTCGCCGCCGGAGGTACGGCGGCGCCGACGCGCACGTATGACGCGCTCGCGGCCTGGGTGGGCGACGGCCATGCCGTGCTCGAGCGCTTCGGCCGCTCGATCGCCTCGCGGCGCCGCGAGGCGGGCCTCACGCAGGAGCGCCTCGCCGAGCGCACAGGCCTGCACCCGCACACGATCGGCGAGATCGAGCGCGGCCTCGAGGATCCGACCGTCTCGACGGTCCTGGCGCTCTACGAGACGCTGGGCGTGCACGAGCTCGCGCCGTCCCCGGAGGGTCTCGCGCTCTCGTGAATCGGCCCGCCGCGCTCAGCCGCGCCTGGCGGTGACGAACGCGAGAAAGCTCTGAATCCACTCGTCCCAGAACTCCCAGCTGTGCGTCCCGGGCCCTTCGTGGTACTCGTACTCCGGGCCGCCGTCGAGACCGGTGAAGAAGTCCCGCGTGCGCCGCGCGTTCTCGACGAGGAAGTCCTCGGAGCCGCAGGCGTGGAAGATCGACGGGAGCGTCGTGCCCGAGGCGATCGCGCGTTCGGCGAGGTGGAAGACGTCGTGCTCGGTGCCCAGCAGCTCGGGCAGGTCGAGAAGCTCGCGACCCTCCATCCCGAAGACGAGCCGGGGAACGTCATTCATGGGGCTCTCCGGGTCGCGTCCCCGGCCGCCCTCGGTCGCGGGACCGGCGAAGAAGTTCCCGGCGGAGAAGCAGCCGACCGCGGCGTAGCGCTCGGGGAGCGCGAGGCCCACCTTCAACGCACCGTAGCCGCCCATCGAGAGACCCGCGACGTAGGTATCCTCGCGTCGGTGCGAGATGGGGAAGAAGTCGCGACAGATCCGGGGCAGTTCCTCGGTGACGTAGTCGAAGTAGCGAAACCCGTACGCCATGTTCGAGTAGAAACTCAACGCGACCGACGGCATCACGACCGCGAGGCCGAGCGGCGCGACGTACCGCTCGATGGAGGTGCGCCGCTGCCAGATCGTGTGGTCGTCGCTCGCGCCGTGGAGGAGGTAGAGAACCGGGTAGGCGTCGGTTCGCTCGGTGCCCTCGACCCCGATCCCCTGCGAGCGCTCGGGCAGGATCGCGTCGAAGGAGACGCTCTGACCGAGCGTCTGCGAGAAGCAGTTCACGTGGAGGAGTGCCATGCGCCATTCTACCCGCGGTCTCGGCCGGGCCACAAGATCGACCCCTCCTAACCCAGATGGATCATTCCTCAGGCGACGCGCTGAGGCGACCCTGATGGTAGAAAACGGAGGATCCAATGAGTCAGTATCACGAACCCGCCGAGGATCTGAGCGCGGAGACCCGCAATTACATCCGCGCGCTGGCAAGCCTGAGAGAGGAGGTCGAAGCGATCGACTGGTACGCCCAGCGAATCGGTCCTTCGACCGATCCGGAGCTGTCGCAGGTACTCCGGCACAACATGGAAGAAGAGATGGAGCACGCGGCCATGGCGCTCGAGTGGCTGCGACGCAACATGGACGGCTGGAACGAGCCGCTTCGGACCTACCTGTTCACCTCGCGCCCGCTGCTCGAGGTCGAGGAGGCGGCTGAGGCCGACGAGGGCGACTCCGACCAGACCGACCTGGGGATCGGTCGTCCCGGGAAGGAGTAACCGATGGACCTCAGAAAACGCAGCCTTGCACCGATCGGCGACGAGGCGTGGGAGTTCCTCGAAGAGACCGCGCGCGACGTCATCTCGGCGAACCTCTCCGCGCGTCGCGTCGTCGACGTCGCGGGCCCGCTCGGATGGGACCACGCGGCGGTCTCGCTCGGACGGCTCTCGCTGCCGTCGAACGCGAAGCAGATCACCGCGCCCGAGGCGGGGGCGGCGTCCGAGGTGGGCTTCGGCGTGCGGATGGTGAAGCCGCTGGTCGAATCGCGCGTGGCGTTCACGCTCTCGCAGTGGGAGATGGACGACATCGCGCGCGGGGCGCTGGACGCCGACGTCTCGGCGCTGGAGGAGGCGGCGAAGCGGATCGCGGTCTTCGAGGAGCGTGCCGTCTACGAGGGGCTCGAGCTGGGCAGCATCGAGGGGCTCGACCAGGTCGCCGAGCACCGCATGAAGCCGTCGGGCGACTCGCTCGTCGGCGCGATCGCGGCGGC
>CAZICD010000119.1:0-7291 GCA_964537725.1 uncultured Spirochaetaceae bacterium | reverse complement strand
CGCGGCGGCGACCTCGAGCTCACGCTCGGACAGGACTTCACGCTCGGCTTCAGCCGCGCCGACGGCGAGTCGGTGACGCTCGAGCTGTTCGAGTCGTTCTCGTTCCGCGTGCTCGAACCCGCCGCGTACGTGATCATCTCCGCGTAGTCGTCATTCGCCCGGGTCCAGTGCGGCAATAGGTACCCCATCTCGGCTCAGAAAAAACGCCCCGGCCCCTTGACCCGAGGCGCGGGCTCCCTTATAGTTCCCTCGTTATCGATAATTAATTATCGATATTTGCATACCTAATTAAGGGAGGGGCCTCATGGCACCGAAGACCGCACCAGCTACCACCCGGACTCCGCGAAACGTTCGCACCGATTCCGATTCGTTCGACCTCGACGGCCTGCTCAGCGCCGTCGCGTCGGCCCAGGCCGCGTACGCCGGCTTCAGCCAGGAGCGCGTCGACGAAATCTTCCGTCACGCCGCGATGGCCGCGAACACGGCGCGCATCGACCTCGCGCGCCACGCCGTGGAGGAGACCGGCATGGGCGTGCTCGAGGACAAGGTGATCAAGAATCACTTCGCCGCCGAGTACATCTTCAACAAGTACAAGGACACGCCCACGTGCGGCGTGATCGAACGCGACGACGACGCCGGCATCGCGAAGCTCGCCGAACCGATCGGCGTCATCGCCGGTATCGTCCCGACGACCAACCCGACCTCCACGGCGATCTTCAAGGCGCTCCTCGCGCTGAAGACGCGAAACGGCATCGTCTTCAGCCCTCACCCGAGAGCGAAGGCGTGCACGGTGGCCGCGGCGCGCATCATCCGCGACGCGGCGGTCGAGGCCGGCGCACCGGAGGACATCATCGGCTGGATCGACGAGCCGAGCGTCGAGCTCACCAACGCGCTGATGCGCCACGACGCGGTGAACCTCATCCTCGCCACCGGTGGCCCCGGGATGGTCAAGGCGGCCTACTCCTCCGGGAAACCCGCGCTGGGCGTGGGCGCCGGCAACACCCCGGCGGTCGTCGACGAGACCGCCGACGTGCAGATGGCCGTGAGCTCGGTGCTGATGAGCAAGAGCTTCGACAACGGGATGATCTGCGCCTCCGAGCAGTCGCTCATCGTCGTCGACGAGCTCTACGACGCCGTGCGCGAGGAGCTCGCGCTGCGGGGCGCGCACCTCTGCAGCGAGGAGCAGACCGACGCGCTGCGTGCCGTGGTCGTTGTGGACGGCAAGCTGAACGCGAAGATCGTGGGCCAGCCGGCGGCTCGCATCGCCGAGATGGCCGGGTTCCACGTGCCGGCGCAGACCCGCGTGCTCGTCGCGCCGGTCGACCGAATCGGCACGGCCGAGCCGCTCTCCTACGAGAAGCTCAGCCCCGTGCTCGCGCTCTACCGCGCCGCGAGCTTCCAGGCGGCCGTCGCGACCGCGGTGAGCCTCGTCGCCTTCGGCGGCATCGGACACACGTCGGTCCTCTACACAGACCCGGCGAACCGGGACCGGATCGACGCCTTCTCCGAGGCGATGAAGACCGGCCGCGTGCTCGTGAACATGCCGACGAGCCAGGGCGCGATCGGCGATATCTACAACTTCCGCCTCGAACCGTCGCTGACGCTCGGCTGCGGGAGCTGGGGAGGCAACTCGGTGAGCGAGAACGTGGGGGCGAAGCATCTGCTGAACGTGAAGACGGTGGCCGAACGACGCGAGAACATGCTCTGGTTCCGCCTCCCCCCGCGCGTCTATCTGAAGCCGGGGAGTCTGGACGTCGCGCTGGGTGAGCTCGCCGGGAAGAAGCGCGCGCTCATCGTCACCGACGCGACGCTTTTGAAGATGGGCTACGCCGAGCGCGTCACGCGCGTGACCGATCGGCTTGGAATCGACAACGAGATCTTCTACCAGGTCGAGCCGGACCCGACGCTCGAGACGATCAACCGGGGGGTGGAGCTGATGCGCAGCTTCGGTCCCGACGTGGTGATCGCGCTCGGCGGAGGATCGCCCATCGACGCGGCCAAGATCATGTGGCTGCTCTACGAGCGGCCGGAGATAACCTTCGAAGGGCTGGCGATGCGGTTCATGGACATCCGCAAGCGGATCTACGCGCTGCCCGAGCTCGGGAGGAAGGCGACGATGGTCGCGATCCCGACGACGAGCGGCACCGGCAGCGAGGTGACGCCCTTCGCGGTGGTCACCGACGAGCGCACCGGCGTGAAGTATCCGCTCGCCGACTACGAGCTCACGCCCGACATGGCGATCGTGGACAGCCAGCTCGTGTCGAGCATGCCGCCGCGTCTCACCGCGTACTCCGGCATCGACGCGCTCACGCACGCGCTCGAGGCGATGGTCTCGGTGCTCTCCACCGACTACACGAACGGGATGGCGCTCGAGGCGATCCGGGTGCTGTTCAAGTACCTGCCGCAGGCCTACCGCGACGGCGGGCGCAACGCGAAGGCGCGCGAGAAGGTGCACAACGCGGCGACGATGGCCGGCATGGCGTTCGCGAACGCGTTCCTGGGCGTCTGCCACAGCACGGCGCACAAGCTCGGCTCGGCGTTCGATCTGCCGCACGGGCTTGCGAACGCGCTCATGGTGAGCCACGTGATCCGATTCAACGCCGACGACGCGCCGACGAAGCAGACGGCGTTCCCGCAGTACACGCACCCCGACGCGAAGGGACGCTACGCCCGCGTGGCCGACTATCTGGGGCTGGGCGGAGCGAGCGCGGAGGAGAAGGTCGATGCGCTCATCGCGCGGATCGAGGAGCTCAAGGCCGAGCTGGACATCCCCGGATCGATCAGGGAGGCCGGCGTGGACGAGATGGCGTTCCTCACGAAGGCCGAAACCCTCGCGCGCCACGCCTTCGACGACCAGTGCACCGGCGCGAACCCGCGCTACCCGCTGATCGAGGAGCTGAAGACGCTCTACCTCGCCGCCTACTACGGGGACGGCAGCGCCGAGGCCTGAGGCCTCCGCGGGCGGTCCCGCGGGGCCCCGTCAGAGCCGCGTGCGGTTGTTGCCCTTCATCCCCGGGTGCAGGACCCACGGGTCCTCCGGGTGGTTGGCCGGCCAGATGCGGCGCTCGCCCTGCTCCATGCCTATCTGCGGCAGCGAGCCGAGGTAGCGCGAGACGAGCAGCTCGTCGAGCATGCGCGCCCGCAGCTCGGCGAGCTCGCCGGCGTGGGCCGGATCGTCGGCGAGGTTGCGCTCTTCGAACGGGTCGGTCGTGAGGTCGAAGTACTCGGCGTGCGGCTGGCCGGCGTAGTGGATGTACTTCCGGTCGAGCGTCCGGTACATGGTGAGGTAGTTGTCCTCGCAGAGGACCGCTTCCGGCGCCTGCGACTCGTCGCCCGAGACGAAGCGCGCGAGATTCGAGTGCCCGTCGAGGCGCTGGGGAACCGGCAGCCCGGCCGCCTCGAGCACCGTGGGTCCCACGTCGATCTGACTGAACAGCCGCTCGTCGACGACGCCGGACCGAGCCGCGCGACCGCGTACCCCGTCGGGAAGCCTGACGATGAACGGGACCCGGATCGCCTGGTCGGTCATCAGCCACTTGTAGACGAGGCCGTGGTCGCCCAGATTGTCTCCGTGGTCGGAGGTGAAGACGACGAGCGTGTCGTCGAGCATGCCCCGATCGGCGAGGCCGGCCATGATGAGCCCGACCTGCTCGTCGATCTGCGTGATGAGCGCGTAGTAGTGACGCCGCATCCGGGCGAGGCCCTCGGGCCCGGCCTCGCGGAGGTCCATAGCCCAGCCGCTGTGACCCGGCGGGTTGTCCCAGCGCGTGTCGTTGAGCACCGACTCCATGTGGCGGCGGTACTGCGGCGGACGCGCGTCGTAGCCGCCGGCGTCGGGCCGCGGCAGCGGGACGTCGCGGTCGGCGTAGAGGTCGAGGAAGCGCTGCGGCGGGTCAAACGGATCGTGCGGGCCCTGGAAGCCCACGTGCAGGTAGAAGGGGGCGTCCGAGTCGTAGTCGGCGATCCACCGCCGGGCCATCCGGCCCACGAACTGGTCCTCGTGGTACTCCTCCGGCAGCGGGAATACATCGGCCCCCTGCTTCTCGAGCCAGCGTCCGTCCTCCGTGATCAGCCTGCAGCCGCTCTCGTGTCCTCCGCTCTTGAGGTAGTTCGCGTAGTCGTCGTCCCAGTCGCGCATGTTCGGAAAGTTCTCGGCGTAGATCCGATCCTGAAAGGCCATGGGCTCGTGCGCGGGGCCGTGGTGCACCTTCCCGATCGCCGCGGTACGCCACCCGGCGTCGAGCAACTCGTGCACCCAGGTCCGGTTGTGCGCCCACTCGTCGAAGCTGTAGCAGCCGGTGTTGTGCGCGTACATCCCGGTGTAGAACGCCGCGCGGCTCGCGACGCACGTCGCCCCGCACGCGAACGCCTGCGAGAAGCTCACGCCTTCGGCGGCGAGGCGGTCGAGCGACGGCGTGATCACGTGCGGATTCCCGTGGCCGGCGATCGTGTCGGCGCGCTGCTGGTCGGTGGCGATGACGACGACGTTTCGAATCGAGTGGCTCATTCGTTGCTCCGGGCGGTCAGCAGGTGGTTCGTGTAACCGCTGAGCCAGGCGTTCGACCAGCCGAGCAGCGTTGAGGTGCCCACGATCCGCTTGACCGTGGTCCGCGAGATCTTCACCTCCCCGGTGAGCACCTCGGGGTTGTCCCGCGTCGCGGCGATCGTACGCGCGGCGAAGAGCAGCGGCCACATACACGCGAGGCGGACGCTGTGAAGCCTCCGCGGGAGCAGTCGGACGTACGAGAGCCCGGCCCTGAGGTGACGCTCGGCCTTCGCGACGAGGTCGGCGACGACGCGCATGGCCCGGCACTGCTCCGAGCGGCGGAAGAGATCGGTGGTGAGCAGGTCGTAGGCGGCGCAGAACGAGCGCGGGACGAAGATCCAGCCGCGCTCGTAGTCCTTGCGCAGGCCACGGAGGATATTGACGCACTGCAGCGCGAGTCCGAACTCGCGCGCGAGCGGCATGAGCAGGTGCCGCCGCCCGGCGACGCTCTCGAAGTGGATGGAGAACAGGTCGGTCATGAGATACCCGACGAGCCCGGCGACGTGGTGCATATAGTCGTCGAGCTCGGCCTCGTTCTCAACCTCCGGTCCTTTCGCCTGCCAGCGCGCCATGCCGCGCGTCGTCTCGCGCACGCGGTCGGTGATCGCGCGGCGGACCTCGTCCGGGAAACCGTCGAGCGCGTCGAGCAGCATCCCGAACTCCCGCGCTACGACCGCCTCCGCGTCGTCCTCGCGGTGCGGGACGAGCGCGAGCTCGTCGGCGAAGACGCCCCGAAGCGCGGGGCTCGTGACCGCCGACTCCCACCGCTCGAGCAGCCGGACCTTGTCGTTCGGGTCGAGCGTCTCGTGGTCCTCGAGGTAGTCGGAGACGCGGAAGAGCAGGTAGGCGACGGCGACCTGCTCGCGCAGCCGCGCGGGCAGCCCCTCGATGGAGAGCGCGAAGGTGCGCGACGTCGCGCGCAGGAGGTCGAATACATGGTCGGCGTCCAGGCGCCCCGGAGTGCGCGCGATTGCGGGTGTGCGGGTCTCGCTATTGCTCATCATAGGCGTCAGCTATTCTACCATCGCTTCGCGGATCGGCCTACTCCTCCTCCTCGTCGTACTCGCCATCGCCCGAACGCTTCTGCGCGTCGAGCCGCTCGGTCGCCTTTCGGCGCGTGTACGAGACGGCGATCGAGAGCGGGACCACGACGACGGCGACGACGATGAGGACACGGACGCTGCGGGGATACTCGTCGGTGAAAAGCGGGAGGAGGAAGCCGACCACACCCACGAACGCTCCGGTGATCACCGAACCGACGCCGAGAATCCTGTTGGCGTAGTACCACGCGTCGGCGTCGGGGATGACGCTGGGCATCTTGAACCCGAAGAATCGGTTCGGAGGTACGAGCCTGAGTATGAACGGAATGCCGTAGACGACCTGCACGACCGCGATGACGCGCAGAAGCACGACGAATCCCTCGCCGGTGAGATCCATGGTTCCCCCTGCCGGTCATCCTACGGGGCCCGCCGACCTTTGTCCAATGGTCGGCTACTCGCCCTCCGCGAGCCCGTCCGGCGAGGAGACGACGGTGGGAAGCGCGAACCGCCTCGTGATCGTTTCGCCCTCGGCGGGTCGCTCGGTCCGCTCGATCACGACGACCTCCGCCCCGGGCCCGCCGCCGGGGGCGACCACGAGCACGCGCGCCCCGGCGTCGTCGGCGATCTCCAGGTCCAGGTCGAGCCCCGCCGGACAGGCGAAGCGATAGGCGCGGCTCACGCGCTCGAACCGCACGCCCTCGATCTCGTCGAGCGTTCTGCTCCGCCGCCGGCCTGTGCGCGCCTCGCCGTCGGTCAGCCACGCGCCGTCGGCGTTCTCGACGACGACCACCGTCTCGCCGTGGGCGTGGAACCGCTCGAGCACCCCCCGCAGGAGGCGCCCGAGCGGGTCCGGGTCGAGCTCCAGGTCGTCGCGCGCGACGTCGACGACGAACAGCCGGTCGATCTCGCGATCGCGCACGCCGCCCTCGTGGCGCCAGGTGAGGAGCGCGTCGGGCTCGGTGCCCCCGGCCCCGCCGGCGTCCGCGTTGATGGTGACCATCTCCGCGTCGCGGCTTTGGACGTTGAGTTCCTCGTCGCTCTTCCAGTTATTCGCGACGAGCAGGTCCACCGTCTGCGCCGCCTCGTTCCGAATGACCCCGAAGACGACCATCGCGTGGTGGAGGTCGGGCCCGGTGAATCCGACCGCGACGGGCTCTCCCGCGGCGACCCGCCGCTCGATCTCCTCCACTTCGGCGAGCAGCTCGGCCCGGCTCATAGGTCCGAGCTCCACGAGCTCACCCGACGGTGCGAGGAGGTGCGTGAAGGCGATGTCGAGCTGAAGCCGGCCCATCTCCCGCTGGTTGCGCGAGACGTTGCCCCGCACGTCGTAAGTCGAATCGTAGTAGCGCGGCAACAGGTCGGGCCAGCGCCAGTACCTCACGACGGTCGCGGCGAAGGAGTAGCAGCGGCCGCTGTTGCGGCCGAAGAGGCTGTACATGAGGTCGGTGAGAAGCACGAGCGAGACGTCGTCCACGCCGCCGAAGCGGTCGGCGAGCCACGAGGCGAGCGTCTCGCCGTAGGTGCCGACGACGCTGTCGTAGGAGGCGTTGTTGCCGAAGTTGAGGTTGTCGCGGCCGAAGACGAAGTCGACGAAGGAGACCGTGAGCTCGGTGCGCTCGGGCTGTCCGGAAGCGCGGACGATCGTCAGCGTCGCGTCGTGGACGCCCGGAGCGAGAAAGGGACTCACCCGGATGCGAAGCGGATC
>CAZICD010000118.1:0-11967 GCA_964537725.1 uncultured Spirochaetaceae bacterium | reverse complement strand
CTGCGCAAGGGGTGGATGAGCAAGGAGCATGCCGATGCGATCAACAAGCAGGGCATCAAGCGCGGCGTGTTCCCCCGTGGCAGCCGGCTTCCCGTCGGCTCGCTGCTGACCACCGAAACCGAAGCGGTCGACTCCATGACGCTCAACGGTGGGCTCGTGCTCATCAGCTACTTCGTCGCCTACCTCTTCCTCGAGTTCATGCAGTGGGCACTCGGTTTCGCCGGGCCCACCGGCGAGCGACTCGCGACCAATCTCTGGGGCATCAGCTTCATCTTCGCCGCCATAGCCGGACTGGGGATCAAGCGGGTCATCACGCTGCTGCACGCCGACCACGTAATCGACAACCAGACGCTCAACCGCGTGAGCGGTTTCGCCGTCGACTACATGGTCACCGCCGCGATTGCCGCGATCTCGATCGTGATCGTGAGCCAGTACTGGTTCCCCATCCTGCTGCTCGCGCTCGTGGCCACCATCCTGTGTTTCGTCCAGGTACCGTGGTTCACCTCGCGTATCTTCAACGACCACCAGTTTCACCGGATGCTGCTGATCTTCGGCGTATCCACCGGAACCCTGTCCACCGGTCTCGCGCTGCTGCGCGTCGTCGACCCGGATTTCGAGACGCCCGTGGCCAGCGACTACGCCTACGCCTCGGGTATCACGTTCGTCCTCGCGATCCCGTTCATCCTGTCGATCAACCTGCCGGTCCGCGCCTACGAGACCGGCGACATGCTCTTTTTCTGGCTCGCGCTCGCGATCGCCGTGGCGTACCTCGTATTCGCGTTCGTCTCGTACCTGTTCCTCGCGAAGGGGAAGGCCTTCGCGAAGGCGAGTCAGGTCTGGCACAAAGACGACTGAGGTTTGCGGCGCCGCCGCAAACCTCAAGAGCAAGGGCCGGCGCCCGAGCCGCGAATCACCTCATCGCCAAGCGGCCGTGAAGATTGCGGCCTGGCCGCAATCTTCAGGACCATTGCCGGCGCCCTAGCCGCCGGCAATGGTCTCAGAACCAGCGTCGCCGTCTGAAGAACACGACCATCCCCACCGCGACGACCGCCATGACCCCCAGCACGACGGGGTAGGCCCACCGAACCTGCAGTTCGGGCATGTGCGCGAAGTTCATCCCGTAGACGCCCGCGATGAAGGTGCCGGGGATGAAGATCGTCGAAATGATCGTGAGTACCTTCATCACTTCGTTCATCCGGTTGCTCACGCCGCTCATGTAGAGCTCCATCAGGGCGTTCGCGCTGTCGCGCAGCATGGAGACCGCGTCGAGCAGATGGACCACGTGGTCGCTGATGTCGCGGAAGTAGAAGAGCGTATCCTGTTCGATGAACCGATGGGTGCTGCGCTCTACGCGCGAGATGACGTCTCGAGTCGACCACATGGTCTGTCGCAGCGTGCCGGCCGCGCTGCGCAGCAGGTGGATCGAGCGCAGCTGCTCTTCGGAGGCGTGCTCGAGGATGCCGGTCTCCAGATCGCTGGCGGCATCCTCGAGGCGCCGGACCGCCGGGAAGAAGCCGTCGACCACCAGGTCCACGATCGCATGAAAGAGGAAGTCCACGCGATGGTGGCGCAGCAGCGAGCCGGCATTCCCCAGGCGGGCGAGGATGGGCGCGAAGAAGGCCGCGTCGTCCGACTCGTAGACGGTGATGAGCGTGGTTCCGGTGAGGATGACGCTCAGCTCCTCCTCGTCGTGCGAGAGCGGTCCGGACTCCCGGGGCGTGCGGAGCACGGTGAACATCAGGTTGTCGTAGTCCTCGACCTTGATCCGCTGTCCGGAGCTGATGATGTCTTCGAGGATGAGGTTGTGCGCCCCGAAAGACTCGCCGATGCGCCGGATGAGCTCCGCGGTGGGCGTTCCGCGGACCCGGATCCACCGGTTGATCCCCGGGCGCGCCTGTGCGATTTCGTCTATTGGTGCGGACTCACGTATCTCGAACGACCCGGGGTCGTAGTCGAGGATCGAGATCTCCACCGGAATCGCCTGCTCGGCCGATCGCTCGCGGATCGTCCCCGGTGCGAGTCCGGGGACGTACTGCTGCTTCTCGCTTCTGCGTTTCATCCTGCCTCCAGCCCGTATTCAAGACGATCGTCCGCTCTTGGGCAATGGCCGATTTCGCTCCCGCGGCCGTGCTGACACGCGGTTGCCGAGCCGGTAGACTCGCCCCATGCAGACCAACGACTACGACGTCCGGAATCCATTCGTGGGCATCGACGGCTATCGCTGCTTCGGGTGCGACCCGGACAACCCCATCGGCCTGCGGCTCGACTTCCACCGCTCGGGTGACACCGTATGGGCGACCTGGGAACCCCGACCCGAGCTCGAGGGGTACCCGGGCGTCGTGCACGGCGGCATCCAGGCGACGCTCTGCGACGAGCTCGGCGGTTGGTACGTCTACGCGGTGCTCGGCACCGCCGGGGTCACGAAGGATCTCTCGATCACCTACGAGCAGTCGGCGCGCGTCGAGGAGGGGCCATTCCGCGTCGTCGCGAAGGGTGTGGAAAGCTCGGCGAAGCAGGCGGTGATCGAGGTGGAGATCGCCAACGCTGCCGGCACGCGCTGCGCGGTCGCCCGGCTCACCTACGCGGTCTTCAGCGAGGGGGTCGCGCGCAAGCGGCTCTACTTCCCGGGACGGGAGGCGTTCGTGCCGCCGGAGGCGCGCGAGTCGGAGTGAGTGGGGCGCTTTGCCCGTGTTCGGGCTGCGGCGCTATCTTCAACGCGTGAACTACCCGGACACGCTCTTCGACCTGTTCATGTACCCGCTCGAGGCGGTGAGCCTCACGAAGAAGCGGCGCGAGCTGATGCGCGAGGTCGCTGGCGACGTGCTCGAGCTCGGCGCCGGCACGGGCGTGAACCTCCCGTACTACGACCATCGACGGGTCACCTCGCTCACGCTGAGCGATCTGTCGGTCACCGAGCGCGTCTCCGAGCGGGCGCGTGAGTTTCGCCGCCGCGCGGGCTTCACGAACGGCGAGGTTCGGCTCGTGGAGGCCGATGCGCTTCGCCTGCCCTTCGGCGACGAGAGTTTCGACACGGTCGTCTTCACGCTCGTCTTCTGCTCGGTTCCCGATCAGGAGCAGGCGCTCGACGAGGTGCGGCGCGTGCTCCGTCCCGGCGGACGGGTGGTCTTCATCGAGCACGTGCGCCCGCACGGCGCGGCGAAGCACCTTGCCGACGCGCTCAACCCGGCATGGCACGCGGCCACCGGCGAGTGCAACATCAACCGCGATACCGCCGCCTCCATCGAAGCGGCCGGATTCCGCATGGACAGGCTGACCTCGAGCGGCGGGAGCTTCCTGATCGACGGGATCGCCGTCAAGCCGGAGCTTTGACGAAGAGCGCAATCCGGGTAGACTTTGTGAAAAGGGAGGAAGTATGAACCTGCAATCACGTGTGAAGCTCAACAACGGCGTCGAGATCCCCTGGGTGGGTCTCGGGGTCTTCCAGTCCGAGCCGGGGACGACGACCCAGCAGGCGGTGGAGTGGGCGCTCGAGCTCGGCTATCGGCACATCGACACCGCCGCGCTCTACGGCAACGAAGAGAGCGTCGGGCTCGGCCTGAAGGCGAGCGGGATCCCCCGCGACGAGGTGTTCGTGACTACCAAGGTCTGGAACACCGACCAGGGCTACGACAAGGCGCTCGCCGCCTTCGACGCGAGCATGAAGAAGCTCCAGCTCGACATCGTCGATCTCTACCTCATCCACTGGCCCATGAACGGCACGAGGCTGGAGACGTGGAAGGCGCTCGAGAAGCTCTACCAGGACGGGCGCGTGCGCGCGATCGGCGTGAGTAACTTCCTCGTCCATCACCTCGAGGAGCTCGCCGACAACTCCGGCATCGTCCCGGCGGTGAACCAGGTCGAGTTCCACCCCTTCCTGCTTCAGAAGGACCTGCTCGACTACGACCACGAGCACGGTATCCGCCACGAGGCGTGGAGCCCGTTGACGCGCGCGAAGCTGTGGGACGATCCGGTAATCGACGAGATCGCGTCGAAGCACGGCAGGTCGCGTGCGCAGGTGCTCCTGCGGTGGGACCTCCAGCACGGCGTGGTGACGATTCCCAAGTCGGTGCACCGTGAGCGGATCGAAGAGAACGCGAAGCTCTTCGACTTCGAGCTCGACGACGGCGACATGAAGAAGCTGGACGGTCTCGACCGCGGCGAGCGGATCGGGCCGGACCCGGACGAGCTCGCCGCGCGGTAGGGGAGGCGCGACCGGCGCCGGCGGGGCGTTCGGCTCACCGCCGGCCGCGGCTCACTCGTCGCCTGCTGGACCGTCGGCAGGCGCCTGCTCCGCGGCTCCATCGTTCTCGTCGCGCTCGATCGTCGCCGCCTCGCGTAGCGACGCCACGAAGGCGTCGAACGCTTCGCGCTCGCGGCGCTCGCGGATGACGCGCACCACGTCACCCTTCGCCTGCTCGAAGGAGCGCGGCTTCGCCGGGTGCTTCTCGTGGACGAGCGCTATGTGGTAGCCGAACTCGGTCTGGAACACGTCGCTCGTCTCGCCCGGCTTCATCCTGAAGACCACGTTCTCGAACTTGTCTACCATCGCCCCGCGCGCGAAGGTGCCCAGGTCGCCGGCCTGACCGTGCTCGTCGGAGAAGCGCTTCGCGACCGCCTCGAACGGCTGCCCGGCCTTGAGCAGGCGCTGCGCCTCGAGGATCTGCTGGAGCGACCGGCCCGGATCCGCGCCGCCGAAGGTGTGCCGGACGATGTGGCTCACGTGCACTTGCTCCGGCTCGGCCCAGGCCGCCGGGTCCGCGTCGTACTCGCCGCGCGCCTCTTCGTCGCTCACCTTTGCCGCGTCGCGGTTGATCTCGCGGACGAGCTTGTCCACGCGGACGTCGTCCTCCATCTCAGCCTGGTAGCGTGACGGGTCGAACTGGCCGCCGTAGCGCTCCTGCAGCTGCGCCGCGCGTCTGCGGATCTCGTCCATCTTCACCGTGGGGAAGCGCTTCTTCGCCTCGCGGACGATGAGGTGCTTGTTGATCACGTTCTCGACGGCGAGGTCTCGCACCTGGTCCTCGCCGAGCTTGAGGTCTTCGGGCCGATCGGCCTGGCTCTGCATGAGCCTGCGGAACTCGGCGCTGAGCTCGGCGGGGTCGATGGGCTGGTTGTCGATCTTCATGCGGCGAGTCTACGGGAGGCGCCCGCGGCAGGCAAGGGAGCGCGCTCGGGCGGTTCCGTCGCCGCGGCGCGGGCTGTCGATGGCGGCGCGATTCGCTACCTTTGGCGCCATGACGTACGACACGATCCTCATCGGTGCGGGTCCCATCGGCATCGAGATGGCCACGGTGCTCAGGCGCGCCGGGCTGCGCTACCTCCACCTCGAGGCCGGCGCGATCGGCGAGACGATCACGCGCTGGCCGCGAAACACGCAGTTCTTCTCGAGCCCCGAGTGGATCGCGATCGCCGGGGTGCCCATCCAGACGGAGGGCCAGGAGATCGTCACCGGAGAACGCTACCTCGCCTACCTGCGGCAGGTGGTGGAGATCTTCGACCTGGACGTCCACACCTACGAGCCGGTGACGGGGATCACCGGGCGCGAGGGCGATTTCACCGTCGCCACGCGAGACCTCGCCGGGGCGGAGCACACGTACCGTTCGGCGACCGTCGTGCTCGCCACCGGCGACATGAATCGGCCCAGGTCCATCGGCGTCCCCGGCGAGGACCTCCCGCACGTGACGCACTACTGGAGTGACCCGCACCTCTACTACCGGCGTCGGCTGCTCATCGTCGGTGGGCGGAACTCGGCGGTGGAGGCGGCGCTGCGCTGCTGGCGCGCCGGCGTGAAGGTCGCCGTGAGCTACCGCGGCGGCATCCTCGACGAGAAGCGGCTCATCTCGCGGCTGCATCTGGAGATCGATCTTCTCATCAGGAACGGCCAGATCGACTTCTACCCGCTCTCCGAGCCGGCCGAGATCCGTCCCGGCTCCGTCGCGCTGCGCGGGGTAGCCGCGGACGACAACCTCGCCTCCACCGCCGCCTCCGCGTACGGAGGCCGGGCGATACTCACCGAGCCGGGCACCACGCGCGAGGTGGACACCGACTTCGTCTACCTCGCCACCGGCTTCGAGATGGACCAGTCGCTCTACGATGCGCTCGGCGTGACGACCGAAGGCGAGGAGCGCCGCCCGATGCACGACCCGCGCACGATGGAGAGCAACGTCCCCGGCGTGTACGTCGTGGGGACCGCGATCGGCGGGAACCAGCGCGGCTACAAGGTATTCATCACGACGAGCCACGAGCACTGCACGAAGGCCGCCCGGGCGATCGCCGCGCGCCCGGAGGCGATCGCCGCGCCCGCCCACGGTGCCGGGGCCGGCGCCGACGCGATCCCCGACTCCTGGGTGGGCAACCACCCCTCGCGCGACTACCCGCTGTCGAGCAAGGACGTGGAGTAGGGGCGCGTCCGGGCCGCCCTGGGACGGCCCCACAAAGTAACAAAAACTTTCGCTGCAAGTGTTGACAAAGGCAGACGAGGGGTGCATATCTGTAGCACCCTTTTTCAGGAGGCAGCTTGTGATCAAGCACAGAACCCCGAACATGATCGCCGGTGGCGCTGGCTTTGCGCGTGCTGGGTACGGTAGCTGCCTCTCTGAGGCCGTGGGGTGACAGACCGACCGGTCTGATCTTCTTCCAGTCCCTGTAGACAAGCTACCCGACTCAGTCAGCGAGCCCTCCGACGAGGGTGTGGTCCGTCCGCTCCTCGTCGAGGATCGCTCACCCGGACCCCGGACCGTTGCGTGGTGCAGCGGCCGAGGTGTCGCCCGAACTGGTATGTGAGATGAACGAGAACGAACGAACGACGAAACCTGGCAGACTCTCTCAGATGTGGGGCTTCATGACCGGCTACCGGCTGACCTACGCCGCGGCGATCGCGTCGGTCGCGGTCGCAACGCTCGCGGCGTACGTCGTGCCGCTCGTGGTGCGGCTGACGATCGACTCGATCATCGGCGATCAGCCGATCGATCTGCCCCGGCCCCTCGCGAGCTGGATCACGAACGCCGTCTCCACCGACTACCTCAGCGCGAACCTGTGGATCCCCGCGCTCGTGATCGTGTTCATCACGATGTGCGGTGGCGTCTTCCAGTTCCTGCAGAAGAAGCTCTCCGCGCAGGCGAGCGAGCGGGCGGCGCAGCGGATCCGGGAGGACCTCTACGATCACCTGCAGCACCTCTCCTACGACTACCACGTGAAGGCCGAGACCGGTGACCTGATCCAGCGCTGCACGAGCGACGTGGAGACGGTCCGCCGATTCCTGGCGATCCAGATGGTGGAGGTAGGACGCGCGGGCATCCTTCTGCTCACCGCGTACCCGCTGCTGTTCAGCATCCACGTGCCGCTCGCGCTGCTGTCGGTGCCGATCGTCGTCGTGATCTTCGCCTTCTCGGCGATCTTCTTCAAGCGCGTCCAGACGGCGTTCAAGAAGAGCGACGAGAGCGAGGGCCGATTGTCCACGGTGCTCCAGGAGAACCTCACCGGCGTGCGCGTGGTCCGTGCCTTCGCCCGGCAGAAGTACGAAGAGGACAAGTTCGCCGAGCGCAACACCGAGTTCCGCGATCTCACGCGCAGGCTCATCGGCGTGTTCGCGGTCTACTGGGGAACGAGCGATTTCCTCGCGATGGGGCACATGATGGCGATCCTGCTCGCGGGCACCTGGTTCGCGATCGAAGGCGCGATCTCCATCGGCGACATCGTCGTCTTCCTCACGGTGGAGGGTATGCTCCTCTGGCCGGTCCGTTCGCTCGGGCGCATCCTCGCGGATATGGGCAAGGCGACGGTGAGCCTCGGCCGCATCAACGAGGTGCTCGAGACGCCCACCGAGTACCCTGTGGAGCAGGGGCTCAAGCCCGAGATCGCCGGGAGGGTCGAGTTCCGCGACGTGCACTTCGCCTACGACGGCGACCGCGAGATCCTCAAGGGGATCAGCTTCACCGCGGAGCCCGGGATGACGATCGCGATCCTCGGGCCCACGGGCAGCGGCAAGAGCTCGCTCGTGCACCTGCTCGCCCGGCTCTACGACTATACCGCCGGTTCGGTTCGAATCGACGGGGTGGAGCTGCGCGAGATCGACAAGAAGTGGATCCGGAGCAGCATCGGCTTCGTGCTCCAGGAGCCCTTCCTCTACGCGAAGACGGTGAAGGAGAATATCAGGCTCGCGAAGCACGGCTCGCGCGACGCCGTTCACGACGCGGAGGTCTTCGAGGCAGCGCGCGACGCGGCGGTGCACGACGTGATCGAGAGCTTCGACAAGGGGTACGAGACGCTCGTGGGCGAGCGCGGGGTCACGCTCTCCGGCGGGCAGAAACAGCGCGTCGCAATTGCGCGGGCGCTTATCACGAATAACCCGATCCTGGTCTTCGACGACAGCCTGAGCGCGGTCGATACGGAGACCGATGTGGCGATTCGCCGGGCGCTCGCGCGCCGGGCGCGGCACGCGACGACGTTCATCATCAGCCACCGGGTGACGACGCTCGCGTCGGCCGACCTGATCCTGGTGCTCGACGACGGGGAGGTCGTCGAGGCCGGCTCGCACGAGGAGCTCATGGCGCGCGAGGGCCTCTACCGGAGGGTCTGGGCGATTCAGAACTCGCTCGAGGACGAGATGCAGAAGGAGTTGACCCATGAACCAGTTTGAGGAGCAGGACTACACGAAGGAGTTCGACCCGCACCTGTGGCGGAAGCTGCTGCGGTTCGCGGGTCCCTACAAATGGCATCTCACCGGGCTCGGCTGCGTCATGGTACTCGTCGCGGTGATCGACGCGCTCTTTCCCATGATGAACAAGCTCGCGATCGACCGCTACATCGTGCCCGGCACGACCGACGGGCTCGCCGGCTTCCTCGCGCTCTACGGCGTGCTCGTCGTCGTTCAGGCTGCAAACGTCTTCGCGCTCATTTCGCTCGCCGGCCGGGTCGAGGTCGGCATCGTCCACGATCTGCGCAAGACCGGCTTCCGCAGGCTGCAGGAGCTCTCGTTCAGCTACTACGACCGCACGCCCGTGGGCTGGATCATGGCGCGCATGACGAGCGATGCGCAGCGCCTGGGCGATACGATCAGCTGGGGGCTCGTGGATATCGCGTGGGGCGGCAGCATGATGATCGCCATCGGCGTGTTCATGCTCAGCATGGACGTGACGCTGGGGCTGGTGGTGCTCTCGGTGATCCCGCCGCTCGCGCTCGCGAGCATGTACTTCCAGAAGCGGATCCTCGAGTCGAACCGCGAGGTGCGCAAGACCAACTCGCGGATCTCGGGCGCCTACAACGAGGGCATCATGGGGGCGAAGACCACCAAGGCCCTCGTCCAGGAGAAGGCGAACCTGGAGGAGTTCACGCAGCTCACCAACCGCATGCGCCGGATGAGCGTACGCACCGCGATCTTCAGCGGGCTCTACCTGCCCATCGTCCTGACGCTCGGATCGATCGGGACGGGGCTCGCGCTCTGGTCGGGCGGCGCCGGCGTCATGGCCGGTGCGATCACCTACGGGACGCTCGTGGCCTTCGTGGGCTACACCGTGCAGTTCTTCGAGCCGATTCGCGAGCTCGCCCGCGTGATCACCGAGCTGCAGGCCGCGCAGGCGAGCGCCGAGCGGATCATGTCGCTCGTGGAGACCGAGCCTGACATCCAGGACCCGCCGGAGGTGGCGAAGCTCTATGGCGACTCCTTCGCCCCGAAGCGCGAGAACTGGGAGCGCGCACACGGCCGGATCGAGTTCCGCGACGTCGAGTTCACCTACAAGGAGGGCGAGACGGTCCTCAAGGGATTCAACCTCACCGTCGAGCCCGGCGAGAGCATCGCGCTCGTAGGTGAGACCGGGAGCGGCAAGAGCACGATCGTCAACCTCGCGTGTCGGTTCTACGAGCCGACCGCCGGGCAGATCCTCGTGGACGGGCGCGACTACCGCGAGCGGAGCATCCTGTGGCACGAGTCGCACCTGGGCTACGTGCTCCAGCAGCCGCATCTGTTCAGCGGTACGATCGCGGAGAACGTCCGCTACGGTCGGCTCGACGCGACCGACGAGGAGATCCGCCGCGCGGCTGAGATGGTCAACGCGCACACGTTCATCTCGCGGCTCGAGAAGGGCTACGACAGCGAGGTGGGCGAGGGCGGCAACCTGCTGTCCACCGGCGAGAAGCAGCTCGTGAGCTTCGCGCGCGCGATCATCGCGGATCCCGTCTTCTTCGTCTTCGACGAGGCGACGAGCAGCGTGGATACCGAGACCGAGCGGCTCATCCAGGACGCCGTGCAGACGGTGCTCGAGGGGCGGACGAGTTTCATCATCGCGCACCGGCTCTCGACGATCCGCCGGGCCGATCGGATCCTCGTCATCGCAGGCGGGAAGATCATAGAGGAGGGCAACCACCACGACCTTCTCGCGCTGCGCGGCAAGTACTACCACTTGTACACGAGCCAGTTCATCGAGGAAGAAGAGGAAGAGGTACTGCTGCACCACTAAGGCGCGCGGCCCGGCGGCGTAAGCGCCGCCGGCGGACTCACCCCGCCCCCGGCGGCCGCACATGGAGGACGAAGGCGTGGATAGATAGACGAACCCGGTCTCAGTTCATTGGTCTCGCACCCGACTGAAAAGGATTCGTCCATGCGTACCCACGCATTCGTCACGTATATCGTCAGAAACGACAGCTACCTTCCCGGTGCGCTCGTGCTCGCGCAGGCGCTGCGTTGTCAGGAGACGACCGCCGACCTCGTCTGCCTCGTCACCGGCGACGTGTCGCGACGCGCGCGCGCGGCGCTCGACCTGCTCTTCGACCGGGTTGTCCCGGTTGAGCCGATCGTCTGTCCGGAGAACGCCGACCAGCGCCGCCAGCACGTGAGCCAGGTCCTCACCCGCGTCAACGCGCTGCGCCTCGGCGCCGACGGCGACCTGGGCTGCGCCTACGAGAAGATCGTCCTGCTCGACGCCGATGTCCTTCCCCTGCGCTGCTACGACCATCTGTTCCTGCTCGACACGCCGGCCGGCATCGTCAACGAGCGCGCCGACCTCTTCAAGCGTACCGACCGCTTCCGGCGCTACGTCGCCGACGGCTCGCTCGCCCACGGCCGGTGGGCGTGGCATCATCACTACCGCGAAACACCGCACGGCTCACGGGTGCCCGGCTCGATCACCGACCGCGTGCTCGCCGATCCGACCAACTACGGCGTGAACGCGGCGCTCCTCGTACTCGAGCCTTCGTTCACCGAGTACGAGCGCGTCCGGTGTTGCCTCTCGCGTGGAGACGGTCCGGCGGCGCGCCTCGCGCGTTTCCGCTGGCCGGACATGCAGTTTCTCACCGCGTTCTGGTCGGGCCGATGGCACAACGTGGACGTCTGTTTCGCCGGGCTCTCGGGCTACCCGGACCTGTCGCTGCTCTTCGGGACGCACTTCGCCGGGCCCAAGCCGTGGTCGCTCCGCAATCGCAGCGTCGTCGAGCGGTTCTCCCGTTTCCCCGACTTCCGGCGCTGGTACGCGGAGTACGCGGAGCTCGTCGCCTGCGAGCCGGCGCTTCGCCGGGTCCCTGCACTCGCCCGCCTCGAGCGGTTTGTCCTCGGCCGGGAGCTTGCCATGTGCGGCGAATGCGGTATACTTGCACCAACACGAACAGGGTAGAAACGGACCAGTGGGCATGACGGCAGCGAAGACCAACGACGCCGAATCCTCGCTCCTCGATTCGCTGCGACGGATGGTTGAGATAGCGCTCGATCCGCGCTCCGACCGCCGGGGCAAGCTTCGGCGCCTGACCTCCGTCGTCGTAGCCGACTTCCCGCGAGCGATGTTCAAGCTCCAGGTGACCGATGAGCAGTCGACGCTCCGGGTCGTGCCGGAATTCGTCACGCCGTTGCTCCAGTCCATCGTCGACCGCTACCGCTCTACGCTCGGACCGCTCGACGTCCGCGACTCGCTCCTGCCACGGGGGACCGACTCGCTCATCGAGGCCGGTATCCTCTCGGACGAGGAGACCCGGCTGACCTCT
>CAZICD010000117.1:0-12022 GCA_964537725.1 uncultured Spirochaetaceae bacterium | reverse complement strand
CGCGCTCTGGTAGGATGGGAGCCATGAAGCGAATACCGTCTGAATCGCTGCGAGCCTACTGCGAGTCGGTGCTGCAGAAATGCGGCGTCCCGCAGGGCGATGCGCAGACCGTCACCGACTGCCTCCTGTGGGCGAACCTCTCCGGCGTGGACAGCCACGGCATCATCAGGCTGCCGCACTACGTCAACCGTCTCTCCAACGGTACGATCAAGGCGACACCGAACGTCACCTTCAATCGGCCACGCCCGGCGATTCTGCAGGTCGACGGCGACGACGGGCTCGGTCACGCGGTCACGAAGCGGGGGGTCGACGAAGCCATTCCCATCTGCCGCGAGCAGGGGTCGGTGACGGTCGTCCTGGGCAACTCGAGCCACTTCGGCATGGCCGGCTACTACCTGCGCGACATCACCGCCGCGGGGCTCGTGGGCATGGTGACGACGCACACCGACGTCCGGATCGTACCGCACGGCGCGCGCGCACCGTTCGCCGGGACGAACCCGATCGCCTTCGGCTTTCCCACGACCGGCGAGCCGTTCGTGCTCGACTTCGCGACGACGAAGGTCTCCTTCGGCAAGATCGCGCTCGCGCGCGCCGAGGACCGTCCCATACCCGACGACTGGGGGTTCGACGAGGGCGGCGACCCGACGACCGATCCGCACGCGCTCGTCGGGATGACCCCGATCGCCAGCTACAAGGGCGCGGGCCTCGCGATGGTCATAGACCTCTTGAGCGCGATGTTCTCGGGCATGCCCTACGGCCCGCACATCAACAAGATGTACGAGGAGCTCGAGGCGCCGCGCAAGCTCGGCCACTTCATCACGATGTGGGACATCGGCGCGCTGCACTCGATCGACGACGTGCGCGCGCGGATGGACAGCTACGTGAAGGAACTGCACGCGCTCCCGCGCCAGGATCCCGACACGCCGATCCGCTACCCGGGCGAGCCCGAGGCGATCACCCGCGCCGAGCGCGGACGCGACGGCATCCCGCTCGAGCCGGGGCTCGTGAGCCAGCTGAGCGAAGTCGGGTCGAAGCTGGGCGTGGACACGGGACTGTTCGGGTAGAGAGCCGAGCGCGCGCCGACCGCCGGTCGCGCGCGCCCGGGCTGCGCCTACCGCCGCGCCCTCAAGGCAGGCAGCAGCCAGGTGTCCAGGTAGGCAAGCCCCTCCTTCACGAGGTCGAAGGCGGCGTCGGTGATGCACCAGTCGAGGAAGACCGACCGCATCGATCGGTTGAAGCCGTAGGCGAGCGCCCCGGCATCGGCATCGGTTCGAAAGACGCCGGCCTCCTGCCCTTCGGCGATGACGCCCGAGACGATGCGGTACCACTGCCGGTCGGGATTGACGATCACCTTGTCGCCCCCGCGCTGGATCGTCTGGTTGACGTAGAGAATCTTCAGGCTGTCGTTGCCCACCTCGTCGCGCACGTAGCGCATCTGCGCGCGCGTGAACGCTCGCAGTTTCTCCTCCGGCCCCTGATAGCGACGGAGGTTCCGCGACGCGTAGTCGGCGTAGTAGCGGTCGATCTTCCAGAACTCCTCGACGATGATGTCGCTCTTCACCGAGAAGTACGAGTAGAAGGTCCCCTTCGCGACGCCGGCGGCGCGCGTGATCTCTTCGACCGTGACCTCGTCGTAGCCGCGCTCGTTGAAGAGCCGCAACGCGTTGTCCACGATCGCCGCCTTCGTGCGGCGGTTGTTCTCCTCGCGCCGGCCCACTCAGCGCCCCCGCCCGACGCCGCCACCGGCCGGCGCGAGGACCACGCCCGGGTTCAGCACGCCCTTCGGGTCGAGCGCGGTCTTGATCGCGTGCATCGTCTCCAGCTGCGCCGGCTCCACGAAGTCCGCCAGATACCGCACCCGCTTGCGTCCGATCCCGTGCTCGCCGCTGATCGTGCCCCCGAGCGAGATCACCTCGCGGTAGAGCTCGCGCAGCAGCGCGTCGATGAGCGCAGGCCACGATTCGCTCGGGGCCGATTCGGGCTTCATGGGCGTGACGTGGAAGTTCCCGTCGCCGGCGTGCCCGAACATCGCCACGGGTACGCCGTAGCGCTCGCGCAGGCGTGCGACGAAGTCCACGAGTCGCACCACCGCCGCGGGCGGCACGACGACGTCCTCGAGGCTGTGGTACCGCCCGGCGGCGCGCTTCACGTACCACGGGATCTGTTTGCGCAACCTCCAGGCCCGGTCCATCGCCTGCTCGTCGCTGCCCGCGTGGACCGTCGCGCCTCCGTTCGCCTCGGCGAGTGCGCGAGCCCGCGCGAGCTCGGCGTCGACCGACTCGTCGCCGTCGACCTCGACGAGCAGGAGCGCGTCGGCCCCGTCCGGAACCTCGCCCCGCGAGGCGCGCGGCATCGCGGCGTTCGTCTCGCGCGCGGTCGGCCCGTCCATGAACTCGATCGACGAGGGATGCACGTCGCTCGCCGCACGCAACGCGCTCACGCAACGCGCAGCGTCCCCGGCCTCCGCGAACGCGACGAGCGCGACCGCCCGACGCGACGGTCGGGGGATGACGCGCAGCGTGACCTTTGTGAACAGCCCGAGCGTACCCTCGCTGCCGACGAGGAGCTGCAGCAGGTTGTATCCGCTCACGTCCTTCAGACGCTTCCCGCCGAGGTGGAGCACCTCGCCGGTCGGCGTGACGACCTCCGCGCCGAGCACGTAGCCCGCGGTTACGCCGTACTTGATCGCGCGGCCGCCGCCGGCGTTCTCCGCGACGTTGCCGCCGATGAAGCAGATGTCCTCGCTCATGGGGTAGCCGGCGAAGAAGAGCCCGTGCGGTTCGAGCGCCGCGTCGAGCGCGTTCGTCACCACCCCCGGCTCGAGCTCGACCATCAGATTCTCCGTGTCGATCTCGAGGATGCGGTTCATGGAGGCGAAGCTGCACACGACACCGCCGGGGGACGGGATCGCGGCGCCGGCGAGCCCGCTCCCGGCGCCGCGGGGGGTGACGGGCACGCCGGTCTCGTTCGCCCACCGCATGAGCGCGACGACCTCGTCGGTCGACACCGGCGAGACGACTGCGATCGGTCGCGCGTCGTACTTCTCGTCACCCACCTGGTCGCGCGAGAACCGGTCGAGCGTCCTCTCGTCGTCGGTGACGCACCGCTCTTTGAAAATCGCCCGCAGCTCGTTCAGGGCGCCGGCCTTCTGCTCAGCCATCGGCATCCTCCAGGTCGAAGATCTTGCCGGGATTCATGATGTTGTTCGGGTCCCACGCGCGCTTGATCGCGCGCATGAGCTCTATCTCCACCGGGCTCGTTACCTCGGCGAGGTAGCGCTTGCGCTTCACGCCGATCCCGTGCTCACCGCTGATCTTGCCGCCCAGCATGCTCGTTACCCTGTAGAGGTCGCGGAGGCACGCGTCCTCGCGTTCGCGCCACGTTTTCGCATCCATGTCCGGGTCCTTCACGAGCGTCGCGTGGAGGTTACCGTCGCCGGCGTGGCCGTAGCAGGGGATCTTCATGCCGTACGCTTCGCTCATCCGCTCGAGCTCGGGGATGAGCTCGGGGATCTGCGAGGTCGGCACCACGATGTCCTCGAGCGACTGCTCGGGGCTGTACACCTTGAACGCCTCCGCGATGTTGCGGCGCACGCTCCAGATGCGCTCCTTCGTCGTGGAGTCCTCGGCCACGTACACTTCGATCGCGCCGTGCTCCTCGCAGAGCTCGCCGATCGCAAAGAGGTCCGACTGCACCTGCTCCTCGCGCGCTCCGTCGACCTCGATCAGAAGCATGGCGCCGGCGTCCTCGTAGGGAAGGCTCTCGTTGAGGTAGCGGCAGCTCGTCTGCACCGACAAGCGATCCATGAACTCGATGCTCGTGGGCACAATCCCCTTCGCCATGATCGCCGGCACCGCGTCGATCGCCGCGCGCGGCGACTCGAAGAGCGCGAGCAGGACCGAGCTCACGCGAGGGTGGCCGACGAGCCTGATCGTAGCCTTCGTGACGATCCCGAGCGTCCCCTCGCTTCCCACGACGAGCTGCTTGAGGTCGTACCCCGAGACGTCCTTCGACGCCTTGCCGCCGAGCTCGACGATCTCGCCGGCCGGCGTCACGAGCTCCAGCCCGGCGACGTACCTTCCCGTTACTCCGTACTTCACGGCCTTGCCGCCGCCGGCGTTCTCCGCGATGTTGCCGCCTATGTAGCAGGTCTCGAGGCTCATCGGGTAGCCGGCGAAGAAAAGTCCTCGCTCCTGCACGGCGGTGGCGAACTCGTTCGTGACCATCCCCGCCTCGACGACCGCGACCATGTTGTCCACATCGATCTCGAGCAGCCGATTCATCCGCTCGAGCGACACGACAATCCCGCCGCTCGACGGAATCGCCCCGCCGGAGAGCCCGCTCCCGGCGCCGCGCGGCGTAACCGGGATGCGCTCGCGGTTGGCGAGCCGAACGACCTCTGCGACCTGCTCGCTCGTCTCCGGGAGGACGACGACCTCCGGCATCGCGCCGTACTCCGCCGCGTTCGTCTCGTCGTGCGAGTACGCCTCGAGCCGCTCTGCGTCGGAGTATACGGCGCGCTCGCCGACGATACGCCCGAGCTCGGCGACGAGCTGCGGTGTCACCGGGGCGTAGCCGGTACGCGGAGGCTGCGGTGCGACCGGGGTGAGACCCTGGCCCGCGGGCGCGGCCTCCGACTCGCCCGGCGCGGCCGCGCCGGAGGCGCTCCCGCCGAGCTGCTTCACGAGCTCGGGGATCACGTCGAAGAGGTCGCCGACGACGGCGAGGTCGGCGACCTGGTGGATCGGTGCGTCCGGGTCGGAGTTGATGGAGACGATCGTCTCGCACGTCTTGATCCCGGCGAGGTGCTGGATCGACCCGGAGACTCCGGCTGCGACGTAGAGACGCGACGAGATCGTCTTTCCGCTGAGGCCGATCTGGTGCGGATACCCGATCCAGCCCCGGTCGACCGCGTCGCGGCTCGCGCCCACCTCGCCGCCGAGCGCGTCGGCGAGCGCGCGCACGAGGCGGAAGTTGTCGCCGCGTTTGAGCCCGCGGCCGCCGGAGACTACGACGTCGGCCTCCTCGAGGTTCACGAAGTCGGCCTCCTCGCGCCGATAGCCGAGCACGCGTACACGCTCCTCGGCGGGCCCGCCGCCGGACGTGGCGGCGACCGACGCATCCCCGCCCTCGCCGACCGGCACGTCGATGATCTTCCCCGCGCGACCCGCGTCGCGCTCGAGAGGCCGCGTGGAATGGGGCCTGACGGTCGCCATCTGCGGCCGATGGTCCGGCGTGCGGATCGTCGCCATGATATTCCCGCCGATCGCGGGGCGGGTCTGCAGGAGGTTGTCGGTACCCGGCTCGATTTCGAGTTCGGTGCAGTCCGCCGTCAGGCCGGCGTCCACGCGGACCGCCACGTACGGCATGAGCGTACGGCCCGTCGTCGTCGCCGCGGCGAGCACGACGCTCGGCGCGTACGTCCGGATCAGTCCGGCGAGGATACCGCTGTACGACTCGCAGACGAACTCGGCGAGACGCTCGTCGGCGACGGTGTACACCTCGTCGGCGCCGCGCTCGACGAGCTCCTGCAGTTGCCCGTCGTCGACCCCCGCGCCGATGACCAGCGAGGCGAGCTTCGTGTCCATCGCGTCGGCGAGCGGCCGTCCGCGGGCGAGGAGCTCGAAGGAGACGTCCTTCAGCCGGCCGTCGTACTGTTCGGCGATCGTCCAGACGTAGCTCATCGTTCGCTCCTCCCTACGAGATCGCGCTCGCGCAGGAAGGCCACGAGCTCGCTCACCGCCTGCTCCACGCCGTCGCGCGCGTCTACGACACGACCGCCTCGCGTGACCTTCGGGGTGCGGATTCGCACGACCCTGGTCGGAGATCCCTTCAAGCCGATGTAGCTCGGCTCGACATCGACACCGTCCCGGTCTATCAGCGTGACCTCGGCGCGCATCGCGCGCTTCTTTCCGGCGAGCGTCGGCAGGCGCGGGGTCGCGATCTCCTTCACCACGGTGATGAGCGCCGGGAGGCGGACCTCGAGCCGCTGGTAGCCCTCCTCGATCAGCCGCTCGACCTCGAGGGCGCCGGGGGAGGCGCTGCCGCCCCCGGCGCGCGCGACGTAGGTCGCGCACGGGAGGTCGAGCCACGACGCGATCCCCGGCCCCACCTGCCCGGTATCGCCGTCGGTTGCGCGCTCTCCGGCCACGATCAGGTCGAACGCGCCCATCCCGCGGATAACCTGCGCGAGCACGTACGACGTCGCCCACGTATCCGCGCCGCCGAACTTCTTGTCGGAGACGAGGCACCCGTCGTCGCAGCCCATCGCGATCGCCTCGCGGATCGCGACCTCCGCGCGCCGGGGTCCCATGCTCACGACGTCGACGCGACCGCCGTGCTCCTCCTTCAGTCGAAGCGCAGCCTCGATCGCGTAGAGGTCGAGCGGGTTCACGACGGCTTCGCTGCCCTCGCGGACGATGGTTCCGGTCTCCGGGTCCATGCGGACGCTCGACGTCTCGGGTACCTGTTTGATGGGAACGATGATTCTCACGCTGCGCTCCTTCGGCCGGGGCCGGAGCTCTCAGTGTGAATCATAATTCGACCGCGGTCAAGAAACACCTGACCGCGGTCATATTTTGTGAGCGCGCGAACGACGGGTTACGCGAGGATCAGGTTCGCCACGATCATGAATACCATCTGCGCCCCGAGGATGATGGGACCCGTCGGGCGGACTGCGGCGAGACCGCGATTCGCCATCCGCACCGCGAGAACGGCGATCGCGGTCACCGTCGGGATGAGCGACGCGAGCGCGAGCGGCCAGAACGTCACGCCGCCGTCGGCGCCGGCGGTGACCGTACCGCGCACGAGGGCGACGCCCGTCAGCCACAGCGTCGCGAACACGCACAGGGCGGCCATCGCCACGATCGCGGTATCCGGACTCATCCGCGCCGTCCAGTTCGGCTTGCCGAACGCGGCGTCGGCCTCGCGATCGGGAAGCTGCACGCCGAACACGAAGAGTACGCCGTAGGCGATGCTCATGGGCGCCAGCCACAGGAGCGCGGATTCGAGCGGGGCCCCGGTCGCGATATACCCGACTACGGGGACGAGCAGCCCCACGGTCAGCGCAGTCGCTATCTCGCCGTACCCGCGGTAGATCAGGCGAAGCGGGGGCGCGGTGTAGAACCAGCCGACCGCGTTTCCCGCCACGACGAGCGCGAGGAAGCGCCAGTCGACTCCGTGGACGACCGAAAAGACGACCGCGAGCGCGAGCGAGGCCGCGATCAGGCCGAGCGCGATCGCGATCGCGGCGCCGCGGAGCTCGGGGCGTCGCACGAGCACGCCGCTGCCGCCGGAGAAGAGCGTCGGGGTGTTCGATCGATCGGCCTCAAGGTCGAAGGCGTCGTTGCTGTAGGAGACCGAGAGGTGTCCGGGGAGCATGACGAGGTAGCCGAGGACGACGCGGGGGAGCCCGACGTCGGCGCCGAAGCGCGAGGCGATCAGGACGCCGAACGCGTAGAGGAGCAGCCCACCGAAGGGGAAGTGAAGACGGCCGAGCAGGAGCAGGTCGCGCATCGTCCCGGGTACGCCGGGGCCACTGGCTTCGTTCGCGATCACGGGTGTGAACATAACCATTTCCGGCAGCAATCGTGTGCGCGATTGCCGGCCCGAGAGTACCGGCCGCGTTGCCGACGCCCGCGCGTCGTGGTAGAACCTCTGCAGAGGCAGCCATGACGTCACGAGAGCTCGTCTACTCGACACTCGAATTCGATCGGCCCGAACGCGTACCGCGCGACCTGTGGACGCTACCCTGGGCGCACGCCCGCTACGGAACGCAGCTGGACCAGCTGCGAAGCGACTACCCCGCCGACATCACGACCGCACCGGAGCAACTCGCCAGCCCGACGATAACCCGGGGGGATCCGTACGCGGTGGGCACGTACGTGGACGAATGGGGCTGCGTCTTCACCCAGGTTTCGGAGGGCATCATCGGCGAGGTGAAGGATCCGATCGTCACCGACGACGCGTGGGAGGACGTCTCCCGCGTCCACGTTCCCACCGAGCGGCTGACCTTCGACCCGGAAGCCGTCAACGCCTGTTGCTCGGCAACCGATGCCTTCGTGCTCTCGCCGAACCTCGCGCGTCCGTTCGAGCGGCTGCAGTTCCTGCGCGGGACCGAGAACCTGTACATCGACCTCACCGACCCGCCCTCCGGCCTACTGAGGTTCATCGACGCGATGCACGCCCTCTCCTGCCGGCTCGTCGAACAGTGGGCGAAGACGGACGTGGACGGCATCGTGTTCATGGACGACTGGGGTGCGCAGCACGCGCTGCTGATCAACCCGGCGCTGTGGCGGTCGATGTTCAAGCCGCTGTACCGCGACTACGTCGACATCGCGCACGCGCACGGCAAGCGCGCGTTCATGCATTCCGACGGCCACATCCTCGCGATCTATCCCGATCTCGTCGAGCTGGGTGTGGACGCGGTCAACTCGCAGCTCTTCTGCATGGGCCTCGACGAGCTCTCCCGGTTCGCCGGGCGTATCACCTTCTGGGGCGAGATCGACCGGCAGCACCTGCTCGTCGACGCGAGCGAGGACGAGGTCCGGCAGGCGGTGCGCGACGTGCACGCGAAGCTCTTCCGCGACGGCGGGTGCATCGCGCAGTGCGAGTTCGGAGCGGGAGCCCGGATCGGAAACGTCCGCGCGGTCTACGACGAGTGGGACCGGGTCGGCGGCGGGACTTGACGCCCCCGCACCGCGGTGCGACGATGCCGCATGACCTCGCACGAACGCATCTCGCGCATCCTCGCACGACAACCGGTGGACCGGATCGGGCTCTTCGAGCACTTCTGGGGTGACACGCGGAAGAAGTGGGCCGCCGAAGGCCACCTGGCGGGCGACGAGAGTCCGCACGACCACTTCGGCTACGATCTCGAGCTGTGCTGGGCGTTCAACTGCACCGCCGACCTCGATTACGAACCGGAGGTGCTCGAAGAGACCGACGAGACGATCCTCACGCGCGACGGGAACGGCGCGGTGCTCCGCCGGCACAAGCTCCACGACGCGACGCCGGAGCACGTCGACTTCGCGGTGAAGGAGCGCCAGGCCTGGGAAGAGCTCGTGAAGCCGAAGCTCACGCCCGAGCGCCGCCGGATCGACTTCGAGGCGTACCGCGACACGCGCGAGGCCGCGGCGAAGGCGGATCGATTCTTCTGCTGGTCCGGCGTGAACGTCTTCGAGCAGATGCACCCGGTCTGCGGCCACGAGCACATGCTCGTCGGCATGGCGCTCGACCCGGACTGGGTCCGCGACATGGCATCGACCTACGCGGACCTGACGATCGGCCTGCAGGAGATCCTGTTCGAGGAAGAGGGCTACCCCGACGGGATCTGGTTCTACGAAGACATGGGGTTCAAGCAGCGACCGTTCATGTCGCCGCAGATGTACCGTGAGATCATCCAGCCGTACCACGCGCGCACCATCGAATTCGCGAAGGCGCACGACCTGCCGGTGATCATGCACTCCTGCGGCTACGTCGACCCGCTCGTGCCCGGCATGATGGAGGCCGGAATCGACTGTCTGCAGGTGATCGAGGTGAAGGCAGGGATGGACCTCGTCGATCTCCACCGCCGGTTCGGCGACCGGCTGAGCTTCATGGGCGGCATCGACGTGCGCACGCTCTATACGAACGACCGCGCCGACGTGGACCGGGAGCTCGAGTCGAAGATCCCGCTCGTGAAGGACGGCTTCGGCTACGTGCTGCACAGCGACCACTCGATCCCCGACACCGTGGACTACGACACGTACCGCTACTTCGTCGATCGGGGGCTCGAGCTGGGCTCGTACTGAGCGCGGCGCGACCGGAGGTATCGGCGTGTCGTACGAAGACGGATGGGCGGCGATCAATCTGGAGAAGCCCGCGCGCATCCCGCGGACCGAGTACTCGGCGGAGAGCTACCACTGGCCGCTCGTCGCGGCGGTCACCGGCCGCGAGGTCACCGCGGACTCGCCCCCGGCCGAACGCGAGGCCGCATCCGTAGAGTTCATGCGCGCGTGGAGCTACGACTTCCGCTGGAGTACGCTCGTGAGCTCGAGCTTCCTGGGCGAGTACACCACCGACATGGGGCACGCGGCGTACGCGCAGGCCGGCTCCGACTACCACGCGCGGGGCGAGCCCGCCTTCCCGGACCCGGACGCCGTGCTCGCCTTCGACCCGCTCTACGGACTTCCCCACTACGATCACGGCGACCTCGTGCGCGGGTTCAACGACCACTACCGCGCGAACTGCAACCGGTATCCGGACGCGGTCAACATGACCGGTACCTACATCACCGTCGTGAGCGGGCTCATCGACATGCTCGGCTGGGACACGCTCCTGCTGACCGCCGGCCTCGACGCGAGGGGCTTCGGACGTTTCACCGACCGGTACGCGAAGTGGATGCGCCGCTTCTACGAGGCGCTCGCCGACTGCGAGGCGCCGCTCGTGATGGTGCACGACGACATCGTCTGGACCTCCGGCCCCTTCATCGCGCCCGAGTGGTACCGCGCCCACGTCTTCGCGAACTACAGGATGCTCTTCGAGCCGTTGAAGGAGGCGGGCAAGAAGATCGCCTACACCTCCGACGGCGACTACACGCTCTTCGTCGACGACCTCGCCGGGGCCGGAGTGGACGGCTTCGTGATGGAGCCGATGACCGACATGCAGCTCATCGCCGAGCGCTACGGGCGCACGCACTTCTTCATCGGAAACGCCGACACCCGGATCCTGCTGTCGGGCTCGCGCGAGGAGATCGAGGCCGAGGTCGATCGGTGCATCGCTATCGGGCGCGACTGTCCCGGCTACTTCCTCGCGGTGGGTAACCATATCCCGGCGAACACGCCGGTGGAGAACGCGCTCTGGTACAACGAGTGCTACGAGCGAAGGATGATGCGCGATGGCGGCGCAGGAGGGAACCGATGAGCACGAGGCCGACCGGCGGGACCGGGCTGTCGACGGCGCAGCGCAAGACGCTGCGTGACCTCGCAGGCCGCGTGGCCGAGATCGCCGCGCTCCCCGACCAACAGGAGACGATCCGGCTGTGGAAGCGGTTGAACGGGCTCGAACCCGAACGGCCCATGTTCATGATCGACCAGATCCCGTGGCACGAGATGGACGTCGACGACGAGCTTCGGTGCGTCTGCGACGACCCGTTCTACGCGGGCATCGAGACCGGGCTGCGGCGGACGCTCTACCGCTGGCGCCACGTGCGGGCGGACACGGTGGTGGAGCCGTACGTCGACGTACCGAAGACGATCCGCGGCGCCCACCTGGGGATCACCGCGGAGGAGGACGTCTCGGCGCTCGATCCCACAAACGACGTCGTGGGCCACCTCTACCACGACCAGCTCCAGACCGAGGATGACCTGGAGAAGGTTCGCATGCCGGAGGTCCGGCTCGACGAGGAAGCGACATCCCGCGACGAGGAACGCGCGCGCGAGCTCTTCGATGGAATCCTCGACGTGCGGATGCAGGGCGTGCATCCGAGCTTCGCCTTCTGGGACCGCATCGCCGAGTGGCACGGCGTGGAGCGCTCGCTGTACGACCTCGTCGATCGGCCCGACTTCCTGCACCGCATGATCGGCCGCGTCACCGCGGCCTACCACCGCATGCTCGACCAGCTCGAGGAGCAGGGGCTGCTCGGATGTCCCATGGCGACGATCCACTGCACCGGGGCGTGGGCGGACGAGCTGCCCGCGCCGGGCTTCGACCCGGCGCGCGTGCGCGCGGCCGACCTGTGGACCTTCGGTATGGCGCAGATCTTCTCGTCGGTGTCGCCGGCGATGCACGAGGAGTTCGAGATCGACTACGTGCGCCCCTGGTACGAGCGCTTCGGTCTGGGCTACTACGGTTGCTGCGAGCCGCTCGACCGGAAGATCGACCTCGTCCGCACGATCCCGAACGTACGCAAGGTCTCGATGAGCCCGTGGGTGAACGTGCACCGCGGCGCGGAGGCGATCGCGCGCGACTTCGTCTTCTCGCGCAAGCCGAGCCCCGCGCTCGTCGCCACCGACACGATGGACGAAGAGGCCGTGCGCGCCGA